>NZ_CP108067.1:2409000-3011250 GCF_036178145.1 Streptomyces sp. NBC_00273 | reverse complement strand
CGAAGAGCACGTCCAGGCGGATCGTGGAGCGCCGCGGGTCGTGGAACCACACCTGCCCGTGGTGGTCGGCGGCCGCGCCCTCGCCGCTGCGCGCGAAGCTGGACACGAAGTGGACCCCGCCGTCGCCCCAGTAGCAGCCCTCCAGCTTCTGCGCGTGGGTGATCCCGCCCGGCCCGAAGTCCTGGAGCCGGATCGGCGTTCCGGCCGCCGACGGGTCCGGTACCGGCACCCACTCCACCGGGAACACCGCCCCGGGCTCGTCCACCACCGCCAGGTCCGCGAGCCCCGGCACCCGCAGGGCCTCCAGCCGGCCCCCGGCCCGCAGCGAGCCGAGCCCGCCGAGCGGCCGCTCCGGCAGGAACCGGTAGAACAGCCCGAACGGCCGGACGAAGGCGTCCTCGGTCTCGTAGACGACCCCGCGGTACGGGTCCACGGCGACGGCCTCGTGCGCGAAGCGGCCCATCGCGGTGAGCGGGACCGCGCCCGAGCGGTGCGGATCGGCCGGGTCCACCTCGAAGACGTAGCCGTGGTCGCGGGTGTAGCCGGAGGTGCCCGCGCGGTCCTCGGTCTCTTCGCAGCTCAGCCAGGTGTTCCAGGGGGTGCGACCGCCCGCGCAGTTGACGGCGGTGCCGGCGAGGGCGACGCGCTCACCGGTGACCCGCCCGGCCGCGTCCAGCTCCAGGGCGGTGCAGCCGCCGAGGGCCTGGGGGTCGTAGGTCAGTCCCGGGACGGCGGGGACGCGCAGGGCGGCGGTGGTGCGGTTCTCGTGGTTGCGGACGAGGCGCACGCGGCCGCCGCCGGCCTCGAAGGCGGCCATGCCGTCGCAGTTCGCGGGCGCGGGCCCCTCGCCGGAGCGCAGCGGCTCGCCGGCCCGCGAGAGCACCCGGTAGGTGAACCCGGCGGGCAGGTCGAGCAGCCCGCGCGGATCGGCCACCAGCGGCCCGTACCCGCGGTCGGTGCGGGGGGTCCGCGGGGCCCGGGCGGCGGCCCGGGAGCCACCACCGGCGAAGAGCGCGCCGAGCGCCCCGCTGAAGGCGATCCCGCCCGCGGCGAGCAGGCCGCGCCGGGTGACGGGCCTCGGCCGCTCCCGGGGCGGCATCAGAGCGACGGCTTGGGGCGGGTGGTGCCCGGAAGGCAGGTCACCGCCCGGTTGAAGGTTTCGAACAGGCCGTCGGGATTCTTCTTCCAGAGCCACAGGTGCAGGGCGTAGTGCACCGGCTGACCGGGGAAGTTGCCGGGCTTGGGGCCCTTGAAGGGGATGCCGAACATCGTGGGGCGGTCGTCGTCCGTCGTCAGCTTCTGGTCGCGGTCGTAGCGCAGCCACTGGACCGCGACGAGCCGCTTGCCGCCGCGCCCGTCGTCCTCGTAGAACAGCGCGGCGGGCTTCGCCGGGTCGAGGGAGTTGTCGTACTTGTGGTTGAAGTGCGGGTAACCGAGCGCGCCCGGGCCCGCCTTGTCGACGACGCAGTACTGGTCGGGCTTGTAGCCGTCCGCCACGGCGTTGGCGTGCACCTGATACCTGGCGGTGGCCGCGTACGTACGGGCCAGGTCGCCCTGGGGCCGGCCGGGGCCCGAGTCCGCGGCGGCGAGCGGAACGGTGGCGGCCGCAAGGGTGAGCGAAGCGGCTGCGGTGAGGGCCAGGGCGAGACTGCGGGCCATGCGCGGGCTCCTTGTGACGGGCTGGCTGGGGGCACCAGCAGCCCTTCCCCGGGCCGCAGGGCCCGCCACACACTCGGCCCGGACGGGCGACCGCCGATCGGCTGACGGTCGGTCGGACCCGCACCCGGGCCCGCCCCGGCACCCGGCGCCGTCGGCTCACTCGAACGGGAAGGGCGCCGTTTCGCGACGCATCCGCGCGGGGAACCGGTGTTGTCCCCAGCAGACGAGTGCGACGGAGGGTACGGGCCATGGCGCAGCAGGATGCGGCACCGGACGGCGGCGGAGAGCTGCACGAGATCGTGTCGGCCGTGTCCCGGGGCGCGCCGGAGTACCGGCAGTGTCCCCATCCGATGTACGCCGCCCTGCGCGAGCAGGACCCGGTGTGCCGGCTGACCCCTCCCCACGGGATCGAGACGTACCTCATCACCCGTTACGACGACGCCCGCGACGCGCTGTCGGACCCCCGGTTCAGCAAGAACATGCACGGCGCCATCGACACGTACCACGCCGTGTACGGCAGCTTCTTCGACGCGCTCGACGACAACGTGCTCTTCTCGGACCCGCCCCGGCACACGCGGCTGCGCCGCGTCCTGCGGAGCGCCTTCACCCCCCGGCGGGTGGAGCAGATGCGCCCGAGGATCACCGAGATCGCCGAGGACATCCTCAGCGAATGCCGCGAGGCGGGCACGGTCGACCTCATGGCCTCGTTCGCGTTCCCGCTGCCCGTCGCGGTCCTGTGCGAACTGATGGGCATCCCGCAGGAGGACCGCCCGGAGATCCTGGAGCAGTTCGCGGTGGTGACCCGCTCCCGGTTCGACCCCAGCAGGAGGGCGGAGCTGAAGGCGGCCGAGGAGCGCCTGCAGCACCGGCTGGAGCGGCTCATCTCGGACACGCGCGCGCACCCGACGGATTCCTTCCTCAGCGACCTCCTCCAGGCGGAGGAACGGCTGGAGGACCCCGAACTGGTCGCGTCGCTGTGGGTCCTGTTCTTCGCCGGTCACAAGACCACCGCCTACCAGATCGGCAATTCCGTCTTCAACCTGCTGCACCGCCCCGATCAGGCGGCGCTGCTGCGCCGGGACCCCGCGCTCATCCCGCGCGCGGTCGAGGAGATGCTGCGCTTCGAGGGATCGGTGGAGACGTCGACCTTCCGGTACGCGGCGCGGGACGCCGAGATCCGGGGCACGCGGATCCCCGAGGGCTCCCTCGTACAGATCGCGATCTCCTCGGCCAACCGGGACCCCGAGAAGTTCGACCTCCCCGACGAGCTGGACGTGACGCGCGAGGGGCTCCAGGGCACGCACCTGGGGTTCGGGCACGGGACGCACTACTGCCTGGGGGCGCCGCTGGCGCGGCTCGAACTCGAGATCGCGCTCGCCACCCTCCTGCGGGAGTTCCCGGACATGGAGTTCGCGGACGCGCAGGAGACCGGGCGGGCGTGGCTCAAGGGTCCGGTGCCGGCGTTCCGGGGCCTCGAACACCTCCGGCTCGTCCTGGAGCCGCGCCGCCCCGGCGCTGACCCGGGCGAGGCGTCCCTGGCCTCCGTGGCCTCCGGCAGGTAACCCAGACCCGATGGGCGGTGGATCGGCATGACGGATTCCGTGAGTACCTCCGCGCTGCGCCTCCTGGGGACGCCGGCGGACGAACTGCGGATCGCCGCGGTGGGCACCAGCGCGGTCATCCGGGTCGCGCGGGGTTCCTCCGCGTCGGGCACGGGCGCGGGGCGCACGGCCCATTCGAAGATCGACATGCATCAGCACTTCTGTGCGCCGCAGTGGCGCGACTGGGCCGCCCACCACGGACTGATCAATCCGGAACGGCTGCCCCCGTGGGCCCGGTTGGGCACCGACGCGGCGATCCGCTTCATGGACGACGTGGGCATCACGACCGCCGTCCTCAAGCCGATGCTGCCGGCGCGCTACCGGTCGTCGGCGCAGCTGCGCGAGGCCATCAACATCACGCTGCAGTCGATGATGGAGGTGGCGCAGTCGCATCCGGGACGGTTCTCGTACTACGTGCCGCTGTTCCTGGACGACCCGGAGGCCTCGTCCTGGGCCGTGCGCCGCGGGCTCGGGCAGCTCGGGGCCGTCGGGGTGAACGTGACGGCCAACTACGGGGGCGTCTACCTCGGTGATCCCGCCTACGACCGGCTGTTCCACGAGTTGAACGAGTTCTCCGCCGTGGTGGACACCCACCCGCACAACCTCCCGGACGGCCCGCCCGGTCCGCCCGGTGCCTCCGGTCCGCCCGTTGCCTCCGGTCCGCTCGGTCCGCCCGTTGCCTCCGGTCCGCCGGGTCCGCCCGGTGGTGCCGGCCGGCCCGGTGCGTCCGGTCCGCCCGGTGGGTCGACGGTTCCGGGGATCCCGAACTTCATGTGCGACTTCCTGCTGGACACCACGCGGGCCGCCGTGAACATGATCAGCCGCAGGACGCTGGACCGGTTCCCGGACATCTCCGTGGTCCTGCCGCACGCCGGAGGCTTCCTGCCGTACATCGCGACGCGCTTGCAGGCCCTCGGACGGTTCTGCGAACCGCCCGTCGAACCCGCCGCGGTCCGTGACCACCTGAGCCGCTTCTACTACGACACGGCCGGCCCCATGGCGCCCGCCGCGACCCTGCTGGAGCACGTGCCGGCCGACCACGTCCTCTTCGGCACCGACTGGCCCGCCGCCCCCGCCGACACGGTCACGGACCTGGCGCTCCCCGCCCTCGAAGCCGACCCGGCCTTCACCCCGGAGCAGCTGCGGGGGATCTACCACGACAACGCGATGCGCCTGATCCCGCAGTTGGCGACCGCCTGACGGGGTGCGGGCCGCGATGTGCGGCCCGCACCCCCGCCGGAGCGGCAGCGATCAGAGGAGCTCCGCGCTCAGGGTGATCGTCGTACCGGTCAGGGCCTGGCTGACCGGGCAGTTCTTCTTGGCGTCCTCGGCCGCGGCGGCGAAGCCCTCCGCGTCCAGGCCGGGGACCTCCGCGCGGACCGTCAGGTGGATGCCCGTGATGCCCTCGCCCGGCTGGAAGGTCACATCCGCCTTGGTCTCCAGGCGGGTGGGCGGGGTGCCGGCGCCGTCCAGGCCGTGCGAGAGGGCCATGGAGTAGCAGCTGGAGTGCGCGGCGGCGATCAGCTCTTCCGGGCTGGTCTTGCCGTTCGCGGCCTCGGCGCGCGAGGGCCAGGAGACCTCGAACGAGCCCCGGCCCGAGGAGTCGAGGCTGACCGTGCCGGCACCCTTGAGCAGGTTGCCTTCCCAGACGGTGTGCGCGGTACGCGTGGTGGCCATGGTGATCCCTTCGAAGATGTGGGAAACGGCCGGGCTCCCGAAGGGACCCGGCGTCCCCAAACCTACTGGGAGACCAGCGGCTTCGCGTCGCGCGCCAGCGCGGTGAGCCGCGATATGGCGCGGAAGTACTTCTTCCGATAGCCGCCGTTCAGCATGTCCTCACTGAACAGCCGGTCGAAGGGGACTCCGGAGGCCAGCACCGGGATCTCGCGGTCGTACAGCCGGTCGGCCAGTACCACCAGGCGCAGCGCCGTCGACTGGTCCGGCACCGGGCCGACGTCGGTCAGGCAGACCGCCGTGAGGCCGTCGGTCAGCGCGCCGTAGCGGCTGGGGTGCACCCTGGCCAGGTGTTCGAGCAGGCCGGGGAAGTCGTCCAGGCTCGCGCCCTCGGTCGCGTACGCGGCCTTGGTGACCTGCTCGTCCGAGAACGGAGCCGGAGCCTCCGGCAGACCGCGGTGGCGGTAGTCCTGGCCGTCGATCCGCAGCGGCCGGAAGTGCGCCGACAGCCCCTGGATCTCGCGCAGGAAGTCGGCGGCGGCGAAGCGGCCCTCGCCGAGCTTGCCCGGCAGCGTGTTGGAGGTGGCGGCCAGCGCCACACCCTGCTCGACCAGGCGGCTGAGCAGCGAGGACACCAGGACGGTGTCGCCCGGGTCGTCCAGCTCGAACTCGTCGATGCACAGCAGCCGGTGTCCGCCGAGGGTCTGCACGGTCTGCTGGAAGCCGAGCGCGCCGACCAGGTTGGTCAGCTCCACGAAGGTGCCGAAGGCCTTGAGTGCGGGCTCGGCCGGGGTGGCGTGCCACAGGGAGGCCAGCAGGTGGGTCTTGCCGACGCCGTAGCCGCCGTCGAGGTAGACCCCGCGCGGGGCGGCGGGGACGGCCGGCTTCTTGGCGAACCAGCGCTTCTTGCCGGCGCCGCTGGCGTGCGCGCCGCCCAGGCCGGCGGCGAAGCCGCTCAGCACGGTGACGGCCTCGGACTGGCTGGGCTGGGTCGGGTCCGGGTCGTACGTGTCGAAGCGCACCGAGTCGAACCGCGGCGGCGGCACCATCTCGGCCACCAGCCGTTCGGCGGGCACCCGCGGCTCGCGCGCGCAGAGGGCCTGGGGCCCCGCGTCGGCTATGGGGGGCCGCCCGGAGGTGTAACCGGAGGTGGAGAGAGATGTTGACACAGCTCTTAACTCTACGGGGCGTGGCACACTGCACCGATGCGACGCCTGTTCCCTGTGACCGATCAGACATCAGCCTCGCCCCAGGACCGGGCCGACCGGGAGTGGTCGCTCGACGAGCTGGCGGAGGCCTACGCGTACCCCGCGCTGAAGGCGGACGGCCACTGGCTCCGGGCCAACATGGTCTCCACCCTGGACGGGGGCGCCCAGCACGAGGGTCGCTCGCAGCCCATCTCCAGCGAGAGCGACATGCGGATCTTCGGCACCCTGCGGGCGCTGGCCGATGTGGTGGTCGTCGGCGCGGAAACGGTTCGCCAGGAGGGTTACCGCCCGGCCCGCGCCCGGGAGGCCTTCGCCGCCCGCCGCGCCGCCTCCGGACAGGGCCCGGCCCCCGCCATCGCCGTGGTCACCGCCAGCATGGACCTGGACTTCTCGCTGCCCCTGTTCACCTCCCCGCTGGTGCCGACCCTGGTGGTCACCGGAGCCGCCGCGCCCGCCGCCCGGGTGGCCGAGGCCGTGCGGGCCGGAGCCGAGGTCGTGGTGGCCGGAGACGGTGCGGGCGTGGACGCCGCCCGGGCGGTACGGGAACTCGCGGGGCGGGGACTGCGCCGCCAGCTCACCGAGGGCGGGCCCCGGCTCCTGGGCCAGTTCGTGGCCGCCGACGCCCTGGACGAGCTGTGCCTGACGATCTCCCCGATGCTCGTGGCGGGAGGCGCCCAGCGGATCGCCGGCGGCCCCTCCGTCACGGTTCCGCACCGGCTCGCGCCCGCCTGCGTACTGGAAGAGGCCGGGTTCCTGTTCACGAGCTACCGTCGGATCTGACAAGGCGCGGAATTTGTCGTTCCGCTTTGCTTCCGCTGGGCACATAACTGGGCAGGTATGTCTGCGCAGGGCCCCGTGCGACAGCGGGGCAGGATGGTTTCCGCAGGGGTCGGCCGGCCGGCCTCGGCCCATGAAGGAGAGGGCGTCCGTGTTCACGAGCGTATTGATGATCGAGCAGCCGCTGACCGCGGTGGACGTGGACTTCGTCACCAACCTGCACGGGGACGACGCGGTCTCCTTCATCGTCCTCATGCAACCCCGGGGCGACCAGGACCGACTGCTGCGCGCCATCGACGACGTAGCGCTCGGTGAGCTCCCCGAGGCCATCCGTGAGGGCGACGAACCCGAGGGCGAGGACGCCCTGGGCCCTGCCGCGCACGCCCTCGCGCACTCCCTGAACGCGCTGCGCGCCAAGGGCGCCAACGCCGTCGGGCAGATCGTCGAGGACCACCCGCTCGACAAGCTGAAGACCATCGTGGACGAGCACCACGCCGACGAGGTGATCGTCCTGACCGCCCCGCACTTCGTGGAGGAGTTCTTCCACCGGGACTGGGCCTCGCGCGCCCGCCACAAGGTCGGCGTTCCCGTGCTCAAGCTCTTCGCCCACAACGAATAGGCTTGGGGCCAGTCAGAGCCTCACGCGCACCCGCAAGACACACGACCCTGGAGCGACCTGAATGAAGCCCGGCCTGCCGACCGCCATGGAACGGCCCCACTTCATCGGCATCGGCGGCGCCGGCATGTCCGGCATCGCGAAGATCCTGGCCCAGCGCGGAGCGCAGGTGGCCGGCAGCGACAGTCGGGGCGACTCCGAGACCGCCGAGGCGCTGCGCGCCCACGGCGCCACGGTCCACGGTGGACACGCGGCCGGGAACCTCGCCGCCGACTCCACCTGCGTGGTCGTCTCCAGCGCGATCCGCGCCGACAACCCCGAGCTGGCCCGGGCCGCCGAGCTCGGCATCCCCGTCGTGCACCGCTCCGACGCGCTGGCGGCCCTGATGGACGGGCTGCGGCCGATCGCCGTCGCCGGCACGCACGGCAAGACCACCACCACCTCGATGCTGGCGGTGTCCCTCTCGGCCCTGGGCCTGGACCCCTCCTACGCCATCGGCGGCGACCTGGACGCCCCCGGCTCCAACGCCCACCACGGCGAGGGCGACATCTTCGTCGCCGAGGCGGACGAGAGCGACCGCACCTTCCACAAGTACACCCCGCAGGTCGCGATCATCCTCAACGCGGAACTCGACCACCACGCGAACTACGCCTCCATCGACGAGATCTACGAGTCCTTCGAGACCTTCGTCGGCAAGGTCGTGCCCGGCGGCACCCTCGTCGTCGCCCACGGTCAGGAGGGCGCTGCCGAGATCGCCCGCCGGGTCGCCGGCAAGGAGGGCCTCACCGTCGTCACGTACGGCGAGGAGGAGGGCGCCGACGTCCGCATCACCAAGATCACCCCGCGCGGCCTGACCAGCGAGGTCACCGTGGTCCTGGACGGCCGGATGCTCACCTTCACCGTCTCGGTCCCCGGCCGCCACTACGCGCACAACGCCGTCGCGGCCCTCGCCGCGGGCGTGGCGCTCGGCATCCCGGCGCACAACCTGGCGAGCGCGCTCGGCAAGTACACCGGCGTCAAGCGCCGCCTCCAGCTCAAGGGCGAGGCCGCGGGCGTCCAGGTGATCGACTCCTACGCCCACCACCCCACCGAGATGACCGCCGACCTGGAGGCCATCCGCGGAGCCGCCGGTGACTCCCGGATCCTGGTCGTCTTCCAGCCGCACCTCTTCTCCCGCACCCAGGAGCTCGGCAAGGAGATGGGCCGGTCCCTGGCCCTCGCCGACGCCTCCCTGGTCCTGGACATCTACCCGGCCCGCGAGGACCCGATCCCCGGCGTCACCAGCGAGCTGATCATCGCGGCCGCCCGGGCGGCGGGCGCCGACGTCACCGCCGAGCACGACAAGGCGGCCGTCGCCGACGCCATCGCGGGAATGGCGAAGCCCGGTGATCTCGTTCTCACCATGGGCGCGGGCGACGTCACGGACCTCGGTCCGGCGATCCTCGCCCGGCTGTCGAGCTGAAGGTACGAGGGAGCGGGAGAGTCATGTCCTACGAGGTCGACAAGACGGACGAGCAGTGGCAGGCGGAGCTGACCCCGTCCGAGTACCAGGTACTGCGCCTGGCGGGCACCGAGCCCGCCTTCCGCGGTGAATACACGGACACCAAGACGGAGGGCGTCTACTCCTGCCGCGGCTGCGGGTCCGAGCTCTTCCGCTCCTCGGAGAAGTTCGACTCGCACTGCGGCTGGCCGTCCTTCTTCGACCCGAAGGACACCGACGCGGTCGAACTGATCGCGGACACCTCGCACGGGATGGTCCGCACGGAGGTCCGCTGCGCGAAGTGCGGCTCGCACCTGGGCCACGTCTTCGAGGGCGAGGGCTACCCGACCCCGACGGACCAGCGGTACTGCATCAACTCGATCTCCCTGCGCCTGACTCCGACGGAGGGCTGACGGGCCCGCGACCGCCCGCGCCGTGTGGACTCCGACGGGGC
This sequence comes from Streptomyces sp. NBC_00273, assembly GCF_036178145.1. Taxonomy (NCBI): domain Bacteria; kingdom Bacillati; phylum Actinomycetota; class Actinomycetes; order Kitasatosporales; family Streptomycetaceae; genus Streptomyces; species Streptomyces sp. NBC_00273. The sequence continues at coordinate 3,001,781 of NZ_CP108067.1, read as the reverse complement.
CGCAGTCACGGGGCGGGCGGTGGTGCGGCAGTGCGGGTGCGGTGCGGCGGCAGCCAGAAGCAGGACGCTGCCAGGAGCGCCGCAGCCGCAGCCCCGGTCAGCACGGGGACGTTCCCCAGCCAGGCCGCCAGCGCGCCCGCGGACAGGGCCCCGACCGGGACGGTGGTCAGGAGTGCCGCCTGGGCGAAGCCGGCGACGCGGCCCTGGAGGTGGTGCGGGGCGATCAGTTGCTGGGTGGTCGTCATGGAGATCGCCCAAACGGTCGCCGCGCTGCCGAAGAGCAGCTGGTAGGCGAGTAGCGCGGGGAAGGCGAGTCCCAGCGACGCCGCCGGAACGAGGAAGATCGCGAGGGCCGCCACCACCGCGCAGATCCGTGTCGCCCGGTACAGCTCGACGGATGTCGCGAAGCGGCCCGCGAGCAGGACTCCGGCTACGGTGGCCACGCTGAACGCGGCGTACACCATCCCCAACTGCCATGCAGGAAGGGCGAGTTCGCGATTCGCGTACACGACGAAGAGTGCGTCCGCAGCCCCGCTGCCGAGGTTGAACCCAGCGCCCGCGAGCACCTGCCGGCGCAGCACCGGTTCCGCCCGGACCACCGCTAGCCCTTCGCGGAGCGCGGCGAGCCGGGGGCCCCGGCGTCCGGTGGGCTCGGCCGGCCCGTTCAGTGACGCGGGCAGGGCGAACAGCAGCACGGCCTCGACCGCATAGGCGGCGCCGCCGGCCAGCAGGGCGGAGGACGCCCCGACGAGACCGACGAGGACGCCGCCCAGGGCGGGGCCGCCGATCATGCCCGCCGTACGGGCGCCGGTCAGGGCGGAGTTGCCGGTCAGGAGCTGCTCGGGGCTGACCACTCGGGGCAGCGCCGCCTGGAGCGCCACCGAGAGGGTCCAGGTCAGCGCGCCCGACAGGGCGGCCACCACGTACAGGTGCGGCAGACCAAGGCTTCCGAACACCTCCACGAGCGGCACCGACGCGACGACCACGACCTGCAGCGAGGTGAGCGTGACGGTCAGGGTGCGCAGCCGGGCCCGGTCGGCGAGCACACCGGCGAGGGGGCTGAGCACGGCGCCGGGGAGGTAGGTCAGGGCCAGCAGCGCCGACGCCCCGAAGGGGCCCGCGTCCAGCCGGGTCACGGCCAGCATCGCCAGGGCCAGCGCGGTGATCTGCCGTCCGACGGAACTGGCCGCCTGCTCGCCGCAGAGCAGCAGGAACGGGCGGTGCCGCCGCAGCGCACCCCACGGCGTGCCGACCCCGTCGGCGGCCGTGGACGGGGGTCGGGTCGGCGACGGGTTCACGGGTCAGACGCTCGTGCAGGGGACGGGCCAGCGGCGCAGGCGCGGCGGCAGTGCCACCACCCACCCCTGCGTGACCAGGACGAGACGTTCGTCCGCCAGCAGGGACACGTCCTCGCGCCCTGTCGCGTCGAGCGCGTCGAGGGCCGTGGGTTCCTGCACGGCGAGGAAGGTACCGAGCAGCGAAGGCTGGTCGATGGTGAACCGCGCCGAGGTCGAGGGGTCCCTGCGGTCCATGACCGTCACGAAATCCGGCCCGCGGCGGTGGTAGAGCAGGCCGTACGCGTACCGGGACCGCCACACGGCCGCCCCGTCGGACCTGCCCGGGGAGGCGGGTCGGGGAGCCGGTGGCGGGAGGTGGTGCAGCAGCCCGGTGTCGAAGGGCAGGGCGTCGCCGTCCGGGACCCAGCGCACCGTGAGCGCCTGACTCTGGCAGTCGCGCAGGAAACGCACGGCGTCCGCCGCGCCGCGTCCGCCGGCGGCCAGCGGCAGCGGCTCGTCCACCACCACCTGCCCGCCGGTCATTTGGCCACCGCCTCGGCGTCGGCCCCGGCCCCGGCACCGTCCGTGACGGCGACCGTGCGGACCGGAGCGTTCCGCAGGGGCAGCGACACGTACGACCGGCCGTCGAAGAACAGCAGTCCCAGGGACACGCCCTCACCGAGCCACTGCGCGAGCCGTTCCGGGGGGACCGGATGCCCCTCCTCGGCGAGGAGCCGGCGCAGGGCAGCCGCGGAGCGGCCGTGTTCCAGGTGCCGGAACGCGGCGGCCTCCCAGCCGCTGAGCCGATGCGTCCGGGCCGGCCATCCGTGCCGCCGGTCGTGCACCAGCAGGCCGCCGTCCGCGCCGGGTTCCATCAGCAGCGTCGAACCGGCGTGCCCGGCCCGCCAGTCCTCGACGGCCCGTGCGAGCCGCTCCTCCGTCCTGCCGCCGATCCCGCGGGGCGGGGTGTCGAAGAGGTACACGAGATCGGCGAGTTCCTCCTCGGGGAGGTCGTACACGTGGCCGTACATCTCGGCGGGGGTCCGCTCGGCGAAGCCGAGGGCGGGATCGGCGAAGTGCGGGCTGAACCGCTCCAGCTGGATGCGGAACGCGCCGCCCGGCGGCTGCAGGTGGACGAGCGCCGGTAACTGGTCGACGATCGGGTCGTAGTCGTCCGCCGTCTCGCCCGGGAACCCGTACAGGTAGTTCCACGTGCACGTGAGCGACCGGTCGGCGCATTCCCGGAGCGTGCGGACGTTGCGGGAGCCGGTGACGCCCTTGTCCATGAGGCCGAGGACGCGGTTGTTGAGGCTCTCGATACCCGGTTGGATGTGCACCGCTCCCGAGCGGGCCAGGAGCGCCAACTGGTCCGTGTTGAGATTGGACTTGACCTCGTAGTGCATCAAGAGGTCCCAGCCGCTGTCGGCGGCGAGCGGCAGGAAGTCCGTGAAGTACGCCATGTCGATGATGTTGTCGACCGTGACGACGTCGAGGATCCGGTGCCGCCGGACGAGCCGGTCGACTTCGGCCCACAACTGCTCACCGGGCTTGGCGCGGAACGCCATGGCCGAGCCGTTGAGACCGCAGAACGTGCAATGGTGCTTCTCGCCCCACCAGCAGCCGCGTGCGCCTTCCACGACCAGTTTCGGACGGACGTACTCGGCCACCGGGGAGGCGTCGAGCTCCGCCTGCCAGATGTCGTAGTCGGGCGAGGCGATGTCACGCGGCGCCACCGTGCGGCGGGTCTCCTCGTTCGCCCGCGAGGTCCCGCCGTCCCACCAGCACAGGCCCGGTACGTCGACGGGCGGGGTCCCGGCGTCCAGATGGGCCAGCAGGGCGGGGAAGGCGTACTCCCCCTCCCCGCGCACCACGTGGTCGACGAAGGGATGGTTGCGGTGCAGGGCGTGGCCCATCGGCCCGTCGCAGTTGCTGCCGCCGAAGACCACGGTGAGGCCTGGACGGCGGCGCTTGAGCTCGCGGGCCAGCGCGAGCGAGGACACGTTCTGCATGAACGTGCTGGTGAACCCGACGACGTCCGGGTCCTCGTCGAGGATCTCCGAGGCGCTGCGCGAGATGAAGTCCGCCGCGTGGACCCGCATGGCGTGCGCCTTGTCCACCGGGACCCCGCGCCGCTCCGCGTACGCGCCGAGCCGTGCGACGCCCCAGTCGGGGTCCGCGTAGAGCACGCCCGAGAAGACCCAGTCGCCCAGTCCGTCGAAGATCGAGTCGCTGCCCACCTCGGCGTGGTCGGCCGGGCGCAGCAGTCCGTCCGTCCGCTCCAGCAGGAACTCCGCCCAGCGCAGCGAACCGTGGAACTCGTGGACCTCGTCGAAGGGCCGGGTGCGGGTCAGGAGCGAGTGCAGCAGGCCGATCTGGAGCGAGGGAAGGTCGATCGGCTGCCAGGGCATGGTCACCAGATGAACGCGCATGCGGTCCTTCCCGCCCGGGCCCGCTCCATCCGCCGGGCCGGTGGATCGACAGCCCGGTACGGGGCCTCGGCGCCCGGTGCCCTCGGTGCCGCGCCGGGTGCCGACTCCCGCCCGGTCAGGACGACGGCCGCTTGTCGATGGTGAGCCGGTCGCGCTTCCTGGCCTCGTCGCGGACGGCGACCTTCTTGATCTCTGGCTTGGTCCGGGTGTCGTCCTCTGGCGCCCTGTCGCTTTCCATGGTGCCTCCCATTCCTCAAGTCCGCCGACCCTAAAGGCCGTTACCCGCGGTACACAAGGGATGATTTCGGCCGACGGGGCCGTGTGCCCTCCTCCGGGGTGGCGTCGATCCGCCGAGGCGCCGGGCCGGATTCGAACGTGCGTCCCGAGGAGGCCGCGAGCAGTACCGCAGTCCCATCTCCCTTTGTCCCCACGGTCGTTAGCATGTGAGATCAGGGCCCGGCCTTGTGATCGCAGGGGGATGAGGACAGGTGTGGCTCAATAGGTCTTCGGACGGCAAACCCCGCAGCCTGCGCAAGGCGCTGAAGGTGGTGGAGCAAACCTTCCGGCCCGCACTGCTGACCGGAAGGGACCTGGACCTGGCCGCCGAGGCCTTCGGCCGGGCGCTCGTGGAGGCGCTCGACCACGACCCGGTGCTGGCGGCCGACCTGCTGGAGCGGCCGGGCCGTCGACTGCCCGCCGAGGGGTACGCGGCGGCCCTGGGGCCGGCCCGGAAGGCGACGCTGCACGAAGTGGTCGGGCACGGCGACCGTACCGTCCTCACCGTGATCGCCGAGGCGGCGGGCCGCGCCGGAGACCTCGTGCTGGAGCGTGCGGCCGGCGGCCGGCTGGCGGTGCTGGCGGGCGAGCAGGACACCGCCGACAGCCTGGTCTCCTTGCTGCGGCGCCGCCAGGACGCGGGTCTCCTCGACCTCGACACGACGACGCAGGCCTTACGGGCGTACACCGCGAGGGCCGCGCTCGCCCATGACGCCGCACTGTGGAGCGCCTTCTTCGACCACCTCGCCGACCCCCTCGTGCCGGACCTGTACCCGGTGAAGCTCTTCCTCGGCCGCGGTGGCGATGCCGTGCGGCTCGCGGACAACCCCGTACGCAAGCGCGAGGCGCTGGACTGCTGCGCGGCCTCGCAGCGCCTCGACGACGTCCTGGCCGCACTGGAACTGACCCGGAACGAAGGCTGGTCCGAGCGGGCCCGGGACTTCCACGAGCGGGCCGGTGAACTCCTCCTCGCCGCAGGCCGGCCCGCCGAGGCGCTGGCGCACTGCGAGCAGGCCGGACGGCGCGATCTGGTGAGCCGCTGCCACGAACAACTCGGCGATCACCGGGCCGCGCTCGCGGCCTGCCCCGCGGAGGAGCCCGACCGGCTGGCCTCCCTCGCCGCCGCCTGCCACCCGGACATCGACGACCAGGTGCAACGGGGCGACCGAATCGCCGCCCTCGGGATTGTCTCGGACGTCCTCGGCCAACTGGAACGGGCCGCGCGGCCGACGGAGCGGGTCGCCGAGGGGACGGCCGAGCTACAGGGGTTACGCGCGGCCGTCGTCGCGGTCGAGCGGCGCCGTCTGGACGATCTGCTGCGCCAGGCCGCCGCCGAGGACCGCCCGGCCGTGCACCTGGAATGGAGCCGGTTCGAGGAGGCGGCCGGGCAGCCCGCGGAAGCGGCCGGGCACGCCGAGGACGCCGGCGATCTCTACCGCGCGCACACCCTCTTCCGGAAGGCCGAGCGGTTCGGCGACGCCGACCGCGTCCTCAAGAGCGAGGACTCCGCCGAGGGCCGGGCCGCTCGCGCGGCGGCCCGCGAAGCCGGCGGCGACCTGCTCGGCGCGGCCCGCCTGCACGAGCAGGACGGGCGGTACGAGGAGGCCGTCGTGCTCTACGGCCGGGCGGACGACGCCTCGGCGGCGGCCCGCTGTCTGATCCGCTGGAAGGGCGAGGAGGCGATCGAGGACCCGCGGCTGGCACCGTTCCTGCGCAGGACGGGCGACATCGCCGAGCTCGTCGAGCGTTGCCTGGAGGCCATCGAGCGCAGGGGACGCGACTCGGCGGCCCCGGGGCTGCTGAGGTCGCTGGTCGAACAGGACGACGCGGCCGTCCCCGAACTGCAGCGGGAACGGGTGAGCCGGGCCCTGGACGCGGTCGGCGCCGTCGGCCGCAAGGCGTTCGAGGAGCGGGCCGCGGAGTGGGCGCAGCGGGCCCGCGCCGAGACGGACGCCCGCTTCGCCGCCGTCTGGGGTCTCGACCTCGGGACCCACTCGTGCGTCGCCGCCCTGTACGACGCGCACCGTGAACAGCCGGTGATCTGTCCGGACGGAGTGAACTCCCAGTTCGCCTCCACCTTGACGGTGACCGAGGCGGGTGAGGAGATCGTCGGACTGACCGGCGACCAGATCCTCGCCCCCTGGGTGGTCGGCCACATCAGCGCGTCCAAGCGCCGGATGGGCGACGGCATGTCCTACACCATCCTCGACCGCTCCTACCGGCCGGAAGAGGTCGCCGCCCGCCTGATCGCGCACGCCCGGACGCTGGTGGAGAAACACCTCGCCGGGCAGGTGCGGGAACGGCTCGGCGAGCTGGCCCGCGAAGCGCTCGGGCAGGTCCGCGACGACTGGCTGGACTGGGCGGCCGAGCACCACGACCTCACCCTGAAACGGGACGAGGTGATCCTCACCATCCCCGCGTACTTCCTCAACAACGCCAAGCACGCCACCCGCAGCGCGTGCGAGATCGCCGGGGTGAATGCCAAGCGCCTGATCCACGAGCCGACAGCGGCTTGCCTGGCGGCCGCCGCCCAGCGGCGCCTCAGCGGCGAGGTCGCCGTCGTGGACCTCGGCGCGGGCACCCTCGACGTGAGCGCCATGGAAGTCCGGGGCAACCGCTACCAGGTCCGGAGCATCCTCGGCGACAACGAGTACGGCGGGTACGACTACGACCGCATCGTGGCCGACGAGCTCGCGCGGCGGCTCCGCGCCCGCGGACTCGAGGTCCCGAAGACCGGCCGGGCGCGCCGACGGCTCGAACTGGCCGCCGAGCACCTCAAGATCGCCCTCTCCTCCCAGCGCGAGGCCGAGTACACCCTCAAGGCCTACCTCGGGCAGGCGGAAGTGCGCCTGGAGCTGACCCGCGACGAACTCGCCGTCCTGCTCGCCGACTCGCTGCGCACCCTGCGCGACGTCTGCGAGCGGATGTTGGAGGAGCGCGGCCTCCCGCCCGACCACCTCGTCCTGGTCGGTGGCCCGATGCTCTCGCCGCTGATCAGCGGGACCGTGGAGGAGGTCTTCGAGGCCCACCGCACCGTCCTGTCGGATGCCCGGACGGCCGTGGCCTATGGCGCCGCCCTGGAAGGGGCGGTGCTCTCCGGCCACCTGAAGGAGATCCAACTGGATGACGTGACCCCCTTCGACCTCGGGATCGCGGTGGCCGAGGCCGACGGCGCCATGGGCTTCTCCGTCCTCATCGAGCGGAACACGCCCATTCCGATCCAGAAGGCGAAGACCTACACCACGACCCGGGACCTTCAGACGGAGGTGGACATCAAGGTCTACATCGGCCGGATCGAGCCCCGTTCGCTGGTGGGGGTCCTGCGGCTGACGGGCATCCCGCCGGTCGCGCGCGGAGTGCCGCAGATCGAAGTGACCTTCGGCTTCGACAGGAGCTGCGTCCTGACGGTCACGGCACGCGACACGGTGACCGGGAACAGCAGCTCGGCCGAGTTCACCGAGACGACCCTGCTCGCACCGAGCCAGATCGAGACGATGTTGCAGCGGTACGCCGTCCAGCGCGAACTGGAGGAACTCAGGCGGGCCCTGCGCCGGCTGGTCGAGGAGGCGGCCGAGCTCGGCGACTGCGAGCCGCTCTGCCGCGAGTTCCGCGAGCGCCTGAGCGCCCACCGGCCGTCCCGCCGGGCCCTGGACCCGGCCACACAGGGCATGCTCGCCGAGATGTACGGCCCGCAATCGGCCGAGCAGGAGGGCGAACTCCTCTCCCTGCGCGCCCCGTTGCTGGATCTGCTGGCCAACGCGCGGGAGTACCTCTCCCAGCAGGTCCTGGCGGAACGGGCAGCCGCGGGACAGCACCTCGCCCACCAGCTCGGATTGCACCTCGAGGCGATGCGGCAGGGCATGGCCCGGGTGACGCGCTGGAACGGCGTGCTCGCGGCCCTCGCCGCCGTGGACAGCGACCCACTGGCGCGCTTCCGCGCGCTGCACGACGCCGGTGACCACGGCAGGGCGCTCCACGCCCTGGAAGAGCTGGCCGAGCCGCTCACCGACCCCGACGACCTCCGGCGACGGCTGCACTGCCTCGCCGGCGCCGGAGACGTGGAGGGCTACCGGCGGACGCTGCTGGCCGACGCGGCCCGGCTGCGCGCGGTCGTGCTCGACCCCGAGGACCCCGGGGCGTTCGTGGCATCGGCCAGGTCCGCCCTGGTGCGGGTGGCGGACGGCAGCGGCCACGAGGGCAGCGGTTTCCTGATCTCGGACCGCCACGTCCTGACCAGCCGGCGATGGACGGCGCAGGACCCCGAGGGGATGACGGTGCGGCTGGTCGAAGGGGAGCGGGCCGTGCGCCGGATCTTCCTCGCCGACTCCTCCTCCATCGCCACGGCCGTGCTGCTCCTGGCCGAGCCGGTGCAGGCGGCGCCGCTGCGCCTGGGCTTTCCCCGGCTCGTCCACATCGGCGACCTCGTCTGGGCTGCCCCGGACCCGGACGACGCACTGCTGCCCGGCATCGTCGAGAAGTTCGAGGTCTTCCCCGAACAGCGGCTCCAGTTGTTCAAGACCGATCTGGGACTGCCCCCCGAAGCGGCCGGCGGCCCCCTGCTCAACGAGCTCGGCGAGGTGATCGGCACCCTGGCCCTGCGCGCGGAGTCGGAGCCCGCCTTCGCCGTCACGACCGACTCGCTGGCCGGCCTGCTCGCGAGCGCCGGATTCGGTCTGACGGGCGCGGCGGGCGGAGACGGCGGGTGAGCCCGGTGACCGGAGCCACGGACGGCCGGCTGCTCGACGGGCGCTACCGGCTGCGCGTGCTGCTGGGGGCGGGCGGCATGGGCGAGGTGTGGCGCGCCCACGACGAACTGCTCGACCGGGAGGTCGCGCTCAAGCTGATCCACCCCGCCGCGGCGCAGGACACGCACTTCCGGGCCCGGTTCGAGCGCGAGGCCAGTTTCACCGCACGGTTGGCCGGAGACCCGCACATCGTCACGGTCTACGACTTCCGGAAGGACCCCTGCTACCACGTGGTGATGGAGCTGGTCGAGGGCAGCTCGCTGGACACCCTGGTCCGCGGCGCGCCACCGCCCCTGACCGACGTACTCGCATGGGCCCGCCAGATCTGTGCCGCGCTGCACACCGCGCACGCGAAGGAGATCGTCCATCGGGACCTCAAGCCGTCGAACGTCATCCTGACCCGGACCGGAACCGTCAAGGTCGTGGACTTCGGCATCGCCGCGCTGCTGCCCGGAGCCGCGCCGGGCAGCCGGGGCCTGACCAAACTGACGGTGAGCGGGCACTTCCTCGGTAGCCCGCCCTACGCCTCCCCGGAACAGATCCAGGGCGTGGCGGTCGACGCCCGCACCGACCTCTACTCGCTCGGTTGCCTCCTGTACGAACTGGTCACAGGGGCCCCGCCGTTCGGAACCGGAGCGGTCCACTCGGTCCTCGCCCGGCACCTCCACGAACCTCCGCCCCCGCCGACGGAGCTCCGCGCCGACGTGCCCGTCGGCCTGGAAGGGCTCATCCTCGATCTGCTGGCCAAGGACCGCGAGGCACGGCCGCCGGACGCCGCGGCCGTCGACGGGCGGCTCCGGCAGCTGGAGGCTCCTCGTGGCTACACGCCCACGCTGGCCGACCCGCTCGCAGACGCGGACGCCCCGCGACTTACGGACGGCGGCACGTCCCCGGCCGACGCGCTGCACCTCGCGCGGGTCTTCGACTTCCGGGGGCCCGACGGAGCGCCCGCCATCGCGGCCGACCGCGAGCACGTGACCTCCGCCGAGGAGTGCGCCGCCCTGCTCAGGTTGCTCAGGGAGGCTCCCGTGGCCCTGCACGGCCTCGTCCCGGAACCGGACCGCCTTGATCCGGCCCGGAGCAGGGTGGTGCCCGCCGGTTTCCGCACCGACGGCCTCTGGGTCTGGTCCGACCAGATCGCCTACTACCTCGAACGCTACCGGTGCGCCCCGGACCCGGCCCTGCGCCACCACCTCGCGCAGCGCGCCCCGCAGCGGCCGGACGTTCCGGCACGGCTCCTGAGCGCTGCCGGAAAGCTCGTACGGGGCGAGCCCCGGGGCTCGCTGACCGGCCGACCGGCCACCGATGCCAGGTAGTCCGCCACCTCGACCCGAAGGACCCGGGCTCAGGGTCCCGGGCGGCTGCCGGGGGCGGCGGCCATGGCCCGGGCCTGGACCGGCGCGAAGCAGGTGAGGGCGGCGAGGGCAGGATTCGAACCTACGTCCACCCGGAAGTCGAGCCGGGCGCTCCTCCACAGAGCTTCCTCGCCGCCGCCCCGATCATCCGCACGCCACGCCTCCCGGGTCAACGGGATTTCGTGGCCCGGGAGTCACAGCCATTCCTCGGCCGCCGCGCGCTTGCCGCGGCCCGAGAACACCCCCGCCGACCGCATCGCGCTCGCCATCAGCGGGTCGGCGACGGCCACGCCGTGCACCAACTCCGGCGTGCGCTGGAACCGGACGGCCTCCGCCGTCGGGCGGGGTGCGGTCCAGCCGCCCGCCACCGGGTCCACGCCGTGCCGGGCGCAGGCCGCCTCCACCAGCGAGCGCGTGCATTCCGCCTCGCCCCGCAGGACCTCCCAGGGCCGGGGCAGATCCGCCCACACGTACGTGTCGGGGTGCAGCCCGCCGCCGCTCCTGCGGTGCCAGGCGGCCACGTCGGCCGCCATCAGCCGCGGGACCTTGCCCGGGCAGACGCGGTCCAGGACCTCCTCCTGGCCCAGCTCGCTCATCAGGGCGAACCAGTGCGCGCGGGCGGTGCCCCAGGCCTGCGCCGCCTGGTTCCACGTCGAGGAGTCGTCGCCCCGCCGCACCACCATGCTCGTCGCCTCGAAGCCGGAGCGGTTCCACGCGTCCTCCAGCAGCTCGGCCACCTCGCGCAGGAAGCGGTTCCACCGCACCAGCAGCCGGATCAGCTCCTGGTCGGACAGGTGCCCGAGCACCTCGCGGGTCGGGTGGACGTGTGCCACGGCGTACCAGTCGGTCCGTTCGGGCGCCGCGCGCAGGCGCCCCAGGAGCGCGTCGGCGACCTCGTCGTACGGTCGGCGCTGCTTGGTGTTGGTGAAGACGCTGCGCATGTGGGCGCGGGCGGTGAGGTACGCGATGAACGCGGCGGTGTCGGGGTCCGCGCCGAACGCCTCGTACGACAGCGTGTGCGCGAACGCGCCCTTGCCGGTCATCGTGACCTCGCGGCGGCGTTGTTCGTGGAGGAGCCGAGCCAGTTTGGCCTCCATCCGCCGCAGGAGCCGGAACCGCTTGTTGTACTGACGCTTGGACAGTTCGCCGATGCCGGCTTCGTCCCGCTCCATCCGGTTCAGCCGGTCCAGGCCGAAGTCGTTCTCCCCGTACCGGCGGTGGATCTCCTCGCCGGCCCGGCGGATGACCGCCTCGATCTCGACGGGATCGTCCCCGGCCCCTTCGGGGAGTTCGGGAACGGACGCGAACAGTGCCGTGGCGCGGGCGAGCTGGCGCTGCGCGCCGACCGGCGCGGCGAACTCCTCGAGCATGGAGGTGTATCCGTGCCAGATCCTGCGCAGGGAGTACTGGGAGGCCTTCTCCAGGGCCTCGGCGGTGGCGGGATCGGGAGCGACCTGACGGGCGGCGAACAAATCCTGGATCAGCTGGGCGATGTCCTCGGGGCGTCTGCGGAGCCCCAGCGAGGCGTGCAACTCGCGAACCAACTGCTCGGCACGGTGCGACGGCATGGGCCTCACCCTGCCACCGGACACCCGTGACCTCCACCGGTTAACCAGCGGCCGCAACCCGAGGCGGCGGCCTTGGTGTCGAGTACGTCGCAGTTCGATTCCGATCCGATCTCTGGCCTGCGATGATTTCCCGGAACTAGCAGGTTTCGGGGTCCGAAGACACCTATCCGAATCTCCGCCATGTCTGGTTATGATCGGCCTCCCGCCGTCCCCCGCTCGCGAGGACCGATGTCTCCCATAGAACCCGAAGGCATACGACGGCAGTCGACGACCCGTCGGCGGCGTACCGTGCGTCTGCGCACCCTGCTGATCTGGCTGGCGGTGGTCCCCACCGTCGCGATGGGCACCCAAGTGACGGTGACCGCGGAGCGGTTGCTGGCCCAGGCGGAAAAGCTGCGGTCCGACGTGGCCGCCGCCGAACAGGTCGGCGCCCCGCTCTACACGCTCATGATCGACATGCAGGCCGAGCGGACGGCGACCGCCGCCCGGTGGGCGGGCGCCGACGGATCCGAGGGCGAACTGCGCGCCCGCCGCGATGCCACGGACCTGGCCGCGGCCGAGTTCCGTCGATTCGCGGTCGATCCCTCGCGGTCCTTCGTGGACGTGACCCGGCTGCTGGAGAAGCTGGACGGCCACCGGCAACGCGCGGACACCCGCAGCGGCTCCGCCGACAGCACCCTGGCCTACTACTCCGATGTGATCGGCAAGGTCATCCAGGTCTACCAGCAGGAGTTCAGCCACGCGGAGGACGCCGAACTCGCCCAGGCGAGCCGTCCCGTGGTGTCCATGCTCCAGGCCACCGAGATGGTGGCGCGCGAGGACACCGTCCTGGCCCTGGCCGGGCCGTCCGGGGACCTGAGCTACGTCGGCTACGACCAGTTCGTCAGTGCCCTGGGCGCCCAGCGGTACCTCCACGAGGCGCTGATCGTGCCGCACCTGACGGTCCGGGACCAGCGGTCCTACGAGCGGGTCGTCGGCTCCACGGAGTGGCAGACCAAGACGCGCATCGAGAGCGCGGTCCTCTCCGGGCACAAGGACATCGCCACGGGCATCAGGCTCCCCGCCGAGACCCGCGGCTGGTCCGCCGCGCACGCGACCTTCTCGGTGCAGATGACCACGCTCAACATCGACCTGGCGCGTTCGGTGCTCGCCCGCGGCGAGGCCAAGGCCGACGACCTGCAGGCCGAGGTCGCCTGGCTGATCGGGGGCAGCGCCGGCGGACTGCTGGCCGTCGTGATCGTGGTCGTCTTCACCACCCGGTCGGTGCTCCGCCGCCTGAACGACCTGCACGAACGCACGGTGACCGTCGCCGAGGAGACCCTTCCCGAGGTCGTCGCCCGGCTCCAGCGCGGTCAGTCCGTGGACCCCGACGCCCTGCCGAGGGTGAGCGGGGACCGGGACGAGGTCGGGCGCATCAGCGACGCCTTCGCCCGGGCCGTGGCGGTGTCCGTCGACGGACACCGCGAGCTCGCCGCCGAGCGCCACGGGTTCGGCCTCTTCGCCTCGGGCATCGCCTCGCGCACCGGAAACCTGGTCAGCCGCCAGCTGAGCCTCACCGAGGACCTCCAGGACACCTTCGGCCACGACGAGGCACTGCTCGCCGAGCTGATGCGGGCCGACCAACTGACGGTCGGCATGCGCCGGCAGATCGAGAACCTGCTCATCCTGGCGGGCGGCGAGGTCCCCGACCCGCACACCGAGCCCATGCGCGTCGCCGACCTGCTGCGCGAAGCGGCCGCGGAGGTCGAGGACTTCCGGCGCATCGAGCGGCAGGCCCTGGACGAGACCAGCGTCGAACCGAGCGCGATCAGCCAGATCAGCCACCTGCTCGCGGAGCTGCTGGACAACGCCACCCGGTTCTCCCCGCCGAAGTCCAAAGTGGTCATCCGCGCCGAACTGGTGACGGACGGGCTGTCGGTCGAGATCGAGGACCGCGGGCCGCGCGTGAGCCCCGAGCGCTACGAGGAGATGAACGGGCGCCTGCACGAGGCCCCGCCGTACTCCGTGCTGGCGCAGAACGCGCACCGGCTCGGCCTCTTCGTGGTCGGGCACCTCGCCGACCAGCTCCGCGCGACCGTCACCCTGCGCCGCTCGGTGTACGGGGGCACCTCGGCGGTGGTGATCCTGCCCAGGCAGCTGCTGGTGGCGACCGACGCGCAGGCCCCCCGCGAGATCGAGCCGCAGGCCCGGGTCCTGGAGCTGCTCCCGGCACCGGCCCCGGCCCCGACCTTGGCCCTGGCCGCCTCCGTGCCGAGCCTGCCCGCGGCACCCGAGCCCGAGCCCGCTCCGGACCCCGAGCCCGCCCCGGAGCCCGAGCCAGTCGTGCGCACCAGCGCCGGGCTGCCGAGCCGCCGTACGAAGGCACCCGCGGCCGTGCCCGCAGCACCCGCAGCCGTGCTCGTGCCCGCACTCGTACCCGCACCCGCGGTCCGCCCGGCCCTCCCCGAGCGCGTCCCGCAGACCCACATCGCCGAACAGCTGCGCGAGCCCCGCGCGCAGGAAAGCGTCGTCCGGCCCGACACCGCGACACCCGAAGAGGTGGCCGATGCCTGGGCGGACTACGAACAGGGGACCCAGACAGTGGAAGAAGAGCTCCGACGGGATCAGCCATGACCACCTCACCGAACACCACGGCATCCAACGACGCGATCTACAGCGTCCTCGACAACAACCTGAGCAGAATCGCCGGCGTCCAGGGAGCCGTGCTGCTCTCCAACGACGGCATCAAGCTCAGCGCCTACCTGCTCGACGAGCCCCAGGCCGAGCGCATGGCGGCCGCGGCCTCCGGCATCGCGTCCACCATGAAGGCGATATCCCGGGAGATCGACGGCGGTCGCGTCATCCGCCAACTGGTCGAGATGGACGACCGGTACCTCTGCATCGTCGGATGCGGCGAGGGCAGCACGCTCATCGTGGTGACCTCCCGCAAGGCGCGGCTCGGCGAGCTGGGCGGCGAGGCCGTACGGACCGCCCAGGCGCTCGGCGAGTGGCTGGGCACCCCCGAGCGCGGCCAGCCGTCCGCGTAATGCCGCAGGACGAGCCACAGCCGCAGCCCCCGGGCCGCCGCCGGACGCGGCTGTACGCCCTGACCGACGGGCGTACGGCCGCCGCGCACAGCGTCCTCACCATGGACACCACCATCACGGCGGCGACCGACGGCGAAGTGGACGGGACCCTGCCCACCGAGTGGCAGGAGATCCTCGCCATGTGCGCGCCGCCGGGCGGGCGGGCGGTCGCCGAGATAGCGGCCCGGATGCACATCCGCCTCACCCCGATGACGCTGCTCCTCGGCGAACTCGCCGACCGCGGGCTGATCCACCACCGACCGCCCCTGGCGGTCGCCGAGACCACCGACGTCCACCTGCTCATGAGAATCAGGGACAGCCTTGCCCGGATATGACACGACCGCCCCGCAGGAACCGGCCCCGGTCAAGATCCTCGTCGCCGGTGGGTTCGGGGTCGGGAAGACGACCCTGGTGGAGACGATCTCCGAGATCGAGCCGCTGCGCACGGAGGAACAGCTGACGTCCGCCGGTATCGGCATCGACGATCTCGACGGCATCGAGTCCAAGACGGTGACCACCGTGGCGATGGACTTCGGCCGGCTCACCCTCACCGACGCCGGTGTGGTCCTCTACCTGTTCGGTACCCCCGGCCAGGAACGCTTCTGGTTCATGTGGGACGACCTGCTGAACGGGGCGCTCGGAGCGATCGTGCTGGTCGACACCCGCCGCCTCGACCGCAGCTTCCCGGCCGTGGACTTCTTCGAGAGCCGCGGACTGCCCTTCGTGGTCGGCGCGAACTGCTTCCACGGCGAACAGCCCTACACCGCCGAGGAGATCGCAGCGGCGCTGCACTTGCGGGATCCGAACACGCCCGTCCTCATGCTCGACGCACGCTCCCGTACGGACGTCCGCGGCTCCCTGCTCGCCCTGCTCGACCTGCTCATCGCCAAGGCGCAGGCCCCGGCGGGCGTCAGCGGCTGAGCCCCGACCGGGCCCCGGTCACCGAGGCCAGGTGGTCCGCCAGGTTCCGGTGCGGGGCCCAGCCCTGGGCCCGGGCCCGGGTGAGGTCCAGGACCACCGGGTGGGCGAGCTGGTCCACCGCGTAGCGGCTGAGGGCCGGCTCCGCCCCGGCCACCGCCGCCACGGCCTCCGCGACCCGGGCCGCCGCGGCGGCCACCGGCAGCGGGAGGTGCCGGATCCGGGCCCGGACGCCGTGGGCGCGCAGGACCGCGCGGACCGCCGCGTCACGGCCGTACGGCTCCCCGTCGGCGATGTTGTACGCGCCCGGCGCCCAAGCCGCCGCCGCCAGGCAGGCCCGCGTCAGGTTCTCCACCGCGGTGAGGCTGAGCGTCACGTCCGGGCCGGGCAGCAGCAGGGTGCCCGCCCGGACCCGGGAGAGCAGCCGGGGCAGCAGCGTGGTGTCGCCCGGCCCGTAGACGGCCCGGGGGCGCAGCACCACCGCCCCGGCGGCCAGCGCCAGGGCCTCGCCCGCCGCCTTCGTCCGGCCGTAGGCGTTCAACTGCCCGGCGCGCGGATGTTCCTCGTCGACCAGGCCGCGGCCCGGCCGCGGATCGTAGACGCTCGCACTGCTCACCCACACCACGGGCCGCCCGCCCGCCGCTTCGAGCAGCCGCTCGGTGCCGTCCACGTTGACCGCGCGCATCAGCGCCGCGGCCCGCGAGCCGGGGGCCGGATCGCCGACGGCCGCCGCGCAGTGCACCACCAGGTCCACGCCCGCCAGGTCAGGCAGTTCCGCGGCGGCGTCCCAGAAGCGGTGCGTGCCCACCGGGCCCGGCCTACGGCCCAGGCACACCACCTCGGCCCCGGCCGCCGCTGCGGCCCGCGCGACGTGCCCGCCGCAGAAGCCGCTCGCGCCCGTGACCGCGATCACGCCCCGGCCCCGCAGACCCCGGCCCGTACGGTGAGTACGCGCCAGCCGGGCAGCGCCGCCCCCCGGTCCACCCGGGCCCGCGTCACCACCGGCCGGTACGGGGCCAGCGCACCGAGGACGTCCGCCAGTTGGGCCCGGGCCAGCCGAGCCCCGGGACACGCGTGCGGTCCGACGCCGAACACCAGCCGGTCCACGGCCGGGCCGGCGGGCCGCAGCGGGTCCGGGTCGCGGTGGTGCGCCCCGGCCGCGTGCCGGGCGACCAGCAGCAGCCGGTCGCCGCCGCGCACCGGGCAGCCGCCGACGGCGCCGTCCGCCGCGGCCACCCGGGGCAGCAGCGGCGAGGCCGCGGTGACCCGCAGCAGCTCGTCGGCGAGCACCGGCCGCAGGGCCTCGTCGGCGGCCTGCTGCCACAGCCCCGCGTCGGCGCACCAGGCCACCGCCCTGGGCAGCGCGGCGACGGTGGTGTTGACGGCGGCCACCGCCACCATCGCCGGCAGGGCCTCGCCGGCGGGACCCAGGAGCAGGCGGAGCCGGTCGGCGGCGCGGGCCGCGGCGGCCTCGGCGCGCGGGCGGCGCGGCCCCGGCAGATGGCTGCGTACGGAGGCGGCCGCTGCTTCGGCCGCGGCCCCGGCGACCGCCCGCGGGTCGGCGCCGGACCCCAGCAGGGCGCACACCACCGACCCGGAGAGCTCGCGCGCGAGGTCGACGAGGTCCACCTCGCCGCCCCGGTCCAGCGGCGCGAGACGGCGTACGAGCAACGGTCGCCAGATCGAACGGAGATCCTCGACCCCGGCACTGCCCAGCGAGCCCGCGAGGCCCCGCCGGTCCGCCCGGTGCCCGCCGCCCTCCTGGTCGAACAGCACACCCCCGTGCACGCCCCCGGCCCCGCCCCCGCCGTCGCGCAGCGCCGTCCGCGCGGCGGCGCCCGTCGTACCGGCCGCCGTGC
Organism: Streptomyces sp. NBC_00273; assembly: GCF_036178145.1. Lineage (NCBI taxonomy): Bacteria > Bacillati > Actinomycetota > Actinomycetes > Kitasatosporales > Streptomycetaceae > Streptomyces > Streptomyces sp. NBC_00273. The sequence goes on along the minus strand of NZ_CP108067.1, from coordinate 2,984,289 downwards.
GGTCGAGCGGCAGCCGGGTCAGCGCCTCCCGGTAGGCCTCCGGACCGTGCACCAGCAGGGTCCGGCCGAGCCGGCGCACCGGACGCCCGCGGGTGGCGGCGAGCAGCCCGAACAGCACGGGACGGCTGTGCAGATAGACCCGGCGGTCCCGGCGGCGGGCACGGGCGTGGGACGTGGTGCTCATCGGGGGGTGTACCTCCGTGGAAGCGGCGGACCGGTCGGGAACGGCCGGGGAAGGTGTCGGGCGCGCGGCCCCGGAACCGGCCGTGACGCGGGTCCCCGGCCCGGCGGTGCGGGCCGTCATCGCGCGGGGCCCAGCCGGCGCGCCGCCAGCGCGGCCGTCGCAGCCCGGTCCGGTTTGCGCGAGCGCCCCGACAGCGGGATCCGCGCGAGCAGCAGGGCGTCGGGCCGGGCCGTGCCCATCCGCCGGACCGGCTCCGACAGGGCGGCGCGCAGGGCCCGTTCGTCCGCGCCGCGCCGCGGCTGCACGACGGCGACCAGCCGTTCGTCGCCGTCGCCGGCCGGGATGCCGACGAGCACGGCCAGTTCCACCCCCGGCACGTGCAGGGCGGGCTCGTACAGCCCCGGGTAGATGTTCTCGGCCCGGCGCAGCACCATGTCCTTGCTCCTGCCTTCGAGGACGATGCGGCCCGCGCCGTCCAGCCGTGCCCGGTCGCCCGTACGCACCCACGGGTCTGGCTCCTCCCCGAGGTAGCGGTGGCGGGCCGCGGGGCCGGACAGCAACAGCTGCCCGCTCCCGTCCGGCTTGGCGCGTACCCCGGGCAGGGGCGCCCCGACCAGGTCCCCGTGCTCCCCGGCCGCCTCGAACGCGGACTTCTCCCGCGCCTCGACCGCGGCGGCCGGGAACAGCTCGGTCAGCGCGTACACCCCCCAGGCCTCGGCCGCGCCCGCCGCGCGCACGCGTTCCAGCAGCCCGGCGCCGGCCGGGGCCGAGCCCGTCCACACGCGGCCGTGGAAGCGGGCGCCCGCACCCAGCGCGTCCCGCAGCCGGGGCGGGGTCAGATAGGTGTCCTGGGGCCGCAGCCGGTGCAGCTGACGGGCCAGCACCCGGGAGTTGCCCGCAGGGAGGGCGACGGCCGCGCCGCGCGCCAGCGAGGGGACGAGGACGAAGAAGGTGCCGCCGAGCACCGGCCGGTCCCCGCGCGCGTCGAAGAGGGCGGAGACCGTGGTCATGCCGGCGGCCAAGCTCGCCCGGGTGTGGACGACGGCCCGCGGCAGGGACGTGGTCCCGGAGGTGAACACGATCACCGCGTCGGCGTCCCCGTCCAGGTCGGCGCCGGGCGCGGGCACGCCCCGTCGGGACGCGCCCAGGTCCAGCGCGGGCGCGCAGCCCGGCAGCCGGGGCCCGACCGTGGCCACCGGCCCCAGCCCGGCCAGGTCCGGCAGCGCGAGCCGGGCCCGGCGGGCCAGCGGCCGGGCCCAGCCCGCCACCGCCTGCGCGGTCGCGTCGGCCAGCACCAGCGCGGGCCGGGCCAGCGCGAGGCGGGCGCGCAGCACGTCGGGGCCGGCGCCCGGATCCAGTACGGCCCCGCGCAGCCCGAGCCGCCACAGCGCGAGCAGGACGGCCAGGGCACGCGGCCCGGGGCGCACGGCGACGCCGACGGTGTCCCCGGCGCGCAGCCCGCGCGCGTGCAGGGCCGCGGCGAAGGCGTCGGCCAGCTCGGCGAGTTCCCCGCGGGTGGCGCGCACCCGGGGCGCGCCGGTGCGGCCGGCGGTGAGCACGGCGGGCCGCTCGGGGCGGCTGCGCAGCGCGTGGTCGAGGTGGTCCAACATCAGCGGGGGTCGTCCGTTCCGTGCGTGCCGCTGCCCTGGTCGAGGTACCAGCGGGCGGTTCCGGCGATCCCGTAGGCCCGCAGCCGCCGCGTGGAGTTCTCCACGACCATCTCCCGGCAGTGCGTGATCCGGTCGGTGTGGCGGCGTACGGCGTTGAGGAAGAGCCGGTCGGTCGGTGAGGGGCGCCGGGGCATCCCGCCGACGCCCAGGTACAGCTCGGCCGTGATGGCCATGTTGTTCCCGGCGTGCATGCGGTACGGCGCCCGGTAGCCGCGCCGCCTGGCGTGCTCGGGCCGCAGCCGGCCGAAGAGCGCGGCGAGGGCCACCAGCGCGCCGAACCCGGCCCGGCCCAGCGGGCCGTGCTCGTCGCGGCGGGCCACGATCCGCCCGCACACCAGCCCGGGGCTGCGGATCAGCGCGGTGCGGGCGGCGCCGGTCCAGCCGGGCCGGGGCAGGCAGTCGGCGTCCGTACGGGCGAGCAGGGCCGCGCCGCGGCCGATCGCGTACCGGAAGCCGGTGTCCACCGCGGAGCCGACCCCCTTCTCCGGCTCCTCGATCACCTCCACCGGGAAGGGCGCGCCGGCCGCGAACGCGCGGGCGACGGCGCCCGTCCCGTCCGTCGAGGCGTTGTCGACGACCAGCAGGGTGAAGTCCCGGTCCCGCTGCGCGGCGAGCGCCCGCAGGGTGTCGGCCAGCCGGGCCTCCTCCTCGTGCGCGGGCACGACCACCCACATCGGCGCGCTCGCGGCCGTCACGACTTCTCCCAGACCATCGTCATGATGCTGATGCCGCCACCGAGACCCACGAACAACACCCGTTCCCCCGGCGCGAGTTCCCCGAAGACCCGGTCCAGCTGGAGGCCGATGCTCGCGCTCGCGACGTTGCCGAGCTCGGGCACCGTCACCACCAGCTTCCCGGCGGGCACCCCGGTCAGTTCCGCGAACCGCTCCAGGTACGGCACCGTCACCTGGTGCACCAGCACCTTGGCGAAGTCGTCCCAGTCCATGCCCGTGCGGTGCAGCGTCCGGTCGATGACCGCGGTGCCCACCTTTTCGAAGACGCCCCGCAGCTCGTGCCCGTCGCCGCGGAAGTACGTGTACGCGTCCCCGCGCGGGTGCCGTGACCCGCCGCCCGGGATGCCCCCGACCTCCCAGTGCTCCGAATGGGTCTCGGTGTCCACGTCGAGGATCCCGCCGCGCTCCACGGCCTCCACGAGCACCGCCGCCCCCGCGTCGCCGAAGGTGTATCCGGCGAAGCCGTCGCGCAGCTCGGCGAGATCGGCCGGGTCCTTGCGCACGGCCCGGCTCGGCGTCTCGCCGGTGACCACCAGGGCCCGCTGCGCCCGCCCGGCGAGGATCATGGAGCGGGCGAGGTCGATCCCGTTGACGAAGCTGTTGCAGGCGTTGGTGACGTCCAGGGCGTGGGCCCGCGAGCCCAGTTCGGCCTGCACGATGTGCGCGGTGGCCGGCTCGACCAGGTCGCGGGAGGCGGACGCGAACAGCAGCAGGTCGACGTCGAGCGGACCGAGTCCGGCGGCCGCCAGGGCCCGGCGGGCGGCGCCCACCGCGAGGGTGGAGGCGTACACGCCCTCGCCCGCGACACGGCGGGAGACGATTCCGGTGGCCTGCGTCAGCAGCCTCGGCGGCAGCGCCAGTCCACTGCGGTGCGCCACCTCCCGCTGAAGGGCGTCGGAGGACAGCACCTCGTCGGGCAGCAGGCTGCCGACGGCGGTTATCCCGGCGCGCGGCAGCTGATCAGATGGCTGAATGAACATGCACACACGATGACAAGCCGGCCGAGCCCGGGCCTGAGTACGGATGCTCAGTTCGGCGCCACCGGCTGCACGGGCCGCCTGAGTACGGGGACCACCCGAGCCGCGTCCCGTCCAACCCCGGCACAGCCAGGGCCCGTTTACGTACGGTGAGACGACACGGCCCCGGTGGAGGACGCGAGATGGCAGCACGCCGACTACCGGTACTGGCGCAGTACCGGGACGACGCGGTGACCCGGCTGCTGTGCGCGGGAGCGCACCTCGACGAGGGCTTCGCCCGCGAGGTGGACGTGGAGCTCACCGAGGACCGGCTGCGCGCCACCGGGCCCTCGCTCGGCATCGACCCGGTGGCCCTGGCCCGCCACGCGCGGGCCTCCGTACGGCGGATCGACCGGCGCGACCGGCGGCGCGCTTCTACCGGGTGCACCAGCTGCCGCTGGACGGATGGGAACGCTGGTGGGACCTCTTCCGCGTCGCCACCGCCGCCACCGCGTCGGCGCTGCTCGGCACCCCCGGACGGCTGGTCCGGGGGGCTTCGGCCCGGGGCGAGCGGGCCCGGGCACTGGAGAGGACGCGCCGCGAGATCGGCCGGCGGCACCTGCGCTTCGACTACGGAGCCGTGGACAGCCTCCGCGAGCGGGTCGCCGATTGGAAGCAGCTGGGCTTCTCCGAGCGGACGGACTCCCAGGACTTCCTCCAGCGGCTCCAGTAGGGCGTGCTGAACGCGACCGAACGGTTCCTGAAGGACCACGACGTCGACACCAGCTCCTACGACCAGGCGCCCCGCCGCCGAACTCGCCCGGTGGCTCCGGGCGGAGGGGGCCGCGCCGGAGCGGGGCGACGCGGCGCGGGCCCTGTACGGAGAGCTGGACCGGGCCGGACAGGAGGGGCGCGCCGCCGAACCGGGCCTGATCCGGCGGTCGCTGGAAACCATCACCCTCGGGCTGGGCGCGGGCAGCACCGGCCTCGCCCTCGCCGAGGAGATCAGCCGCCTGCTGGGCTGACCTCCGGGCCGCGCCCGGGCCGTCTCACCTCGCCCGTACGACGGCCCGCGCGCCGCCGAAGTCCAGCTCCAGCCCCGAACGCAGCGGCACGGTCTGCCCCGGGGCGATCTCCTGCGTGCTGCCGTCCGCGCGGGTGCCCGTCCACGCCGACCCGGAACGGTTGGCCAGCCCGAACTTCCCCGGCCGCTGCGGATGCTCGGTCAGCTGCGCCACCAGCGTGCCGTCGCCGTAGTCGTGCCGGGCCGGCTCCGGCGCCAGGTGGTGCGCCTGCACCCGCGAGGACCGGTGCAGCAGGATGTGGTGTTCGGTGCGCGGCGGGGGCGTGGTCAGCACCAGCCGGGGCGGCAGCACCAGTGCGTTCCCGCAGCTCCAGCAGGTGCCCGGGGTGGCGGACCGGGGCTCGGTCATGTTCTGCTTCCCGCAGTGGGCGCAGTCCACGACCGCGTCGAGGGCCGCCCGGAGCGCGTCGCGCCACTGCGACTCCCGGACCCGGGCCGGCGGGTCGTTCAGGCCCCGCGTGAAGTTCCTGGTGAACAGGGCGCGCAGGGAATCGGGCACCACCGCCCAGGTGGCCAGTACCGTGGCGTGCTCCACCGGGTCGGGGGCGTTGGAGCGGTCCAGCGGGTCGAAGAGGAACAGCGGGTCCTTCCCGTACAGCTTGCGCTCGGCGGCCTCGTCGAAGCAGCGGATGTCCAACTCCCGCTTGCCCATCAGCGGATGGTGGTTCATCAGCAGCATGAACAGCAGCACGGACAGGGAGTGCAGGTCGCTCTGGGTGCCGGGGGAGACCCCGGGCTCGCCGCGCACCAGCTCGGGAGCCATGAACGCCATGGTCCCCGAGATGCCCGTGCTGTCGCCCTCGACCACTGCGTTGTCGTTGTCGCAGACCAGCACCTCGCCGGTGGTCGGGTCGAAGAGCAGGTTCCCCCAGGAGATGTCCCGGTAGGCGATCCCGCGCGAATGCAGCGCCTGGTACGCCTCGACCGTGTACAGGCAGGCGGTGAGCAGCGCGCGGATCGTGGTCCGCAGCTTGCGGCGGAAGAGCAGCGGCAGGCCCTTGAAGCGCTCCGGGCGGATGTCCATCAGGTAGCCGAAGCCGCCGCGCCCGTTGCCCACGAAGTCCCGGGGCCACAGGAAGCGGTCGTCGTCGAAGCCCCGGTCCACCAGCTGGCGGACGATGTCCTCCTGCTCGGGCGTCGCGCAGGCCGGGTAGTACCACTTGAGGGCCTGGTCGCCGGCCGGGGTGCGCACCCGGTAGACCTCCCCCTGGCCGCCGGCGCCGAGCAGGTCGGACACCTCCACGCCCAGGCCGCTGTCGGCCGTCAGCCGGGTACCGCTGTCGAGCATGCCGCTCATTCGTCACTCCTGTACGGGTCTGTCATGTCGGCAGGGTCGGCGGAGCCGGAGCTGCCGGGCGCCGCCCCGCCGGGTTCGGTCAGGGCCGTGGCGGTGTGCCAGGCCGCCACCAGGGTGGTGTCGTCCCCCGAGTGCTGGGAGGCCTTGGCCAGCCACTCCGGCAGGACGGCCCGGACGCACTCCGGTCCCTCCGCCGACAGCCGCTCGTCCAGTCCGGCCATGAACTGGCGGAAGCCGCTGTCCGAGGCGAAGCTCTTGGACAGCCCGTCGGTGGAGAGCGACACCAGCCGCGGCGCCCGCGCCGGTGCGGTCACCGGCGCCCAGTGCGTACGGACCCGCAGCCAGGCCTGCGGCGAGCACAGGGACTCCGTCTCGTCGCCCAGGTCCGCCTCGTCCGGCGCGAGCGGGACGGTCACCTGCCCGTCGTCGGTCACCACGGTCAGTTCGCCGTCCCCGAGCTGCCAGGCCGCGAAGACCCGGGGGGTCAGCACGGCGCCGACGAGCGTGCTCCCGTACAGCACCAGCTTGTCCGTCGGGGACGGCCCGGGCTCGCCGTGCGCGCTGTTGCGTTCCCAGTGCCCGAGCGCCTTCTCCTGCCAAGCGCTGACCAGTTGGCGGGGCAGCGTGTACTGGGCGTAGTTCATCAGCCAGGCCAGGCTGGGCGGCCGCTGCTCGCCCCGGGGCTCGGCGAGCGCGGCGAACTGCCGGGCCTGCTGGACGAACAGGTCCACGGCGAACCGGGACCCGAAATGACTGCGCGCGTGCACCGCCGATCCGTGGCCGTCGGCCACCGCCATGATCAGGGGCCGGGCGGCGGTCCCTAGCCCCTCCGCGTCGTGGTGGTCCTGGTTGCGCGCCTTGTTCACGCCCTGGACGCTGCCCTGGATCGTGTCCCAGCACGGCAGCGGTCCCTGGATCATCCGCACGGGATCGCTCACCACACGTCGTCATCGTCGTCGGCGAGCACCGGCGGGGCGTACGGCGGCTGCTTCACGGTCGCGTCCCCGAAGCCCGCCACCGGTTGGGAGGCCGCCTTCACCGCGGCCGTCGAGGCCCAGCGGATCGCCGCCGCCAGCTGCTTGGGGCTGTTCGCGTCCAGCGGCTGCAGCTCGGGGTTGCCCAGGAACTCCTGGAGCACGTTGCGGTCGGCGTCCGCGCCGATCGCGATGGCCACCCGGACCGCCTTGCGGCCCCACGGGGTCGCGTCCATCGCCCGCAGCCCCGACTTCCAGTCGTCCGTCGGCACCCCGTCGGAGACCAGCGCCAGCACCGGCTTCAGGGCCCGCTGCGGCATCGGCGGGGTGTCCAGTTCGCGCGCCGCGAGCTGAAGGGCCTCACCGAGATTGGTCATGCCGTCCACCTGTACGTCCTGCCAGGTGAACTGTTCGACCGGCACCGGGTCCTTGTGGTGCCAGCGGGCCGTCGTGGAGAACGTCATCGTGCGCAGCAGCAGCTGGGCCGCCGGATTGTCCTGCGCGACGGAGAGCATCTCCGGGATCGCTTCTCTGATCGCGTAGTTGAGCTGGCCGATCTTCTCGCCCTGCATCGAGTACGAGCAGTCGAGCAGCCAGATGAAATGGACGGGCCGGTTCGCCATCGGCCCGCCGGGGATGTCACTCACCGCGTGTCTCCTTCAACTTCCGGTCCATTGCGGGACGTACCGCACCAGCGCCGCCACCGCGGCGGCCGCCGTCATCACGACCGCCGACACGAACAGGGCCGCCATCAACCGTCGGCCCCGCGTGATCTGCGGTGTCATCATGGGGTGTTGCTCCTTTCCCCGCGGTGCGCGGCCTGCGGCTCCTGCGGATCCGGCCGGGTCCGCGCGTCCGGCCGCTCCTCCGGGTCCCGTACGAGCCGTCCGACGCGCAACCCGGTCCGTGACAGCAGCCAGAGCACCGGCTCCGCCGCCCGCCGCCGCTCGGTGTCCAGGGCCCCCGCCCCGGTCGCGGCGCGGGCGCTGACCACCCAGTACCGGGCCGCCGCGAAGTCGTGGCCGAGGGCCCGGACCAGCTCGTCCAGCCCGATCCCGGCCAGCCACGCCTCGACCGGCTCGGTCGGCCGCGGCAGCGAGTCCAGGCGGTCCAGTGCGTCCCGCTTGGTCACCACCGTGGCCACGGGCAGGCGCCCGCGACGGCCGCCGAGCCCCTGCAGCTCGCCCGTGAACCCCGCGTACGTCTCCGCCGGGCCCAGGTCGGCCGGCCGGGCGGCCTCGGCCCGTTCGGTGTCGCCCGCGTGCAGGGCCCGGCGTACGACGGGCGCGGCGAGCACGTCGGTCACCAGCAGGACCCCGTCGGCGTGCGCGAGGTAGCCCTGGCCGCGGGTCGTGTCGGCGTCCCGGAGGGACTCGCCCATCGGGTCGTACAGGTAGAGCAGCCGGCGCCGGCGGCCGTGCCCGACCAGCAGCATCAGGGCGCGCGGCTGCCCGCCCTGGGTCTTGAGGGTCCACCCGGTCCGGTTCAGCTGCTGCCCCAGGGCGTTGGCCTCGCGGAGGTCGTCGGGGGAGGCGTACTCGAGGGTCAGCCGGGACTCGTGCGACCAGGACCGCAGTCCGTCGAGCATGGCCGCCAGCAGCATCGTCTTCCCGGCGGAGGTGCCACCGATCAGCGGCAGGTGCACGACCCGGGTGGTGCCCACGGCCGGCGGCAGGCTCCGGTCGCAGTGCGGGCACCGGGCGGCGAGTCCCCGCCGCCCGGTCATGAGGGTGGTCGGCAGGGCCTTGCCGCACCGGCAGACGTGCCGCAGGGCACCGAAGGCACCCGGCCGCAGCTCGCGGTGGGCGGCGCCGCAGACCGGGCAGAGGTGCACGGCCAGCGGGAACGGCCGGTAGCAGCCGGGGTAGGGGCACTTCATCCGGATGCCCAGGGCCAGCTTCCACAGCCGCTCCGCTACGTGCCCGGCCAGGGTGGCGGCCAGGGCGGCGAGCGCGATCAGGCCGAGCTCCAGCGCGAAGAACAGCGCGACGCCGGCCAGCACGACCGAGGCGAGCAGCGCGGACAGCAGCGCGGCCAGCGCCGTGCCGGGAGCCAGCAGGCGCAGCATCAGTCGGCCGAAGCCGTTGTCCGAGAGCTCGCCGCTCCAGCCGCCCCGGCCGCGCAGCAGGCGGCGGCGCACCAACCCGCCCAGCCAGTGCCGGGTCAACAGGAACCAGACCGTCAGTGCCGCGGCCTGTCCGGCGAACCGGGCGTCCAGCCACATCTGGCCGGCCCAGTACGCGGGTCGCGCCGGTTCGGGACCGGCGTACGGGGTGATCCGCGGGTCGGTGCCGCCCGGCGGACGCGTCCGGAAGGCGGCCCAGGCGGCCGACAGGGCCAGCGCCAGGAACCGCCACAGCCCGTACCCGAGGCACATGGCGAGCGCCATCACCCCGATGACGGTGGCGAGGATCCATGCGATCAGCTCCGGATCCACGAGGTCAGCCCCCGTTCCCACCGGCGCCGGTACCGCCGGAGCGGCGCCCTGCGAAGCGTTCGCGCAGGCGGCCGAAGGCACTCGGCCGCTGCCAGCTGCGGAACTCGTCGGCCCAGCGCCCGCCCAGCCGGGCCAGCGACTGCTCCACCTCGGCCGCCTCCGTCGCCGCGAGGCTCCGTACGGCCGGCCGCAGCACCCCGTCGAGCAGGTCCGTGCGGGCCTCCTGCCAGGCAGGGCCGGCCTGCGGCTGGGAGGACCACGCCGTGAAGCAGTCCGCGGCGTAGTCCGGATCCAGCCGCAGCCGGTCACGGACCGCCGGTGTGCGCGCCGCCGCCCGGTAGGCGGCCAGCAGCTCCGCGTCGTTGCTCTCGATCAGCGCCCGCAGCTCGCTGTCCGGCCGGTCCCCGGCCAGCAGCCGGGTGCACAGGGCCGCGTACGCGCTCTCCCGCGGGCCCGGCTCCGGATCCAGCGACCGCAGGTCCAGCACCTGGCGGACCCAGCCCCCGCCCGCCGAGCCCGACCGCAGGTTCCGGGCCAGCTCCAGCAGCAGCAGCGACGGCCTCAGCCGGGCCGGGACCTCCTCCTGGAACTGCCCGAGGAGCTCCGGAGCCAGCTCCGCTGCCTCGGTGTCCCCGGCCGGGGCCCGCACGGCCGCCCGTACGAGCAATTCCCAGGTACCGGCCTCCCGGTGGACCTTCGCCCCGGTCGCCATCAGCACCAGTCCGGCCTCGCCCGCCCCCGGCGGATCCCCGTCCCACACCAGCCGCATCGCGGTCCGCAGCACCAGCGGCTCCGCGTACAGCGAGACGCCCGAGCGGGTCAGCAGGGCGTTCAGGGTGCCGACCCGGTCCGGGGCGGGTTCGGCCGCCGCCGCGGCCTCGGCGCACATCCGCAGGTGCGGCCGCGCGTCGGCCGCGGCGAGAGGCAGCCCGGTCCGCTCGAACAGCCGCCGTCCGGCGGCCGGATCGCCCGCCGCGAGCGAGTCCAGCCGGTCGAGCACGAGGGCGCGCAGCCCGGGCAGTTCGGTCAGCGCGGCCCGCACGTCCGCTCCGTACGCCCGCTCCGGATCGGTGAGCAGCGCGAGCGCCAGCTGCCGGGCCGTACCGGGCAGCAGGTCGCCCGCGTCCACCCCGAGCACCGATGCCACCCGCAACAGGCCGGCTGAATGCGCCGGTTCGGTCGCGGGGTCGCCCAGCGCCGTACGCAGGCCCGGTTCCAGCTCCGCCGCCAGCCGTCCGCGGGCGGCCGCGCCCAGGGCGCCCGCGGTGGGCAGGGCCGCGGGCGGCGCGCCGGTCCGTACCGCCTCGGTCAGGGTCAGGGCCACCAGCGGCTCGCACACCGCGGGCGGGGCCCAGCCGTCCAGGGCCGCGAGCAGCCGTGCGGCCGCGGCGACCTCCATCGGGTCCCGATCCCCGGCCGGTCGGCCCAGCGCCAGGGCCAGCGCGTGCAGCCGTACGCCGTCCAGGGCGTCCCGGTGCCCGGCGGCCCAGTCGGCGGCCGCGGTCCGGCCGGGGGAGGGCAGGGCGATGTCCGAGGCCAGGGCGAGCGCGGCCAGCGGGCCCGCGTCGTAGGGCCCGGCGGCCAGCCGCCGCACCTCGGCCACCAGGTCCTGGCGCTGCGCCTGCCAGATGCGGGCGGCGGTGTCGGCCCACACGTCCGGCTCCCCGGCGGCGGCGGGGGCGGCGGCGCGCGTGGCGTCGTAGACCCGGTAGCGGTGCTCCTGCCCGGCAAGGCCGAGCCCGTCCTCGGGCACCACCCCGATGATCTGCTGCCGGGCCAGCTGCGGCCGCCGGGTGTAGGTGGTGAAGGTGAGCCACTGCCCCCGCTGGTGGGGCAGCACACTGCACGCGAGCATGATCCAGCGGGCGACGGCCTCGCTGTCCGCCTCCACGAGCACGACCTGCGGGGCGTCCGGGTCCTCGCCGAGCCGGCGCACATCGGCGAAGAAGGCGGCCAGCCAGGGCCCGCGGGCGGCGACGAAGGCGGCCAGCGCGGCCCGGTCGAGGCGGCCCGGAGCGGGCACCGCGGCCAGCGCGGGAGCGCCGGCCCGCGGGGTCGCGGCGGCCCATTGCGGCGAGCCCCAGGCGGTGATCGGTAGCTCGCCCACGGTCGGACCGGAACCGGCGGGCTGCGGCAGGTGCACCGCGTGGGCGTGGAAATTGCCCCACCGGCCGCTGTAGTCGGCGCCCGTGTACACCGAGCGCGCCAGCAGCCGGCTGCCGTCGGCCAACACGTTCAGGCTGAGGGCCTGCGGGAAGCCGGCCAGCTCCTGCGGTCCCGGGCGCGGCGGCGCGTCCCGGGGCGGCTCGTAGCCGATCAGCTGCTCCGCCTCGCGCATCAGGGCGGCCGGCACCCCGGGGCTGACGGCCGTGAACCGGAAGCCGGATCCGTCGGGACCGGGCGGCGCCGAGGTGTAGTGCAGTTGGGCGAGATTCATGAGTTCCCCTCGGAGCCGGTACGGCCACCAGGGCCACGGCGACCCGGACCACGGCGACCCGGGCCGGTGGTGCCGGTGCGCGGCAGCAGTCCGCCCAGCCCCAGCAGCCACAGCAGCGGATCCTCCACGCGCAGCGGCCGGGGACCCGACTTCGGGGCGTCGGCCGGCGCGTGCGCGGGCGGCGGCGAGCCGAGCGCCGAGAGCCCGAACAGCGACAGTCGGGCGAAGTCCCGCTCCAACTGCCGTAGCAGTGCCCCCGAGTCCCAGCCGTCGAGGAGCGAGCGCATCTCCTCGTGCACCGCCCGCCGGTCCTCCTCGTCGAGCACGCCGGCGCCGTGGTCGGCATTGCGCAGCAGCGGCGAATGCGGCTCCAGCAGCAGTGCCAGGGAGTCCGTCTTGGTCACGGCCACTGCGACCGGGGTCGTGACCCGGCCGCGCGAGGACCCCCGGCCGTGCGCCCGCAGCTGTGCCGCGAGATCGGCGGCGATCTGCTGCGGCGGGGTCTCGATGACCGGCAGCGGCGGCCCGACGTCCACCGGTATGCGGTCGCGCACCGCCCGCATCTGCAGTGGGTCCACGAGCAGGATGATCCCGTCGGCGGCAGCCAGGTAGTGGGTGTAGCGGTCCATGGCCTCGGCGCTGGCGAGGTCTTCGCCCGCCGCGTCGAAGAACACCAGCGCGGTGTGCCGGCTGCCGTCCCCGCGCAGCCGGCGCCGCAGGGGCAGGCTCAGCCGGTACAGCAGCGGGTCGTTGAAGCCGAGGGCCGCCGGCCTGGTGGCCCCCGGTAGCCGCAGCCGGTCGTAGAGGTCCTCGGCCAGCTCGCGGTCCCGGCGCTGGGTCTCGCCGCCCATCGCGGTCACCGAGGCCCCGTACGCCCGGCCCACCCTGCCGCGCAGCTCGCCCAGCAGGACCGAGACGTAGGTGCTCTTGCCGGAGGCCTTGGGGCCGAGCAGGGCGATGATCCGGGTGTCCTGGTCGCAGTAGTCGCTCGGGAAGTCGCTGTGGCAGCGCCGGCAGACCCGGACCGGGGTGGACCCGCCGCAGGCGGGGCAGTCCGCGCGCGAGCCGCCCCCGTTCGGGGCGAAGCGCAGCCCGAGGCCGCGCGGGGCGGTGAAGACCGGGCCGCGCGTCTTCAGTGCGGGAGGCACGCTCGGGCCCATGAAGTCGGCCCATATGGTGTCGAGTTCGGCGCTGCAGGGCTTGGCGCCGCGCACCCCCGTGGCGGACATCTGGCAGCGGTAGGGCAGCCGGGCCGCCGGGGAGCGGTCGAAGCAGTAGGGGCAGACGACGGAGGTCATGTCAGCGGACCACCAGGGAGAGGAGAGGGGGCTCTTCGAGCCGGACGGAGGCGGCGGCGCCGCCGAGGAGGAAACCGCGCAGGGCGTACGGGCGGCCGGGCGCGACGGCGGTGTCGATCGGGCGCTCCAGCGTGCCGGTGCCCGTCCCGGTGCTCGCGGCCGCGGCCGTGAGTTCGGCCCCGGTCACCCGGCACACGGCCGTTCCGCCGGACGGGCCGCCCGGACGGGGTGGGTTGCGGCTGCCGTCCCCCCGGGCCACGAGGACGAATCCGGGGAGGTCCGGGCCGGGTGCGCCGCCCGGCGCCCGTACGGTCACCCGCAGGACGGCGGGCCCGCGGCGCAGGCCGCGCCGGGCGCCGGGCACCACCTCGTAGGCGATGGCCACGTCGGCGGGCAGTTCGGCCCGCGCGTCGCCCCCGGCCGAGGCGAGTACGGAGCGGGCGCTGCGCGGTGCGGCGTGGGCCTCGACGACCAACGCGGCCGGGGTGACCGGCAGCCGCAGCCCCTCGCGCAGGAACACGCTGCGGGCCACGGCGAAGTCGGTGCACCGGCCGTCCTGGGTGACGGCTGCGGTCACGGTGCCGGCGGTGCCGGGCCAGTCGAAGCCGACTTCGACCAGGTCGGGCGCGGCCCGCCGCAGCGCGAGCCCGGTCACCGGCAGGGGGGCCTCGACCAGGACGGAGGGCCCGGCCAGGGCCCGCGTGCCCAGCACGGCCACGGCGGAGACGGTGGTGAGCGATCCCGGGGGCGGGTGTCCGACGGAGACCGGGCCGCTCCCGCCCGGGCCGTTCGAGACCTTGCCGTTCCCGCCCGTGCCGGTCAAGTCCGGGCCGACCCAGTCCAGCGGCGGCGGCAACTCGGCCGCCGTCAGTTCGGCCCCCTCGGCGGGGGCGGCGCCGGGCCACTCCACCAGCCGCACCTCGGCCCCGTCGCCGCCGGTCCGGCGGAACTCCACCCCGCCCGCCTCCCGGGTCAGGGCGGTCAGGGTGAGCACGGGATCCGGCCAGGCGTGCACGGTGACCGCGACGGTCACGGCCGCGGACACCGCGCCGTGGTCGGCGCGGCCCGCCGGGGCGTACCGGGCCCGCACCGCGAGCTCGTACCTCCCGGGTGCGAGCCCCCGCGCGCGCAGGGTCTCCCGCAGGCCCGCCCGTGCCGGCGGGAGCACCGGGACGGGTCCCTGCGGCCCGGTCAGCGTCACCTCGCAGCGGGCCGCGCCCGCCGGCGCCTTCCACGCGCCCTCGATCCACCCGTTGCCGTCGACGGCGGCCACCTCCGTCACCATCGGGGCGACCGCCAGCGGGGCTGCGACGAGCGGCGGCCCGTCGACGGCGCCGTCGGCCCGCAGCGGCAGCGCCACGTGGCGGACCTCCTCGCCGAGCCCGGCGCCGCGGTCCACGAGCACGCCCCCGACCGGCCGCCCCGCCACCTCGGCGAGCGGCGAGCCGGCCGGTTCCCCGCGGGTGAGCCGCACCACCCGCCAGCGCGCGTCCCCGAAGTCACCTACGGGCCAGCGCAGTTCGACGCCGTCGGACACGAGGGCGGACACCATCGGGCCGGGGTCCCCGGGACCGGGCCGGTAGGTGCGGACCAGCCCGCGCACCGCGCGCGGGCAGTCGCCCGCCAGCGCCGCGGCCTCCTCGTAGTGGATGCAGGCCCGCTCCGGATCCCCCTGCTCCTCGGCCTGCCGGGCCACCGCGAGCTCGGTGTCGGCGGCCTTCGCCCGGGCGGCCAGATCCTCGAGGAGGGCCGCCAGCGGCCCGTCCTCACCCGCGGGGGGCAGCAGGGCGGCCCGGCGGGCCGCGGAGCGGATCCGGTGCTCCCGCACGTCGTCGAGCAGGTTCTCGGCGGCGACCCGCTGCTCGCCGTCCAGTCGGGCCCGCCGGGCGGCCGCGCGGACCAGCGCGACGGTCTCGGCCGGGTCGACCCCGAAGCCGGCCGCGGTGGCCGGCAGCTCCCCCTCGGGATGGTCCTGGAGCAGGTGGGCGAGTTGGTAGAGCAGGATCCGGCGCAGGGCCGCGGGATCCGCCTCCTGGATCGCGGCCAGCCGCTCCAGCAGCCGGGCCGCGGCCGGCTCCGGCCGGTCCTGGCGCAGCGACCGCAGCACGCCGGCGCCGACGTGCCGGCGCCGACCGGGCCCGGTGACGGCGAAGATCCCGTCGAGTACCCGTAAGCGGCCGCCGGGCGGGACCAGTAGTTCACCCAAGTGGCTTAATCCGATGGTCTGTTGTGCAGCGAGGAGTTTCCCGTACGCTCCCACGAGCGGCGACAGCGGCAGGCCGGAGAGCGCGCGGGGCAGCCCGATGGCGTGCCCGAAGTCGGTCCCGGCCATCGCTCTGCGCCCCCCGTGCAGTGTGTGGGAGGTCATTTCAGCAGATGTGCAGGTCGTTCGTGGGCTCTTTCCGTTCTCCAGGTGTACGGCGCAGTGTCACGAAGCGATCTCCGTCCGGTACCCCGGGACCGCTGTCCTTGGGGCGCCCCTCGACTCCCCCCTCACCCGTAGAGGTCGTCACCCCATGGCAGAACTCAACCGTCGCAGGTTCCTGCAGATAGCCGGTGGCGCCGCCGCCCTCACGATGCTGAACGACAGCATCGCCCGGGCCGCCGCCATTTCGGCGCAGGGCACCACCGGAACGATCCAGGACATCGAGCACGTCGTCGTCCTGATGCAGGAGAACCGGTCCTTCGACCACTACTTCGGCGCGATGAAGGGGGTCCGGGGCTTCGGTGACCCGCGGCCGGTCCTCCAGGACAACGGCAAGCCGGTCTTCTTCCAGTCGAACGGGACGAAGGACGTCCTGCCCTTCAACCCGCAGGTCCAGGACCTCGGCATGCAGTTCCTGGAGGGGCTCAACCACGACTGGGCCGGCGGCCACCAGGCGTACAACAACGGCAAGTACGACAAGTGGGTCCCGGCCAAGACGGCCACGACCATGTCGTACATGACCCGGAACGACATCCCGTTCCACTACGCCCTCGCCGACGCCTTCACGGTGTGCGACGCCTACCACTGCTCCTTCATCGGCGCCACGGACCCGAACCGCTACTACCTCTGGACGGGGTACACCGGCAACGACGGGGTCGGCGGCGGACCGGTCCTCGGCAACCAGGAGGCCGGCTACGGCTGGAAGACCTACCCCGAGCGCCTGGAGGCGGCCGGCATCTCCTGGAAGGTCTACCAGGACATCGGCGACGGCCTGAACGCCGCCGGTTCCTGGGGCTGGATCAACGACGCCTTCCGCGGCAACTACGGCGACAACTCGCTGCTGTACTTCAACAGCTACCGGGGCGCCCAGCCCGGCAGCGCCCTGTACGAGAAGGCCCGTACGGGCACCAACGTCAAGGCGGGCGACGGCTACTTCGACCGGCTGCGCGCGGACGTGACGGCCGGCACGCTGCCCCAGGTCTCCTGGATCGCCGCCCCCGAGGCGTTCAGCGAGCACGCGAACTGGCCGACGAACTTCGGCGCCTGGTACATCTCGCAGGTCCTGGACGCGCTGACCGCGAACCCGGCGGTCTGGGCCAAGACCGCCCTGTTCATCACCTACGACGAGAACGACGGCTTCTTCGACCACGTGGTCCCGCCGTACCCGCCGGCCTCCTCGGCCTGGGGCCTGTCCACGGCCGACGTGTCGAAGGACCTCTACGCCGGGGGCGGCGGCTACGCGGCCGGACCGTACGGGCTCGGCCCGCGCGTCCCGATGATCGTGGTCTCCCCCTGGAGCAAGGGCGGCTACGTCTGCTCCGAGACCTTCGACCACACCTCCGTGATCCGCTTCTTGGAGAAGCGCTTCGGCGTGCAGGAGCCCAACATCTCCCCGTGGCGCCGCGCCGTCTGCGGTGACCTGACCTCGGCCTTCGACTTCACCCGGGCCGATGCCGCGCCCGCCGCACTGCCGTCCACGGCCGGGTACGTCCCGCCGGACAAGGACCGCCACCCCTCCTACCACCCGACCCCGCCGGCGACGGGCGTCCTGCCCCCGCAGGAGGCCGGGTCCAAGCCGACCCGCGCGCTCGGCTACAGCCCCTACGTGGACGGCGCCCGCACCACGTCCACCGGCAAGTTCACCCTCACCTTCGCCTCCGGACCGACCCTGGGCGCCCACTTCCACAGCACCTCGGGCAACCGCACGGACGGACCCTGGCCCTACACGGTCGAGGCGGGCAAGACGCTTGCCGACACCTGGTCCACGAGCAGCTCCACCGGCAACCAGATCAACCTCACGGTGTGGGGCCCGAACGGCTTCCTGCGCACCTGGAAGGGACCGGCGAAGAAGGCCGGCCCCGAGGTCACGGCCCGCCACCTGGCGGCCACCGGCAACCTGGCCCTGACGCTGACCAACTCCGGGACGGCGGCCGTCAACCTCACGGTGACCAACTCCTACGGCGGCGCGGCCCAGACCCTCAGGGTGGCGGCCGGCGCGACGGTCTCCCACACGGTGGACCTCGCCGCCTCGGGCCGCTGGTACGACGTGAAGGTCGTCTCCGACGCCGACGCCACCTTCCTGCGCCGCTTCGCCGGACACGTGGAGACCGGCGCCCCGGGCGTTTCGGACCCGGCGATCAGGACCGTCTGATCCGGTCCTCCGGTGCGCGCAGCAGCCGCCGTTCCAGGACCGGGAGGTCCGCGGGGCGGTGGCTGCGGGCGTGCCGCAGCAGGAGGTCCCGCGCGGTGTCGGGCACCCGGCGCCGCTTCGGGTGCCGGGTGGTGAACTCCTCGCTCGCGAAGAACCGCACCGCCCCGTCCAGGCCGGCCCGGTCCGTCTCCCGTACGGCCCAGGCCAGCTCCGCCGTGGGCGCGCCCGCGAGCAGCCGCAGCGGGGCCCGCTCGGCGAGGAGGGACGCCGCATCCGGGCGTTCGTGCGGTGCGGCCCCCTGCCAGCTGAAGGCGGTGGCCAGGGACACGCCGGGCGGCGGCTCCGGTTCCTCGTCGCGGGCCATGGCCTCGGCGTAGCCGCGCAGTTGCGCGGGGGCCGCGGCCACCCACCGGGCACGGTGGCGGGCGGGGATGCCGTCCGGGGCGGCCGGGTCGAGCAACCGCCGGAGCGGCTCCGGGCGTATGCCGCCCGGCACTTGAACGATCCGGGGGTCATCGGCGCCCGGGCCGTCCTCGTGCTCCCAGCAGCCGCAGGACACGTACTCGATGTCAGGGTCTCGCGGTCCCTGCGGGGCGGCACGCGGCGGGGTCTCCTCGGGCCACACGGCGAGCACCTCGGCGATCTCGTCCGGCTCGACGATCTCGTAGTACGCGGGGTGGTGCGGCCGGTCGCCCCGTTTCGGGTCGCGGACCCTGACGCACTCCACGGCTGATGTCGGCTTCACGGTGTGATCGTAGATCCGACGGGCAGAACCTCCCGCGTCGGTTTTCTTCGCCACGTCACCGAGGGAGAACGCATGGCCATCGCCCACCGCAGGATCGGCACCGGACCCGCCCGCGTCATCGTGCTGCACGACTGGTTCGGCACCTCCTCGAACTGGGGCTCCGTACTGGACCACCTGGACCCCGAGGGCTTCAGCTACGTCTTCCTCGACTACCGCGGCTACGGCGACCGCCGCGACGTCCCCGGCCGCCACACCCTGGCCGAGATCGCCGACGACGTCCTGGAACTCGCCGACCAGCTCGGCTGGGACACCTTCTCCCTCCTCGGCCACTCCATGGGCGGCAAGGCGGTCCAGCAGGTCCTCGTCCGCGCCCCCGAGCGGGTGGAGAAGCTGATCGGGCTCGCCCCGGTCCCGGCCGCGCCCTACGCGATGGACGACGCGACACACGCCCTGTTCTACGGCGCCGCTACCGATCCCGAGAAGCGCCGCGTGATCCTCGACCTGGTCACGGGCAACCGTGCGAGCCGGCACTGGCTCGACGGGATGGTCGCCCACTCGCTGGCCGTCTCCCACCCCGAGGCCTTCGCCGGCTACCTCGCGAGCTGGCAGCCGCTCGACCTGTCCGCCGCCGTGAAGGGCAACACCGTCCCGGTGCTCGTGCTCGTCGGGGAGTACGACCTCGCGATCACCGCGGATGTGATGAGGGACACCTGGCGGGCCTCCTACCCGGACTGCCGGATCGTGACGGTCCCGGGCTCCGGCCACTACCTGCCGCACGAGACCCCGGTGGCCTTCGTCACCGAGGTGGAGGCCTTCCTGCGGATCTAGCCGGGCGGCGAACCGGGCGCACGAAAAATCCCGTGGGGTACGAGGAGACCTCGTACCCCACGGGATCGACAGGGTGAGTGACGGGACTTGAACCCGCGGCCACCTGGACCACAACCAGGTGCTCTACCAACTGAGCTACACCCACCACGAAGGGCGGCGGACCGCCCGTTCGATGTGCAAGCACAGCATAGCCGATCAGAAGGGTGGTCCCGCGACGCCTTATCGGGTGGTGGACCTGCTTCCGGCCAGGCCGGAAGCAGGGGCGGGGACCCGGCCGGAAGCGTGGGCGACGGCGGCCGCGGCGAGCGCCCGGACGATCGGGTGCGGCCTCGACCCGTCCCCGTGCAGCTCCGGCTGGAACAGCATGGCCAGGAAGAACGGGTGCCCGGGCAGCTCAGCGATGCGCACCTGACCGTCCTCGTCGTGCCCCGACAGCCGAGGCCGTGCGCGGCGAGCTCCGGCAGGTGCGCGGCTGCTGGAGCACGCGGGGCCGCTGCTGCTGAGGCTCGACGCCGCCCGGGCCGATGTGCTGCGGCTGGCCGCCGCCCCGACCGGGCGCGTCACCCTCGCCGCCGCCGGGCACGGCCTCGTGCTGCTGCCGCGCCGCGTGGCGCAGGCCGCCGGTGCGGGGGTTGCCGTACCGCTGTCGGCCCCGCGCCTGGTGCACCGCACGGAGCTCCTCTCCCCGGGCCGCCCGACCGGCGTGGCCGCCGCCCTCGCCGTGCGGCTCACGGCAGGATCGCCCGTATGACTTCTGACGCCACATCCGAAGGCCCCGCACCCTTCACGGCCGATGACTACGCCGCCCGGATGGCCGGCGCCGCCCGGACCGCCGCCGATGCGGGACTCGCCGGGTTGCTGATCGCCCCCGGACCCGACCTCACGCACCTCACGGGTTACCGGCCCACCGCCGAGACCGAGCGGCTGACCCTGCTCGTACTGGCCGCCGGGCAGGACCCGGTGCTCATCGTGCCCGCGCTGGAGGCACCCGACGCGCAGCGGGCCCCGGGCGCCACCGCGCTGACCCTGCGGGACTGGGCCGACGGGAAGGACCCGTACGCCGTCACCGCCCCGCTGCTCGACTTCCGCGGGCGCTTCGGGGTGAGCGACAACACGTGGGCGCTGCACCTCCTCGGCCTGCAGCGGGAACTGCCGAACAGCTCCTACGCGCCGCTCACCGACTGCCTGCCCATGCTCCGCGCGGTCAAGGACGAGCGGGAGCTGGAGCGCCTCGCCGCCGCGGCGGCCGCCGCCGACGCCGCCTACGCGCAGATCGTCCATCTCCCCTTCGCCGACCGGCGCGAGACCGACGTGGCCGAGGACCTGGCGGCCCTGCTGCGCGCGCACGGCCACTCCCAGGTCGACTTCACGGTCGTCGGCTCCGGCCCCAACGGGGCCAATCCGCACCACGAGGCCGGCGACCGCGTCATCCGCCGCGGCGACATGGTGGTCCTCGACTTCGGCGGCCTGCGCTTCGGCTACGGCTCCGACATCTCCCGCACCGTGCACGTCGGCGAGCCCACCGCCGAGGAGCAGCGGGTCCACGACATCGTCCGCGAGGCCCAGCAGGCCGGCGTGGCCGCGGTCCGACCGGGGGTCGCCTGCCAGGACGTCGACCGGGCCGCCCGCGCCGTGATCACCGAGTTCGGCTACGGGGACCGCTTCATCCACCGCACCGGCCACGGCATCGGGGTCACCACCCACGAGCCCCCGTACATGGTCGAGGGCGAGGAGCAGCCGCTGGTTCCCGGCATGTGCTTCTCCGTGGAGCCGGGCGTCTACCTGCCGGGCCGGTTCGGCGTCCGCATCGAGGACATCGTGACCGTCACCGAGGACGGCGGGCGCCGCCTCAACAACGCCCCGCACGAACTGGCCGTCGTGGAGTGAGCGTCACGGGGCCAGGACGACCGCCGTTTCGCCGGGCACGTGGATCCTCCCGTCGGGACCCGGGTGGTCGACCGGCTCCCAGGAGGCCAGCACCCGTACCCCGTTGCGGCCCAGCGCGATCGTCACCGGGTCCGGGGAGAGGTTCACGGCCACCCGGACGTCGCCCCGCCGGAAGGTGAGCCAGCGGCGCTCCTCGTCGTGGGCGACCCGGACCGCCGCCAGGTCCGGGTCGCGCAGGTCGTGATGGGTGCGGCGGAGCGCGATCAGAGTGCGGTACCAGTCCAGCAGGCGGGCGTGGACGGCCTGTTCGGGCTCCGCCCAGTCCAGGCGGGAGCGGTCCCGGGTGGCCGGGTCCTGCGGGTCCGGGATCTCCTCGGCCTTCCAGCCGTGCGCCGCGAACTCCCGGCGCCGGCCGGCCCGTACCGCCTCGGCGAGGTCCGGGTCGGGATGGTCGGTGAAGTACTGCCAGGGCGTCCTGGCCCCCCACTCCTCGCCCATGAACAGCATCGGCACGAACGGCCCGGTCAGGGCCACGGTCGCGGCGCACGCCAGCAGTCCGGGGGAGAGCGAGGCGGAGAGCCGGTCGCCGAGCGCCCGGTTGCCGATCTGGTCGTGGGTCTGGGCGTAGCCGAGGAAGCGGTGGGCCGGGGTCCGGCGGTGGTCCACCGGGCGGCCGTGGGTGCGGCCGCGGAAGGAGGACCAGGTCCCGTCGTGGAAGAAGACCCGGGTCATGGTCTTGGCGAGGGCGGCGAGCGGGGCTCCGGCGAAGTCGGCGTAGTACGCCTGGGACTCGCCCGTCAGCGCGCAGTGCAGGGCGTGGTGGAAGTCGTCGTTCCATTGGGCGTGCAGGCCCAGGCCCCCGGTGGCGCGCGGGGTGGTGGTGCGCGGGTCGCAGCGGTCGGACTCGGCGATCAGGAACAACGGGCGGCCGGTGTCCGCGGCCAGTTCGTCGACGGCCGCGGAGAGTTCCTCCAGGAAGGTCAGTGCCCGGTCGTCGGCCAGCGCGTGCACGGCGTCCAGCCGCAGCCCGTCGATCCCGTAGTCGCGCAGCCAGGCCAGCGCGCTGCCGAGCAGGTAGGCGCGCACCTCGTCGGAGCCGGCCGCGTCCAGGTTCACCGCGGAGCCCCACGGGGTGTGGTGGGTGTCGGTGAAGTACGGGCCGAAGGCGGGCAGGTGGTTGCCGGACGGGCCCAGGTGGTTGTGGACCACGTCCAGCACCACGCCCAGCCCCGCCTCGTGGGCGGCGGCCGTGAAGCGGGCCAGGCCGGCCGGGCCGCCGTACGGCTCGTGCACCGCCCAGGGCGCGACACCGTCGTACCCCCAGCCGTGCCGGCCGGAGAAGGAGCAGACCGGCATCAGCTCCACGTGCGTGATGCCGAGGGCGGTGAGGTGCCCGAGCCGGGCGGCGGCCGCGTCGAAGGTGCCCTCGGGGGTGAAGGTGCCGATGTGCAGCTCGTACAGGACCGCGTCCTGGAGCCGGGTGCGCGGCGGCGGCACCGGCCGCGGCGCGAGGGCCTGTAGGTCGACCACCGCCGACAGGCCGTCGGGCCCGTCGGGCAGCCGGCGCCCGCGCGGGTCCGGCCGCGGGCCGTCGCCGTCGAGCAGGAATCCGTAGCGGCTCCCGTCGGCCGCCGGGGCCTCGGCGGTCCACCAGCCGTCCCGGTCCGGATCGCGCGCCATGTCGTACGTCGCCCCGTCGAGCAGCATGGCGACGTGACCTGTCAGTGGTGCCCACACCTCGAACTGCACGGACGGTCCCCTCGTCGGCGGCGGTGTCCAGCATGCGTATCGTGCCCATCATTCCGGGCGTGGCGGGGGAGTTCTGGACACTCCGGCCCCGACGGGCCGACAATCACCCTGTGACGTCCAGTTTCGAGATCCCCGCCTTCCCCGCGCCGCGGCTGTCCGACGCCGAGCGCGACCGGGCGCTGGGCCAGCTCAGGGAGGGCGCGGCCCTCGGCAAGCTGTCCCACGACACCTTCCTGCGCCGGATGGAACTCGCCCTGGTCGCCCGCCGCTCCGAGGACCTCGCCGTGCTCACGGCCGACCTCCATTCCCGGGAGGCGGCCGAAAGCCCCTGGACCCGTCGGCTGTTCGGTTGGGTCGGCCGGGTCTCTGCCGTGTCCGTCGGAGTCCGGCGCGCCTGGCACGCCGAGCGCCTGCCCAAGCTGCTGCTGCCGCATCCGAGCGCGATGGCCCTGCGGATCGGCCGCGACCCCGGCAACGGGCTGCGGCTCAGCCACGAGACGGTCTCCCGGGCGCACGCGGAGCTCACGCTGCAGGGCGGGGTGTGGGTGCTGAAGGACCTCGGCTCCACCAACGGGACCACGGTCAACGGGCACCGGGTGACCGGCTCCGCCGTGGTCCGCGACGGGGACCAGGTCAGCTTCGGGAACATGACCTTCCGGCTCTCGTCGAGCTGAGGGGGCCCCGGGCCCCGCCGGTCCGCCGCCGGGAGCCGGCGCGCAGGATGGCGGTCATGGAACGCACTCCCGTCATCCGCCGCGCACGCGTCGGGGACCTGCCCCGCCTGGTCGAACTCATCCACGAGCACGTGGCGTACGAGAAGTCGGCGCCGCGCCCGCCGGACCTCGCCGAGCGGCTCGGCCCACAGCTCTTCGCCGAGGACGCCCGGCTGTGGGTGCTCCTCGCCGAAGCCCCGGACGGCACGGTCGCCGGATACGCCGCCTGCTCCGCCGAGTTCTCCTTCTGGGACGCCCGGCACTACCTGCACATGGACTGCCTCTACCTGGCGGAGGAGGCCCGCGGCCACGGTCTCGGCGCCGCCCTGATGGACGGCGTGACGGGCCTGGCCCGCGAGCTCGGCCTCGACCAGGTCCAGTGGCAGACCCCGGACTGGAACGAGGGCGCGATCCGCTTCTACGACCGGCTCGGTGCCACCGGGCGGCCGAAGTACCGCTACTCCCTGGCGGTAGAGCCCTCCCGGGGCCGGGACGGGACACCCCCCGGGCCGGGTTCCGCTTCCCGCTGACCGCGCCGCGCCGGACGCCCCGACGCGGGCGTGCGCCGTGCACTCCTGTGCGCCCCCTCGTGCTCCTTCGGCGCGGGCGGCCGCCGTCGTACGGTTCCGGGCTATGAGCGGATACACGATGGAACCGGCCACGCCGATGGAAATCAGCCCGCGAGTCCTGCCGTCCTCCCACCAGTGGTCCCCCGCGTTCTCGGTACCGGCACCGGTCTGCCGTTTCGAGGACTTCCTGGGGGCGGAGCGCGCCGCAGCCCTGCTGGAGTACGCGATATCGCGGGGGGAGGACTTCACGGCGGGGACCGTCCTGGACCCCCTGACCGGACAGGTGTCCCGCAAGGGACGGGACTCGCTGGTCCTTCCCGTGACCAGCGAGGTGTTCAGCGCGCACCTGGCCGACTGTCTGCCGCTCGTCCAGGAGGTCCTCGGTCACCGGGCCCCGCTCGCACGGTCGTTGACCGTCCTGACGGCGCACGGCGAAGGCGGGCACTTCGGCATGCACACGGACGCCTCCCGCGTCCGGGACGTGGGGACGGCACTGTCCGCCGTGTACTACCTGCACCGCAGGCCGCGCGGCTTCGGCGGCGGCCAACTCCGCCTGTACGACACCGTGGTGGAGGACGGCAGGGCGCGGCCGGGGGAGTCCTACCGGACGATCGAGCCCGAGCACGACACCATCGTCTTCTTCCCCTCCGGCGCCTTCCACGAGGTCGTGCCGTCCACCTGCCCGAGCGGACGGTTCTCGGACCACCGGTTCACCCTCACGACCTGGATCTCCGGCGGGGAGCCGGCCGCGGGCCCGACCGCCCGCCGGCCGCACGTCTGGCAGTGGCTGGCGGACGCGGCCGAGGGCACCCGCCCCCTCCACGACGCCGAGGGGGACCACGACGGGGCCAGGCCGGTGGCGCTGCCGCCGCCCGGCCCCGACGTCCTCCTGGGGCCGTCCAGGCCCTGACCCCCAATCAGCCGCCCGCCCGTTCGGCCCGCCTGCCCGCCCGCATGCTCAGCCCGCCCGTTCGGCCCGGTCGGCCGCGACGAGGCGGTCGTAGGCGGCCAGGACGATCCGGGACTGGTGTTCCACCTGGGTGGCCACCGGGACCCAGCGGGCTCCGAAACGGGCCGCGAAGTCCTCGCACCACCAGGTGACCAGCCGGTCCAGCCCCGGCGCCGCCGGATGCCCCTGGGTGCGCAGCACCCGCAGCAGCATCGCGGCGGCGCGCAGCGACAGCCGTCGCCCGAAGGCGTCGATGCTGGCGATGTACGCCGCCGTGGCCTCCGCGGGGGCCACGGCCGTCCACTCCGCGGCGATCCGGGGGATCAGCGCGAGCGTCCAGTCCACCGCGCGCAGCAGGGTCGCCGCGGCCGGGTCCTCGTAGGTCTGCGGACCCGGCCGTACGTCGTCGCCGCCCCGGACCGCGGCGACGAGCGCGGCGTCCGAGGTGAGCCGGTCGGCCAGCATCCGCAGGGCGCCGCCCGGGTCCGGGTGCGGGGTCGGGTCGTCCACCAGGTCGGAGGCCCACATGGGGACTTCGACGATGGCGGTCGTGCCGGCGTAGCGGTGGGCGTGGTACCAGGTGCTCAGCCGGGTGTCCTCGGGGTGGAAGGCGCCGGCGGCTTCGCTGCCCGGCTGCGGGATCACGAAGATCCCGGGCCCGGGGGAGGGCCAGCCCGCCGCGTCCGAGGCGCCGTTCTCCACCGGGATGCGCAGCTCGGCGGCCGACGTGCCGAACGGTTCGGCGAGGCCGGGTACGTCCCGGGTGAGCTGCACCCAGGAGCCGCCGAGGTCGGTGGCGTGCAGGGAAGCCTGGAGGACGGGCCGCAGCTCGTCGATGAGCGCCATCAGGGCCAGGGTCTCGGGCGGCAGCCGGTCCGGGGGCAGTAAGGACGGTGCCCACTCGGGCTGTTCGGGGCCGGGCGGCCGGAAGAAGTTCCGGTGGTAGTCCAGCAGCGAGTACGGGTGGGGGGTGCGGTGCAGGTCCGCGCCGTCCGGGTCGGCACAGAGCAGGAAGTGCCAGCCGCAGCCGGCCCGCGGCGCCGGGTCGTCGAGGACGCGCCGGGCGAGCGAGAGGGCGGTGGCGCCGCCGACGGGCTCGTTGGCGTGCGCCCCGGCGACGACGAGGACGTTGCGGTCGGCCCCGCCCGGGGCGCCGTCCGTCGCGGCGACGGACAGCACCCACAGGGGCTGCCCGGCCCGGGAGGTGCCGGCCTGCCGCAGCCGTACCTCGCCGGGGTGTTCGTCCGCCAGAGCGCGGGCGGCGAGCCCGAGTTCCCGCGGTGTGGGGTAGCGCATGTCACGGTGGAGGGTCACAAGGGATGCCATGCCCGCGGGGCCCGCCGCCTACTGCTCCGCGGGCCCCGCAGTTCCCCGAATCCCGGGTGAAACCCCTGGCCAAGGCCCGGGGGCGCGGCACAGGGGTTCGGACTACTGCTGGTGCAGTCCGCGGCCCGCCAGGCTGAGGAAGGCCTCCCCGACCGCCTCCGACAGCGTCGGGTGGGCGTGGACGTGCCGCGCCACATCGCCCGGTTCCGCGTCCCAGCCCACGATGAGCTGGCCCTCCGCGATCATCTCCGACACGTGCGGTCCCACCAGGTGCACGCCGAGCACCCGCCCGTCCCGCTCCGCGACCACCTTCACCGTGCCGCCCTGCCCGTGCACCATGCCCTTGGCGACGGCGGTCAGCGACATCGTGTTCACCACCACGTCGTACGCCTCCTCGCGCGCCTGTGCCTCCGTCAGCCCGACGGCGGCGGTCTGCGGGGCCGAGTAGGTCACCCGCGGCACCGCCGCGTAGTCCACCGGTGCGCTCGCCACCCCGGCCAGGGTCTCCGCGACCAGCAGGCCCTCCGCGAAGGAGGCGTGCGCCAGTCCGAGCGAGGGCGGCGGCAGCAGGTCGCCCACCACGTGGATCCCCGGGACGGCGGTCTCCAGCCGGGACCAGTCGGCCGGGGCCACGAACCCCCGGTCGTCGGTGGCCAGTCCGGCCGCCGCGAGGTCCAGTCCGTCGGTCACCGGGACCCGCCCGACCGCCACCAGCAGGCGCTCCGCCCCGATCTCCCGCAGCTCTCCCCGCGCAGTGCGCACGCCGGCCCGGACCCCGCCGGAGGCGAGCCGCTCGGTCCCCTCCAGACGGGCCCCGGTCTGCACGTCGATCCCGCGCTTCTTCAGGCCCCGTGCCAGGTGCCGGGACACGTCCGCGTCCTCCAGCGGCACCAGCCGGTCCGCGGCCTCGACCAGGGTCACCTCGGCGCCCATGGAACGGTGGAAGGACGCGTACTCCACCCCGATCGCCCCGCCGCCCAGCACCAGCACCGAAGCCGGCAGGCCCGGGGCGAACAGCGCGTCGTCACTGGTCACCACCGTGTGGCCGTCGGGCTTCAGGCCGGGCAGGGTGCGCGGCCGGGACCCGGTGGCCAGCACGATCCCCCGGGCTGCGGTGAACTCCCGCCCGTCGTCGATCCGTACGGTACGCGGCCCCGTCAACCGGGCCCCGCTGCGCACCACCCGCACCCCCGCGTGCTCCAAGTGTCCTTCCACGACCTTGTGGTTGCGGGAGACGATGTCGTCACGGGTGGCGGTCAGGGCCGACCAGTCGACCGACTCCACGCTCGCCCGGACCCCCCAGCGCTCGCGCGCCTCGGCTATGCCGTCGACGAGTTCCGCCGCGTGCAGCATGGCCTTGCTGGGGATGCACCCCCGGTGCAGGCAGGTCCCGCCGACCTTGTCGCGTTCCGCGAGCAGGACGCTCAGGCCCAGGGCCGAGGCGCGCAGGGCGGTGCTGTAGCCGCCCGTACCGCCGCCGATCACGATCACATCCACTGCGCTGTCGTTGGTCATGTCCCGAGCCTCCACCGCCCGTTGGGTCAAGTCCAAGGAAATGATCTTCTGAAGGTCATGCAGGATCTTTATGCTTCGAGGTCATGAGCCTGCGCCAGATGGAGTACTTCCTGGCGGTCGTGGAGGAGTCCTCCTTCACCCGCGCCGCGGACGGTCTGCACGTCACGCAGCCCGCCCTGTCCCACCAGGTCAAGGCCCTGGAGCGGGCCGTGGGCGGCGCGCTGCTGGAGCGGATGCCCCGCGGGGTCCGGCTCACCCCCATGGGCCGCGCCTTCCTCCCGCACGCCCAGCTCGCCGTCCGCAGCGCCCGTCAGGCCGAGCGGGCCGCCCGCGCCGCCGCCGGGGTGGCCGGCGGCGAACTGCACATCGCCACCCTGCACGCGCTGGCCGTCGGCCTGCTCCCGGGCGTCGCCGCCCGCTGGCGGTCCCTGCACCCGGGGGTGTCCCTGGTGCTGCGGGAGTACGGCAGCACCGAGGCCCTGGAGGAGCAGTTGGAACGGGGCGTCGCCGACCTCGCGGTGGGCCCGGAGCCCGCGGGCTGGCCGGGACCGCTGCTGCGGATCGGCCGGGAGGAGCTGGTCGTCGTCGTCCCCTTCGACGATCCGCTGGCCGGCCGCTCGGCCGTGGGACTTGCCGAACTAGCCCACCGCGACTGGATCCGCTGCGCGATGGAACCGCTGGTCGACGGTGTCCTCGTCCTCGACCGGGCGTGCGGGGCGCTCGGTTTCACCCCGCACACGGTGCTGCGTACGGAACACACCTCGACGGCGGTACGGATGGCGGCCGCCGGGGTGGGCGTCGTCATGGCCCCGGCCCACATGGTCCGCGGCGCCGTCGGCGAGGACTGCGTCCTGCTCTCCCTCGACCCCCCGTGGCACCGGCCCCTGGCGGTCTTCTCCCGGGTCCCGCTGACCGGTGCCGCGGCCGCCTTCGCGGAGCTGTTCGGCGGCCGGGACGCACCGGATCCGGGCTGCCCCGCCGGTCCGCCGCACTGAGCGGCGGACGGCCCCGGCCCCGCCGGATCACCGGCGCAGCCAGACCCCCACCGGGTGGCCGTCCAGCAGGGCGGACACCTCGGCCGGACCGCTGTGCGACGCGGTGGAGTCCGCGCGCGGGGAGCAGGGGGCGAGGCGGGTCCAGGTGCCGGGGGGCAGGTGCAGGCGGGTGTCCCGCCAGCCGCCCGACGCGGCCAACCGGTGCGACAGCCGGGTGGCCGCCACCAGCAGCCCGGGGGCCCGGGTGAAGGCCAGCAGGTGGTCGGCTGCCGGGCCCCGCGCGAGGAGCGGCGCGTAGCCCCGGAAGAGCTCCGGCCGGTCCCGCCGCAGCCGCAGCAGCGTGGCCGTGAGCCCGAGCTTCTCCTCGGCGGGGTCCCCGGGGGCGGCCCCCGCGTCCAGGTGGGCCAGGGCCCGGCGGGGGAAGCGGGCCGGACGCCGGTTGTCGGGATCCACTAGGGCCCGGTACTCCGTCTCCGCACCCTGGTAGACCTCCGGGACCCCCGGCATCGCCAGGTGCAGCAGGGTCATGCCGAGGAGGTTCGCCCGGGCCGCCCCGGCCAGCTCCGCCGGGAGGTCGAGCGGCGCCCGGACGTACCCGGCCACGCCCGCCTCGTACTCCTCGTCCCGCTCGGTCCAGCTGGTGTGCAGGGCCGCCTCGCGGACCGCCTTGAGCAGGGCGTCGGCCAGCCGGGGCCCGGCCTCGGGGACCCGGCCGAGCCCGAGCGCGGTCTGCCGTGCCACCCAGGCCAGCTGGGGGTCGGGCCCCTCAGGGCGACCCATCAGCTCCGGCGCCTGGGACAGCGCCGCGATCCGGGCCCGGACGTCCGCGCTGCGCTTGGTGTCGTGCGTGGACAGGACCGTCCCGGCCGCGGGCCACTCCCGGGCCAGGTCGGCGCAGTACGCGTGGAACTCCGCCGCCGACACGGCCGGCCGCTCCGGCGCCCCGCCGACCTCGGTGGCCGACAGCAGCGGTGCGTACCGGTAGAAGGCCCGGTCCTCCAGGGACTTGGCGCGCAGGGCCGCCGAGGTCTGGGCGAAGCGGGCGGCGAAGGCCGGATCCCGCAGCAGCAGCTCCCGTACGGCGGCCACCGCGCCCGGACCGGCCGCCGCGGCCGCCTGCTCCAGCGCCTGCGGCGGCAGGTCCGGCTCGCCGGGATAGGGCCGGTAGACGGGGAAGGCGATCAGCAACTCCCGCACGGCTGGGGCGAGTTCCGGACCGGTCTGCCGTTCCAGCGCCCCCAGTTCGGCGGCCAGGTCGCCGGTCAGCACCTCCCGGGCGGACGCCCGGGCCGCCTCCGGCCAGCGGGGCAGCCCGGTGGTCTGCCGGTACCGGGCCGCCAGCTCCGCGGCGCCCTCGGGGTCGGTGAACACCCCGTCCACCCGGTGCAGGGCGTCGTAGCCGGTGGTCCCCGCCACCGGCCAGGCGGACGGCAGCCGCTCCTCGCGGGCCAGGATCTTCTCGACCACCACCCAGCAGCCGTCGCCCGCCGCCGCGCGCAGCCGCCGCAGGTACTCCTCCGGGTCCGCCAGGCCGTCCACGTGGTCGATCCGCAGCCCGTCCGCAACCCCGTCCCGGACCAGCTCCAGCACCTTCGCGTGGGTGGCCGTGAACACCTCCGGGTCCTCCACCCGGACCCCGATCAGATCTGAAATGGTGAAGAAGCGACGGTAGTTGAGCGAGGTGCGGGCTTCGCGCCACCAGGCCGGGCGGTACCACTGCGCGGCGAGCAGCTCGGGCAGCGCCAGCTGCGAGGTCCCCTCCCGCAGCGGGAACTGTTGCTCCCCGTAGTGCAGCACCTCGCCGTCGGGCCGCAGCTCGCAGGACTCCGCCGGACCGGCCAGGACCGGCAGCAGGAGCTGCCCGCCGCCCGCCTCCCAGTCGATGTCGAACCAGCGGGCGTACGGCGAGCCGGGGCCCTCCCGCAGCACCTCCCACAGGGGCCGGTTCAGCCGCAGCGGGGTCGGTACCGCCATGTGGTTGGGCACGATGTCGAGGACCAGCCCGAGCCCGTGCGCCCGGGCGGTCCCGGCCAGGGACCGCAGGCCGGGCTCGCCGCCGAGTTCGGCCCGCACGCGGGAGTGGTCGGTGACGTCGTAGCCGTGCGTCGAGCCGGGCACCGCCTCCAGGACCGGGGAGAGGTGCAGGTGCGACACGCCGAGCGAGGCGATGTGCGGTACGGCCGCCTCGGCCGCCGCGAAGGGGAACTCCGGGCGCAGCTGGAGGCGGTAGGTCGACGTCGGAGTGACGGGTGTCGGAACGTCGGATTCCGATTCGGGGGTCGCGTGCGGCTGGCTCATGAGAACGTACGTACCCAACCTGCCGGATTCCGTGCCATGACCCAATGCATCCGAGTGACTGCACCGGGTTAGTGTCGATCAAGTGGTTGGAACCGTCAGCACCTATCGAAGAGTCATCGCCCTGACCGGGCCCCTACTTCCGCTCGTCTCTTTCCTCGCCCGACTGCCCGTCGCGATGTCCCAGTTCGGCAGCTTCCTGCTGGTCGCCCAGACCAGCGGGTCCCTCGCCACCGCCGGCACCGTCGGCGGCGCCCTCTCCATCGGACAGGTCCTCTTCGGACCCGTCCTCGGCTGGCTCGCCGACCGCCACGGGCAGCGCCCGGTCGTCCTGGCCGTGGCCGCCGTCAACGCCGTGGCCACCGCCGCCCTCGTCGCCGGGGCGCTCACGCACCTGGCCACCGTCCCGCTCGCCGCGATCGGCGCCCTCACCGGCGCCTCCGTACCGCTGATCGGGCCGCTCGCCCGCACCCGCTCGGTGGCGCTGGCGCACCGGGCCGAGGCCGACGAGAGCGTCGTCGGCGCCGTCCACGCGCTCGAAGGCACCCTGGACGAGGTCTCCTTCGTCTTCGGGCCCGCCCTCGTCGGACTCGCCGCCCTCCTCGTGCACCCGGCCGTCGCCCTCGCCGGCGCGGCCGGCCTCGTCGCCGTCTTCGGCACCGTCTTCGCGCTCCACCCGACCGCCGCCGTCACCGGCGGGTACTCCCGGACCGAGTCCGGGGCAGGGGCGCCCGCGCGGGACCGGGGCCCGGGAAGCCGGGTCCGGCCGCCCGGCGTGGTCCACGCCGTCCGCGGCTCCCTCGCCCTCCAGGGCGCGATGTTCGGCGCCTGCCAGGCGGGCATCACCGCGCTCACCATCCGGCTCGGCGTCCCGGACCAGGCCGCCGTCGTCTACTCCGCCATGGGCGTCGTCAGTGCGGTCGTCGGCATCTCGCTCGGCGCGCTGCCCGCCCGCTTCGGGCTGCGGCTGCGCTGGCGGGTGGCGACCGGTGCGGCCCTGGTGCTCTCGGTGCCGCTGCTGTTCACCGACCGCCTGTGGCCGCTGTACGTCGTCGTCACCGTGCTGGGAGCCGCCTACGCACCCCACCTGATCACCGCGTTCGCACTCACCGAGCGGGCCGTGGAACCGGCCCGCCTCTCCACCTCGATGGCCTTCGCCGCCAGCTGCCTGGTGGCCGGGCAGGCCACGGCGCTCGTCGTCTGCGGGCGCCTCGCCGAGGCGCACGGCCCCGTCGGCGCCTTCGCCGTGGCCGTCGGGGCGGCCGCGCTCTGCCTGCTCCTCGCCCTCGTCACCAAGGTGCCCGCCGCCCGGACGCACACCGCCGAGGTGCGCGTCCCGGGCCCGCGGACCGGCTCCGCCCCGGCGACGGACGGGAGCGGCGCCGCCTACGCCGGGCGCTGAAGCACCACCAGGCACCGCCCCGTCAGCGCCACCCGGTCACCGGCCGCGTACTGCGGCCCGGTACCGGGTGGCAGTACGTCCGCCCGTGCCGTGTCCACCACCAGCCGCCACTGCGCGCCGTGCCCCGCCGGAACGGTGAAGTCCTGCGGCTCCGCACCCGCGTTGAACATCAGGAGGAACGAGTCGTCGGTGATCCGCTCCCCGCGGGTGCCCGGCTCGGAGATCGCCTCCCCGTTGAGGAAGACGGTCAGCGCCTTCGCGTGCTGCGCCTGCCAGTCCCGCGCCCGCATCTCTTCCCCGTGCGGGGTGAACCAGGCGATGTCGGACAGCTCGTCGTGCGTGCCCTCCACCGGCCGCCCGTGGAAGAACCGGCGCCGCCGGAAGACCGGGTGGTCCCGGCGCAGCCACACCATCCGCCGGGTGAACTCCAGCAGGGACGGCGCCGGTTTGCCCGGCTCCGGCCAGCGCACCCAACTCAACTCGTTGTCCTGGCAGTAGGCGTTGTTGTTCCCCTGCTGGGTGCGCCCGAACTCGTCGCCGTGGCTGAGCATCGGCACCCCCTGCGACAGCATCAGGGTGGCCGTGAAGTTGCGCATCTGGCGCTCGCGCAGCTCCAGGATCTCCGGATCCTCGGTGGGCCCCTCCACGCCGCAGTTCCACGAGCGGTTGTGGGTCTCGCCGTCCCGATTGCCCTCCCGGTTGGCCTCGTTGTGCTTCTCGTCGTACGAGACCAGGTCGTTCAGGGTGAAACCGTCGTGGCAGGTGGTGAAGTTGATCGACGCCAGCGGGCGCCGCCCGTCGTCCTGGTAGAGGTCCGAGGAGCCCGTCAGCCGCCCCGCGAACTCGGCGAGCGTGCGCGGCTGCCCGCGCCACAGGTCCCGTACGGTGTCCCGGTACTTGCCGTTCCACTCGGTCCACAGCGGCGGGAAGTTGCCCACCTGGTAGCCGCCCTCGCCCAGGTCCCAGGGCTCCGCGATCAGCTTCACCTGGCTGACCACCGGATCCTGCTGGACCAGGTCGAAGAACGAGGACAGCCGGTCCACCTCGTGGAACTGGCGGGCCAGCGTCGCCGCCAGGTCGAAGCGGAAGCCGTCCACGTGCATCTCGGTGACCCAGTACCGCAGCGAGTCCATGATCAGCTGGAGCACGTGCGGTGAGCGCATCAGCAGCGAGTTCCCGGTGCCGGTGGTGTCCATGTAATGGCGCGGATCGTCCGCCAGCCGGTAGTACGAGGCGTTGTCCAGCCCCCGGAACGACAGCGTCGGGCCCAGGTGGTTCCCCTCGGCGGTGTGGTTGTAGACCACGTCGAGGATCACCTCGATGCCCGCCTCGTGCAGGGCCCGGACCGCCGACTTGAACTCCAGCACCTGCTGGCCGCGGTCGCCCGAGGCGTAGCCGTTGTGCGGGGCGAAGAAACCGATGGTGTTGTAGCCCCAGTAGTTGCTCAGCCCGTCGTTGACGAGCCGGTGGTCGTTGACGAACTGGTGGACCGGCATCAGCTCCAGCGCCGTCACCCCGAGCTTGGCGAGGTGGCCGATGACCGCCGGGTGCGCCAGCGCCCCGTAGGTGCCGCGGAGCTCCTCGGGGAGGTCCGGGTGGTGCATGGTCAGACCCTTGACGTGGGCCTCGTACAGCACGGTGTGGTGGTACTCGTGGCGCGGCGGCCGGTCATTGGCCCAGTCGAAGTACGGGTTCACCACCACCGAGCTCATCGTGTGCGGGGCGGAGTCCAGGTCGTTGCGCGAGTCCGGCCGGCCGAAGTGGTAGCCGTACACCGCCTCGTTCCAGCTGACCCGGCCGCTGATGGCCCGTGCGTACGGGTCCAGCAGCAGCTTCGCCGCGTTGCAGCGCCGGCCGCGCTCGGGCTCGTACGGGCCGTGCACCCGGAATCCGTAGCGCTGGCCCGGCATGACGCCGGGCAGGTACGCGTGGCGGACGAAGGCGTCCGTCTCGCGCAGCTCCACGGCCGATTCCGACCCGTCGTCGTGCAGGAGACACAGCTCGATGCGTCGGGCGGCCTCCGAGTAGACCGCGAAGTTGGTGCCGGCGCCGTCGTACGTGGCACCCAGCGGATACGCCTGTCCCGGCCAGACCTGCATAGATAACGACTCTTCCCTCGTTGCCCGAAGATGTCCCGGCTGTCCCGGCTGTCCCGGCGTGGACCCAGGTCCCTGCCAGATCTTCCCCGAAAGAGGGGCCGCAAGCGCGGACTTGGGAGGGGTCCTACCGGGTGACCCGCAGAGCTGATATGCGGGTCAGAGGACTGTGTGCGCATCGGATAATGGGTCAACGGACTGCCCCTGTACGGGCCGTCGGGCTGCACCGGGCCGTGCGCGCGGAGTACCCTTCCGTGATCACTGGAGACGGGCGTCCAGACGCAGAAGGCGGTGCACGGGTGAGCTCGGGAGGTCTGGAGCTGCCCCCTGGTGACAGCAGTCACGAGGGTGGCCCGGCGGACGCCCCAGGGGGTGTCCCCGGCGGGACACCCGCGGGGATCCCGGCCGGGGCGGTCTCCCTGGCGGGCGGACCGGCGGCGGCCGGGAGCGCGGGGACCGGCGTGGAGCTGGACTGGGGTGCGGAGGCCTGGAGCGAGGTCCGGACCCGGGCGCAGCGGGCCGGCCGCGCCTACATCTGGCTGAACCTCATCGAACAGCGGCTGCGCGCGGTGGTCGGGGCGGTGCTCCGGCCGATCTACGAACCGGTGCACGGCACGGACGACTGGGTCGTCGCGGCCGCCGGGCCCGCCGGGCAGGAGTGGGTGCAGCGGGCCGTGGCCGTGCACGAGGTCAGCCGGCGCAAGGGCTACCTGCTGGACTCGGCCGACGACAACGTGCTGAGCTTCCTGACCCTGCCCCAGCTGCGGGAGCTGATGGTCCAACACTGGCCGTGCTTCGAGCCGTACTTCGACGACCGGCGCGAGATAGAGCTGGCCCTGGACGAGCTGGAGGTCACCCGCAACGTCGTCTCCCGCAACCGGGCGCTGTCCCGGCCCGTGCTGGAGCAGGCCGAGCGGGCCTCGGCGCGCCTGTTGGAGGTGCTGGGCGGGGTCTCCGGCAGCCCCTCCGCGGAGCGGCTGCCGATCGACGCCGTCGAGGACCTGGTGGGCGACCGGTACGCGGACGTCATCTCGGTCCACCCCGACCGGGTGCGGCTCCAGCGCCAGCTCCCGGCCGAGGACCTCTTCGGGGGCGCGCGACGGCTCGACGCCATCGGCATAGGGCTCAACCTGCTGGTCCAGAACTTCTCGGGCCGAAGACTCGTCCGGCTCACGGAGGCCGGGTGCCGGGTGCGGCTGCTGTTCCTGAACCCGGCGAGCAGCGCCGTGAAGCGGCGCGAGCGGGAACTGGGGCTGCGCAAGGGGGAGCTGAGCCGCTCGGTGGAGATGAACATCCTGCACGTCCGCCGGGTCCGGGCGGGTCTTCGGGACCCTTCCCGCTTCGAGATCCACGTCTTCGACGAGACCCCGCGGTTCACCGCCTACCTGGTGGAGGGGCAGTCCTCGGGCATCGCGGTGGTCCAGTCCTACCTGCGGCGGGCGCGCGGTATGGAGTCGCCCGTCCTGGTGCTGCGGGGCGGCGGGCGCGGGGTTCCGAAGGACGCGGAGCACGGACTGTTCACGACGTACCGCGAGGAGTTCGAGTCGATGTGGGAGGACTCCCGGCCGGTGTCCTGACACGAGGCCCGGCGGCCCCGGCGGCCTGGCTGTCAGTGCCCCGTGGCAGGCTGAAACCCGTTGACCGAAGACGTACGGGGGAGGGGCACGGGGTGGAGGACTGGCACGGCACGGGGGACCGGCACGGCGGTGTGCTGATCGGATTCGAGCCGGAGACGACCGGCACGGAGCCGGGAGGATCGCGGATCGTGACGGCGGCCCACGCCGGAACGAGGGCCGCGTGATGAGCTGGATCAGTGGGCCACTGGTGGCCTTCGACCTGGAGACCACGGGCACCGACGTCGAGACCGACCGCATCGTCACGGCGGCGGTCGTGCGCCTGGATTCGGCCGGGGCGGTCTCGGCCGAGCGGACCTGGTTGCTGAATCCCGGGGTGGCGATACCCGAGCAGGCGTCGGCGATCCATGGCATCTCGACGGCGCATGCTCGCGAGCACGGGGTACCGGCTGCTTCAGCCATCGAGGAGATCGCGCGGGCCGTCGCTGAGGGCCTGCGTTCGGGGACGCCTCTGGTGGTGATGAACGCACGCTACGACCTTTCACTGCTGGACCGCGAGTGTCGGCGCCACGAGGTCGAGTCGATCAGCGAGCGGCTGGGCGGTGTGCCTTCGCCCGTCATCGATCCGCTGGTGATCGACAAGCACGTCGACAAGTACCGGAAGGGCAAGCGGGCCCTCCACGCACTGTGCGCTCACTACGGGGTGGCGCTCGATGACGCGCACGACGCGAGGGCCGATGCCGTGGCCGCCGCACGCGTGGTGCGACGCATGGGTGAGAAGCACCGGCCCGTCGGCCTGATGCCACTGGCGGATCTGCATGACCTTCAGGTGCGCGCGGCGGCTGAACAGTCGGTCTCTTTGCAGGCCTATCTGCGGCGTACCGCGGATCCGACGGCAGTCGTCGAGCCGGCCTGGCCGCTCATTCCGCGGAGGCGATGACCGTACTGGTCAGCCCGCTCCGGGCGCGAGTGCCTGCAGGGGGGAGAGGGCGATCCGGCGCTGTGGAAGCTCGACCTCCGTGATCTTCACGGTGAGGGCGTCTCCGACCCGGCAATGCCCTTCAGCGACAGCGACACGCGCTCCCTCACGAGGTCGACGTCGAGGATCTCGGCCGAGATCTCCTGGCCGACGCTGACGACGTCGGAGGGCTGATCGACACGGCGCCAGGACAGCTCGGGAACGTTGATCATCGCGGTGAAGCCGCCGATGTCCACGAAGGTCACACCGAAGCTGGCGATCTCCGTGACCGTGCCCGTGCAGATCTGCCCACGGCGGAGAGTCTTCAGAAAGGCCCAGTTCCGGTCGCTCTGCGTCGGCTCGGTCCTCCACCGCGCGCGCAGGACGCCGTCGCTGTCGGGCAGGACCGCGGTGAACAGCGGGTGGCGTTCGTCGAGGGTCAAGGACAGCGCCGTAGCGGCACGGGCGCCTGCCACGTGGGCGGCCAGTTCCCCGTACTCGGACCCGTCGGCCGTCGTGCTGGAGATCTCCCCGTTCTCGTCCTCCCATACGAACTCCACCGGACCCTCCTCGGGAAGCGAGGCAAGGACCGCGTCGACATCGGTGGACAGCTCCGGCCAGACGGTCAACCGGGCATTCGATCTCGTGATCGGGAGCGCGTAGGAGGTGCCCCGCCGATCAGGCCGGGCTAGGGGTGTCGTGCCGATCGGCCCGGGCTCGCGGCGCCCGACCGACAAGACGGCCCCTAGAAGGAACGCCACTGCGATTCCCGGTCGCCGTCCCTGAGGGAGACCACGCGGCGGCGGAACTCGGCCCGGGCCCTCGGGTTGGTCGGGGCGTGCTGGGCGACCCAGGCGCAGCTGGCGGTTTCACGGGCGCCGCGCAGGACCGCGCAGCCCTCCCAGTCGCGGACGTCCCAGCCGTACGCCGTCACGAAGGCCTCGTACTCCTCGGCGGGCAGGTCGTACCGGTCGCGGGAGAGCGCCATCACCACCAGGTCGTGCTCGCGCAGATCGGCCGACACGGTCTCCAGATCGACCAGGGCCGGGCCGTCGGGGCCCACGTGGACGTTGCGGGGCAGGGCGTCGCCGTGGACCGGGCCCGGGGGCAGCCGCGGCGTCAGGGCCGCAAGCTCACCGGCGTAGGCGTCCCGGCGGGCCCGCAGATAGGCCGCGTCGGCCGGGTCGACGGCGCCCCCCGCCAGCCGCAGCCAGCGCTCGACCCCGTCCAGCAGGTTCCGCGCGGGCAGGGCGAACGGCGGCTCGGGCAGGGCGTGCACCAGGCGCAACAGCGCCGCCAGGTCCCCGGGCCCCGCGGGCCGCACCGCGTCCGGGAGCCGGTGCCACAGGGTCAGCGGGTGCCCGTCCACCAGCCGCGGCTTCGGCTCGGCCGCGCGGACCGCCGGGATCCCGGACGCGGCGAACCAGCCGGACACCGCGAGTTCCCGCTCGGCCCGCTCCAGCAGCGCAGCCTCCCGGCCCACCTTCACCACCAGGTCGCCGACGGCGAAGACCGCGTTCTCGCCGAGCGCGAGGAGGACGGCCTCCCCGGGCGCGCCCCCGGTCAGGCCCGCTGCCACCAGTACGTTCCTCGCCCCTGCCTCGTCCATACCGTCGCTCCCGCCCCTCGATGGATCCGCTCCCGTCCGCCAGTATGTGGTGGCTTCCGCCAGGTGGCCCGATCCTGGAGTCATGTGCGCCGAACACGACGGACGCGCCGACCGGGGCCCCTCGGTCGTGACGCGGCGCGCCCTGCGCACCACCCTCTCCGCGTGCGCCTCGTTCTTCGTCTGCCTGTACGCACTGGACCGGCCGGTGGCCGCCACGTACGCGCTGTTCGCCGCGGTGTCGATGGCGGCGCTCTCCCACATCCCCGGCACCGGACGCCAGCGGGCGGCCGTCATGGTCAGGGCGACGCCCACGGCCTGGGTGCTGCTGACGCTCGGCACCTTCCTCGCGATCCGGACCTGGAGCGCCGTCGTCGGGATGCTCCTGATCGGCTTCTTCCTGGCCTTCGTGGCGGCGGCCGGGCCCCGCGCGGCGGGCGCCGCGCCCGGATTGCAGTTGCTCTACATCCTGCCGTGCTTCCCGCCCTACGCCCCCGGCACCCTGGGCGAACGGCTCCTGGGGGCCACCTTCGGTCTCCTGCTGCTGGTCCTCGCCGAGGTCTTCGTGCTGCCCGAGGAGCCCGGGCCCACCTACCGCCGGCTGGCCGTCGGTGTGTGCGACACCGCCGCCCGCTGCGTCGCCGAGCTGGGCCGCGCCCCGTACGCGCTGTCCGCCGCCTCGGCGGAGGCGGCCCGGGCGGCCGGCGAGTCGTTGCGGCCCTTCCGGACCGACGAGGCGGACCGCCCCGCCGGGCCGGGCCTGCGGGACCGCGCCCTGTCCCACGCGGGCCTGGCCGCCCGCACGCTCCTCGCCCGCCTCGTGAACCTTCCCCCGCCACCGCCGCCCCCGGTGCCGATGGCGCAGGAGCCCGAGATACTGCCCGCGGTCGGCCGGGCCGTCAGCGAGAGCGGCGCCCTGCTGGACGGCCGCGCCGATGCGACCGAAGCGGCCGACGCCCTGCGGCGCCTCCGGGAGCAGGCCGCCGCGTCGGCCGCGCGGGAGGCACCCGCGACCGCCGCGCGGGGGCGGCGCCGGGCGGCGCTGCTGGAGGTGATGGACGCGGCCGTGGCCCTGGCGACGGCGACCGAGCTGGCGGTGCGGGGCCGGCGCGCGCGGGTGCCCGAGGACGTCGATTCGGGCCGGTTCTGGTACGCGGGCCAGCGCGCGCCGCGCCTGTGGTGGCACCGGCTGGCGGGACACGCCGGGCCGCGCTCGGTGTACTTCCAGAACGCCGTCCGGATCAGCCTCGCGCTGGCGGCCGCCCGCACGATCGCGGGCGTGGACTCGCTGCCCCACGGCTTCTGGGCGATGCTCGCCGTCCTGAGCCTGACCCGGACCACCGCCGCCCAGACGCGGGCGACCGTACGCGTGGCGATCACCGGCACCATGCTCGGCGCCCTGGTCACCGGGCTGCTGCTGGCCCTGATCGGCAGCCACACCACCGTCTACGCCATCGCGCTGCCGTTCGTGATGTTCACCGCGTTCCGGGTGGGGCCGGTCCGGGGCGTGGGCTGGGCCCAGGGCCTGTTCACCCTCACGGTGGCCTTCGTCTTCGCCCAGCTGGCGCCCGTGACCTGGCAGCTGGCCGAGGTCAGGATCCTGGACGTGATCATCGGCAGCCTGATCGGTGTGGTGTTCGGGGTGCTCGCCTGGCCGCGGGGGGCGCAGCGGGAGCTGCACCGGGCGGTCGCCCTGCTGCTGGCGACGGAGGCCGAGACGGTCGAGCGCACCACGGCGGCCGTGGTGGAGGGCGGGCCCGGACACGTTCCCGACGACCGGCCGCTCCAGCACGCGCTGACGATGGCGGAGTCCGCGTTCGCACAGCACCAGAACGAGCCCCGGACGTCCGAGAACCCCAGGACGGACTGGCACGCGGCCATGATGTCGGGCCACCACGTGCTGTGGGGCTCGCGCCGGCTGTTCGTCCGCGGAGGTCCGGCGGTGGGACCGGCGAACAGCGTCCGGTTGGACGGCCGGGCGGCCGGGGTGGCCACGCGGATGCGGGAGGCGGCCGAGCGGGTGGGGGCGGCTCCGGCGGAGGCCGCGAATCCGCTGGGCGAGCCACCGTCCGGCCGGTCCGCTGCGGACGAGCCGCCGGGGGTTTCCTCACCGCGCTTCTTCGCCGCGCTGGCTTGGCTGGACTCGCTGAACGTCGACGTCGACCGCATGACGGGATCGGACCACCCGTCCGGCCCCACGGGGCCGAACGGGGCGTCGAGTGCGGCCGGGTCGGCCGGTGGTGGGGCCGCGGGTGGCGGGCCGTCATGAGCCGAGGGAAACAGATTGCACGAGACGTATCGTCTCGCCTAGGGTGGGGTCATGACCACAGCGAAGCCCGCCCACATCGCCATGTTCTCCATCGCCGCCCACGGGCACGTGAACCCGAGCATCGAGGTGATCCGCGAACTCGTGGCGCGGGGCCACCGCGTCAGCTACGCCGTCCCCGCCTCCTTCGCCGAGAAGGTCGCGGAGACCGGCGCCACGCCCGTCGTCTACACCTCCACCCTCCCGACCGACGACGAGCCGGAGGCCTGGGGCACCGAGCTCATCGACCACCTGGAGCTGTTCCTGAAGGACGCCGTCCAGGCGCTCCCGCAGCTCGCCGCCGCCTTCGAGGGCGACGAGCCGGACCTCGTGCTCCACGACATCACCTCCTACCCGGCGCCCGTGCTCGCCCACCGCTGGGGCGTCCCCGCCGTCTCTCTCTCCCCGAACCTGGTCGCTTGGGACGGATACGAGCAGGAGGTGGCCGAGCCGATGTTCGCCGAGCTGAAGGCGTCCGAGCGCGGCCGGGCGTACTACGCGGCGTTCGCGGCCTGGCTCACCGAGAACGGCCTCGGCGACGACGTCGACCGCTTCCAGGGCCGCCCGCGCCGCAGCATCGTCCTCATCCCCCGGGCGCTCCAACCGCACGCCGACCGCGTCGACGGGTCCGCGTACACCTTCGTCGGCGCCTGCCAGGGCGACCGCAGCGCCACCCAGGGCTCCTGGCAGCGGCCCCCGGCCGCCGAGGGCAAGAAGATCGTGCTGGTCTCGCTCGGCTCCGCCTTCACCAAGCAGCCGGCCTTCTACCGCGCCTGCATCGAGGCCTTCGCGGACCTGCCCGACTGGTACCTCGTCCTCCAGATCGGCGCGTTCACCGACGAGGCCGACCTGGGCCCGGTCCCCGCAAGTGTCGAGGTCCACCGCTGGGTGCCCCAGCTGGACATCCTGCACCGGGCCGACGCCTTCATCACCCACGCGGGGGCCGGCGGCAGTCAGGAGGGGCTCGCCACCGCCACCCCGATGGTCGCCGTCCCGCAGGCCGTCGACCAGTTCGCCAACGCCGACATGCTGGTCTCCCTCGGCGTGGCCCGCCACGTCCCGATGGCGGACGCCGACGCCGCGACCCTGCGCGAGGCGGTCCTGCACCTGGTCGCCGACCCCGAGGTCGCCGCCCGCGCGGAGGCCGTCCGCGCACAGATGGCGACCGAAGGCGGCACACGACGGGCGGCCGACCTCATCGAGGCCGAATTGTCGGAGGCGGGTTCTAAGGTGCGCCCATGACGAAGAAGGCGACGACGAAGACGGCCACGACGACGGCCACGAAGAAGTACGCGGTCCTGCTGCGCGGGATCAACGTCGGCGGGAACAAGAAGGTCCCGATGGCGGAGTTGCGCGCGCTGCTGGAGGGGCTCGGCCACGGCGACGTGGCGACGTACCTGCAGAGCGGCAACGCCGTCTTCAGCAGCGCGCAACAGGACCCGACGGCCCTCGCCCGGGAGGTGGAGGCGGCCATCGAGGCCCACTTCGGCTTCCGCGTGGCGTGCCTGGTGCTGGACGGCGCGTACCTGCGCGCCGTCGCCGAGGCCTGTCCGTTCCCGGCCGCGGAGCTGGAGGGCAAGCAGCTGCACGTCACCTTCTGTTCCGAACAGCCCGGCCCGGAGCGGTTCGCCGCGCTCGACGGGGCGGCGTACCTCCCCGAGGAGTACCGGATCGGCGAGCGCGTCCTCTACCTCTACGCTCCCGACGGCCTGGGGCGCTCCAAGCTCGCCGAGGCCCTCGCCAAGCCCGCCGTCGTCAAGGGCATCGACGTGACCACCCGCAACTGGAACACCGTCGCCAAGCTCGTGGAGCTGACCGGCCCCTGACCCCGTGCCTACCCGCCCGGCACCGGCGTGGCCTGGTGGTAGTACATCCGCCATCCGGTCCCGTCGTCCGCCTTCCGCCAGATCGAACTCCTGCGCGCCCGGCGCCCGTCGATCACGGTCTCGTACGTGAGGTGCACCACCCCCGGCGCCAGTTCGACCCCCGTCATGCCGGCGGGCTCGTACTGCGGGCCGTCCTCGGCGCCGCCCTCCAGGTCCGGCAGCGCCGCGAGCATCGCCTCCCGGTCCCACCTGCGGCCCGAGGCGCCCACCTCGACGAACTCCGGATCGAGGAGCCGGTCCGTCAGGACCCTCGACGTCCGCACGCCCGGGCCCATCAACTCCATCTCGCGCGTGACCGCCTCGGCCACGCCCTCTGCGTCGGTACTCATGGGGAACATCCTGGCCCGAGCCGGCGGGGCGTCGACGACCGGCCCCAGGGGCGACGGAGCCGGCGGGGTGTGCCAGGCTCATCGGCATGCGTTACATCATCATCGGCGCGGGCGCGGTCGGCGCCACCATCGGCGGACGGCTCGCGGAGGCGGGCGGCGAGGTCGTACTCGTCGCCCGCGGCGCACACGCGCAGGCCCTGCGGGCCGAGGGGCTGCGGCTCACGACGGCCGACGGGACCCGGGTGCACCGACTGCCCGTGGTCACCGGACCGGACGAACTGGGTGAACTGCGCCCCGACGACGTGCTGTTGCTGTCCGTGAAGACCCAGGACGCCGTCGCCGCGCTCGATGCGTGGGGCGACGCGGAGGTCGCGGGCGGTGGTACGGCCGCGCAGCGGCTCCCGGTGCTGTGCGCGCAGAACGGAGTGGAGAGCGAGCGGCTGGCGCTACGGCGCTTCGCGCGCGTGTACGGGGTGTGCGTATGGCTGCCCGCCACCTTCCTGGAACCGGGCGTGGTCTCGGCGCTGTGCGCGCCGCTGACCGGAGTCCTGCACGTGGGCCGGGCGGCGGGCGGCACCGACACCGTGTCCCGGGCCGTCACCGCGGACCTCGGCAAGGCCGGCTTCGGGGCGCCGCAGACCGAGGACGTGATGCGGTGGAAGTACGCGAAGCTGCTCGGGAACCTGGGCAATGCGATCCAGGCGACGACCGGACCGGAACCCGACCCGGCGAAGGCGGCGCTGCTCCTGAGGGCCGTCCGCGAGGGCAAGGCCGCCTTCGTCGCGG
Organism: Streptomyces sp. NBC_00273; assembly: GCF_036178145.1. Classification (NCBI taxonomy): domain Bacteria; kingdom Bacillati; phylum Actinomycetota; class Actinomycetes; order Kitasatosporales; family Streptomycetaceae; genus Streptomyces; species Streptomyces sp. NBC_00273. Next base: position 2,940,128 of record NZ_CP108067.1, on the reverse strand, counting down.
CGGGCATCGCCTACGCCTCGGACGCCGAGCAGGCGCTGGCGCGCGAGGGCAAGGTGGACCAGCCGGCAGGGGTGCGGGGCGGCTCGTCGTGGCAGAGCCTGGCGCGGGGTACGGGATCGGTGGAGGCGGACTACCTCAACGGGGAGATCTCCCTGTTGGGCCGGCTGCACGGGGTGCCGACCCCGGTCAACGACGTCCTGCGGCACGCGGCGAACATCTTCGCCCGGGAGGGCCTGCCGCCGGGCGCGATGTCCGTGGAGGACCTGACCGCACTCGCGGACGAGGCGGCGGCCCGGGCCTAGGCCCTGTCGTCAAAGTCCCGTCGGGCCCGCGACGCCCGGCACCACACCTCGCTGCGTTGTCGGGGCGCCCGAGTACGTCCAGTACACGGGCGCCCCCCCGCCTTGCGATGCACGGCACCGGACGCCGCGGGCTCGGCCGACGCCACTTTGACGACAGGACCTAGGTGTATTGATCACGAGCGTTGTTGACACTCGGCAGGTCTTGAACATGGCGAAGACCTCCGGTGTGGTGGGAGCTGTCTAGGAACTCACCGTACGGAGGTCTTCGTGTCCCACCGTAATGCCCGGCTGACCGTCTTCGGTAGGCGCCTGCTGGTCGAACGAGTCGTATCGGGCCGCCCGGTCGCCCACGTGGCCGCCGAGATGGGCATCTCGCGGGCCACCGCCCACAAATGGATGCGCCGGTGGCGGACGGAAGGCGAGGCCGGACTGCACGACCGATCCAGCCGGCCACGCACGACACCGCACCGGACTTCGGCCGCCATCGAGGCGAGGGTCTGTGACCTGCGCCGGACCCGCAAACTGGGGCCCGCCCGCATCGGCCCGGTCCTGGGACTGCCCGCCTCGACCGTCCACCGCATTCTGACCCGGCATGGTCTGCACCGCCTGGCCTGGATCGACCGCCCGACCGGCACCCCGATCCGCCGCTACGAACGCGAGCGACCCGGCGAACTCATCCACGTCGACGTGAAGAAGCTCGGCCGGATCCCCGACGGCGGCGGCCACCGTGTCCTGGGCCGCGACGCGGGCCGACCCATCCGCGGCATGGGCTTCGACTACGTCCACTCCGCGGTCGACGACCACTCCCGCCTGGCCTACAGCGAGATCCACCCGGACGAGAAAGTCGCGACGTGCGCAGGCTTCCTCACACGCGCCGCCGCGTTCTTCCACACCCAGGGCATCACCCGCATCGAACGCGTTCTCACCGACAACGCGTGGGCCTACCGCAAAGGCCTGGCCTGGAAGGCCGTCCTGGCCGACCTCGGCGCTGCCGGAAGGCTCACCCGTGCCTACCGGCCTCAGACCAACGGCAAGGTCGAACGTTTCAACCGCACCCTCCTCGACGAGTGGGCCTACCTACGGCCCTACACCTCGAACGACGAGCGGACCGCGGCCCTGGCAGACTTCCTCCACACCTACAACCATCACCGCTGCCACACCGCACTCGACGGCAAGCCACCCATCAGCCGCGTGAACAACCCTGCGGGTCAATACACCTAGGCCATCTCGTTCGGTGGCTGCGCCCGGTGGCTGCGCTTGACGGTGCCGGGCCGGTCGGTCGGGGATACGCTGAAAGGGAGTCTCTACGTCCGCCGGTCCTCGTCGAAGGGACCGACCGCAGCGGCCGGATGCGAACCGGATTCGACCCGGGGTCGAACCGGCGGTGACCCGTGGCCGACCCCGGGCTTCGACGCGCATGCGATGCGGTCGTCCGAGGTCGTGACGTCGCCCGCGCGCACCGGAGGAGGCCGGTGGACGGCCCGTCACACGGCTGCCGTCGTGAGGGAGCGCGATCCCCGTGGACCTCAACACGATCACCGAAGTCGTCCGGCGACCCTCCGACCGGCCGGGCGCGGACTGGCGCGAGGGCGATGCCTGGCTCGCCGGCGGGACGTGGCTGTTCTCGGTGGAACAGCCGGACCTGCGCCGCCTGGTCGACCTGACCACCCTGCGGTGGGACCCCCTCGTCCCGACCGACAAGGGCCTCGAAATCGGTGCCACCTGCACCATCCGCGAGTTCTACGCCTTCCGGCCCCCGGCCGACTGGACCGCCGGCCCCCTGTTCGGAACGGCCTGCGAGGCGTTCCTGTCCTCGTTCAAGGTCTGGAACGCGGCCACCGTGGGCGGAAACGTCTGCATGTCGCTGCCGGCCGGCCCCATGATCACGCTGACGGTCGCACTGGAAGCGCGCTACGAACTGTGGGCCCCCGACGGGACGACGCGCACCGTCGACGCCCTCGACTTCGTGACCGGCAACCACCAGAACGTCCTCGCCCCCGGGGAGATCCTGCGACGCATCGAGATCCCGGTGCACGCCCTGCGCAAACGCGCCGTGCACCGCCGGTTCACCCTGACCCGACTCGGCCGCTCGACGGCGTTCCTCGTCGGCACCCGCACGCCCGAGCACAACGACCTGCTGCTCACCGTCACCGCCGGCACCACCAGACCCGTGCGCATGGTCTTCGACACCATGCCCGACCCCCCGACCCTGCAGCAGAGCATCGACGTCATCCCCGCCGACGTCTGGTTCGACGACCCCAACGGCACTCCCGGCTACCGCCGCCATCTGACGAAGCACTTCGCCGAGGAGATCCGCCGTGAACTCGCGTCCGGGAGCCCGACATGACGTACCGCGTGAACGGCAGGAGCTTCGGCGAGGAGCCGGCGCCCGGACAGTGCCTGCGCACCTTCCTCCGCTCGCTCGGCCACTACGGCGTCAAGAAGGGCTGTGACGCGGGAGACTGCGGTGCCTGCACGGTATGGCTGGACGGCAGCCCCGTGCACAGCTGCATCACCCCCGCCTTCCGCGCCGACGGCCGCGAGGTGACCACCATCGAGGGGCTGGGCTCACCCGGCAACCTGCATCCGGTGCAGCGGCAGTTCCGCGACGCCCCGGGATTCCAGTGCGGCTTCTGCACCGCCGGAATGATCATGACCTCGGCTACCTTCACCGAGTCCCAGAAGGCCGATCTACCAAGGGCGTTGAAGGGCAACCTCTGCCGCTGCACCGGCTACCGGGGGATCGAGGACGCCGTGCGGGGCGTCGTCGGCGTGGAGAGCGCGGCGCCGGGAAAGGCCGTCGGAACGAGCGTCGGAGCCCCTGCGGCCAACGACGTGGTGACGGGCCGCGCCGAGTTCACGATGGACACCCACATGGAGGGCATGCTGCACCTCAAGGTGCTGCACTCCCCGCACGCCCACGCCCGGATCCTGTCGATCGACAAGAGCGCAGCCCTCGCGGTTCCCGGCGTACGGCGGGTCTACACCTGGGAGGACGTGCCCCGCAGACGCTTCACCACGGCGATCCACACCGACCACCTGGTCGACCCGGACGACACCCTCATCCTCGACCGGACGCTCCGCTTCGTCGGCCAGCGCGTCGTCGCGGTCGTCGCCGACACGCCCGGCGCCGCGGAGGAGGGTTGCCGCAGCGTCGTCGTCGAGTACGAGCCGCTGCCCGCGGTGTTCGACCCCGAGGAGGCCATGGCCGAGGGAGCCCCGCAGATCCACGGGGCGGACGACCCCTTCGTCCGCGACCCCGTCCACAACGTCCTGCTCGAGATCCATTCGCACGTCGGAGACGTGGACGCGGGCTTCGCCGAGGCCGACGTGATCCACGAAGGCACCTACTCGTCCCCGCGCGTGCAGCACGCGCACCTGGAGACCCACGGCTCGATCGCCTGGATGGAGGACGGACGCCTCAACGTCCGCACCAGCTCGCAGTCGCCCTCCATCGCCAGGGTCAAACTCGCCCACCTGTTCGCACTGCGCCCGGACCAGCTCCGCGTGTTCTGCAAGCGCGTCGGCGGCGGGTTCGGCGGCAAACAGGAGGTCATCTCGGAGGACCTGGCCGCGCTCGCCGCGCTGGACACCGGGCGGCCCGTGTGCTTCGAGTACACCCGGGAGGAGGAGTTCACCACGGCCTCGCCGCGGCATCCGATGACGCTGACGGTCAAGCTGGGCGCGAAGGCGGACGGCACGCTCACCGCCTTCCAGGTCCGCAACGTGTCGAACACGGGCGCCTACGGGAACCACGGCGGCGAAACCCTGTTCGCGGGCGGCGCGGCCGTCATGATCTACCGCTGCCCCAACAAGAAGTACGACGCCTACTCCGTCTACACCAACACCGTGCCGAGCGGCGCGCTGCGCGGGTACGGGATGACCCAGCCGGCCTTCGCCGTGGAATCGGCGATGCACGAACTGGCCCTCGCCCTCCACATGGACCCGCTCGAACTGCGCCGCCGCAACATCGTGCGGCCGGGCGACCCGCTCGTCGCCCTGCACGAGGGCCCCGACGACGTGATGTTCAGCGAGGACGGCCTCGCGCAGTGCATCGACCTGGTGGACCGGGCCCTGGCCCGGACGGCCGGGGACCCGCACCTCGGCCCGGACTGGCTCATCGGGGCGGGCGCCGCGGCCTCCCTGCACGAGACCGCACCCCCGACCGAACACATCTCGGAGGCCTGGGTGACGCTCGGCGACGACCTCGTCTACGAGCTCGCCGTCGGCACGGTCGAATTCGGCGAGGGCACCTCGACCGCCCACGTCCAGATCGCCGCCAACCAATTGGGCACCACACCGTCGCGGATCCGCCTCGTCCAGTCCGACACCGACCGCACGGGATTCGACACCGGAGCCTTCGCGAGCGCGGGCCTCTTCGTGGCGGGCAACGCGGTGCTGCGGGCGAGCAACGCCGTGCGCGACCGCATCCTGGAGTTCGCCGCCGCCCACACGGGCATCCACCCCGTGATGTGCTCGATGGACGACGACGGCGTCGTCTGCGGGGAGCACCGGGTGTCGCTGGCCGAACTCGTCGCGCTGGCACGGGCGCGCGGCATCCGCTTCACCGCCGCCCGCAAGGCCTACGGATCGCCCCGGAGCGCCGTCTCCAACGCGCACGGGTTCCGGATCGCGGTCCACCGGGTGACCGGTGAGATCCGCGTCCTCCACAGCGTCCAGGCGGCCGACGCCGGCGTCGTCATCAACCCCGCCCAGGTACGGGGACAGGTGGAGGGCGCCGTCGCCCAGGGAATCGGCTTCGTCCTGACCGAGAACCACCGGCTCGACGCGAACGGCGCCGTGGTCAACCCGAACCTGCGCAACTACCGCATCCCCACCTTCGCCGACGTCCCGCGCACCGAAGTGCTCCTGGTGGGCTCGGCGGACTCCGTCGGGCCGATGCGGGCGAAGGGCATGGCGGAGTGCAGCATCAACCCGGTGGCCCCCGCCCTGGCGAACGCGCTCCAGGACGCCACGGGAATCCGCTACCGGTCGCTGCCGCTGACACCGGAACGGATCTACGACCGGATCGGCGAGAAGCGGTCGCACTCGAAGGCCTGAGCCATGGACACCGACAAGCACCAACGAGACGCCGAGGCCACGGCGATCATCGCCCAGAAGGTACTGCCCGGACGGGAGCGGGAGTACGAGACGTGGCAGCAGGACGTCAACGCCGCCGCCGCCGAGTACGACGGGTACCTCGGCGTCGAGGTCGCCCCGCCGACAGCCCTGCAACCCGAATGGGTCGTGGTCTACCGGTACGACTCGATACCCCACCTGCAGGCGTGGATCAACAGCTCGACCCGGCAGGGACTCCTCGAAGTCGGCGACGAGTACCTCGACGGCCCCGGAACCCAGCAGGTCGTCAGCGGCCACGCCCCCGCACAGGATCCGCTGGTGACCGTGGTGATCACCCACCGCGTCCACCCGGAGCACGTCGAGGACTTCCTCGCGTGGCAGCGCCGGATGACCGAGGAGGAGAGCAGGTTCGAAGGCTTCCGCGGAAGCGAGTTCTTCCCGCCCATCGAAGGGGTCCAGGAGGAATGGACCACGCTGTACCGGTTCGACAACGCCGAGCACCTCGACGCCTGGCTGACCTCGGACAGGAGGCACAAGGTCCTCGCCGAGGGGAAGGAGTTCGACTTCAAACTGCGCACGATCGACAACTCCTTCGGCAGCTGGTTCGCCTTCGAGGAGAACGGCAGGGAAGCGCCGCCGCCCTCGGTCACCAAGACCGCCATCGCGGTCTGGGTCGGCCTGTACCCGACCGTCGTCCTCCTGGCGCTCGCCACGTCACCGCTGAAGATGCCGCTCTGGCTGGGCCTGCTCGTGGGGAACCTGCTGTCGAGCCTCGTCATGAGCTTCTTCACGATGCCCTACTACGTGAACCCGCTCCTGGGCCGGTGGCTGCGCCCGTCGCCGGACGAACCGCCGGCCAGGGCCAACCTCATCGGCACGGGGATCGTCGCCGTCCTGCTCGCCTTCTGGGTCGTGGTCTTCTACCTGGTGACCACCCAGATCTGGACCCTGCCCTGACCCGGCGGTGCGCCGGTGCGGCGACGGCCTGCGCTACGCAGTAAGGGCCGGCAGCCGGGCCGGCGCCGTCGTGGCCGCGTCGAAGCGGCGCAGCAGCAGCCGGGCCAGCTCCGGGGCAGCGCCCAGGACGTCCGCGACGACGTCCGCGCCCGCGGCCCCGGCGCCGGCCGCGATGCGGTCCGGGAGGCGGCCGGGGGCGATGACGTACGGAGCCACCGCCACCCGCTCGAAGCCCTCGGCACGCAGGGCCCGTACGGCGTCCTCCGTACGGGGCAGTGCGGCGGAGGCGAACGCAGGCCGCACGGCACACCAACCGGTGCGCCGCCACTCCCGCGCGGTTTCAGCGATCGCTGCGATCGCCTCCGGGTCCGAGGAGCCGGCGGACGCGAGCACCACGGCAGTGGTGGCACGGTCCGCCGGGGTGAGACCGGCTTCGGTGAGCCGGCGTTCCAGGGCGGTCAGCAGGAGCGGGGACGGCCCGAGGACCTCCGCCACCCGCACCGACAGCCCCGGCAGGCGCGAGGTCGACTCGGCGAGCGCCGCCGGGACGTCGGACTTCGCGTGGAAGGCGCGGGTCAGCAGCAGCGGGAGCGCCACGACCTCCCGTACGCCGGACAGGTAGAGCGAGGACAGGGCCTGGCCCACCGACGGGGTGTTGAAGTCCAGGAAGGCCGTCTCCACGCGCAGCCCCGGCCGCAGCGCCCGCACGCGCCCCGTGAGGGCGTGCACGGTCGCCGCGTGCCGCGGGTCGCGGCTGCCGTGGGCGATGACCAGGAGTGCCGGGGCCATGGCGATCAGCTCTTCGCCAGCAGGCCGCGGCTGCGCAGCACCCACCGCTCGACCGGGCTGAAGATCAGCAGGTCGATGGCGATGCCGACGACCAGGATCAGGATGATCGCGAGGAACACGCCCGGCAGGTCGATGTTGTTGCGGCCGTTCTCCAGCAACTGGCCCAGGCCCAGGCCCAGGTCGGGCGAGGAGGCGATGATCTCGGCGGCCATCAGGGAGCGCCAGGAGAAGGCCCAGCCCTGCTTCAGGCCGGCCAGGTAGCCGGGCAGCGCGGCCGGCATGACGATGTGCCGGGCCCCGGCCAGACCGGTGGCCCCCAGGGTGCGGCCGGCCCGCAGGTACAGCGGCGGGATCTGGTCGATGCCGGAGACGAGGCCGTTGGCGATGGAGGGGACGGCGCCCAGCAGGATCACCGTGAACATCATCGCGTCGTTCAGGCCGAACCACAGGACGGCCGGCGGTACCCAGGCCACCGACGGCAGCGACTGCAGGCCCTGCAGGATCGGGCCGATCGCGGCGCGGACGAACTTCACCCGGGCGACGAGCAGTCCGAGCGGCGTACCGATGGCCAGGGCCAGCAGGAAGCCGAGCAGACCGCGGGAGACGCTGGTCCAGATGACCTCCAGCAGCGTGCCCTTGACCCACATGTCGGACAGGCTGTCCCAGACTGCGGACAGTGCGGGCAGCTTGGTCTCTTCGGTGACGTGCGTCGCGACGAGGACCTGCCAGACCAGGAGCACCAGGCTCACGGCCAGGACCGGCGGGAAGACCTTCTTGACGAGGATCTCCCGGACCGGGGTGCGGTGGGTCTGGACCGCGTCGAGGGCGTCGAGGCCCGCCTCCAGGCCGGCCAGGTCGTCGGTCTTGCCCGTGGCCTTCGAAGTGATGTCAGTGCTGGCCATGGCGGCGGATCTCCCCACGCAGGTGTTCAGTGATCTCCAGGGACAGTTCCGCAACGTCCGCGTCCTCGATGCGGCGCGGCTGCGGGATGTCCACGGTCCATTCCTTCGCGACCCGGCCGGGGCGGGAGGAGAGCAGGACCACGCGCTGGGCGAGGCGGACGGCCTCGCGCACGTTGTGGGTGACGAAGAGGACGGACAGACCCGTCTCTGCCCAGATGCGGGTGAGTTCGCCGTGCAGCACGTCCCGGGTGATGGCGTCGAGCGCGGCGAACGGCTCGTCCATCAAGAGCAGCCGGCTGTCCTGGGCGAGCGCCCGGGCCAGGGCCACGCGCTGGCGCATGCCGCCGGACAGCTCGTGCACGCGCTTGCCGTACGAGCCGCCGAGGCGGACCAGCTCCAGCAGCCGCTCCGCCTCGAGGCGGCGGTCGGCCTTGGCCACCCCGCGCAGGCGCAGGGCGAGTTCGATGTTCTTGCCCGCGGTCAGCCACGGGAAGAGGGCGTGCTCCTGGAACATGAGCGCCGGACGGCCGCCGGGGGTCTCGATGGACCCCGCGGACGGCTTGTCCAGACCCGCGACCAGGTTCAGCAGCGTGGACTTTCCGCACCCCGAGGCACCCAGGATGGTGACGAACTCGCCAGGAGCGACATCGAGGCTGATGTCGTCCAGGACGAGCTGCGATCCGGCCGGGCCGGAGAAGGACTTCGAGACGTGCTCGATGCGGGCGGCGTGGGTGCGCTCCGCAACGGAGCCCTCGGCAGCCTTGGCAAGCGTGGTGGCCATGGTCGTCACCTCCTGGGATTGCTGGATTGCGGGGTTACTTGGCGCCGAGACCGGCGTCGGAGACCTCGGGCTTGCCGGCGGCCTTCAGCACCTTGTTCAGGAGCGTCAGGTCGTAGATCCCGGTCAGGTCGGGCTGCTCGATGAGCTTGGCCTTGACGGCCCACTCCGACTGCGTCTTCAGCGTGGAGGCCAGCGGGTCGTCGGTGATGGCGATGCTGGGCCACGCCGGGTCGATGACCTTCGCGTCGAGCGGCTTGCCGCCCTCCGCCTCGAGCCGCGCGTTCGCGGAGGCCTTCGCCTTGTCCTGGTTGGCGTGGATCCACTCGTTGGTCTTCACCGTGCCGCGCAGCACGGCCTCGACGACGTCCGGGTGCTCCTTGAGGAACTTCTGCGACACGATGATGTTCGTGATCACGAACTTCTTGTCGGGCCACAGGTTGGTCTCGTCGAGGAGGACGGAGCCGCCGTCGGAGACGAGCTTGGAGGCCGTGGGCTCCGGCACCCAGGCGCCGTCGATCGAGCCCTGCTTGAACGCGTCCGGGGTCACCTTGTTGTCGGTGCGGACGACGGAGACGTCACCCTTGCCGGACTCCGGGTCGACCTTCCAGCCCTTCTCGGAGATCCAGTTGAGGAACGCGACGTCCTGCGTGTTCCCCTTCTGCGGGGTGGCGATCTTCTTGCCCTTGAGGTCGTCCAGGGTCTTGATCTTGTCCGGGTTCACGACGAGCTTGACGCCGCCGGAGGCGGAACCGGAGATGATCCGCAGGTTCGAGCCCTTGGACTTCACGTAGCCGTTGATGGAGGGCGAGGGGCCGATGAAACCGATGTCGAGAGAGCCGCCGTTGAGGGCTTCGATCTCGGACGGGCCGGCGTTGAAGGACTGCGGCTTGATCTTGGTGCCGTTCAGTTCCTTCTCGATCAGGCCTTCCTGGAGTCCGACCAGCGCGGTGGCGTGCGTCAGGTTGGGGAAGTACCCGATGCGGACCTCGGGGGCGGAGAGCTTCTTGCCGGCGTCGGCCGCGTCGGCGGCCTTCGGCTCGTCCTTCTTGGCCTCGGAACCGTAGCCGCAGGAAGCGAGCGCACCGATCAGGAGGGGCAGGGCGGCGGCGGCGACGATGCCGCGGCGGAGGGTGGAGCGGGAGGCGGTGCGGTTACCGGTGGCAGGCACGGGAGGACTTCCTCTCGTGACGGCGTCATCTCATGACGCACGTCTTCGTTTGTGGAGCGATGGCGGGTACGGCTGGTGGGGGGTGTGGGCGCGCATGCGGTGCGCGTACGTCATCGCGCACATCGCGCAACCCCTCCCTGGCCGCTGCCGAGGGCGCCGCTGCCCACGCGGCCGCCCTCCTTCGCGAAGGTCGAGTAGACGTCGGGGAGCATGGTTAGAAGTCCCAACCTTCCTCGTCGGCCTGGACGGTCGTGTCGGCCTTGGAGGCGAAGGATTCGCCCGCCATGCCCGCCGCCAGGGTGGTTCCGTCCGCCGGGTCGATCAGCAGGAAGGACCCGGTGCGGCGCGAGTCGGCGTACGCGTCGAGCGCGAGGGGCTCGGCGGTACGGACGACGACGCGGCCGATGTCGTTGGCCACCAGCTGCCCGGGGTTCGGGTGCTGGGACAGATCGTCCAGGGTCAGCCGCGAGGGGATCTCCTTGACGATCGCCTTGACCGTGCGCGTGGTGTGCTTGATCAGCACCCGGGCGCCGACGGCCAGCGGCTGGTCGGCCACGTGGCAGACCGTCGCCTCGACGTCCTGCGTGGTGGCCGGCGCGTTCGCGGACGGCGCGATCAGGTCGCCGCGCGAGATGTCGATGTCGTCCTTCAGCCGCAGCGTCACCGACTGCGGGGCCCAGGCGATGTCCACGCTCTCGCCGAGCGCGTCGATGCCCTCGATGACCGAGGTCCGGCCCGACGGCAGGACGGTCACGGCCTCGCCGACGCGCAGCACGCCGGAGGCGATCTGGCCCGCGTAGCCACGGTAGTCGGGGTGCTCGGCGGACTGCGGACGGATCACGTACTGCACCGGGAAACGTGCCGGGCAGGCGGTGAGGTCGTGGCTGACCGGGACGGTCTCCAGGTGCTCCAGCACCGTGGGGCCGCCGTACCAGTCCATGTTGGCGGACGCGTCGACCACGTTGTCGCCGGCCAGGGCCGAGATCGGGATCGCGGTGATCTCCGGGACGCCGAGGTCGGAGGCGTACGCGGTGAACTCCTCGGCGATGGCCGCGAAGACCGACTCCTGGTAGCCCACCAGGTCCATCTTGTTGACGGCCAGGACCACGTGCGGGACGCGCAGCAGCGCGGCCACGGCCGCGTGCCGGCGGGTCTGCTCGATCACGCCGTTGCGGGCGTCGACGAGGACCACGGCCAGGTCGGCGGTGGAGGCGCCGGTGACCATGTTCCGGGTGTACTGCACGTGCCCGGGGGTGTCCGCGAGGATGAACCGGCGGCGCGCAGTGGCGAAGTAGCGGTACGCGACGTCGATGGTGATGCCCTGTTCCCGCTCGGCCCGCAGGCCGTCGGTCAGCAGCGCGAGGTCGGGGGCGTCCTGGCCGCGCTGGGCGGAGACGGCCTCGACGGCCTCCATCTGGTCGGTCAGGACCGACTTGGAGTCGTGCAGCAGCCGGCCCACCAGGGTGGACTTGCCGTCGTCGACGGAACCGGCGGTCGCGAAGCGCAGCAAGGTGGTCGCTGCGAGGTCGGCCAGATGGGCGACCTGATCGGTGGTGCTGGTCATGTCTAGAAGTACCCTTCGCGCTTGCGGTCTTCCATCGCGGCCTCGGACATCTTGTCGTCGGCGCGGGTCGCGCCCCGCTCGGTGAGGCGGGAGACGGCGATCTCGGCGATCACGGCGTCGAGCGTGGCGGCGTCGGAGTCGACGGCGCCGGTGCAGGACATGTCACCGACGGTCCGGTAGCGGATGAGACGCGTCTCGGGCGTCTCGCTCTCCTTCGGGCCGCCCCACTCGCCGGCCGTCAGCCACATTCCGTTGCGCAGGAACACCTCGCGCTCGTGGGCGAAGTAGATCTCCGGCAGCTCGATGCCCTCGCGGGCGATGTACTGCCAGACGTCCAGCTCGGTCCAGTTCGAGAGCGGGAAGACCCGCACGTGCTCGCCGGGGGCGTGCCGGCCGTTGTAGAGCTGCCACAGCTCGGGGCGCTGGCGGCGCGGGTCCCACTGCGAGAACTCGTCGCGGAGGCTGAACACCCGCTCCTTGGCGCGGGCCTTCTCCTCGTCGCGGCGGCCGCCGCCGAAGACGGCGTCGAACTTCAGGCTCTGGATCGCCTCGGTCAGCGGCACGGTCTGCAGCGGGTTGCGGGTGCCGTCCGGGCGCTCGCGCAGCTTGCCCGCGTCGATGTACTCCTGGACGGAGGCCACGTGCAGGCGCAGGCCGTGCTCGGCGACCGTGCGGTCGCGGTACTCCAGCACCTCGGGGAAGTTGTGGCCCGTGTCGACGTGCAGCAGCGTGAACGGCACCGGTGCCGGCGCGAACGCCTTCAGCGCCAGGTGCAGCATGACGATGGAGTCCTTGCCGCCGGAGAACAGGATCACCGGCTTCTCGAACTCGCCCGCCACCTCGCGGAAGATGTGCACGGCCTCGGACTCGAGGGCGTCGAGGTGCGACAGCGCGTAGGGCGCATCCGTCTCGTCGTGGACGTGTGCGACGGTCGTCGTCATGCCAGACCCCTCTCGGTGAGCAGCGCGTGCAGGGCCGAAGCCGACTCCTGCACGGACTGCGTGTGCGACTCGATACGCAGGTCCGGGGAGTCCGGCGCCTCGTACGGGTCGTCGACCCCGGTCAGACCGGAGATCTCGCCCGCCGCCTGCTTGGCGTACAGGCCCTTGACGTCGCGCTCCGAGCAGACCTCGACCGGGGTGGCCACGTGGACCTCCAGGTACGAGGTGCCCCCGGCGGCGTGCCGCCCCCGGACGGCCTCACGGCTGTCCGCGAACGGTGCGATCACCGGCACCAGCGCCTTGACCCCGTTGCTCGCGAGGAGCTCGGCGACGAAGCCGATCCGCTGCACGTTGGTGTGCCGGTCCTCGCGGGTGAAGCCCAGGCCCGCGGAGAGGAACTCGCGGATCTCGTCCCCGTCGAGCACCTCCACCCGGTGGCCCTCGGCGCGCAGCCGCTCGGCCAGCGCGTAGGCGATGGTGGTCTTGCCCGCGCTCGGCAGCCCGGTCAGCCACACGGTGGCGCCCTGGTCGCTCACGCTCATCTGCTCTGTCTCCGTACGTTCTTCGACAAGTTCTTCGACGGTCGTCATCAGCCGTGCAGCCCGCACTCGGTCTTGCCCCGCCCGGCCCACCGGCCGGCCCGCGCGTCCTCGCCCTCGGCGACGCGCCGGGTGCACGGGGCGCAGCCGACGGAGGCGTAACCGTCCATCAGCAGCGGGTTGGTGAGTACGCCGTGTTCGGCGACGTACGCCTCCACGTCGTCCTGGGTCCAGCGTGCGATCGGGGAGACCTTGACCTTCTGCCGCTTCTCGTCCCAGCCGACCACCGGGGTGTTCGCCCGGGTCGGGGATTCGTCGCGGCGCAGGCCCGTCGCCCACGCGCTGTACGCCGTCAGGCCCTCTTCCAGCGGCTTGACCTTGCGCAGCGCGCAGCACAGGTCGGGGTCCCGGTCGTGCAGCTTCGGCCCGTACGCGGCGTCCTGCTCGGCGACGCTCTGACGCGGGGTCAGCGTGATGACGTTGACGTCCATCACGGCCTCGACCGCGTCACGGGTGCCGATGGTCTCCTCGAAGTGGTAGCCCGTGTCGAGGAAGACCACGTCCACACCGGGGAGGACCCGCGAGGCCAGGTGCGCGACGACCGCGTCCTCCATGGAGGAGGTCACGGCGAACTCCTTGCCGAAGGTGTCGACCGCCCAGCGCAGGATGTCCAGCGCCGAAGCGTCCTCCAGGTCCCGGCCCGCACGCTCGGCCAGGTCTTTGAGCGCCGCGGCCTTGAGCTCCCCGGCCGTGAGACCCGCGTCTTGAGTGGTGGTCATATCCGGTCCCCTCCCGCTGAATCCGACTGCACTCCCCGGGCCAGCAGCCCGAGGTACTTCAGCTGGAAGGCCCGGTTGCAGGCCCTGCATTCCCACGCGCCGTGACCCGTCTCGTTGGGGAACAGGTCCTCGTCGCCGCAGTAGGGGCAGTAGAACGGTGCGGCGCGCTCGCTCACGAGAGGCTCTTCTCGTCCGCGCGGGCGACCCACGCCGCGAAGCGCTCGCCGTCCTCGCGCTGCTCCTCGTAGTGCTTGACGACCCGCTCGACGTAGTCGGGCAGACCGGCCGAGGTGACCTTGAGGCCGCGGACCTTGCGGCCGAAGCCGGCCTCCAGGCCGAGGGCGCCGCCGAGGTGGACCTGGTAGCCCTCCACCTGGTTGCCGTCGTCGTCCAGGACCAACTGGCCCTTGAGACCGATGTCCGCCACCTGAATGCGGGCGCAGGCGTTCGGGCAGCCGTTGATGTTGATGGTGAGCGGCTCGGCGAAGTCCGGCAGGCGGCGCTCCAGCTCGTCGATCAGCGAGGCGCCGCGCGCCTTCGTCTCGACGATGGCCAGCTTGCAGAACTCGATGCCGGTGCAGGCCATCGTGCCGCGGCGGAACGGGGACGGCTTGACCCGCAGGTCCAGCGCCTCCAGCGCCCCGACCACCGAGTCGACCTGGTCGGCCTCGATGTCGAGCACGATCATCTTCTGCTCGGCGGTGGTGCGCAGCCGGCCGGAGCCGTGCCGCGCCGCCACGTCGGCGATCTTGGTCAGGGTGGCGCCGTCGACGCGGCCCACGCGGGGCGCGAAGCCGACGTAGAACTTGCCGTCCTTCTGCTGGTGGACGCCCACGTGGTCGCGCCACTGGCCGCTCGGCTGCGCGGGCGCGGGGCCGTCGGTCAGCTTGCGCTTCAGGTACTCGTCCTCCAGGACCTGGCGGAACTTGACCGGGCCCCAGTCGGCGACGAGGAACTTCAGGCGGGCGCGGTTGCGCAGCCGGCGGTAGCCGTAGTCGCGGAAGATCGAGATGACGCCCTCGTAGACGTCCGGGACCTCGTCGAGCGAGACCCAGGTGCCCAGGCGCACACCGAGCTTGGGGTTGGTGGACAGGCCGCCGCCGACCCAGACGTCGAAGCCGGGACCGTGCTCGGGGTGGTGCACGCCCACGAACGCGATGTCGTTGATCTCGTGCGCCACGTCGAGCAGCGGCGAGCCGGAGATCGCGGACTTGAACTTGCGGGGCAGGTTGGAGAAGTCCTTGTTGCCGACGATGCGGCGGTAGATCTCGTCGATGGCGGGGGTGCCGTCGATGATCTCGTCCTGGGCGATGCCGGCGACGGGCGAGCCGAGGATGACGCGGGGCGTGTCACCGCAGGCCTCGGTGGTGGACAGGCCCACGGCCTCCAGCCGGCGCCAGATCTCCGGGACGTCCTCGATCCGGATCCAGTGGTACTGCACGTTCTGGCGGTCGGTGAGGTCGGCGGTGCCGCGCGCGAACTCCTCCGAGATCTCGCCGATCACGCGGAGCTGCTCGGTGGTCAGCCGGCCGCCGTCGATGCGGACGCGCAGCATGAAGTACTCGTCGTCCAGCTCCTCCGGCTCCAGGATCGCGGTCTTGCCGCCGTCGATCCCGGGCTTGCGCTGGGTGTAGAGCCCCCACCAGCGCATACGGCCGCGCAGGTCGTTGGGGTCGATCGAGTCGAAGCCGCGCTTGGAGTAGATCGTCTCAATGCGTGTCCGCACGTTGAGACCGTCGTCGTCCTTCTTGAACTGCTCGTTGCCGTTGAGGGGCGTGTGGTGTCCGACGGCCCACTGGCCCTCGCCGCGGTGACGGCCGGTCTTGCGGCGCGCGGCGGCTGCGGGTGCGGCTGCGGGCGTTTCGGGGGTGGCGGCCATGGCGGTACGTCCTTCTTCGGCGGCTCGAGGCAAGGGCAGGGGGAGGCGGCGGCGCTCCCCTGCGGGCTCGGCGACTCCGAGCGGGTGCGGCTGATTCCCGCTCCGCGCCGGGATTGCCGGCGGGCAGGGCGGTACTACGGCCTCAGGGGGCTAGCGGGTGATCGGCGCGTCCGCGGCGGCGGGGACGACGGCGATGTGCGGCGTGGCTGGTTCCGTCAGCGCGCCGGACAGATGGCGCTGGACATGCGGCCGAGGTCGACGTGCCGCCGACTCACCAAGGCAATTCCAGCTCCATTCATGGCGGAAGCGTGTCATGTGCCGATTGGAGGAGTCCACTACTGTCCACGATCCGGACGAACTCGTCTCGAATCATGGGACGACGTGACGGGGGTCACCTATCGAAGTCAGCGCCGCCGGCCCGGAGGGGCTGGAACCAAGCCCCTCCCGGGGGCACCTCCCAGCAGTAGCCGGGGGAGTTCGAGGAGCGGGGCTGCGGGGGCGGAGCCCCCGCAGCGGCGCCGCACCCCCCGGGCCCCGCCGACCGGCCCCGGAGGGGCTACGCGCCGGGCCAGGGGCCGGGGGTCGGGGTGTCCACCTTGGACTCCGTCTCCGTCTTGAAGACCTTGAAGCCGCGCCGCTCGTAGTTGCTCATCGCCGTCGGCCCGTCCTGGCTACAGGTGTGCACCCACACCCGCCGGGTGGGCTCCCGCTCCGGCCAGCGCTCCGCGAGGGACCACGCGCGGGCGACGCCCACCGACAGCAGGTGCCCGCCGATGCGGCGGCCACGGAAGTCGGGGAGGAGGCCGAAGTACATGATCTCCACCACGCCGTCGTCCTGCGGGTCGAGCTCCACGTACCCGGCCGGCGTGCCCCGGTCGTACGCGACCCAGGTCTCCACCCCCGGCCGGTCCAGCTGCTCCACCCACTGCGCGCGGGTCAGGGAGAGCCGGTCCGTCCAGTGGATGTCGCCGCCCACCGAGGCGTACAGGAAGCGGCTGAACTCGGGGGAGGGGACCTCCGCCCGTGCGATGGATATCTCCGGGCCCGCCGGAGCCGCCGGGACGAGGTCCGCCGGAGAGGTCATCTCCAGCGACCAGGTGGTGAGAGTGATGGTGCTCATGCAGCTCAGGGAATCATGCCCGGCCCCGCGCGGCCCAGGCGGGCCCGGACCACCGCGGGCGCGGTCGAGTGCGGGAGCAGCGCGGCCGGGTCCTCGGGGCGGATCAGCTCCACCTCCACGTCCTCCGCGAACCGGTACGGCCGGTGGGTGAGGACGCCCGCGAGGTGGCGGCGTACGCGGGACAGCTCCGCGCGGACCGTCACCGTGCGCGTCGGATCCCCGAACAGCTCGCCGGCCAGCTCAGCTGCCGAGCGCCCCCGCGGGCTCTGCACCAGCAGGAACAGCAGCTCCGCATGGCGCGGGCTCAGCTCCTGCGACCAGCTCCCGGACGGTCCGTACACCGTCACCGACCAGCATCCCGCCCGGCTGAGGTCCAGGACGATCCGGGTCACCGCCGTGCTGTGTCGGTCCTGGGCGACCCGCAGCAGCCAGCCGCCGGGCAGGGGCTCCACCACGCACTCCCCGAGTCGCGGCACCCACACCCGGCCCGGCCCGAAGCCCTTCGGCAGCGGGATCCGCTCCGCCGGGGCCAGGCCCGTCACCGCCGCCGTCCAGCCGTTCGGGTCCACGGCCAGCGCCCGCCCCGGCAGCCGGGCCAGCAGCGGGGCCGCCACCGTCCGCAGCTGCTCCAGCGACTCCAGGTGCCGCAGCCGCAGCTCCCGCTCCGCGAGCCGGGCCACCGAGCTCACCCACGCCAGCGTCGCCGGGTGCATGGTGGCCAGCGGACCGCTGACGTCGACCACGCCCAGCAGCCGCCCGTCGCGCGGGTCCCGTACGGGCGCCCCGGCGCAGGTCCAGTCGTGGTGGCTGGAGACGAAGTGCTCGGCCGAGAACACCTGCACCGGGCGCCGGGCCACCAGGGCGGTGCCCACCCCGTTCGTGCCGACGACGGCCTCGTCCCAGTCCGCCCCGACCGCGAAGCCGAGCCGGTCCGCCTTGCGCAGGATGGAGGAGTGGCCCTCCCGCCACAGCAGCCGCCCGTCCGCGTCGGCGACGACCATGATGTGCAGGGCCTCGTCCAGGGTCGGCAGCAGCCCCTCGCGCAGCACCGGCAGGACCTCCCGGAGCGGCGACACGTGCCGCCGCTCCTCGGTCTCGGTGGCCGACAGCATCCGCGAACGCGCGTCCCGGTCCGGGTGCACCCCGCCGGCCAGCATCCGGCGCCAGGACTCCGCGATCTCCGGCCGGGGCGCGGCCGGGGGGCGGTCCCCGGCCAGTGCCGCCGCCCGCACGCCCTTGAGCAGACGTGCCGCGGCCCGCGCGTCCATGGCCCAGATGCGTGCCGCATCGACCGTGCTGCCTGTGGTGTCGGCCACCGGAACCTCCCCGTGCGAACAGGACGTACGACGCAAGCCGCCCGGGCGGCTCGCGCGTGCCGCTTCCCCCGGGCACCCCCGACGGACGGCTGCCGACTCCAAAGGTTGCAACGGTATGCAACTCTCGCCAAGTCCCGGTCGGTCGACCGAAACTGTCCGGACGCCGCAGAGCGGCGTGCCGGCTCCTCCTCGGGGCTTCGGATCAGGGGTGGTGCCGAGTCGGCGCGGCGCCACCCCTGTACCGGTGATGGGCCCGGATCCCGGCTGGGAGCGGTTTGGGGACCGCCGTGGAGCCCGACGGGGGCTCTCTCCTAGCCTGCGATCCGCGCCCGTTCCACCACCGCGCGCAGGTCCAGGCTGTGCGGCAGCGTGCCGAAGGCCGCGCCCCAGTCGCCGCCCAGCCGCGAGGCGCAGAAGGCGTCCGCGACCTCCGGCGGGGCCCACCGCACCAGCAACGATCCCTGCAGCACCAGCGCCATGCGCTCGACCACGCGGCGGGCCCGCGCCTCGATGCCCTCCAGATCGGCGAGATCCGTCAGCAGGTCCTTGATGGCCGAATCCAGCCGGTGGTCGGCGCCCCGGGCCAGGCCGACCTCCTGGAGGAAGGCGTTCAGCGCCTGCGGCTCGCGCTGGAGGGCGCGCAGTACGTCCAGCGCCTGCACGTTGCCCGAGCCCTCCCAGATGGAGTTCAGCGGGGATTCGCGCAGCAGTCTGGGCAGTCCCGACTCCTCTACGTAGCCGTTGCCCCCCAGACATTCCAGGGCTTCCGCCACCATCGGCGTACAGCGCTTGGTCACCCAGTACTTGGCGGCGGGCACGGCGAGGCGCAGGAAGGCCTTCTCCTGTTCGGTCGCGGCGTCGTTGGCGGCGGCCAGGCGCAGGGTCAAGGTGGTGGCGGCCTCCGACTCCAGGGCGAGATCGGCGAGCACGTTGCGCATCAGCGGCTGGTCGATGAGCGGTGCTCCGAAAGCAGAGCGGTGCTCCGCATGGTGCACCGCCTGCGTCAGGGCCTGCCGCATCAGCGAGGCCGAGCCGATGACACAGTCCAGCCGGGTCGCCGCGACCATCTCGATGATGGTCCGCACCCCGCGGCCCTCCTCGCCGACCCGCCGCGCCCAGGTCCCGTCGAACTCCACCTCGCTCGACGCGTTCGACTTGTTGCCCAGCTTGTCCTTCAGCCGCTGGATCGCGAAGACGTTGCGCGTACCGTCCGGCAGCACCCGCGGCACCAGGAAGCACGTCAGCCCGCCCGGGGCCTGCGCCAGCACCAGGAAGCCGTCGCACATGGGCGCCGAACAGAACCACTTGTGCCCGGTCAACAGGTACTCGCCGGACGCGTCCAACGGCACCGCGGCCGTCGTGTTCGCCCGTACGTCGCTGCCGCCCTGCTTCTCCGTCATCCCCATGCCGAAGAGGACACCGCTCTTCTCGGCGGCCGGTCGCAGCCCCTGCTCGTACACGTGCGAGGTCAGCCGCGGCTCCCATTCGGCGGCCAGCTCCGGATCGGCGCGCAGCGCCGGCACGGCGGCGTGCGTCATCGAGATCGGGCAGCCGTGCCCCGCCTCGGCCTGCGACCAGATGAAGAAACCGGCGGCCCGGCGCAGATGTCCGGCCGGACGCCCCCAGGCGTCGGTGAGCCCGGACGTCACCGCGTGCCCGAGCAGCCGGTGCCAGGACGGGTGGAAATCGACCTCGTCGATCCGGTTCCCGTACCGGTCGTGCGTCCTCAGCTTGGGCGGATTCTCGTTCGACTGCACACCCCATTCCTGGGCCTGCGCGGAACCGGCCGCCCGCCCGAGGTCGGTGAGCTCCTGCCTTACCTCGCCGAGGAGTTCGGGGTCCGCGGAGGCGAGGTGGCGCTCGACGCCCTCGGTGAGGGCCCGATCGCCGCCGTAGACGTCGTACCCCACCAGGGGCGGGGCCTGGTTGCTGACTGTGTGGGTGGTGGCTGCCATGCGGATACCGTAAGGACGTGCAGCCAGCAAAAGAAACACCCGAGCGGATCCCAGGACGGCTCCACCGGGCCCGCGCCCTCTACCGCAACGTCTCGATGCGGAAGATGGGCTGGCTGTTGCTGAAGGACACCGTCAACTCGTGCATCGAGTACCGGATCCTCGGGCTCGCGGCCGAGGCGGCGTTCTTCACGCTGCTCTCGCTGCCCCCGCTCTTCCTGGGCCTGCTGGGTCTGCTCGGCTACGTGGACGGCTGGACGGACACCCGTACGGTGGAAAGCATCGAGGAGAACATCCTGGCGGCGGTCGGCACGGTCCTGTCCGACCGGGGCGTCAACGACATCGCGCGGCCCCTGCTCGACGACGTCACCCGCAGTGGCCGTCCCGACCTGATCTCGCTCGGTTTCGCCTTCGCCCTGTGGTCGGGATCGCGCGCCGTCAACGTCTTCATCGACACCATCACCGTGATGTACGGGCTCGACGGCCAGCGCGGCATCGTCAAGACCCGGCTGTTGGCCTTCCTGCTCTACATCATCGCCCTGCTGATCGGCGCGATCGTGCTGCCGCTGATGGTGGTGGGGCCGGACGCGGTGGTCCGGCTGGTGCCCTGGGGCACCGAAGTGATCGCGGTCCTGTACTGGCCCACCGTGACCTTGCTGTCCATCGCCTTCCTCACCACGCTCTACCACGTGTCCGTGCCCGTGCGCTCGCCGTGGATCGAGGACGTGCCGGGGGCGCTGGTGGCCCTCGCCATGTGGGTGCTGGGCTCGTTCCTGCTGCGGATCTACCTCACCAACACGGTGGAGGGGCCGACGATCTACGGATCACTGGCCGCGCCCGTGGCCGTGCTCCTGTGGATCGGCATCTCGGCCTTCGCGGTGCTGGTCGGGGCCGCCGTCAACGCTGCGATCGACCGGGTCTGGCCCTCCGTGGCCACGGCGGCGGCGCGCGAGGCGAACGAGCGGGCCCGGGAGGCGGAGGCCGCCCAGCTGATCGCGCGGGCCGCCGCCTGGCGGGCGATGGCGGAGGGCGAGTCGGAGGACGACGAGGACGACGGGATGCCGTCGGAGTTCCCGGAGCGGTGGTCGAAGTTCCTGCCGCCCGAGGACTACCACTCCCGGCTGCGCAAGCACTGAAGGGCCGGACGACGGTGGGGAAACGCTACGCCGGGCCCTTCACGCCCCAGGCGGTGAGCAGGCCGGGGGAGAGCGCGGCGCAGTCCGGGGAGTCCAGGTAGCGGATCGCCGCGTCGATCGCCGCGTCGTCGACCAGCCCGGTGGCCGTCATCGGCTCCCGCGCGCGTTCCCACGTACCGGCCCAGAAGCGGCTGATGGGGCTGCCGGGCAGCAGCGGGGGGACGAGGATCTCGGCCCCCACGGACAGCAGACCGGCCTCCCGCAGGTGCTCGGGGTACTCCGGTACCCAGGAGACGTCGGTGCCCAGGCTGTCCCCGAGCCCCTGCCACATCGCCCGCATCACCCGCCCGTACGTGGTCGTCGGCGCGGCGGGGGTGGTCAGGTCGACCGCGTCGCCGAGGACCAGGACACCGCCCGGGGCGACCAGGGAGGCGAGCTTGCCGATCATCCGCGGCCAGTTCCGCAGGTGCATCAGCACGAACCGGGCGTGCACCAGCTGGAACCGTCCCGGACTGAAGTCCAGGGCGGTGACGTCCGCCTCCAGTGGAGTGAGCCCGGGCGCCGGGTGCGCCCTGAGGAAGGCCGTGTCCCGGTCGACGGCGAGGACCTCCGAGACCCCGGCCCGCTCCAGCAGGAGCCGGGCGACCGTCCCCGTCCCGGCGCCCACGTCCAGGCAGCGCCAGCCCGGCCCGGCACCCAGCGCGCGCAGCCGTGCCAGCGTGAAGTCGTCGTAGGCGAGCGCGCCGAGGTCGATGCGGTCGTCCTCGCCCGCCAGCTCCGGCCGGAACACCGCCTCGCCGTAGCGGCCGCCGGTCACCGCCTCGGGACGCGGCGGCGGGTCGTCGTCGGGCAGGTTCACGTCCGGACCTCTTCACGGGGCGGGGAACGGGGATGGGGCGGACGCGTCGGACGCGTCGGATGCGGCCCGCATCGGCCGCATCCGCCGCCCCACCGATCCTCCACCGGCGCCCTCCCGCCCCACCGAGGCGCGCCGGGCCTGATCCGAAAGAGACGCCCGGTCCGTAACCTGGAGCGGTGTACGAGGAAGCGCCGTCCGCGGCCGTTCCCGGAGCCGTGCTGTGGCGCGCGACCGCGGGCGGCGGCTCGATGGTGCTGCCCGACGGCTGCATGGACCTGCTGTGGGCCGACGGGCGGCTGCTGGTGGCCGGACCCGACACCGGGCCGCATCCGGCCGGGGAGGTCCCCGGCGGCACCTTCGCGGGGATCCGGCTCGCGCCCGGCACCGCGCCCGCGCTGATCGGCGTACCGGCGCACGCGCTGCGGGACCGGCGCGTCGAGCTCGCCGACCTGTGGCCCGCGGGCGCGGTCCGGCGGGCGTCGGCGCTGGTGGAGGGGTACGGGGACGTACGCGCGGGACTCGAAGCACTGGCCCGCGCCCGCGCCGCCGATGCCGGTGCGCCCGACCTGCTGACCGCCGAGGTCGTGGCCCGGCTCCGGGCGGGGGAGACGGTGGCCGCGACCGCCCGCGCCGTCGGCCTCGGGCCGCGGCAGCTGCACCGGCGCTCGCTCGACGCCTTCGGGTACGGCCCCCGGACGCTCGGCCGCATCCTGCGGCTGCGCCGGGCCCTGGCCCTGGCCCGCGCGGGCCGGCCGTACGCCGAGGTCGCCTGCGTCACCGGGTACGCCGACCAGGCGCACCTCGCCCGAGAGGTGCGGGCGCTGGCCGGGACGACCCTGCGGGCCTACGCCGCCGGAGCCGACGGGGCGAAGAGCGAGACCCCGCAGCCGTCCGGGTCGAGGACGACGGCGTAGCGCTGGCCCCAGAAGGCGTCCCAGGGCTTCAGGTGTCCGGTGTGCCCGGCGGCGGTCAGTGCGGCGTAGAGCGCGTCCACCTCGGCGGGGGAGTCGCACAGGAAGGCCAGGTCCCGGCGGCCGTCGCCGGTGGGCGGGGTCCACGACGGGTCGAAGGAGCGGACGGTGTCCTCCGTGTCCCACGCGATCCGCAGGCCCCCGGGCAGGACGGCCTCCACGTGCGGCAGGCCGTCGGCCTCGGCCGGGACGTCCAGCCCGAGGCGGCGGTAGAAGGCGAGCGAGGCGGCCATGTCGGAGACCACCATGCCGATGAGGTCGAGTCGAGGAGTCATGGCAGCAGGCTAGGCGGGCACCGGGCGGCCGTATTGAACGAATCGGACACCGGCGGCGCCGTGTCACGCCCCGGCATCAGCGCGGTCGGCGCGCCGCCACCACCGCGCAGACGACCGCCAACGGCAGCTCCGCGCCCGCCGCCAGCAGCAGCGCCATCCCCTGACCGTCGGTCCCGGCCGAGGTCGTGACGTCGAACCAGGCGTCCATCACCAGCAGCGCGGCCGTCGCCGCCGCGACCGGGGACGCCCGGGGATCCTGCCTGCGCAGCAGCGCCCCGGTCCCGGTCAGCCCGGCGGCCAGCATCAGGTCCAGGCCGATCCACGCCGTGGACCAGTTGGAGACCTCGCTGGTCTGCGGCATCGTCTTCGCCAGCACCACCACCCAGGGCAGTAACACCAGGCCGGCGCCGGTGAGTACGGTGGCCGTCCGGGGGGCGCGGGGCGTGCGGGCGGCGCGGAGGATGCGGACGGCGCGGGGAGCGCGCGGAGCGCGGGGGGTGCGCCAGGCGCGGGCCTGCGGGGTGACGAGGGCCATGACGAGGATCTCCTTCCGGCCCGGCGGTCCGTTCCCCGGGCACACCACCAGCCTCGTCGGCCGGGCCCGCAGAATCAGTAGCCCCATGATCCGGATCGGGGGTGGCACCAGGTACACCCCCGTACGGGTGCCCGCGTGATGGCATGCCCCTGATCAGTGCGATTACCGTACGGGGCATGGCAATTCGCGGGGGTGCGCCGAGGCGTACGTACACCTGGATCACGGCGCACGCGCCGTGGTCGGCATGGGCCTGGCGCAACACGGGCTTCACCGCGGCCGCGATCCCGGCCGCCCTGCCCGTGCTCCTCGGCCTCACGTGCACCATCACGGCGCCCGGGCCCGGCACGATCCCGCCCCTGTTGATCCTGCTGCTCGGCCCGCTCCTCACCCGGCTCCAACGCAGCCGGTTCCGGGCCTTGCTCGGCCTCGAGGTCCCCAAGGTCGAACGGGAGGGCGGCCGGCCCACCCCGTTCGGACTGGTGCGGCAGATGCGCTCCGAGGCGACCTGGCGGCAGTACGGCTACCACCTGCTGGTCAGCCCGCTCGCCGCCGTCGCCGGCGCGCTGGTGGTGCTCGCCTGGGCCTTCGGCGTCGCCGCCGCCTGCATCTACGGCTGGATCTGGATCCTGCCCACCGAGACCCGAACTCCCGGCTGGAGCAACGACTACGACGCCATCACCTGCGGCGGCGTCCTGCTGCTGCTCGCCGCGCCCTGGCTCGCCGCGCTCTTCGCCCGGCTGGACGCCGCCGCTGCGGCCGCCCTCCTCGGCCCGAACCGGGCCCGCGAACTGGAGCGGCGGGTCGAGGACCTCGCGGAGAGCCGGGCCGGGGTGCTGGACGCCGCCGACCTCGAGCGCCGACGGATCGAACGGGACCTGCACGACGGAGCCCAGCAGCGACTGGTCGCCCTGGCCATGAACCTCGGCATCGCCCGCGCCACCCTCCCCGACCTCCCGGCCGAGGCCAAGGCCGTCATCGACGAGGCGCACCGCGAGGCGAAGGAGGCCATCGAGGAGCTGAACAGCCTGGTACGGGGCCTGCATCCGGCCGTGTTGGAGGACCGCGGGCTCGACGCCGCGCTCTCCGGGATCGCCGCCCGGGCCCCGTTCCCCGTCGAACTGAGCGTGGACATCGGGCAGCGGCCCGGGGCCACCGTGGAGGCCGTCGCCTACTTCGTGGTCTCCGAGACCCTGGCCAACGTCGCCAAGCACGCCCGGGCGGACCACTGCCGGGTGCACGTCGTCCGCGGTCCGGCACCGGACGCGTCCGCCCGCGGCGGGGACCTGCTGCGGATCACCGTCACCGACGACGGGGTGGGCGGCGCCGACCCCGCCCGCGGCACCGGTCTGGTGGGGCTGCACAAACGCGTAGGGTCCGTCGACGGAACCATCAAGATCGAAAGCCCCCTCGGGGGTCCGACCGTCATCACCGTGGAGCTGCCGTGCGGGCTGTGATCGCCGAGGACTCCGTCCTCCTGCGCATAGGACTCGTCAAAGTCCTCGAAATGGCCGGGTTCGAGGTGATCGCCGAGACCGGCGACGCCGAGGGTCTGCTCGCCGCCGTCGCAGAACACTGCCCCGAACTCGCCCTCGTGGACGTGCGGATGCCACCCAGCTTCACCGACGAGGGCGTCCGGGCGGCCCTGATGATCCGCCAGGAGAGCCCCGGCACGGCGGTGCTGCTGCTCTCGCAGTTCGTGGAGGAACGCTACGCCGCCGATCTGCTGGCCGCCCAGACCGGCGCCGGCATCGGCTACCTGCTCAAGCAACGGGTCGCCGACGTCGAGGAGTTCATCGACGCCCTGCGCCGCGTCGCCTCGGGCGGCACCGCACTCGACCCGCAGGTCGTCGCCCAGCTCCTGCTGCGCCGCGGCGGCGGCCCGGACCCGCTGGGCCGGCTCACCCCGCGCGAGCGCGAGGTGCTGGCCCTGATGGCCGAAGGCCGCTCGAACGCCGGCATCGCGGCCGAACTCGTCGTGAGCGAGAGCGCGGTGGCCAAACACATCAACAGCATCTTCGCCAAGCTCGACCTGCCGCAGGCCGACGGTGACCACCGCCGGGTCCTCGCGGTCCTGCGCTTCCTGGACGGCACGCCGTGACTCCGTCCGCAGCCGAAGGGTCCCGCCGCAGGCACCGCCTGGCCTGGATCACCGCCGCTGCGCTCAGCGCGGTCCTCGTGGTGGTACCGGCCACCTGGCAGGTGTGGTCCTGGGGGATCGGGGGTGCCCGGAGCGACACCCTGCGCGGCGGCAGCGGCGGCCGCCCAGTGACCGCGCTGGAGATCGTGGGGGGCGACGCGGACATCACCGTCACCCCCCGCGCGGACCACGAGGTCGGCTACCGGGCCACGGTCAGCTGGTCCCTCAAGGCGCCCACCATCGAGGAGAGCCGGCTCGGCGACACCCTGCGGCTGACCCCGCACTGCCCCGGCGAAGGCTTCTGGCCGGGCGCCGGGGCCGGCTGCTCGGTCCAACTGGCGGTGACCGTACCCGTGGACATCCCCGTGAAGGTGACGACCCGTTCCGGCCGGATCGCGCTCAGCGGGCTGGGCGGCGCCGTCGACACGGAGGTCGACTCCGGCCGGGTCGAGATCGTCGGGCTGCGCGGCGCCCTGCGCGCCAAGGTCGGCTCCGGCCGTCTGCAGGCCACCGGCCTGACCTCGCCCCAGGCCGAGATCCGGGTCGGCTCGGGCCGGGCCGTCGCCACCTTCGTCACCCCGCCCGACGAAGTGACGGCCCGCGTTGGCTCCGGCCGCCTGGCCCTCACGGTGCCCGAGGCCACCCGCTTCAAGGTCCGCTGCGAGGCCGGAGCCGGCCGCTGCGAGGTACCGGACGCCCTGCGCGACGCCACGTCGCCCCACAGCCTGGACATCGAGGCCGGTGTCGGCCGCGCCCAGGCGGCGTACCCGGACGGGCCCTGGGCGGCGCCCGACGACTCGTGAATCGCTGCACGGGAAGGCCGCCCGAAAAAGAAGTGGCCCCCGCCGGAGCGGGCTTGTTACGGTGGATCAGTTCCCGCCGATCGGTGGGGAACGATCAGCTTGTGCATGGACCCGGAGGTGAGTTCGTTGATGACTGTCATCGCGCAGGGCGCTGCCCGCACTCAGAAGACCATCAATGTCACTTCCGTGGTCTCCGGCTGACCTCACACCTCTTCGCGCGCCGCCACTGAGCGAGCGCCCGCGGCCGGGGCCACCCTGTGAAGGGTTTCCCTTGTCTTTCTCCGCTTTCCTGTCCTCCTTCCCGCACGCCTCGCTCTCGCACGCCCTCGCCCCCCTCGGCTGGGACGACGCGTGGGAGGCCGAGTTCGCCCCGTACGCAGAGCAGGGCCTGTTGCCCGGCCGCGTCGTACGCGTCGACCGCGGCCAGTGCGACGTCATGACCGCGGACGGCATCGTCCGCGCCGACACCGCCTTCGTCACCCCGCACGACCCGCTCCGGGTCATCTGCACCGGGGACTGGGCCGCCGTGGAGGCGGCCGGCAACCCCCGCTACGTGAAGGCGTACCTGCCGCGCCGGACCGCCTTCGTACGGTCCACCTCCTCGCAGCGGTCCGAGGGGCAGATCCTCGCCGCCAACGTCGACCACGCCATCATCGCGGTCTCCCTCGCCGTCGAGCTGGACCTCGGGCGCATCGAGCGCTTCCTGGCCCTGGCCTGGGAATCGGGTGCGCAGCCGCTGGTCGTCCTCACCAAGGCGGACCTGGTCCCGGACGCGGCGACGCTCGGGCACCTGGTCCAGGACGTGGAGGCCACCGCGCCCGGCGTCCAGGTACTGACCGTCTCCTCCCTCACGGGGGAGGGTACGGACGTACTGGCCGCGATCGTCGGCGACGGCACCAGCGTGCTGCTCGGCATCTCGGGCGCCGGCAAGTCCACCCTGGCCAACGCGCTGCTCGGCGCCGAGGTCATGGAGGTGCAGGCGGCCCGCGAGGTCGACGGCAAGGGCCGGCACACGACCACCACGCGCAACCTGCTCGCCCTGCCGGGCGGCGGCGTCCTGATCGACACCCCCGGACTGCGCGGCGTCGGGCTCTGGGACGCCGAGACCGGGGTCGGCCAGGTCTTCTCGGAGATCGAGGAGTACGCGGAGCGCTGCCGCTTCCACGACTGCGCGCACGAGGCGGAGCCGGGGTGCGCGGTGCTGGCCGCGCTGGAGTCCGGCGAGCTCGCGGACCGCCGGCTGGAGAGCTACCGCAAGCTCCTGCGGGAGAACCAGCGCATCGTGGCCAAGACGGACGCCCGGCTGCGGTCGGAGATCCGCCGCGACTGGCGCCTGAAGTCGGCGGAGGGCCGGGCCAACCACGCTGCGAAGCGGGGCGGCCGCGTCTGACGCGCAGCCGGGGCGGGGTGCCGCGGGCCGAGACCCCGCCCCCGCCCGGACACCCCTCAGGAGGACTCGCGGGAGGCCCGTCGTGCGCTGTGGCTGATCCGCCGGAGCGGCGACAGGGCGTACCCGGCCGTCACGTATCCCGCGGTGGCCGACAGGGGGACGAGCGCGGCCAGGACCAGCGCGGTGGACGCCACCAGCGAGTCCTGGGGCTGCTGCCGGGAGGGGGCCGGACAGGGGGCCGGCCCGCTGTCCGACGGCTCCGGACAGCCGGCGGGCGCCAGTACGATCGCGGACTCCGAACGCAGTTCGAAGATGGGATCGTTGCCCCTGCTCACGGCCTGCACCGCGAGCAGGTGGACAACGGCCAGCAGCGCCGTCCCCGCCATCATGAACACCCCGCCGTACAGGCAGGTGAGACGTAAGCGGGTCACGGATCGCCGCTGCGGCGCCATGGCGTGCGAGGCCGCGCAGACCGCACTCCCCACCGCATCGACGATGGCACGGCCCCTGATCCGGATCGGCACCGGTACTCCCCCTCACCGCGTCACAAGCCCCGACCCCCACTGTCGCTGCTCCGCCCCTAAACAGAGCGTCAGCACCGGAAGCCGTACGGCGACGGGCGGCCACCCGCACACCGGCGGGGCGCGCTCCCGGGACGGTCAGAGCCCCCACGCGTGGACGCGTTCCGGGTGGATCCGGATCACCTCCGGACTGAAATGGGGGCCCAGCCCGTGCGGGCCCGTCTCCAGCGTGGCGCGGCCCCGGATCTCGATGCCGCGCACCCGCCACGGCCGGGTGCTCACCAGGTCGTCCACGACCAGCGACAGCCGGGGGTTCCCGTGCAGGTTGCGCCACTTCTTCGTCGTGCCCATCGCCATTCCGCCCACCAGGATCGTCCCGTCCTCCTGAGGGAAGAAGCCCACCGGGTTCGCCTGCGGCTGCCCGGCCGCGTCCACCGTGGCCAAGCGGCCCAGGTGCTGCGAACGCAGGTAAGCCAGTTCGGCCTCGCTGAAACCCTTGAAGTCCGTCATACCGCCCAGCCTCGCAGTCACGGCCGGTCCCCGCATCGGGCTACGGACCTAGGTCACCAGGGACGGCGGGCGGGCCCACTCCAGGAGTTGCGCGTACGGCATCCGTGTCATCGGGCGGAGTGCCGCATCGGGTGCAGCAGTGCGCCTCGCGTGCGGTGTCCAGGCGTCCGCACGCGTCGCAGACGAGGTGCAGGAGGCAGGCCGGCTCGCCGCCCTCCGCCGGCGGCTGTGGGGCGGGGAAGGCAGGCGTGCCCGGAACGGACGTGCCCATGGCGCCTCCACGACCGATCGAGTCAGGGGCTTGGAGCGTATCCCCCGATCGTGCGGGCCGCACCCCGGGTTTCCCGCGACGGGCGCCGGGCGCCTACTGCGCCACCACCGCCCCCACCCACGCCCCCACCAGGACCAGGCACGCGAACAGTTCCACCAGCACGCTCGTTCCCACCGCCCGCATCACCGCCCGCACCGACGCCCAGGCCTCGCCGTGGCTGCCCAGGCGGAGCCGCTCGCACAGGTAGATGCCGCCCACGAAGCCCGGAACCGCCCCCACCACCGGCACCAGGACGAAGCCCAGGAGCGCCCCGGCCCCCGCCAACACCACCATCCGGGAGGTGATGCCCAGCCCCCGCACCCGCCGGGGCGGCAGCAGCCACTTCACCACCTGGACCACCAGCAGCAGGGCCGTCGCCGCGACCAGCAGGGTCCACGCCGACGCCGAACGCACGTGCAGTGCCCACCACAGCAGCCCCGCCCACACCAGCCAGGTGCCCGGCACACCCGGGATCAGCACTCCGACCACCCCGAGCAGCAGCACCAGCCCCACCAGCAGCAGCTGAGGCAGATCCATGCGCTCAGCCTGACCGACCAGGAGCTATCGGGCCACCCAGCCCCGCTCGTGCGCGTGCCAGCCCAGCTGCAGCCGCGTCGTCACCCCGGACAGCTCCATCAGACCCTTGACCCGCCGCTGCACCGTCCGCAGCCCCAGCTCCAGGTGCTTCGCCACGCTCGCGTCCGTCATGCCCGCCAGGAGCAGCGAGAGGATCTCCAGGTCCGTGGCGTCGGGGCTGCCCCCGGCCTCCTCGGCGGAACCGGTCGCCCCCAGCCGCAGCGGCAGCGACTCCCGCCACACCGCCTCGAACAGGCCGGTCAGGGCTTCCAACAGCCCCGACGCGTGCACCACCAGCGCCGCCGGCTCCGCCCCGCGGGCCGTCAGCGGGACCATGGCCAGCGTCCGGTCCGCGATCACCAGCTTCGTCGGGACCTGCGCCGTCACCCGGATCTGCTCGCCGCGCGCCAGCGCCGTCGACGCCTCCCGGATCCCGCTCGGCAGGGTCAGCACCTCCCGCTCGATGACCACCCGGTAGTCGACCCCGCGCACCGAGGCCCGGTCCTCCGCGTCGTTGTCCGTCCCCGTCACCACCTGCGGCCGGCCCGTGACCAGCGCGCAGACCTCCTTCTCCGCGCCCAGCTGGATCTGGTGGAAGCGGTGCGCCACCGCGCTCGCGCCCTGCACCACCTCCACGAGGTCGTGCACCGCCGGTTCGGTGGCCTCCGCCCGGTACTCCTCGGCCAGCAGCGCCGCCGCCAGCTCCGCCTGTTCCAGCTCGTGCCGCTGCTGGGTCAGCAGCGCCCCGAGCGCCACCCCCGGCGGGGCCGCCACCCAGCGCCCGGGCCGGGCCGAGGACTGAGCCGCCAGTCCGTGCCGCTCCAGGTGGCGCAGGGCCCGTTCGGTGTGCGGCACCGGCAGCGTCAGCCGGTGCGCGAGGTCGGGTACCTCCGCGGCCCCCAGCGCGACCAGCGCGCGGTACGCCGACTCCTGGCCCTCGTCCAGGCCTATGGCACCCAGCACCCCGTCCACCCACCTTTCGACACGCGCCTGGCGGGAAGCGGCCACGGCGCAAACCCGCCGCGGACATCATCGCCGCACCCGACGCCACTCTGCCAAGGTGACGCCACCGCAGCACCAACATCCGCTGGCCAGAAGCCATTTACGCGGCGCTTTCGCCGTGCAATGCAGCAGTTGGCCGGAATTCACCTGGGGAGAGCGATGCGTCCGATATCGCGTACGGCACTCGGGGCGGCCAGCGCGGCCGTTCTGGCCGTCACCGCCATCGGCCCGACGGCGGCGCAGCCGGCCGACGGGGCGCCCGGAGCGGGGAAGAGACCACTCGTCGGCGGTGAGGCGGCCGGAAAGCAGCCCGCGGCCCCCGTCACGGTGACCCTGGTCACCGGCGACCGGATCCTGGTGTCCACCGACGCGGCCGGCCGCACCGCCGCCACCGCGATGCCGCGCGCGGACGGCTCGCAACCGCTCGTGCAGACCCGGCAGTCGGGCAAGGACCTCTACGTGTACCCCGAGGGCGCGGTGGGAGCCCTCGCCGCCGGCCAGGTCGACCACGAACTCTTCAACGTCACCGGCCTCGTCCGGCAGGGCTACGACGACGCGCACACGGGGAAGCTGCCGCTCATCGCGGTCTACGACGGATCCGTGAACGTGGCGCGCAGCGCCCCGCCCACGCCTCGCGGCGCCGACCGCTCCCTCGTCCTCGGCTCCATCGGAGCCGTCGCCCTCGCCGCCGACAAGCAGCAGGCCGCCGCCTTCTGGTCGGACGTCACCGGTACGGGCCCCGGCGGCCCCGGCGGTACGGACCCCCGCGCGCGCTCCGCGGCGGGCGGGCTGAAGAAGTTGTGGCTGGACGGCAAGGTCCGGGCGAACCTGGAGCGTTCCACCCGCCAGGTCGCCGCCACCGCCGCCTGGGTCGCCGGGTACGACGGCAAGGGCACCAAGGTCGCCGTCCTCGACACCGGAACGGACCTGGACCACCCCGATCTGCGGGGCCGCGTCGTCGCGTCGAAGAACGCCGGAGCCTCCGGCAAGCCCGTCTCGCCGAAGGTCGAGCTGACCGACGCGAAGGGCGCCACGGTCACCCAGACGGTCGTGCGGGCGTACGACGTGCGCTGACCCGTACGGCTGGAACGGGAGGGGTCCGGCGGACGGCGGTCCGGCGGACCCTTTTCGTGCATTCGGCGTTTTCCGGCCCCGTGCGGCGCCGAGAATGGAGCCATGAGTCAGCAGGGTGCGGACGACTGGTGGCAGAAGCTCTACGAGGGCCCGGACGCGGAAGCGGAACCCGACCCGGGGGACACCCTGGACAAGCGGTTCCGCTCGGCGGCGGGCGTGACGACGGACCCGGCACCGGTGCCGGCACCGGCCGCGGCCCCTGCCACGGGCCCGGCACAGGCCTTCGCGCCGGACCTCGCGCCGGACGTGGCACCGGACGTCGTGCCGGATCCGGGCCCGCCGGAACCTCCGCGCGCCCCGGAGCCGCTGCTGCCCGGCCCCCGGCAGGGGGAGCCGGCGCCCACCCCGACCCTGCCCGACTTCCCGCCGCCGCGGGACCCCCGGGCGGGCGACGCCACGGGGTACGCGCTCGGCGGCGTGGCCGTACCACCGGTGCGCGGGCCCGAGCTGCCGGTGCGGCACCCGGAGGCACCGAGCCCGGAGGCCTGGTTCGATCCGGCCCCGCAGCCGTTGCAGCCGGCGCCCGTGGCCGAGCCCGGGCCGGGGCCCGAGCCCGGGGCCGAGCCGGTGGCGGCCGGACCGGAGACCGTTCGGCCCGAGGTCTCCCACCTGGGCGACCGCGCTCCCACCTACGCCGCCGAGCCGGGCCCCCTTCCGCCCGCCGACCCGGCCGCCATCGAGGAACTGACCCCGGACACCGTCCTGGAGGGGGCCCGTTACGGCACCTACACCCTGCGCGCCGCCTCCCTGCGCGGGGACTCCGCCCGCTACCGCGGTGAGGCCCGCCGCGACTTCCTGCTCACCGCCCGCTTCGGCAGCGGCGACGACGCGCTGGTCCTGGTGGCCCTCGCGGGCGGGGACCGGGCCGCTCCCGGGGCCGCCGAGGCCGCCGCCGAGCTGTGCCGCACCGTCGCCTCCGCCGTCGGGCGCAGCCAGGAGCGGCTGGCCGACGACATCCGCGCCGGGCGCCGCGACGCCCTGCGCTCGGGCCTGCAACGGCTCACCGACCGGGGCTACGGGCGACTGCGGGCCCGCGCCGTCGAGCTGGGGCTCGCGGAAGCGGCGTACACCGCCGGACTGCGCGGGCTCCTGCTCCCGGTGGACCCGCAGTGCCGCACCAGGGTGTGCTTCGGCGCGGGCGCGGGCGGCCTGTTCCGGCTCCGCGCGGGGCAGTGGCAGGACCTGGAACCCGTCGGGCCGGCCGAGGACACGGAGGGCGGCTTCCGCTTCCGCGCGGCCGTGGCCCGGTCCGGGGACACCCTGTTGCTGTGCTCCGGGGGCCTGTCGGAGCCGATGCGGGAGGAGGCCGCGCTCCCGACGGAACTCGCCGCCCGCTGGGCCGGTCAGGAGCCGCCGGGCCTCGCGGCCTTCCTCGCGGACACCCAGCTCCGCCTCAAGGGGTACGCCGACGACCGGACGGCCGCCGCGGTCTGGGAGGCGTAACCGGGGCGGACCGGGGCGGAACCGCGGCGGCACGGCTTCCGGTCACGCGAGGGGCAAGAGCTGTCCGCGCACCCATGCGGGATCGGGGTTGGTGTGCGGCCGGCCCGCCACGAAGACGGTCGGCACGGTTTCGTTCCCGTCGTTGGCCGCCCTCACCACAGCGGCTCCTGCGGGGTCACTCCAGATGTCGACCCAGTGCAGTTGGCGGGCGCTACGGCCCAGCCGGATGCGCAGGCGTATGCAGTATTTGCAGCCCGGTCGCCAGAAGACGACCGGTCGGCCGTCGGCCGCGCTCCTGCGCTGTGCCTCCGGCGCACCGATCGACCGCGGGAACACCAGGGGCGAGTGCATGCCGGCCAGCAGCACGAACACCAGGAGGAGTGCCGCGGCCGCGCCGGGGCTCCCGCTCAGGACCAGGCCAGCCGCGACGACCGATCCGCAGGACCCGAACAGCATGGGCAAGATCCAAGCACGCGTCATGAGGGCGCAGGCTATCGACGGGCCGTCAGGCTCCTCGAACCAGGGGTGGGGGCAACCCCCGTGCCGGTCCGGGTGGTAGCGGGATGGGCGAGCGGTGCGGCGGCCCGGCAGGCTGGGAAGGGAACGGCGCAGGCAACAGGAACGGGACTGATCGGTGAATTCACGGGCACGGGCCGCGGGGTTATGGATAGGGATCTGCGCGGTGGTGGTGGGGATGCTCCCCGCGGCCGCGCACGCGGCGGAACGGGGGCCGGCCGCACCGCCCGCCGGCCTCGAGGAGGCCATCGAGCAGGCGGTCGCCGACGGATTCCCCGGTGTCGTGGCGTACGCCAGGCGCGGGGAGCGGGAGTCGCGCACGGCGGCCGGGCTCGCGGACACGGCGACCGGCGAGCGGGCCCGGCCGGACCAGCGGTTCCGGATCGCGAGCAACACCAAGTCGTTCGTGTCGACGGTGCTCCTGCAGCTGGAGGGCGAAGGGCGGCTCTCGCTCGACGACAGCGTGGACACGTGGCTGCCCGGCGTGGTCCGGGGAAACGGCAACGACGGCACGGCCATCACCGTCCGGCAGCTGCTCAACCACACCTCGGCCATCTACGACCCCACCAACGAGCCGGAGTTCTTCGCGCCCTACCTGGAGCGCCACGACTGGGACCACGTGTACACGCCCCGGGAGGTGATCGCCCGCGCGGTACGGCACGAGCCGACGTTCACGTCCGACGACGGCTGGGGGTACTCCAACACCAACTACCTCCTCGCGGGTCTGGTGATCGAGGCGGTCACGCACCGCAGCGCACCCTCCGAAATCCATCGGCGGATCATCGTGCCGCTCGGTCTGAAGGACACCTCCTTCCCGGTGACCGACCCGAACATCCGCGGCCCCCATCTGCACGGCTATGACCTCAAGGGGCGCGATGTCACCCGGTTCAGCCCGTCGTACGACTGGACCGCCGGCGCCATGATCTCCACGGTCGGCGACCTGGCCCGTTTCCACCGGGCCCTGTTCGCCGGCGTGCTGCTGCGCCCCGCCCAGCAGCGTGAACTCCTGACGGGGAGCCGCGGCAAGCCGGCGTACGGACTCGGTGTGCAGTCCGTCGACGTGACGTGCGGCCCGGGACCGGGCAGCAAGCAGGTCAGCGCCTGGGCGACCGACGGCAGCGGACCCGGCTTCACCAGCGTGTCCCTCACCACCGCCGACGGCGGGCGACAACTGGTCCTGGCCGCCAATGTCTACGACCTCGGCGCGGAACTGAAGAATGAGGCGCCCGTCCCGCGCACCCGTGCGCTGGAGCAGGCCCAGACGGCAGTCCTGTGCGACTGAGCCACCATCAGGTCAGGGCGCGCGATGCCGCACCGCGCGCGGCGGGGGAGTCCTCGCCGTCGGCCGCACCAGGCCTGCGGCGCTCCGCCCAGCGGACCGCGGGCGGAGCCACGAGGCCGGTGAGGGCGAGGACGGCGCCGAGGACGAACCAGCCGGGTCGCCCCCAGCCGATGCACAGGGCGATCAGCAGGGACGGGCCGAGAGCCTCGGCGAGTCCGGCGCCCATGCCGAACACGCCGAGGTACTGGCCGGTGGCATGTTCGGGAGCGAGGGCGAAGGAGATCTCGAACCCTCCCGCTGCGTGCCAGAGCTCGCCGACGGTGTGGACGACGACCGCGACCAGGAGCAGCGTGACGGCCGCCCAGGCGGGTGCTCCCGCCGACAGGGAGACCAGGGAGCAGGAGGCGAGGAACGCGGCACCGGCGCGACGGTAGGCGCGAGCGCCGGTGGCGGGGGTGCCGATGTTCCGGCTGGCACGCACCTGGAAGGCGACGACGATCACCGTGTTGGTCAGCATGCCGGCGGACACCAGCCAGCGCGGTGCGGTCGTCTCGCCGATGAGCCACAGGGGGACGGCCACGGTCAGGACCTTGAACTGGACGGCCATGACGCCGTCCAGGGCGCTGATCCCGAGGTAGGGCAGGTCCCGCAGGGCGGCCCACCGGCGACCGCCGCCGCTCGGTAGGGGACGGATCGGGGCGAGGCGGAGCAGGAGCGCGGCGGACACCGCGAAGGAGACGGCGTTGCCGGCGATCAGGAGCCGGTAGGCCGTGTCCGTGCCCGACTGGACGGCCCAGCCCGCGAGTACGGCGCCCAGCGAGATCCCGGTGTTGCTGACGGACCGCAGGTACGCCCTCAGTTCCTGGGGGCGTTGACCGCCGTGTCGTTTGATGATCGGGCCGCGCGCCGACACCCCTGCGCCCTGGGCCGACACGGCCAGGGTGACGACCAGCACGAACGACCAGAAGCCGTCGGCCGACACGAAGCCGGCCGTGGCCAGGGCGCGCAGGAGCAGCGTGGCCGCGTACACGCCGCGCGGGCCGCGGCGGTCGGCGAGATGCCCGGCCCCGATGCCCACCCCGAGCGCCACGAGTCCCGCAATGCCGAGGCCGAGTCCGACCTGGTCCGCGGGGAGCCGGACCGCCTCGGTGAAGTAGAGGACGCCGGCGGTCAGGTACACCCCACTGCCGATCGCGTTGGCGAACGTCGAGACGGCGAGGACGCGTGGGGGGCCGGGGGCGGGCAGCAGTCGCGGCATGGTGGACTCCGCTGGTCGGGGGCAGGGGCGGACGAGAGCCCCTTTCCGGGGTGCGGACAGCCTGCTGTAATGGTCTTGTGCACCTCAACCCTTACGGGGCGGACGCGGTGAACCTGGCCGCTGCCCTGACCAACCGTCGCCCGTCGAGCCCCGGGGAACTCGCAGACCGCTGCCGTGCCGCCGGGCTGGCGGTGTCGGGGCCCGTCACCCCGGAGGATCTGGGCCGTGCGCACCGCGCCCTGACGGTGTGGGAGAAGGTCGTCGACGCCGCCGACGAACCGGAGCGCGCCGCGCTGCTCAACGGCATGCTGGAAGAGGCCGCCGCCTTCCCGAGGCTGACCGACCACGCCGGCGACGGCTGGCACCTGCACTACCGGGACGATCAACAGCCCTTCGGTGACCAGCTGTTCTCGCTGATCGCCGTCGGGACCGCACTGCACCTCGCGGGCCGGGGCATGCACCGGCTCCGGCGATGCGCCGTGTCCGAGTGCACCGCGGTCTTCGCCGACACCTCGCGCACGGGACGGCAGCGCTACTGCTCGCCCTGCTGCGCCAATCGGGACGCGGTCCGCCGCCACCGGGCGCGGCACGCCGGCTGAGGGCCCGTCCCTTCACCCGTCGCGGACGCAGTTCACGCCTTCGGCCGGCGCCCGGCCCGCTTCCCCGTCCGCACCGGCATGTGCAAGGTGCGGGTGGCGCGCTATCTTTCTTTCCCCGAACGGCGAGTGGCGCACGGTCCACCGATCGGAACCGTCAAGTGGTGTCGATGGCGGGCGACGGTGGTTGCTCGATGCCGTGGGGAGATTTCCTCCCCCTCGTGCAGTACGACCTGCCCATCAAAATGGTCCCCTTCGACAACTCACCCCGGGGAAAAGCCGAGTGGGAGGTGACGATTTCCGGCCTCTTCTCCTCAAGGACGACGGACCAGGACCCCGACGTCGCCGCCCTCGTGCGCGCGGGCGGCGGGTACGGGGTCCGCGTGGCAAAGGCCGGGCAGCTCATGGGGGCTTTGGAGGGCGCTTTCCGGCATCGGGGACCCGCTCGGGTGGGCGCGGTGACGGACCCGGTCGCCTTGTGGATTCCTCCGAAGACCAGTGCCGAAACCGTGGCCGGATTCGCACGGTCCGCCAGCAAGATCGTGTGCGACGCAGCGGTCAGCCGCGTCATGGGGATGGCTCGATCCGACCTCCCCGACGCGCCCCGCCCCTGAGCCCGCAGGAGTGCGGAACCGCCCGGGGGGCATGCATCCCGTAGACCTGTTCGAGAGCAAGGACACGGGAGGGACATCGCCGTGCGGGTGGGGGCGAAGACCGGAAAGCTGTGGGGGAGAGGGAGGCCGGTGCCGCGCGAGCCGTCCGCCGACGGGGACGGGGACGGGGAATCGGTGGACACGCTGCGGATCACCCGGAGCGTACGCCGGGCCGACCTGAAGGCGGTCGGCGAAGTCCGCCGGGCCCTGCGGGAGTTGATGCGCCACCGGTGCCATACCGATGCCGCCGAGGTGGCCGAGCTGTTGATCACCGAGCTCGTGACCAACGCGCTCGTCCACACCGACCGCGGCGCGGAGGTGCACGCGAGTCTCGCCGCCACCCGGTTACGGGTGGAGGTCCGGGACTACGCCGCACGCCGGCCCCGGCCGTACGTACCGACCGCCGACGACGGTACGCACGGCCGGGGACTCGTGCTGGTGCAGGCGCTCGCCGACGACTGGGGCGTGGACGCGCTCGCCCTGGGCAGCGGCAAGGTGGTGTGGTTCGAGCTCGACGGACGGCACGACGCGTCGTAGCGCGGGCCGGACGACGGGCTGTACGACGAAGGGCCCGCCCGAGCAGGCGGGCCCCGCGGGGTCTCCCCGTACGAGCGGACCGGATCAGCCGAACTGCTGCTCCAGGTCCTTCAGTTTGCGCTCCAGCGAGTCCAGCCGGGGAATGGTCTGGGTGTCGTCCTCGGCGGTGAGGTCCACCGTCCGGGTGCCGGTCACGTCAAGGGACTCGGTTCGGTTGACGGCCTGCAGGGAGGGCCGGCGTTGCAAGGGCAGTTGTCCTGATTCCGGTATGGCGGGCTCCGCGCCGACCGGCGCGGAGCCCGCTCCCTGCGTCAGTTCCGGGAGCTCGACCTGGCGGCCGCGTGACCGCCCGAACGCCCGGTTCTGCCGGCCCAGCGCCTTGATGCGCGCCCGGTCGAGCCGGTTCTGATCGCGCCTGCGGTGCCGGTCCTGCTCCCGCTCCTTCTTGTCCTCGCGCACCTCGTCCACGGCCTCGTCGAGGGTGCGTACCCCTTCCAGCAGCATGAGGGACCAGGCGCCGAAGGTCTCCCGGGGGGCCCGCAGCCAGCGGACCATCCGGATCTGGGGCAACGGCCGCGGGATCAGGCCCTGTTCGCGCAGCGCCGCCCGGCGGGTCTGCTTGAGGGCGCGGTCGAAGAGCACGGCCGCCGAGAGCGACATCCCGGCGAAGAACTGCGGGGCCCCGTCGTGGCCCAGGCCCCGCGGGGCGTGCACCCAGTTGAACCACGCGGCCGCGCCCGCGAACAGCCAGACGAGCATGCGCGAGCCGAGGGCCGCGTCACCGTGGCTGGCCTCGCGCACGGCGAGCACCGAGCAGAACATCGCGGCGCCGTCGAGGCCGAAGGGGACGAGGTACTCCCAGCCTCCGGTGAGGTTGAGGTTCTGCCGGCCGAAGCCGACCAGCCCGTGGAAGGAGAGCGCGGCCGCGACCGCCGCGCAGCAGAACAGCAGAACGTACGAAGCGGTCCCGTAGACGGCTTCCTTGCGCCGCCGCCGTTCCTCGCTGCGCTCCCAACTGTCGTCGGCCGCGGCCTTCTCGCTCTCCCGCTTGCCACGGGCCAGCACCGCAACTGCCGCAAGTACGCCCAGGATCAGCAGGCTGCCGGGCAGCAGCCAGTCCAGCGATATGTCGGTCAGTCTCATGCGAATGTCCCTTGCCTCGCGTGTGCGGCCATGCGGCTGTACGGCTTTCCGGGCGCCATAGTGGCGTAGCCGGTGAGCCGTGCACGCAGCTTTCGGGGCAAGTGGACGCCATCGGGGGGCGGGGCCCGCCGGATAGGGTGTTGTAGCTCGAACTGGCGGCCGCACGGGCCGAGTTGTGTTCGAATTCAGTCAGTCGTACGGGGTGGGTTCAGGCGGCGGTCGCCGCGAGGCGGGCGATCCGGTCGGCGTCACAGGTCCGGGGGCAGGTGACACAGGTGTCCTCGGGGCGGATGGTGTAGAAGAAGCAGCAGCCGGCCCGGTCCCGGGTGGGCAGCTCCTCACCGGCGGGGCCGGTGAGCGTACGGAACCCCGCGCCGCCGGTGTACGGGGCGGTGGAGCCCGGCAGGAGCGCCTCCAGTTCGGCCATGGCCCGCTGCTCCTCGCCGAGCAGGTTGCCGATGTACCAGAGGCCCTCGACGACCTCGTCGGTCACCATGCCCCACAGGGCGCGGCGGCCGCGCCGCATGCGCGGGCCGAAACCTTCCAGCAGCGGTCCGAGGTGCTGGGCCACCGCAGCCCGCACCTCCTCGCGCAGGGCCTCCTCGTCGGGCACGACACGGGCCCCCGGGGTTGCGGCCGCCGGATCGTCCGGCAGGCATGCGAACTCCCCGACGTGCACGCTCATCCGGCCCAGCGTCCGGTGGAAGGCCACCTCGGTGACCGGAAGGCGGGGGACCCGCCGGTGCAGGAACCACGGGAGGGTGATCAGCAGGCAGGCCGGCCACGCGTACCGGTGCAGGCCGAAGCCTGCGATCACGTCGGGGCGGGCCTGCGTCCCGTAGTCCCTCAGGACCTGGGCGTTGTCCCAGGCGAGGAAGGCGTCCAGGGCCGGCCCGCCGGCCGCGAGCTCGTCCGCGCCGACCCATCCCACACCGCGGGGGAGGG
The DNA here is from genome assembly GCF_036178145.1 of Streptomyces sp. NBC_00273. Classification (NCBI taxonomy): domain Bacteria; kingdom Bacillati; phylum Actinomycetota; class Actinomycetes; order Kitasatosporales; family Streptomycetaceae; genus Streptomyces; species Streptomyces sp. NBC_00273. Next base: position 2,899,528 of record NZ_CP108067.1, on the reverse strand, counting down.
GTTCGTCAGCGGTTCGCTCGATCACCCGCAGTCCGCCGTACGCCTCGGCCAGCCTGGCGAACGCATCCGTCACCGCAGAGCCGGGCGGGGTGGATGTGACAGCCGGGAAGGTCGTGACGGTCATGACGGGCCACCGAATCACAGAATCACACGATCGTTAACAGGTTAGCCTTACCTTACCTGATTCGGATCGATCCGCACCCCTCCCCGCGCACGCCGTCACCTATTCTCAGGAGAGGTCGAGACCCGGAGGAGGACCGCGTGCACGAAACGGCCCAGGCCCGGGTGCCGGCACAAAGGCAGAAGGTGTTGCGCCATTCGGTGCGCGGTCAGGTGCTCGACGCGCTGCGCGCGGCCCTGATCGACGGAGAGCTGGTGCCGGGGGAGATCTACTCGGGCCCGGCCCTCGGGGAGCGCTTCGGGGTCTCCGCGACCCCCGTGCGCGAGGCGATGCAGCAGCTGGCCGTGGAAGGGGCGGTGGAGTGCCTCCCCAACCGGGGCTTCCGCGTGCTCTCCCGCACCCCGAAGGAGCTCGCCGAGCTGGCCGAGGTGCGGGCGCTGCTCGAAGTGCCCGTGATGATCCGGCTGGCCCGCACGGTTCCGGCGGTCACCTGGGAGGCCCTGCGTCCGGCCGCCGCCGCCACGGCCGAGGCGGCGGCGGCCGGTGACCTGCCGGGGTACGCGGCGGCGGACCGGGACTTCCACCGGGCGGTGCTGCGGCTGGCCGGCAACGAGCAGCTGGTGCAGGTGGCGGAGGAGCTCCACCGCCGGGCCCAGTGGCCCCTGCCGGGCGCTCCGCGGGTTCGGCGGGCCGATCTCGTGGCCGATGCGGCGGAGCATTCGGCGCTGCTGGAGGCGCTGATCGCGCGGGACCTCCCGGTGGTGGAGTCGCTGGTCCGCGAACACTTCGCGGGCTCCCCCGCCTGACCGTGCTCCACCCCGGGCGCGGAGCGCCGTTGGGGTGACGGTCGGAGCGGGCTACGCCGCAGGCGAAGGGGTCGGGTGGAGTTGGTCCGCCAGCCAGGTGGGGATGCCGCCCAGCAGGTGGAACAGGCGGCGGGCCTCCGCGCGCAGCCGGGTGGCCTCCGGTTCCGGTTCGGCCTCGGCCAGGGCGGCCAGCGCCGGGGCCGTGCCGATCAGGAAGCCCAGGTCCTCGCGGATGCGCAGGGACTCCGCGAAGCCCTTGCGGGCCTCGGCCACCTCCCCGTCCCGCAGGGCCAGCGCGGCCAGGTGCCGCCAGGTGAAGGACAGCAGCAGGGTGTCCCCGTGCGCTTCCGCCCCCGCGTGGGCCCGGTGGTACGCCGGCCGGGCCGATTGCGGGGCGTCCGCGAGGTGCTCGGCGACGAGCCCCCGCCGGAAGTCCAGCAGCGGGCGGGTCCGGGACTGCGGGGACAGCAGGGCCGCGGCCCGGCCCAGCGCGGAGCGGGCCTCGTCGGCCCGGTCGCGCACGCCGAGCACGGTGGCGGCGTACGCCAGCTGGCCCCGCTCGCACGCAGCCGCACCCCGGTCGTCGTCGTCCTGGGACACCGCCTCGGCGATCCGCAGCGCGTCCTCGGCCTCGGCCCAGCCCTGCCCGGTGAACAGGCACCGCTCCACCAGCAGCGCGGTCCGTTGCACGGCCGCCCCGGCACTGCCGGCCTTGCCGATGTGCGGCGTCAGCAGCGCCGCCGCATCCGTCCAACAGCCGCGCGAGCGCAGCCGCCATATCGCCCGCTGGAGGGGGTCGTCTCCTCCGCTTGTTCCGGCACCCGACATGGCGGTGTCCGCCACATTGCCCTCCCCAAAGCAAGCAAGCAGCACATCGTTGAGCCCTGGGGCGAAATGAGAGCACGGATTCACGGCCTCGGCCAAGGGGTTGGGTGAACTTTTTCACAAAGTCCGGACGGATCATCAGCCGTCCCGCGGCCGAACCCCGGTGGCCCGGGGGTGGATCTCCTCAGCTCATCCGCAGTGCCAGGAAGAAGTCGAGCTTGTCCTCCAGCCGGGACAGGTCCCGCCCCGTCAACTGCTCGATTCGCCCGACGCGGTAGCGCAGCGTGTTGACGTGCAGGTGCAACCGCGTCGCGCAGCGGGTCCAGGAACCGTCGCAGTCCAGGAACGCCTCCAGCGTCGGGATGAGCTCCGCGCGGTGGCGCCGGTCGTAGTCCCGCAGCGGGTCCAGCAGCCGGGCCGTGAAGGCGCGGCGGACGTCGTCCGGGACGAACGGCAGCAGCAGCACGTGCGAGGCCAGCTCGTGGTGGCCCGCCGCGCAGACCCGGCCCGGGCGCGCCGCGGCCACCCGGCGGGCGTGCCGGGCCTCCTCCAGCGCCCCGCGCAGCCCCTCGGCCGAGTGCACGGCCGCGCTGACGCCCAGCGTGAGCCGGCCGTCGTCGGCCAGACCGGCCGCCAGGGGGTCCCGTACGGCCGCGAGCAGCTCGTCGGCGTGCAGGGCGGAATCCGGGCCCTTGTCCTCCCCGGCGTCCCCGGAGAGCGAGGGCAGCGGCACCAGGGCGATGGCCTCGTCACCCGCATGGGCGACGGCGATCCGGTCCGAGGGCTCGGGCCCCGAGACGGACGGGTCGACGAGGATCTCCTCCAGCAGTGACTGGGCCACCGGGCCGCCGGGGACGTCCCCGCCCTCCCAGTCCACCCGGGCCACGACGACCTGCCAGTGCGGGGCGGCGCCCAGCCCGGGCAGCAGCACCGGGGCCGCGACCCGCAGGCGGGCGGCGATCTCCGCGGGCGGGGCACCCGTCTGGACCAGTTCGAGGACCTCCTGTGCGAGGCGGCGGCGCACGGTGCGGGCCGCGTCGCGCCGGTCCCGCTCCACGGCGATCAGCTGGGTGACGCCCTGCAGCAGGTCGAGGCGCTCGGCGGGCCAGTCGCCCGCGTCCGCCTCGACGGCCAGCAGCCAGTCCGAGAGCACGGTCTCGCGCACGTCGCGGGCCCCCGGACCGGCGGCCCCGCGCCCGTGTCCCCTGATCGGGAAGAGCGAGTAGGTAATACCCTGGATGGAGATCCGATGCGGCCCCCTACGGCCCGTCCGGACCGCCGCAAGGTGCTCGCCCGCCAGTGCTGCGCACACGCCCGGCGCCAGCGGCTCGCCCGCCCCGGCGATCTGCCGGCCGGTGGGGGACAGCACCCAGGCCCGGAGATCGAGGTCGGTGGTGAGCAGATCGAGCACCACGTCGGGGCCGCCACCGGCCGGCCCCGAGGTCATCAGCCGGCGGTGTCGGTCGACGACGGCCGCGAGGTCTCCGGCGCGCTCGCCCGAAACCTGCCGGACGACGTACTCGGTGATCGTGGCGAATGCAACGTCCTCGTTCACGGCGAACAGCGGCAGCCGGTTGCGCACACAGGCCGAAACGAGATCATCGGGAATGGCCTGCAGCTCCGCCTCACCCGCGGCGAGCCCGGCGACGCCCGCGCTCGCGAGGATTCGTACGAATGGCTCGGAGTCGGCTGAATTTCGTCTCCATGCCAGGCCCGTCAAGACGAGTTCGCCCCCCGACAGGTACCGGCTGGGATCCCGTAGGTCGGTCGTCATGACCCCGCGGACCGTCCGGTCGAGTTCACCCTCGCCGCCGAGCAGCCGCAGCCCCAGCGCCTCGGTTTCCAGCAGTGCGCGCAGCCGCATGATGTCGCCGCCGATCTGTCTCGAATGTTGCCGTTGGAAATCGGGCAGGTCGTCGCATCCTGCCTTTCATACGAATCTACAAGACGAGGGAGGCCGTCAGCCAACTCCTTCATGGTTTCAGTGACTGCACCGGGGGGCGAGCGGCTTGTGTACTGGGTCCACACCGCGTTAACAGCACGTGAACGACCAGTCGAGGACTCTCGGGCCTCCTGGCTTGAAGTAAACGACACGATGAAGAAGAAGAGAGCCGCTCATGGACTTCCTTCGCCCCGCCAGCTGGGAGGAGGCGCTCGCCGCTAAGGCCGAGTTCCCCTCAGCTGTGCCGATTGCGGGTGGCACCGACGTGATGGTCGAGATCAACTTCGACCACCGCCGGCCGGAGTACCTCCTGGACCTGAACCGCATCGGTCTGCTGCGGGAATGGGAGGTCGGCGAGGACGTGGTTCGCCTGGGCGCCTCCGTCCCGTACACCCAGATCATGGAGAACCTCCGTACGGAGCTCCCGGGACTCGCGCTCGCCTCGCACACGGTCGCGTCCCCGCAGATCCGCAACCGCGGCGGTGTCGGCGGCAACCTCGGTTGCGCTTCGCCGGCCGGCGACTCCCACCCCGCGCTGCTCGCGGCGGGCGCCGAGGTCGAGGTGGAGTCCGTACGCGGCTCCCGCCTCATCCCGATCGACGAGTTCTACACAGGTGTGAAGCGCAACGCGCTGGCCGCCGACGAGCTCATCAAGACCGTTCACGTCAAGAAGGCGGACGGCCCCCAGCAGTACTCCAAGGTCGGCTCCCGCAACGCGATGGTCATCGCGGTCTGCGCGTTCGGTCTGGCGCTGCACCCCGAGACCCGCACGGTCCGCACCGGCATCGGCTCGGCCGCGCCGACCCCGATCCGGGCGAAGGCCGCCGAGGAGTTCCTGAACGCCGCGCTCGAAGAGGGCGGCTTCTGGGAGTCGGGCAAGGTCATCACCCCGTCGATCGCCAAGCAGTTCGGTGACCTCGCCTCCGGCGCGGCCAACCCGATCGACGACGTCCGCGGCACGGCGAAGTACCGCCGTCACGCGGTCGGCATCATGGCTCGCCGCCAGCTCGTCTGGACCTGGGAGCAGTACCGCGGTACCGGCAACGGCCGCTCGCTTGAAGGGGCTGCGTAATCATGCGCGTCAATTTCACGGTCAACGGCCGTCAGCAGGAAGCCGACGACGTGTGGGAGGGCGAGTCCCTCCTGTACGTCCTGCGCGAGCGCCTGGGCCTGCCGGGCTCCAAGAACGCCTGTGAGCAGGGCGAGTGCGGTTCCTGCACCGTCCGTCTCGACGGCGTACCGGTCTGTTCGTGCCTGGTGGCGGCCGGTCAGGTCGAGGGTCGCGACGTCGTGACCGTCGAGGGCCTGGCGGAGTTCTCCAAGCAGCGCGACGAGCACGGCCACGGCGGTGCCTGCGGCACCGGCGGCGGTTGCGGCAGCAAGGGCGTGTCCCTGGACGCGGCCAAGCAGTGGCAGGCGCACGGGCCCGGTCGAGCGGCTGACTCGCAGACCGGTGAGGGCGTGGAGCTCTCCACCATCCAGCAGGCGTTCATCGACGCCGGCGCCGTCCAGTGCGGTTTCTGCACCCCGGGTCTGCTGATCCAGGCGGACGCGCTCCTGGAGGAGAACTCCTCCCCGTCCGACCAGGACATCCGTGAGGCCCTGTCCGGCAACCTCTGCCGCTGCACGGGTTACGAGAAGATCCTCGACGCGGTCCGCCTCGCGGCCGCCCGTCAGGGAGAGGCGGTCTGACCATGGCGCAGAACACCCGCACCGTGCCCGCCGGTACGCCGACGAACGTCACCCAGGAGCACACCAAGGGCGGCATCGGCGAATCGATTCTCCGCCCGGACGGCACCCTCAAGGTCACCGGCGAGTTCGCGTACTCCTCGGACATGTGGCACGAGGACATGCTCTGGGGCCAGACGCTGCGCAGCACCGTCGCCCACGCCGAGATCGTCTCCATCGACATCTCCGAGGCGCTCGCCATGCCCGGCGTGTACTCGGTGCTGACGTACGACGACCTGCCGGCCGAGATGAAGAACTACGGCCTGGAGATCCAGGACACCCCGGTGCTCGCCAACGGCCGGGTACGCCACCACGGTGAGCCGGTCGCCCTCGTGGCCGCCGACCACCCGGAGACCGCCCGCCGCGCGGCCGCCAAGATCAGGATCGACTACCGCGAGCTGCCGCTCGTCACCGACGAGGCCTCCGCCCTCGCCCCGGGCGCGCCCCTGATCCACGAGGGCCGCACCGACCACCACATCGGTCACGTTCCGCACCCGAACATCGTGCACCGCCAGCCGATCATCCGCGGCAACGTGGAAGAGGCCCGCAAGCGCGCCGACGTCATCGTCGAGGGCGAGTACACCTTCGGCATGCAGGACCAGGCCTTCCTCGGCCCGGAGTCCGGTCTGGCCGTGCCGTCCGAGGACGGCGGTGTCGAGCTGTACGTCGCCACCCAGTGGCTGCACTCGGACCTCCAGCAGATCGCCCCGGTCCTGGGCCTCCCGCCGGAGAAGGTCCGCATGACGCTCTCGGGCGTCGGCGGTGCCTTCGGCGGCCGCGAGGACATCTCGATGCAGATCCACGCCTGCCTCCTGGCCCTGGCCACGAACAAGCCGGTCAAGATCGTCTACAACCGGTTCGAGTCCTTCTTCGGCCACGTGCACCGCCACCCGGCGAAGCTCTACTACGAGCACGGCGCCACCAAGGAGGGCAAGCTCACGCACATGAAGTGCAAGATCGTCCTGGATGGCGGCGCGTACGCGTCCGCCTCCCCGGCGGTCGTGGGCAACGCCTCCTCGCTCTCGGTGGGTCCCTACGTCCTGGAGGACGTGGACATCGAGGCGATCGCGCTCTACACGAACAACCCGCCCTGTGGCGCGATGCGCGGCTTCGGCGCCGTCCAGGCCTGCTTCGCCTACGAGGCCCAGATGGACAAGCTCGCGGCGAAGCTGGGCATGGACCCGGTCGAGTTCCGCCAGCTGAACGCCATGGAGCAGGGCACGATCATGCCCACAGGCCAGGTCGTGGACGCCCCGGCGCCGGTCGCCGAGCTGCTGCGCCGGGTCAAGGCCCGCCCGCTGCCGCCCGAGCGCCAGTGGGAGTCCGCCGGCGAGAGCGCGGACGTCCGCGCGCTGCCCGGTGGCCTCTCGAACACCACCCACGGCGAGGGCGTCGTCCGCGGCGTCGGCTACGCGGTCGGCATCAAGAACGTCGGCTTCTCCGAGGGCTTCGACGACTACTCGACCGCCCGCGTACGGCTGGAGGTCATCAACGGCGAGCCCGTCGCGATGGTCCACACGGCCATGGCGGAGGTCGGCCAGGGCGGCATCACCGTCCACACGCAGATCGCCCGTACCGAGCTGGGCGTCACGCAGGTGACCATCCACCCGGCCGACACGCAGGTCGGCTCCGCCGGTTCCACGTCCGCCTCCCGGCAGACGTACATGACCGGTGGCGCCGTGAAGAACACCTGTGAGGCGGTCCGCGAGGCCCTCCTGGAGATCGGCCGCCGCAAGAACGGCTCGTACCACCCGGCGTGGGCCACGGCCGAGCTGCTCCTGGAAGGCGGCAAGGTCGTCACCGACGGCGGCGAGGTCCTCGCGGACATCGCCGACATCCTGGGCGACGAGGCCATCGACCTCGAGCTCGAGTTCCGTCACGCGCCGACCGAGCCCTTCGACCTGGTCACCGGCCAGGGCAACGGCCACGTCCAGTACACCTTCGCCGCGCACCGCGCGGTCGTCGAGGTGGACACCGAGCTCGGCCTGGTCAAGGTCGTCGAGCTGGCGACCGCGCAGGACGTCGGCAAGGCCCTCAACATGCTTTCCGTGGTCGGCCAGATCCAGGGTGGTACCACCCAGGGTCTCGGCGTCGCGATCATGGAAGAGATCATCGTGGACCCGAAGACCGCGAAGGTGCGCAACCCCTCCTTCACGGACTATCTGATCCCGACCATCCTGGACACCCCGACCATCCCGGTCGACGTCCTGGAGCTCGCCGACCCGAAGGCCCCCTACGGCCTGCGCGGTATGGGCGAGGCCCCGACCCTCTCGTCCACCCCGGCCGTCATCGCGGCGATCCGGCAGGCGACGGGTCTGGAGATCAACAAGACGCCGATCCGTCCGGAAGCCCTTACCGGGACCCTCTAGGACGGCGTGGTCCGGGGGCCGCGAGGCCCCCGGACCCCTCAGACTCTCCGGGCGGTGTACATGGGAACGTCACACTTCGCGCCACACCGTCCGGAGGACGTACGAAGCACCGCACCGCTCGCGGTCCCTTCACCTGGCAGTACCCCTGCAAGAACCCCCGTGGTACCAGCGGTCACCCCCGCACTACCCGCAGTAAACGCAGTGAACATTCGCGTCGCCTCGGGCCGTCACCCCGGGTCGTGCAGCCAAACGCAGCATCCCAAATCCCGCGTCTCCAATCTCCAAGCGGGTGCCCCTTTGAACCTTGGGAGTTAGGCACCATGACCCAGTCGTCAGTAGAGCCCAAGACCACCGCGGAGGAGGCCGGCGACGGCTCCCAGCCGCCCGCCGGACGGTCCTGGCTCGACCGCTATTTCCATATAACGCACAGAGGCTCAAACGTCGGCAACGAGGTTCGTGGCGGTATCACGACCTTCATGGCGATGGCGTACATCCTCCTGCTCAACCCCCTGCTCCTGTCGGGCAAGGACGTCGCCGGCACGGTGATGGACGGGTCGGCGATCATCACCGCCACCGCGTTCGCCGCAGCCGTCACCACGCTCCTGATGGGCTTCGTCGGCAAGGTGCCGCTCGCCCTCGCCGCCGGTCTCTCCGTGTCCGGCGTGCTGGCCTCGCAGGTGGCCCCCCAGATGACCTGGCCGCAGGCCATGGGCATGTGTGTGGTCTACGGTGTCGTGATCTGTCTCCTGGTCGTCACCGGCCTCCGAGAGATGATCATGAACGCGATCCCCCTCGCGCTCAAGCACGCGATCACCATGGGCATCGGCCTCTTCGTCGCCCTGATCGGCTTCTTCAAGGCCGGTTTCGTCGGCAAGGGTCCGGAGTTCGGTCCCCCCGTCCAGCTCGGTGCGGTCGGCGAGCTGTCCGGCTGGCCCGTGCTGCTCTTCTGCATCACCCTGGTCGCCATCTTCATGCTCCAGGCCCGCAAGGTGCCCGGCGCCATCCTGATCGGCATCGTCGGCGGTACGGTCCTGGCCGCGATCCTCAACGCCGTCGTGGACATCGACCCCAAGGCCTGGAAGAACGGCCCGCCGGAGCTCGACGGATCCGCGGTCTCGATGCCGAACTTCTCGCTCTTCGGTGACGTCTCCTTCGGCGGCTGGGGCGACGTCGGCTACATGACGATCGGCATGATCGTCTTCACGCTGGTGCTCGCCGGTTTCTTCGACGCCATGGCCACCATCATCGGTGTCGGCACCGAGGCCAAGCTGGCCGACGACAAGGGCCGCATGCCGGGTCTGTCCAAGGCGCTCTTCATCGACGGCGCCGGTGGCGCCATCGGTGGCATCGCGGGCGGCTCCGGCCAGACCGTCTTCGTCGAGTCCGCGACCGGCGTCGGCGAGGGTGCCCGCACGGGTCTCGCCTCCGTGGTCACCGGCCTGTTCTTCGCCGCCTGCCTCTTCTTCACCCCGATCACGCAGATCGTCCCGGGTGAGGTCGCCTCCGCGGCCCTGGTCGTCATCGGCGCGATGATGATGCAGAACGCCCGCCACGTGGACTGGGCCGACAGCGCGACCGCGATCCCGGTCTTCCTGACCGTCGTGATCATGCCGTTCACCTACTCGATCACGGCCGGCGTCGCCGCCGGCGTGATCTCCTACGTCGCCATCAAGATCGCTCAGGGCAAGGCCCGGGAGATCGGCGGCTTCATGTGGGCGCTGACCGGGATCTTCCTGGTGTTCTTCGCCCTGAACCCGATCGAGCACTGGCTCGGGGTCGGCTGACCCCGAACCGCCTGATCATCACGTACCCGCACCTCCACGTATCCGATGCACGCATCAGATCGACGTATCAGATACTGGAACCGAACCTCTCCGAGGAGGCCCCCCATGCTGGACATCGCCGAAGAGCTGAACCGGTGGGTCGAGCAGGGGCGTGACTTCGCCGTCGCCACCGTCGTGGCGGTCGGCGGGAGCGCGCCCCGGCAGCCCGGGGCCGCACTCGCCGTCGACAGCGAGGGCACGGCCATCGGCTCGGTCTCCGGCGGATGCGTGGAAGGTGCGGTGTACGAGCTGTGCCGGCAGGCGCTGGAGGACGGCGAGACCGTCCACGAGCGCTTCGGGTACAGCGACGACGATGCCTTCGCCGTGGGTCTGACCTGCGGCGGAATCATCGACATCCTGGTCACCCCGGTCCGCGTGGGCTCTCCCGCCCGGGAGGTGTTCGCGGCCGGGCTGGCCGCCGCGGCCCGCGGCGAGGCCGCGGCGGTGGCCAGGATCGCGCAGGGCCCGGCCGAGCTCATGGGCCGCGCCGTGTTCGTCCGTACCGAAGGCGCCCACCAGGGCGGCTTCGGCGGACACCCCGAGCTGGACCGCACCATCGCCGAGGAGGCCCGCGCGATGCTCGACGCCGGCCGGACCGGCGTGCTGGAGATCGGCGCCGACGGCAGGCTCTGCGGAGAGCCGCTGAAGGTGCTGGTCGAGTCCAGCGTCCCGCCCCCGCGGATGATCGTCTTCGGCGCCATCGACTTCGCCTCCGCCCTCGTGCGGATCGGCAAGTTCCTCGGCTACCGGGTGACGGTGTGCGACGCGCGGCCCGTCTTCGCGACGAAGACCCGTTTCCCCGAGGCGGACGAGATCGTCGTCGACTGGCCCCACCGCTACCTGGAGACCACGGTCGTGGACGGCCGCACCGTCCTGTGCGTGCTCACCCACGACGCCAAGTTCGACGTCCCGCTCCTCGAACTGGCGCTCAAGCTGCCCGTCGCCTACGTCGGCGCCATGGGCTCCCGCCGCACGCACGAGGACCGCAACGAGCGACTGCGCGCGGTCGGGGTGACCGAGCTCGAACTGGCCCGGCTGCGTTCCCCGATCGGCCTGGACCTCGGAGCCCGCTCCCCGGAGGAGACCGCGCTGTCCATCGCCGCCGAGATCGTCGCGAACCGTCGCGGCGGCACCGGCGCGGCCCTGACCGGCGCGCACATCCCGATCCACCCCGACATCGCGCACACGATGCTCGACCGGATCGGTTCCGTCGCCTGAAGGCGTGACGGCCGGACGTGAGGAACGTGACGGCCGGACGTGCGGGAGGGTCGTGAGAAAAGGGCGCACCCCGTGGGGGTTGCGCCCTCGTGCCGTTCCCCCTATTTTACCCGCCGGTAATAGGAGGCACCCTCTCCACCCCTTCCCCGTAGCGGAGTTGAGCGGATGTTGCGTACCGTGCGAACCCTGGGCCTACTGGCCGCGGCCACCTTGCTCACCGCCTTCACGCCGGCCCCGTCGGGCGCCGCTCCGGGCGGCGGCCTGCGCGAGGTGCTCTTCGTCGGGAACAACTGGGAGGGGACCGCAGACGTCCTCGCCTCCACCGGCGACCTGGCCAAGGTCGGCCGGATCGACGTGGTCCCCGACAAGGCCGAGCGGCTGCGGGAGATCTACCTCAACCCGGTGAAGCTCGCCTTCTTCCTCGGCATCCGGGAGAGCGCGGGCGAGGGGCACGACCAGTTCGTCGACGACATGTTCACCACGCCGGACGGCTCCGCGGTCGTCGTCTCCCGCCCCAGCTTCGCCGACGTCGTCTCCATCGACGTGGCCTCCGGACGCGTCAACTGGCGCTTCCCGGTGTCCGGGTACCGCTCCGACCACATGGCGGTCTCGCCGGACGGGACCCGCGTCGCCGTCTCGGCCTCCACCTCCAACACCGTCCACGTCCTGGACATCACCACCGGGCGGCAGGTCGGCTCCTTCGGCACCGGGGACAAGCCGCACGAGAACACCTTCACCCGCGACGGCCGCTTCCTGTGGAACAGCTCCATCGGCGAGGTGAACACCGCCCTCGACGCGCCCTGGCTCGACTGGACGAAGGGCGACCGCAAGATCACCGTGGTCGACGCGCAGACCTTCCGCACGGTCCGGGTGATCGACATGCGGGAGCGGCTGGACGCCTTCGGCCGCCGCGACCTGTCCGACGCCGTCCGCCCGGTGTCCTTCAGCCCCGACGAGTCGAAGCTCTACTTCCAAGTGTCCTTCTTCAACGGCTTCCTGGAGTACGACGTCCCCTCCGACCGGATCACCCGCCTCAAGACCCTCCCGATGAACCCCGCCACCAGTACCGACCGCACCACCTGGGTCAACGACTCCCGCCACCACGGCATGTCCATGAGCCCCGACGGGGCGAAGCTCTGCATCGCGGGCACCATGGACGATTACGCGACCGTCGTGGACCGCGCCACCCTCGCCGAAGGTCCGCTCGTGCCCGCAGCCAAGCCGTACTGGGCCACGGTCTCCGGCGACGGCAGTGCCTGCGTGATCTCCGAGAGCGGCGCCGACCGGGTCACGGCCATCGACTTCGCCACCGGCACCAAGCGGGTGTCCGTCCCCGTCGGGGACCACCCGCAGCGCGTCCGGCTCGGCCACGTCCCGGCCGGCTGGACGGGTCCCGCCGCACGGTAGTCCGCAGGGGTTCGCACACCGGCCGGAGGCTCGCGCACCGGCCGGACGTGCCGAACCGGCCAGTATGAGGTGACCGGTCCGCTGATGACCGATTAGTCTCGCGATCATGGTGGACATCCGCGAGGTACCCGAGTCCGACATCGACCGTGCTCTGGAGCTCGCGTACCTGGTCTTCCACGACCGACCCGAGAAGGAGGTCCGGGAGAAACACCGCGCGCTCCTCGCGCGTTGTGACCGGATCGGCGCCTACGACGGCACGGTCCTGGCCGGCTTCATGGCCGCGCACGACTTCCGGCTCTCGGTGCCCGGGGCGGACCTGTCCTGCCCCGGGCTCACCTTCGTCGGCGTCGCCCCCACCCACCGCAGGCGCGGCGTGCTCACCGCGCTGATGGAAGAGATGCTGCGGCGGACCGCCGACGCGGGCAGCCCGCTCGCCGCCCTCTGGGCCTCCGAAGCCGCGATCTACGGCCGCTTCGGCTACGGCAGCGCCACCACCGGCGTCACCATCGAGATCGACTCCACCCGCCCGCTGGCCCTGCGCATCGACCCGGACCGGCGCCCGCTGCGGCTCGTCGACCCGGAGGAAGCCGTCGGCGTCATCGGGCCCTTCCACGAGGCCGCCCGGGCCGGACGGCCCGGCCGCCCCACCCGCAGCGCGCAGCGCTGGTCCGAGGAGTGGCTGGCCGAACAGGACGAGGAGGACGAGGAACTGAGCCCGCCGCGGATCATCGTCCTGGGCGAGGCGGACCGCCCGATCGCCGGGTACGTGCTCTACCGCACGAAGCCGGAGGACGACGGCGGCGCCGGGGCCGGGGCCGGACGGACCCGGGTGCCGGGCCTGGTCCGGGTCGACGAGCTGGAGGCCGACACCCCGGCGGTCGCCGCCGCGCTGTGGGAGTGCGTGGCCTCCCTCGACCTCACCGGCACGGTCCGCGCGTGGGGCCGTCCGGTCGACGACCCGCTGCTGCACTTCGCCGCGGACCGGGACCAGGTGCGGATCACCGCCCAGTTCCCGGCGCTCTGGCTGCGCCTGGTCGACGTGGGCGCGGCGCTGAGGCGGCGGTCCTGGGCCGCGCCGGTGGAGGTGGTGCTGGAGGTGCACGACGTGCGGATGCCCGCCAACGCCGGGCGGTTCCGGCTGGCGGCCGGGCCGGGCGGGGCCGCGTACGAGCACGCGGACTCTGCCGCCGACCTGGCCCTGGACGTACGCGAACTGGCCGCCTGCTACCTCGGCGGGACGCGGGTCGAGGAACTCGTCGCGGCCGGGCTGGTACGGGAGCACACGCCCGGCGCGGCGGCGGCGCTGGACGCGGCCCTGCGTACGGCCGTACTGCCGCACACGAGCGACGAGTTCTGAGCAACGGCGCGTCGGGGGCGGGCGGGCCGCCCCCGACGCCGGGATCAGGCGGGTGCGGAGATCCGGGCGGCCGCCATGCCGAAGCCGGGGCCCAGCACGGCGGTGGACAGCCGGTCGGGCTGCGCCCGCAGGTCCTCCGGGCGGTAACGGCGGATCTGCTGGTGCCAGTTGAGGATTCCGGCGTGCCAGTCCTTCAGTTCGCCCACGTAAGCGTCCAGGGCTCGGCGCGCCTGCCGGCCGAGCTTCCAGTCGTCGTAGAGCAGCGGCAGCTGGTTCGCCACGATGTGCTCGAACTCCTCGGTCCGCCGGGTCATCAGCTCATGGCAGATGTGCAGGGCCCGCGGGTAGTCGATGTCGAAGAAGTTCCGGGTGACCAGGAGGTAGTTGTGGACCTCGCCCTCGACCTCCCTCTCCTTCTGGTAGGAGTAGATGTCGTTGATCAGGCAGGCGGCGTCAGCGACCGCGTTCTCCAGGGAGCGGATGGTCCCTGAGGCGTAGATCTCCTCGGGGATGCCCCGGCCCTCGTGCCCGAGGCGGCACAGGTACATCGTGAGGTGGCTGCCGAAGGTGCGGCGGCGCATCTCCGCGTAGTCCACCGGGTCCGGGATGCGGTTCTGGATCTGGTTATCCACCTCCCACACCCAGCTCTCCAGCATGCTCACCAAGGTCGCCCGGAACTCGGTGCGCTGCCGGGCGGACATGGCGGCGCCGGTGCGCACCCACAGGTCGCCGAGCGCACGCTCCATCGCGGTCACCGGCTCCGGCTGTTCGGCGTGGTCGACCGGCATCATGGCGATCAGGCGGGCGGTGGTCGCCTTGGCCGCCGGAAGGTTCCTGCCCTGGGCGAAGACCACCGGGTAGTAGTCGTCCCCGTACGTGCCCCAGGTCAGCCAGCAGGCGTTGAGGGCCAGTTGCTCCGGCGTCGCGTCGGGGTCGATCCCGGCCGAGCAGAGCGCGAAGTCGAAGCCCCGCAGCCGCTCTTCGGTCCAGATCGCCGAGCCGGGGTCGCCGGGCTGCGGGTCCAGCAGGCCCATCCGCCGGGACCAGGCCACGGACTCCTCGCGCGCGTGCGCCAGGTGCGGGCTGAGGGCGAGCCGGTGCGGCATGTAGATCTCGGGGATGACGGAGGGGCCGGTCCGCTCGAAGGGGACGTGGGTGAAGGAGCGGTGGCGCAGCTCCATCGAGCGCCGCGTGAACACCGACCGCAGGTCGAGCGCGGTGGTGCCCAGCCCGGACGGCAGCAAGGGCAGGGTCGCCGGGGCGGTGGGCCGGGCCTCCGCGTTCATGTAGCGGCTGGAGACCATGTGCCACTCGTGGCCGCCGGACTGCCAGTCCTGCAGTCCCTTGGCGTAGGCGAGGACGGCCGCGATCTCCGCCGGGTCCAGCGCGTGGTCGGCGAAGAGCTGCGGGAGCTCACCGATCGCGGTCTGCTCGAACTGCTGGAGGCGGGAGGTGAGCAGGTCGTTGGAGGCCTCGGCGGCCTCCTGGGTGGTGCAGTCCAGGAAGGTCTCCAACACCAGGACGGCGTTGGAGAGTTCGCCCTCCTCGGTGACCTCGCGCTGGTAGGAGAAGATGTCGTTCCTGATGTGAACGGCGTCGGCGAAGGCGTCGCGCAGTACGGTGAGCGGGCGCGCGTGCGCGACGCGTGCGGGGACCTCGGCGCAGACGTACTCGATCAGGCCGGCCGACCAGGGGGCGCCGCCCACCTTGCGGCGCATCTCGATGTATTCGAGCGGGTTCGCCACGCGCCCGATGTCGATGTTGGCGAGCTCCCACATGGACTCGTCGAGGAGGTTCTTCGTGGACAAGGAGAACCGTTCCCGCCAGTCGGCGGACATCGCGGGGACCGTCCGCGCCCAGAGGTCCGCGAGGCCCGCCTCCACCGGGTTGGTGGGCTCGGGGAAACCGGCGGACAGGTCCATGGGCATGAACGCGGCGAGCCGGTCGAGATACGCCTTGGCGCCGGCCCGGTCCTGGGAGCGCTTGAACATCTCCAGGAAGTGGTCGTCGAAGAAGAACACCCACACGTACCAGTCGGTGACCAGGGCCAGTGCGTCGCGGTCGCAGTCGGGGTGGGTGTACGAGCAGAGCAGCGCGTAGTCGTGCGAGTCGAGGTCGCTCTCCTCCCAGACCCCGGAACCCTCCAGCATCCCGAAGGCGCGCGCCCACTTCTTGGTGTGGGTCCGCGCGTCCTCCAGGTGGGGGTTCAGTCGCGCCGGATAGGGCACGTAGAAATCCGGCAGTTGGAACGGCTGCGTCACGGCGGCTCGGCCTTTCGGTCATGGGTACGGGGGCCCGGCGGCCCGGTCCCCTGCACGAGATCAGCAGGGCACTACCCCTGGTGCTCGTGAGACAAGAGTGATTTCACCGCTTCAGGTGACGCACGGGGCGTTCCGCAGCGCCGTCGCCCTGCTTGTGATCCGACGACCTGTGGACTTCAGAGGAGGTAAGCGGCGCGTGTATACGAAAAAGGGCCGCGCCACATGTGTGGCGCGGCCCTGATTCTCAGCCTATCCGGCGACCTTGAAGCTGTCGCTCGGCCTTCTCTCGAATCTGACTCCAGGAGTGTCCGGAGAGTGTCTCCAGTGCTCGGGTCGGGGTTCTGGGGTTGTCCGCGACCGTGGACAGAACCGCATCATGGTCGTCCCTTGACAGAGTTTCCAGGATGTCCAACGGAGTGTCCCTCCTACCGGCAATCTGGTCCCGGACGCGCCAGTCGGCGTCGTCTGCCAAGATCCGGATGATCTCGGTCGGTAGCGTTCTGTTGAAGGAGACCCAGAACCGCATGTCCGGGAGCCGTTCCACAATGGCGCGCCAGACTTCCACCGGAGCTTCATCCTGTTTGATCCGCTTGAAGTCGAGTGAATCCCCGCTGGCGCGGAGTCGTACGAATTCCCCTACGCTGTCGATCAATTCAGCATCCAACTGTTTTCAGGCTCTTCCAGGGAATGAATTTCCCCTTCTCGCTCTTGTGCTTCTCCGTGATGAAGGTTCCGTCCGGGCCGGCGTCAGACACCCACTCAAGTCCCTTTGCGGTCTCTCTGAATACCTTCCAGGACGAGCTGTGATGGCCCTTGTCGGGGCTCCACCAGTAGACCTTTCCGTTCGTGTCAGGCGCTTGCTGGTAGTAGTTGACCCTGAAAGGCCCACCGTTCATGATCTTGGTGGACTTCTTGCCGTCGATGGTCCAAACACCCGGAGGCGCTCCGCCATCGTTGTGGACGAGTACGGGAGTCCCGCCCGCCATCACATAGTACGTGTGCAGGTCGGCGACGGTCAGGTTGTAGGTGACCTTGATCGCCTGGTAGTTGCGCGTCGAGGCGACCGACGCCTCGACGTCCTCGTCCGTGCGCAGAGTCATGCCCGGCTTGAGGGCATCAGCGGTGAGCCAAGCCTGCTCGGACTCCGACCAGAACAGGTGGTGGCCCGTGGCGGTGATCGTCCGCACACCGTCGGCAGTTAGGACCCCGATGTCGACATAGGACTTGTCGTCCTCGGTGCGAATCGTCGCTGTGACGGCCTTGCTCGCCGTCTCGTCGGAATCGGGGTCGGTCGCCAGTACGAGATCGTTGGGCCCGAGTTCCTCGATCGGCTTCGTGGACCCGTCGGCCAGGAGTACTTCGGTGCCGGTGACGAAGCTGTTCACGGCGCAGAAGATCGGCCTGGACTTGGCGGCCTTGCTGGTGACTCCCTTCACGCCTGTGCGGGACGCCCACCCTGCGGCGAAGGCTTCGCCGATGGCTTCACCAGCAGTCGCCTCGTACAGCGGACTGTCGACGTTCTTCCCGCTCAGGAGCGCTTCGACAGGCGAGTTGCACGACAGGAAGTCGCAGTAGTGCCCGCTGAAGTACTCGATGTCCTCGATCGACGCCCCGTACATGTACATCTTGTATGCGACCTGCTTGGCGACGCTCCCGCTGGTCGGGTCGTACTTGACACTGATCTTGTGCATCTCCTCCTTCGACGTGTTGTTCTGGTTGCGGACGTACTTCTGACCCGAGGTGTAGAGCTCCACGGCGCGGTCGTACGACTGCTGCGCCTGACCGGCGACCGCTGAGCCGTAGTGCTCGGCGTACAGCCGCCTGACCCTCGCCTGCTCCATGGCGGCGATGTTCTCCGAGACGATCCTGTCGTAGTTCCGGCCCTTGCTGATGGGCTGCGTGCCCCGGTTGCTGCACACGTACATGCCGCTCATGCACTCTTCGAGGGCCTCGCCCGACGGATCCCAGTTGCTGATGGGATTGCCGTTGGAGTACGTATACCCGTTCATCTGGAGCGGGTCGGTGATGTCGAGTACCGGGTCGACCGACATGAAGCGGCCGGTGCTCTGGTCGTACTCACGCGCACCGATGTGCGTCAGGCCCGTGTCGGAGTCGTCGATGCCCGTGCCGAGGAAACTGCGGGCACCGGGCCAGTCGGCAGGCACCGTCCCTCGGGCGTTGCCGTACGGGTCTGATTTGCGTCGGGTTACCTTCTGACCCGCGGCCTGCTCTACGGAGGTCGTCGCGGTGTTGTGATGGTCGGCCAGCAGGATGTTGAGCTTGTGACCGGTGGCCTTGCCGCCCGTTCGGCGGGTGGTGGTGACATTGCCTGGGCCACCGTAGTAGCGGACGGCGTCGATGGCCTGACCGGCCTTGTTGACGGTGACCTCGGCTTCGCCGAGGTAGAGGGTGCGGGAGCTGCCAGTCTCCTCGATGAGGCGGTTGCCGCTGGCGTCGTAGACGTAGGTGGTGGTGTTGTCGAAGCTCCACTGCTGGGCGACGGCGCCCGCGACACAGGTGTAGATGTCGAGGTCGTTGCCGTCGACGGGGTTGTCGTTGGGGACGGTGACACAGGCGTTGGCCGCCGGGTTGTACAGCGTCTTGTCGGCGGGACGGTAGGTGAACTTCTGCTTGGCGCTGCCGTCGCAGGTTGCCAGTACCGCATCGCCGCCCTGCGCCGTCAGGCACTTGCCGAGGGCGCGGACGGTGTCACCACTCAGCTTCCACTGCTGGGCCGCGGTCGTGTTGCACGGATAGAGCTGGACGGCCGTGCCGTCCGCGCTGGAGCCATCGGCGACGTCGATGCACTTGCCCGCCATGCCGGTGACGGCGACCGCACCGATGCCGGGGCTGCTCGCCGAGGTGAGCTTGTTGCGGCGGTCCCAGTTCAGGGCCTGGGTGTCGCCGTCGATGCGCCGGGACTTGGTGTTGCCGGAGGCGTCGTATTCGTAGGTCGAGAGCGAGTTGACCGTGGACGCTGCCGTCTTGGTGGTCTTCTCGGCCTTGGACAGGGCGTGGGGCTGGATGGTGACGGGAGGCAGGGAAGCGTTCCCGCCGACCTGGACGCCGTAGGTGTACTTCGTCTCGTCGTCCAGCGCCGGGTTGGTGAGGTCGTGGTCGATCAGCTTGGTGCGATTGCCGATCTTGTCGAACTGGTACTCCTGCCAGTAGCCGTCGCCGTCCGGACCGGCGGTGACGTCGTTCAGCGAGGGCCCGGTGCATGCGGCGGTCTTGCCCGTCCATGCCTTGGTGAGCTGGCCCACCGCGTCGTACGCGAAGCACTGGCGGTCGACACGGCCACCGGCCTGGGTATCGGTGATCGAGGTCGGATTGCCGACCGTGTCGTAGGAATATGAAACGGCGGAGACGCGGTTCGGGTTGGCGGTCTCCCGGTCACTGATCGACTGCTCGACGCGGCCGGTGCTGGGGTTGTGGAGGTTGGTCGTCCAGACCCTGTTGGGGGCGTTGCCGTTGGCGGTGCGCAGGATCTCGCCCTTCGGGCTGTACACCACGTCGGCGGTGTACCACGACAGGCCCGAGACGGTCTTGGCCATCCCGTCGGCGTCGTAGCGCGTGATCAGCTTCTCGGCTGCCAGGCCACCCGGTGTGGCCGGCATCGTCGTGGACTGGACCTGCCCCCGCGGGGTGTAGGTGGTGCTGTAGGTGTATGTGCCGGCCAGGCCCTTGGTGGCCGGGACGTCGGGGATGGTGGTTTTCGAGCCGGTGGGTCGGGATTCGCTGTCGTAGCCGGTGACCTCGCTGGTGTATGCCGTCGGACCCTCGTAGCGGGTCGACGCCACGGGCAGCCCCTTGGCACCGGGCAGTGTGTCGAACGTGAATGCGGCGACCAGGGGGCCGTCCGCTGCGTTTTCCCGGATCTCGGTCGTACGGCCGAGCGCGTCGAACGCCGTGTACTGCGTCCGGCCGGAGGCGTCGGTGAGGGACACCTTTCGGTCGAGGATGTCGTAGGTGAAGCTCGCCGTTCCCATATCGGGGTCGCTCGACGAGGTCATGCGGCCGCGGGCGTCGTAGGTGTACGTCCACTTGTTGCCGACCGGGTCGGTCACCTTGGCCAGCTTGCCGCGCTGGTCGTACGCGTAGGCCGTGTCCTTCCACGTCGTGAGGTCGGTCGCCGTGTAGTGCTGGATCAGCGAGGTCCGGCCCGACGTGTCGGTCCAGGTCTTGACCGCGCGGCTGCCCGAGAGCGGCGCCTGACCATCGGCCGACATGCCGGTGCGGGTCAGCGTCCAGTCGCCCTCGTACCTGCTGGTGTTGGAGTGCTGCGCCACATCCGCGTACAGCGTGGTGGCGCGCACGGGGCGGCCGAGGCCGTCGTACGCCGTCTTCGTCGAGTTCGGGACGTGGAAGACGCTCTCCGGGACGAAGATCTTTCCGTCGGGGCGGCCCTCGGCGTAGTAGCCGTTGTTGGTCTGCCGGACGGTGCCGTTCGCGTTGTAGAGGGTGTCCGTGATCAGACGGCCGCCGCCCAGGGCGTCCGCCTGGGTCTGGCGCGGCCGCAGCCGGCCGTCGTAGATCGCGATGGAAGTGGCGTAGCTGCCGTTGTCCCGGAGGGTCTTGCTGGTGACGACCGGGGGCTCGTGCTCCGAGATCTGGTACTCGAAGGTCTGGGACGCCGGGTCGGTGGTCTTCTGCGACGGCGTCCAGACGGCCTTGGAGCGGCCCAGGTTGTCGTAAGCCTGCCTGAACTTACGGTTGTTGGTGTCTATGTCCTCAAGGACGGTGTCACGGCCCGGGTCGCTCTTGACGACGCGCGTGTGCCCGAGCGGGTTCGTCGTCTTCGTGCTGAAGGGGACGCCGGTGGCCGGGGTGAACACGGTGGAGGTGGGGTTGCCGGCCGGGTCGTAGACCTTGACCGTGCGGCCCAGTGCGTCGTACTCGGTCTTCGCGGTGGTGACCCAGCCGGTGCCGGCCGCGTCGTTGCTGTCCACCTGGAAGGGCAGCCCCTTGACCGGAGCGGTTCCGAAAGCGTTGAGCGCGTCGTACGACGTGCGCAGGTCGGAGAGCATCGCGGCGGTGCCGGCCTGGGCGCAGGCGCCCGTGGTGGCCCGTACCCGCTGAGGCAGTCCGATCAGGTGCTTCGCCGGGTTGTGCACGTACGTCGTCAGCGTGCAGATCTGGTCGGCGATGACCGAGTTGCCGCTGCCGTCCTCGGCGCGCGACTCGGTCTGGGCCGACTCCAGGAGACCGTAGGTCGACTCGAACGTGTTCTGGGAGCGCCCCACGCGGAAGCGGCCGCCGCTGATCGACTGGATCGTGTCCGTGCGCGAGTCGTTGACCCGGTAGGCCTCGAGAGGGGTGGTTCCGTCCCGGGGCCGTGTCGCGGTCTTCTGGCTCGAGGGCCAGGTGAGGACGCGCTTGTCGACGCTGCCGCCGGCCTGGGTGTAGGTGATCACCTCGGCGGTACGGCCCTGGTAGTGGGTCAGGTCCTCACCCAGGGTCTCCTTGCCCGTGGAGTCCTTGATCGTGCCCTTCGGGCGTCCCGCGTCACCGGACATGCCGCGGAAGAAGTAGGTGCGGGTCTGGGATTCGGCCGTCGCATCGCTCTTGCCGGCGTTCGCCGTCACGCCGCCCTTGGTGACGACGGACGAGTAGCCGCGCCACTGTCCGTACGTGCGCAGTTCGGGCTTGGTGAATTCGTCGGTGTCCTTGGCCCAGGCCGCGCCGCCCTCGTAGGTGTAGCTGGTGGTGACGTCGGGCTGGCGGGCGACGCGGTCCTTCTCGACCACGCGCTCGACGACGTACTTGTTGAACCAGGCAAGCGGGGGCTTCTCGAGATCACTGTCGGGTGACCAGTGGACCGGGAAGCAGCGGGAGGTGTTCTCCTCCGGCTTGGGGTGCGCGGTGCCGACCGCGCAGGGGGCGGAGTAGTCGACGTAGATCTCGTTGCCGGTCTCCGTGCGGATGGTCTCCACGCGGAGGCGGTCGAAGTCCGGGGTGGCGTCGCCCGGACCCGTGGCGACCCGGTTGGGCATGTCCTGGACGTTCGCGAGGAAGGAAACCGGCGGGAGCGAGGTGCTCTCCTGGTTGCCGTTGGTGTCCTTGGTGGTGCCGTAGCCGGTGCGGGTGATCGACTCGAGCCACAGCGGCGGGTGGGTGTCGGTCCGCTGCTTGGGGAAGGACTGGGTCAGGTTCCAGCGGTCGACGAGCGAGAGGGCCGTGGAGCCGTCGGTGCGCTGGCCGTACGTGGTGACGGCGGTCAGGCGCTTGCGCGTCCAGAAGCTCGGCGAGGTACTGAAGCAGTCCTTCGCGTCCGCCTTGCAGTGCAGGGACGACGGGGTGTCCCACCAGGGCTGCTTGTCACCGTAGTTCTTCGACTCGAACTCGGTGTCCGTGCACTTGGCCGAGCCCTCCTTGATGCACCGCTCGTCCACGGTGAACTCCACCTTGCCGGCCGGAGCGCCGGAGAGGTTGGTGGAGCGCAGGCCGTAGGTGATCTGGCTGGGGTAGCCGCCGCGGGTGTAAGGGACCTTCGCCTGGAACTTCTCGTTCTTGGCGTAGTGGTTGGTCTCCTTCTTCCAGTCGATGACCATCGCGTTGCCGTGGAGGTCCTCGATGTAGTCGAGGTTCCAGCGCCAGCCCTGGTTGCAGGAGGAGTCGGCGAAGGCAGCTTGGTAGCACGGCTCGCCGGGGTGATTGCCGAACACCGGGACGGTGAAGACGGAGTCGGTCACGGCTCGGGTACCGGCGCCGTCGACGTCGTGGCGACCGAAGTGGTAGCGGACGCCGTCACGGGTGGTGACGACCCAGTACTCGCCGTCCTTCGCGCCGTTGGCGACGTTCGCGTCGGTCATGCGCTCGACCTTGGAGCCGTCGTCCCCGGCGGGGACCCACTGGCCCGAGGCGGCGTCACGGACGAGCTCGGTGCTGCTACCGCCGAGCGACATCACCATGTTGTCGCCGGCCCAGCACAGGTCGTTCTTCTTCTTGTCCGTGGAGTTGTCGTTGTTCGGCTTGCTGGGCGTGGCCTTGAGGTCATCCGAACAGGTGCGGTACCGGCGCTCGATGAAGCCGGGGTGGTAGTCCCAGCCGTCGCCGATCCAGGAGGCCTGGCTGTTCGCGACGGACGTCTTCCCGTCCACGGACTGCGAGGAGTACGTGAACGCGAGCTTCGGCACGGGCCCGGCCGCAGGGGCGGGTGTGCCCAGCGGATAGGTCCACGAGAAGTCACCGCTGTTGCCGCCGGCCGACCAGCTGCCGGAGGGAGCCAGGGGGGTCGCGCTGTAGGTTCCGCCGGGGCCCGAACCGGAGTCGGAGGCGGCCAGGACCATCGGGCCGCCTCCACCGACGGCCATGGTGCGCATGCCCTGGCCCGGCGCGGTTGCCGGGTCGACGGTCGCACGGACCGTGCCCGTCGCCGGGTCGTTCGTGCTCGGGACGGCCTTCGTCGTGTTGCACTCGGGCAGCTGCGGGGTGGTCAGGAAGCACTGCGGGAGCATCTTCAGCTCCAGGCGCGTCGACCACTCGGTGCCGTACAGGTCCTTGAACTGCTTGTAGTCGAGCTGCACGTCGACCGGGGTCGAGCCTTCGGCCGGAGGCGTGACCTTGATGAGAGCGCCGTCGATGTTCGCGGCTTCGGTCACCGCCCGGGCCTCGACCGCCACCGACCACGTGCCCGACGGGGCCGGAGGGGTCGGGTTGGTCTCCGTCGGCGAGGCCTTGCCGATGCTGATCGGCAGGGATCCTGCCTGGATCAGCTGGTCGCCGGCCAGAGCGACGTTCGCCGTACCGGCGCTGGGCGGAGTGATCTTCGACGGTTCGTACTCGGCCGGAGGCTGGACCGGTGCTCCGGACCAGCCCTCCAGCTTTGCGGCCTCGACCTTGTCGAGCTTGGCCTTGAGGTCCTCCTGGAGGCCCGGTAGCTGCACTCCGGCGCGGTCACCCGGCGGCGCGGCCCAGGCTTGAGTGGGTAGAAGAGATGCAACCAGCATCACGGAGACCGTGATGCTGGTGCGCCCGGCAAGGCCCATGCGTCTCGCGCGGGCCTTCCTGATTCCGGGCAGGCGAAGACTGTCGGCCGACAACGGCGACATGTGAACCCCCCACGATCTGCCACCGCGTCAAAGTCGCGCGCGTGACAGGAAACTGACTAGTAGCCACGTGATTCTGTGGTCCGGCATGGCCTAAAAGCCACCTCGAGCTTGCCCGTGTGGCGTTAATCACCTGACGGTCCGTATACCTCGGGGCAATTCACCCGAACTAGCTGTACCTGATGGTCAGTTGGGGTGCAGTGCGGTGTGACGATCCGCGTCGTATGGCTCATGCTCAGCTCGCGCGTTCATCGCGTGACGGCCGAGCGGGGGAGCGGACCCCGAGCCCCTTGGGTCGATGGCCGAAACACGAGCAAGTACCGAGGGCTGCCGAAGCATGCGCCCGCGGGGGGAGAGAACAGAAGAGATGGCTGTCAGCGAATCCGTGGACTCCAGTCCGCCAACAGACGTGACAGAAGGACCACCTGCTGCTTCGGAGCGTCGCTGGTACCGGCGCCGCAAGGCCCTGGGGGGTCTGGCTGCCCTGCTCGCGGTGGCCGTCGCCGTGCCCGTGGGCGTGCAGCTGGGTGGGGGCGAGACGCCGAAGGAGAAGGCATCCGGCGGGGCGAGTGGTCCGGTGGCGGCGCCGCAGGCACGGAAGCTGGCTGCCGAGACGGGCAAGGACGTCGAGGTGACGGCCGACCGGAGTGCGAACGCGACGACGTGGGCGCAGCCGGACGGGCTGTTCAAGAAGCACATCTCCAGCTCCGCCGTGCGGGCGAAGGTGGGCGATCAGTGGAAGCCGATCGACACCGATCTGCAGCAGGTCGAGGGCGGGTTCGCCGCGAAGGCGGTGAACGGCTCTGTCGTCTTCAGCGCAGGTACGCCGGGCGCCGAGCGGTCTTCGCGCGGCGTGGTGCGGTCCGCGCTGACGGTGGATGCACCGGGTCAGGTGTGGACCGAGCTGGTGCGTCTGAACGTCGACGGGCATGACATGTCGGTGAGTTGGCCCGGCGCGTTGCCGGCGCCGGTGATCGACGGTCCGCGGGCGTTGTACGAGAACGTGCGGCCGGGCATCGATCTGCTGATGACGGCTCAGGACGGCGGATATTCGCACCTGCTGGTCATCAAGGACCGTCAGGCGGCCGCAGATCCGCTGCTCGCGGAGCTGAACTACCGGCTCGCTTCGCCCGATCTGCAGTTCCAGCTCGATGCCGAGTCCGGTGCGATGTCGGCCCGGGATGCGAAGGGTGAGGAGGTGGCGGGTTCTCCGTCGCCCCTGATGTGGGATTCGTCGGGCAAGGTCGCCACCACCGACGACGTGCCCGCGTGGAAGGCCCCGGCCGCTGCGAAGCAGCACCCGACGCTGGGCCTGGCGGGCCTGGCCGGTGCGGAGCGCGCGCACCTGTCCGTCGCCGCGGCCTCCTTCAAGGACGGCACCCTGTCCCTGAAGCCCGACGCCGCGCTGCTGAACGCCGCGGACACGGTGTACCCGGTGTTCGTCGACCCGTCGTACAAGGGTCACAAGCATGCCTGGTCGCTGCTCTACAAGACGGCCGGCAACTCCAGCTTCTACAACGGCCAGAACTACAACGCGTCGGGCACGAACGAGGCCCGCGTCGGGTACGAGTCGGATTCCGGCGGCACGTCCCGTTCGGTGTTCAACTTCTACTTCGGGTCCGAGCTGTACGGTGCGGGTATCCAGTCGGCGAGCGTCCGCGCCCTGCAGACGTACTCGTGGTCGTGCAGCCAGAAGGCCATGGACATCTACTCCACCCCGTTCGTGTCCTCGTCCTCGACGTGGAACAACACCACGGACTGGTGGGGCAACAAGGTCGCCACCGAGATGGCCGGCTACGGCTACAACTCCTCCTGCCCCGACAACTGGGTCGCCCCCGACATCAAGGGCCTGGTCACCCAGGCCGCCGGCGCCAACTGGGGTGCACTGTCGCTGGGCTTCAAGGCGCCGAACGAGTCGGACTCCTACTACTGGAAGAAGCTCCTCGCCAACGGCGAGAGCGCCCCGTACATCGAGGTCGTCTACAACACCCGGCCCGACATCCCGGTCGCCTCGAACATGAACACCTCCCCGGGCGGCCCGTGCCTGACCACCGGCACCGGCACCAGCATCGGCAAGACGGACGTGTCCTTCCAGGCCAAGGGCAGTGACCGGGACGGCAACCTCAAGCAGGTCCAGATCGAGGTCTGGGACGCCGAGTCCGGAACCAAGATCACCAACGAATGGCTGTGGCCCAACAGCGACGGAGTGGTCACCCAAACCGTCCCCTGGGCCTCCTTCACCTCCGGCCGCAAGTACTTCTGGCTCTCACGGACCCAGGACTGGGACGGCTGGTGGTCCGCCGGCTCCGGCCCCGCCGACTCCGGCGGCGGCGGATGGTGCACCTTCACCGTCGACCACTCCGCGCCCGCCAACCCGGCCGTCAGCTCCGCCCACTTCCCGCCGCCCGGCCCCGACGCCGCCGACTGGAGCGTGAACCCCGCCTCCACCCCCGACCAGGTCATCGAGATCCGCGGCAACGGCACCGCAGCCGGCACGATCCGCGAGTACCAGTGGTCCCTGAACAAGCCGATGTGGGACAACAAGGCCGTCCCCACCAGCGGTGACCTCGCCTCCATCAAGCTCCAGGTCGACACCGCCGGACCCAACGTCCTGTACGTCCGCACCGTCAACCAGGCCGGGAACGTCTCCGTGCCCACCGAGTACCTCTTCTACGTCAGCCCCCGCGCCGGGACCGACAAGCCCGGCGACGTCACCGGCGACCAGTTCCCCGACCTCCTGGCCATCGACAAGGACGGCAACCTGCGCACCTACGCCGGTGACCGCCAGGGCGACACCGACGCGTTTATCCCCGGCGCCGTCCAGGACGGCAAGCCCGTCGCGCCCGGACACTTCAAGGACCCCGCGTCCACCATCCCCGCGCTCATCGGGCACGCCACCGACTGGCACCCCGGCGACGGCATCACCGACATGATCGCCCGGATGCCCGACGGGAAGCTGTACATCTACCCCGGCACCGGCACCGGCCAGTTCGACGCCGGCCGCCGCATCGAGATGCAGCTCCCCGCGTCCGCACCCGACCCGGCGACCTTCCGCCAGATCGTCGTCTCCGAGGACGTCGACGGCGACGGCCTGCCCGACCTGTTCGCGCTGGACGCCGACGGCTTCTGGGCGTTCTCCGGCTACACCGGATCCAGCTTCGCCTCCTACCGCAAGATGGCCACCGGCTGGGCCGCCCGCGACATCGTCGGCGTCCGCGACGTCTCCGGCGACAACATCCCCGACCTCCTCTTCCGCGACAACGCCAACGCCAACCGCACCATGGCGCTGCGCAAGGGCAAGGCCGGCGTCAACGCAGGCGCGGACCTGACCTCCCTGCAGTACGCGGCGAACGCGGAAGGCGGCGTCGACTACACCTACGCCACGACCGCCTGGGGCCGCACCGACTGGCCCATGGTGCTCGGCACCAAGGACAACACCGGCGACGGCATCCCCGACATCTGGGGCGTCCGCAAGGACGGATACCAGTACTACTTCCAGGGCGGCACCACCACCTACGGCGACACCAGCGGACGCGACGAGGACAACTGGAACACCTTCCTCACCATCGGCTGACCGACGGCGTCACCCCGCGCGCGACACCGGCGCCCTCCCCGAACACCAACGGGGAGGGCGCCGGCCCGTTTCAGGTGACCGAGCCGTCGTTCTGCGTGGCACCCATCCTCCGCTGCGCGCCGCCCCGTCCGGGACCGGCGGCCCACGGACCCGGCTGCCGGACGGGGCGCGGGTGTCTCGTAGAGTCCAAGGGGTGAATCAAGACAACTCATCTGAATCCAGCACCGGTCACGGCGGCGAGAGCGCCGAGGAACTGCTGCGCGGGGTGCACGCCCGGCTGTTGCCCGTCGGGTTGATCACCCCGGAGGTCGCCGGTGGCATGCAGTACGCCCGGCTCGTGGCGGACGAGCTGGTTTTCGCCTACGCCCTCGACGCGCCCACCAGCGTGCGCACCCTCACCGACGGCGACGTGGCGCGTGCCGGGATCGAGGAGCTGGGGCAGGCGGCGCGCGCCAACCTGATGCGGGTACCCGTCACGTACGAGGCGATCCCCCTCGAGGGGCGGGCCACGCTGCACTCCGTCTACGGCGACTCGCACTTCGTGGCCTCCAAGGCGCTGTACCTCGGAGAGCTGGCCCGGCAGGTCACCGGTGAGTCGCTGCCGTCCGCCGGCGCCCTCGTCGTCGTTCCGACCCGCCACCTGCTGGCATTCCATCCGATAGCCGACGGCTCGGTGGTGGACGCCCTCAACGACCTGGCCGCGTACGCCCTGGGCGCCTACGAAGACGGCCCCGGGCCTCTGTCGCCGCGCGTGTACTGGTGGCACCGGGGCGGCCTGACCTCGCTCACGGTCGTCGACGAGGACACGCGCACGCTGTCGCTGCAGCCGCCGCAGCACCTGCTCGGACTGTTGAAGGGGCTGGTCCGTCTCGACCGCGCAGGCCGCATTGCCGTGCCCGGCGCAGACCGTGCGGCCCCGGACCCCGCCGCCCTCACCCGCGCGACCGTGGAGTCGGTGGCCCGGCTCGCGCACGACCCGTCGGAGCTGGGCGACGCCTTCGACTCGGCCCTGGCCCTCGCCCACGTCCGCTGTGTCGCCGACCCGGGCGCCTCCGACGTGGTCACGTGGGACGCGTGGGAGACGGCCGTGCGGCTCGGCTCCGCGCTGTTCACCGGTGCCGAGCCGGCGCAGTGGTACCTGGGCGAGGAGAACACCCTGCGGCTGCCCGCCACGGCCGCGGCTCCGCCCGCGGACGCCCGCGCCTGGCTCGACGCCGTCTACCTCGCGCTCGCCTGCCGCGCGCACGACCGGGTGGCCCGGCTGTGCGGGGTCCCGATGGAGGCGCTGCGGCAGGACGACACCGTCGACGCCCACGTCCTGCACTGGATCGACACCCTGCAGACCTACCTCACCGGCGGCCCCGGCGACGCGGTCGTGGAGAAGCTGCTCGCCACCATGCAGACGTCCCTGCCCGAGACGCTGACCCACTCCCCGGACGAGTTCGTCAACCGCGTCGACTACCAGCCGGTCGCACTCTTCCACCGCTTCTTCACGGGGGACCACGAGGCCTTCGGCGAGGTGCTCGCCGAAGCCCTCGCGGAACACGGGGGCTACTGGGCGGAGTCGGCGGTGCCGCGCGCCCGGGTGGCGCTCGGCCCGCTCGCCATGGCCTGCCTCGCCCACGACCAGGGCTTCCCGCTCGACCCGGAACTGCCGTTCCTGCCCAGGTACCTCGTCGACGGCAAGCGGGTCGAGCACATCTCCTGACATGCCGTCGGCGTGCCGCAGCGCGAGGTGATTGTCCGATTGGGTTAGGTTTGCCCGCGTATACGGTGCCGATATTCGCGGAAGGACACTCATGGCGATCGATCTGGACAAGGTGCTCGACAAGGCGTGGGCCGACAAGCCGCTCGCCGAGGTGCTCGCGGCTCCCGTCGCCGCGCTCAAGGGCGTCAGCGACGAGGACGGCAAGCTGCTGCACCAGGCGTTCGGGGTCAAGACCGTCGCCGATTTCGGGCAGCTGAAGTACGTCCGTTGGGCCCAGGCCCTCGTCGCGCTGAACCAGACCGTCAAGGCGTAGTGGTCGAGGTCCGCGTGCTCGGGGTGCGCGGGCCTGCATGAAGAAAGCCGTCCCCCTCACCCGTCGGCAGGGTGAGGGGGACGGCCTCTGTGGCCTCCGCGCAGGGGACGGCTACTCCGACTCGCCCTCCAGGTTGCCCTCCGTGTCCAGGTAGACCTGGCGCAGGGATTCCAGGACCTGCGGGTCCGGCTTCTCCCACATGCCGCGCGACTCGGCCTCCAGCAGGCGCTCCGCGATGCCGTGCAGGGCCCAGGGGTTGGCCTCCTCCAGGAAGGCGCGGTTCGTCGGGTCCAGGACGTACGTCTCGGTGAGCTTGTCGTACATCCAGTCCGCGACCACGCCCGTCGTGGCGTCGTAGCCGAAGAGGTAGTCCACCGTCGCCGCGAGCTCGAAGGCGCCCTTGTAGCCGTGGCGGCGCATCGCCTCGATCCACTTGGGGTTCACGACGCGGGCACGGAAGACGCGGCTGGTCTCCTCGACCAGGGTGCGGGTCTTGACCGTTTCCGGGCGGGTGGAGTCACCGATGTAGGCCTCGGGGGCGGTGCCGCGCAGGGCGCGGACCGTGGCCACCATGCCGCCGTGGTACTGGAAGTAGTCGTCCGAGTCCGCGATGTCGTGCTCGCGGGTGTCCGTGTTCTTCGCCGCGACCGTGATGCGCTTGTAGGCCGTCTCCATCTCGTCCCGGGCGGGGCGGCCTTCCAGGCCCCGGCCGTACGCGTAGCCGCCCCACACCGTGTAGACCTCCGCGAGGTCGGCGTCCGTACGCCAGTCGCGGGAGTCGATCAGCTGGAGGATGCCGGCCCCGTACGTGCCCGGGCGCGAGCCGAAGATACGGGTCGTCGCGCGGCGCTCGTCGCCGTGCTCGGCCAGGTCAGCCTGGGCGTGGGCCCGGATGAAGTTCTGTTCCGCGGGCTCGTCGAGGGACGCCGCGAGCCGCACCGCGTCGTCCAGCAGGCCGATGACGTGCGGGAACGCGTCCCGGAAGAAGCCCGAGATGCGCAGCGTCACGTCGATGCGCGGGCGGCCCAGCTCGTCGAGCGGGATCGGCTCCAGGCCGGTGACGCGGCGCGAGGCCTCGTCCCAGACCGGGCGGACGCCCAGCAGCGAGAGGGCCTCGGCGACGTCGTCGCCGGAGGTGCGCATCGCGCTCGTGCCCCACAGGGACAGACCGACCGAGGCCGGCCATTCGCCGTTGTCGGTGCGGTACCGGTTGAGGAGGGACTCGGCCAGGGCCTGCCCCGTCTCCCACGCCAGGCGGGAGGGGACGGCCTTGGGGTCGACCGAGTAGAAGTTGCGGCCGGTCGGCAGCACGTTCACCAGGCCGCGCAGCGGCGAGCCCGAGGGGCCCGCCGGGACGAAGCGGCCGTCCAGGGCCGCGACCACGTGGGCGATCTCGTCCGTGGTGCCCGCCAGGCGCGGGACCACCTCGTTCGCCGCGAAGGTCAGCACCGCCGTCACGTCCGCGGAGTGGTCGGCCGCGACCGCGGAGACCGCCGCGGGGTCCCAGTTCGCGTCCTCCATCGCCTGGACCAGGGCGCGCGCCTGCTCCTCCACGGCGTCCGCCGAGGTACGGGTGGCCTTGGACTCGTCCAGGCCGAGCGCCTCGCGCAGACCCGGAAGGGCCGTCGTACCGCCCCAGATCTGCCGGGCGCGCAGGATCGCCAGGACCAGGTTGACCCGGGCCTCACCGGTCGGCGCGCCGCCCAGGACGTGCAGACCGTCGCGGATCTGGGCGTCCTTGACCTCGCACAGCCAGCCGTCGACGTGCAGCAGGAAGTCGTCGAAGCCGTCGTCGTCCGGACGCTCCTCGAGACCCAGGTCGTGGTGGAGCTTCGCGGCCTGGATCAGCGTCCAGATCTGGGCCCGGATGGCCGGCAGCTTCGCCGGGTCCATCGCGGAGATCTGGGCGTACTCGTCCAGGTGCTGCTCCAGGCGCGCGATGTCGCCGTACGACTCCGCGCGCGCCATCGGCGGCACCAGGTGGTCGACCAGGGTGGCGTGCACGCGGCGCTTGGCCTGGGTGCCCTCGCCCGGGTCGTTGACCAGGAACGGGTAGATGAGGGGCAGGTCGCCGAGGGCGGCGTCGGGCGCGCACGCGGCGGACAGGCCGGCGTTCTTGCCCGGGAGCCATTCGAGGTTGCCGTGCTTGCCCAGGTGGATCATCGCGTCGGCGCCGAAGCCGCCGTCCTCGGTGCGCGCCTGGATCCACCGGTACGCGGCCAGGTAGTGGTGCGACGGCGGCAGGTCCGGGTCGTGGTAGATCGCGATCGGGTTCTCGCCGAAGCCGCGCGGCGGCTGGATCAGGATGAGGAGGTTCCCGCGGCGCAGCGCCGCGAGCACGATGTCACCCTCCGGGTTCGCGGAGCGGTCCACGAACATGTTGCCCGGGGCCTCGCCCCAGTGCTCGGTGACGCTGTCGCGCAGCTCGGCCGGGAGCTCGGCGAACCAGCGCTTGTAGTCGGCGGCCGGGATGCGGACCGGGTTGCGGGCCAGCTGCTCCTCGGTCAGCCAGTCCTGGTCGTGGCCGCCGGCCTCGATCAGGGCGCGGATCAGCTCGTCGCCGTCGCCCGAGACCAGGCCCGGGACGTCCTCGGTCGGCCCGAAGTCGTAGCCGCCGGCGATGAGGGTGCGCAGCAGCTCCACGGCGCTGGCCGGGGTGTCCAGGCCGACCGCGTTGCCGATGCGGGAGTGCTTGGTCGGGTACGCGGAGAGGACCAGCGCGACCTTCTTGTCGCGGCGCTCGATGTGCCGCAGCCGGGCGTGGCGCACGGCGATCCCCGCGACCCGGGCGGCCCGCTCGGGGTCGGCCACGTAGGCGGGCAGGCCGTCGTCGTCGAGCTCCTTGAACGAGAACGGGACGGTGATCAGACGGCCGTCGAACTCGGGCACGGCGACCTGAGTGGCGGAGTCCAGCGGGGACAGGCCCTCGTCGTTCTCCTCCCAGGCGGAGCGCGAGCCGGTCAGGCACAGGGCCTGCAGGATCGGCACGCCGAGGCCGGCGAGCGCGCCCGCGTCCCAGGACTCGTCGTCGCCGCCCGCGGAGGCGGTGGCGGGCTTGGTGCCGCCGGCCGCGAGGACGGTGGTGACGACCGCGTCGGCCGACTCCAGCGCGGCGATCAGCTCCGGCTCGGGGGTGCGCAGGGAGGACACGTACAGGGGCAGCGCCTGGGCGTCGTGGGCCTCGATCGCGTCGCACAGCGCGTGCACGAAGGAGGTGTTCCCGCTCATCTGGTGGGCGCGGTAGTACAGCACGGCGATCCGCGGGCCCGTGGTGGTCCCGGGCGTGCGCTCCAGCGGGCCCCAGGTGGGGGCGGCGGCCGGCGGCTCGAAGCCGTGGCCGGTCAGCAGCACGGTGTCGGAGAGGAAGCGGGCCAGCTGCTCCAGGTTGGCCGGGCCGCCGTGCGCGAGGTAGCCGTGCGCCTCGGCCGCGATGCCGATGGGGACCGAGGAGGCCTCCATGAGCTGGGCGTCCGGAGCCTGTTCGCCGGTCAGGACCACGACCGGGCGGGTCTGGTCGGGGGCGAGGAGCAGGTCGAGGCCGTCCTGCCAGGCGCGGAGGCCGCCGAGGAGGCGTACGACGACCAGGTCGACCCCGTCGAGGAGGCCCGGGAGGTCGTCGAGGGGGAGACGGGAGGGGTTGGCGAACCGGTACGGGACGGGGCCGTCCGCCGTGTTCGCTGCGCGGGCGCTGAGCAGATCGGTGTCGGACGTCGACAGCAGCAGGATCATGCGGCGGCAGGCCTTCCTCGGGGTTTCCGCGCCCCGGGCAGTGTGAGGACAGCGGGAGTTCCTGACTCACCCCGGTCGCCGGATGGCTCCGCGGGGTTCACAGTGGCGGGACCGCGCCGGAATCGCACCGGGCTTCCTCCCATGTCGCCGTCCTCGGCGACGGCGGGCCGTGTGGTCCGCCGGAAGGTCATCTTAGGGGCGGGTGGGTGCGGCCGGGGCGGGCGGGTGGCGTGCCAGGCGGTGTGCGGGGTGTCGTGGCGGGTGTGCGGTCCGGCTGCGGCGCCGTTGCCGGGGCTCTGCCCCGGGCCCCGCGCCTCAAACGCCGGCGGGGCTGGATAGGGCGGGCGGCGCCGGATGTGCGGGGTGCCGCCCCGGGCCCCGCGCCTCAAACGCCGGCGGGGCTGGATGGGGCGGGCGGGGCCGGATGGGGCGGGTGGGGCCGAAAGGGTGGTCCGGGCGGTGGTGGGGGCGAACGTGGCTGGTGGGGGTGGTGACGGACACAGGTCGGGGGGACCCAATCGTGGGTATGCTCGCGGCCATGCCCCAGCCCCCTTCAGCCGCATCGCGGGACGAACCCGTCATACGGGAGCGCGGTGACGCCTGCCCCGGCGCGCTGCGGCTGCACGCGGCGGACGACGGGTTCCTCGCGCGGGTCCGGGTACCGGGCGGGCTGCTCACCGTGCCGCAGGCCGCGGCGCTGGCGCTCGCCGCCGACCGGTTCGGGGACGGGCACCTGGAGCTGACCTCGCGCGGCAACGTGCAGCTGCGCGGACTGGCCGACGGGTGCGGCGGCGGGCTCGCAGAGCTGCTGGACGGGGCCGGGCTGCTCCCCGCGCCGAGCCACGAGCGGGTACGGAACATCGTGGCGACGCCCCGGTCCGGCCTGGACGGCCCGGACCGGCCCGACGCGCTGGCCCGGGCCCTGCAGTTCGACCGGCTGCTGTGCGCGAGCCCCTGGGCGGCCGCGCTGTCCGGACGGTTCCTGTTCGCCTTCGACGACGGGCGCGGCGACGTGGCCGCGCTCGGCCCCGACGTGACCGTCCTCGGCCGCCCCGACGACCGCGCGCTGGTCCGGCTCGGCCGGGCCGCCGACGCCGTGGAGCTCGCCGGGCAGGACGCCCCCGGGGCGGCGCTGACGGCCGCCCGGTACTTCCTCGACGCCGCCGCCGAAGCGGGCACCCAGGCCTGGCGGGTCTCCGAACTGCCCGCCGAACACGCCCTGAGGACCACCGAGTTCATTCAGCGGCTGGATGCCGCCGGGATCGCCGCGACACCCGTCGGCGCCGTGGACTGGCCGTACGCGGCGCCGCCCCGGCCGTCCGGCGCGGGCGGGCACGACGGCGCCGCCCTGTGCGTACTGCCCCCGCTCGGCCGGATCGACACCGTGCAGTGGCGGGTCCTGGTGCAGGTCGCGGAGGAGGGGAGCGGCGAGCTGCGCGTCACCCCGTGGCGCAGCGTCGTCCTGCCCGGGGCGGGCACCGACGGCGCCGACCGCATCGAACGGGCCGGGCTGGTCATCACCCCCGACGGTCCCTGGGAGTCCGTCACCGCCTGTACCGGGCGGCCCGGTTGTGCGAAGTCCCGCGCGGACGTACGCGCCGACGCGCGGGCCGTCGCCGACCGCGCGCGCGGTCCGCTGCCCGTGCACTGGTCCGGCTGCGAGCGCCGCTGCGGGCACCCGCGCGGCACCGCCTGGGTGGACCTGGTCGCCACCGGCTCCGGATACCGGCTCGCCGCGCCCGGCCGCCCCGTACGCGACGACGTACGGCCCTCCGAACTTGCCGCGGCACTCGCGGACGCCCGCACCGACCCCGACGTAGTGAAGAAATGAGCGAGTACACCGTGTTTGAGTACGAGAAGGACGGCGCGGCCATCTACCGCCAGTCCTTTGCCACGATCCGCGCCGAGGCGGACCTCTCCGGGCTGCCCGACACGGTCGCCCAGGTCGCGGTGCGCATGATCCACGCCTGCGGAATGACCGACCTCCCGCAGGACCTCGGGTACACCCCCGAGGTCGTGCTGCGCGCCCGCGCGGCGCTGGAGGCGGGCGCGCCGATCCTGTGCGACGTACAGATGGTCGCCAGCGGTGTCACCCGCAAGCGGCTGCCCGCCGACAACGACGTGATCTGCACGCTCTCCGACCCGGCCGTACCGGAGCTCGCCGCGAAGATGGGCACCACGCGCAGCGCCGCCGCCCTGGAGGTCTGGCGCGACCGCGGCCTCCTGGAGGGCTCGGTCATCGCCGTCGGCAATGCGCCGACCGCGCTGTTCCGGCTGCTGGAGATGATCGAGGAGGGTGCCCCGCGCCCGGCCGCCGTCATCGGCGTCCCCGTCGGCTTCATCGGCGCCGCCGAGTCCAAGGACGCCCTCGCCGCCCACCCCTCGGGTCTCGACCACCTGATCGTGCGCGGCCGGCGCGGCGGCAGCGCGATGGCCGCGGCCGCCGTCAACGCCATTGCGAGCGTGGCCGAATGAGCGACATCGCCAAGGGCCGGCTGTACGGGGTCGGGCTCGGCCCCGGCGACCCGTCGCTGATGACCCTGCGCGCCGTCGAGGTGATCGCCGAGGCGGATGTCGTGGCCTACCACAGCGCCCGCCACGGCCGTTCCATCGCCCGCTCGATCGCGGCGAAGCACCTGCGCGCCGACCACGTGGAAGAACCGCTGGTCTACCCGGTCACCACCGAGACCACCGACCACCCCGGCGGCTACCAGGGCGCGATGGAGGAGTTCTACGAGGCCGCCGCGGCCCGCCTGGCCGCGCACCTGGACGCCGGCCGGACCGTCGCCGTCCTCGCGGAGGGCGACCCGCTCTTCTACAGCTCGTACATGCACATGCACAAGCGGCTCGCGGACCGCTACGAGACCGAGGTCATCCCCGGCGTCACCTCGGTGAGCGCCGCCGCCGCCCGGCTCGGCACCCCGCTCGTGGAGGGCGAGGAGGTGCTGACCATCCTCCCCGGCACCCTGCCCGAGGAAGAGCTCACCGCCCGCCTCGCCGCCACCGACTCGGCGGTCGTGATGAAGCTCGGCCGGACCTTCCCGGCCGTGCGCGGCGCGATGGAGAACAGCGGTCGGCTCGCCGAGGCCCGCTACGTCGAGCGCGCCACCATGGCGGGCGAGCGCACCGGCCTCCTGGCCGACACCGACGCCGACAGCGTGCCGTACTTCGCCGTCGCCGTGGTCCCCAGCCGCATCGGCAACCCGGGCAGCGTGCCGTCCGGCCCCGGCGAGGTCGTCGTCGTGGGCACCGGCCCGGCCGGCCCGCTGTGGCTCACCCCGCAGACGCGGCGCGCGCTGGCCGACGCCGAGGTCCTGGTCGGCTACACCACCTACCTGGACCGGGTGCCCGTCAAGCCGGGCCAGGTCCGGCACGGCTCCGACAACAAGGTGGAGTCGGAGCGCGCCGAGTTCGCCCTCGACCTCGCCCGGCGCGGCCAGCGGGTGGCCGTGGTCTCCGGCGGCGACCCCGGTGTCTTCGCCATGGCCACGGCGGTCCTGGAGGTGGCCGGGCAGGCGGAGTACAAGGACGTGCCGGTACGGGTCCTGCCGGGGGTGACCGCGGCCAACGCGGCGGCCGCCGCGGCCGGCGCCCCGCTCGGCCACGACTACGCCACCATCTCGCTCTCGGACCGGCTCAAGCCCTGGGAGGTCATCGCGGAGCGGCTGCGCGCGGCCGCCGCGGCCGACCTGGTGCTCGCCCTCTACAACCCCGGCTCGCGCAGCCGGACCTGGCAGGTGGCCCAGGCCCGCGAGCTGCTGCTGGAGCTGCGCTCGCCCGAGACCCCGGTGGTCGTCGCGCGCGACGTGGGCGGCCCCGAGCAGTCGGTACGGATCGTCACGCTCGCCGAACTGGAGCCGTCCGAGGTCGACATGCGCACGATCCTGCTGATCGGTTCCTCGCAGACGCAGGTCACCGAGCGGGCCGACGGTTCGAGGATCACGTGGACGCCGCGCCGCTACCCGTGACCGTGACCGTCTTCGTCTCCGTGCCGGTGACGGTGTCCCGCACCGGCACCGCGGCGCAGTGAGGTGAACGCAAGGGCCCGGCATCCGGGGCGGACGATCCGCCGCCCCGGCCGCCGGGCCCTTCGCGTCCTACCCGATCAGCCCGCTGTCCAGCCAGTTCAGGGCGGTCTCCACCGAGTCCGTCTCCGGTACGCCCTGCGGAACCGCCGGGCGGCGCACCATGAGGACCGGGATGCCGGCCTCGCGGGCCGCGGTGAGCTTGGGGGCGGTGGCCGAGCCGCCGCTGTCCTTCGTCACCAGGACGTCGATCCGGTGCCGGGCGATCACCTCCCGCTCGTCGTCCAGGGTGAACGGGCCCCGGGCGAGCAGGACTGCCAGGTGCGGCGGCACCGGCGCCGCCGGAGGGTCCACCGAACGCACCAGGAACCAGGTGTCGGTGAGGTGCGCGAAGGCGTGCAGACCCATCCGGCCGGTGGTCAAGAACGCGCGGGAGCCGGCGCCGGGCAGCCGGTCGGCCGCCTCGCCGAGGTCGTCCACGAAGGTCCAGTCGTCGCCCGGCCGCGCGGTCCAGCCGGGGCGCCGCAGTGCCAGCACGGGCACCCCCGTGAGCGCCTGGGCCTCGGCCGCGTGGAAACTCATCCGCTCCGCGAAGGGATGGGTGGCGTCGATGACGCGGGTGACGTCGTGGGTGACGATCCAGGCGGCGAGGCCCGCGATGCCGCCGAAGCCGCCGATCCGGGTCTCGCCCGGTGGGAGCACGGGCGAGGCGACCCGCCCCGCGAGCGAGGTGGTCACCCGGCACGAGGGGTCGGGTGCCAGCGCCTCCGCGAGGCGGCGGGCCTCGGTCGTGCCGCCGAGGATCAGGACGTGGTGCGGGGGGAGGGGGGCCGGTTCAGCAGACATGCCGGTCGCGATCGGCCGAGTACAGGTGGCTGTCGCGGAACTGCTCCGCGCCGAGGGTGCGGCCCACCACGATGACGGCGGTGCGCACCAGGCCGTGCTCCTTCACCTGAGGGGCGATGTCGGCCAGGGTGCCGCGCAGGATCAGCTCGTCGGGGCGGCTGGCCATCGCCACGACCGCCACCGGGCACTCGGCGCCGTAGTGCGGCAGCAGCTCGTCGACGACCCGGTCCACGTAGCGGGTGGCCAGGTGCAGCACCAGCAGCGCGCCGCTCGCGCCCAGCGTGGCCAGGTCCTCGCCGGGCGGCATGGGGGTGGCCTGCTGGGCGATCCGGGTCAGGATCACCGTCTGCCCGACGGTGGGGACGGTCAGCTCCCGCTTGAGGGCGGCGGCCGCCGCGGCGAAGGCCGGGACACCCGGGACGACCTCGTAGGGGATGCCGGCCGCGTCGAGCCGCCGCATCTGCTCCGCCACCGCGCTGAAGATCGACGGGTCGCCGGAGTGCAACCGCGCCACGTCCTGGCCCGCTGCGTGGGCCCGTACGCACTCGGCGATGATCTCGTCCAGGTTGAGCTGCGAGGTGTCCACCAGGTGGGCGTCCGCCGGGCACTCGGCCAGCAGCTCGCGCGGCACGAGGCTGCCCGCGTACAGGCAGACGGGGGCGGCGGCCAGGGTCCGGGCACCGCGCACCGTGATCAGGTCGGCGGCGCCGGGGCCCGCACCGATGAAGTACACGGTCATGTTCGATCCTCTTCCTTGGATGCGGTGGCCGGCTCGGCAGGCTTCGTCACCGACCACTGGGTGACCGGCATCGCCTGCCGCCAGCCCGTGAAACCGCCGACCGGCACGGCGTGCGCGACGGCGAGCTTCACCAGTTCGCCGCCGTGGCGCCGGTAGCGCTCGGCGAGCACCGCCTCCGACTCCAGGGTGACGGTGTTGACCACCAGCCGGCCGCCGGGGGCCAGCGCGTCCCAGACCGCGTCCAGCAGGCCGGGCGCGGTCAGCCCGCCGCCGATGAACACGGCGTCGGGGGCCGGCAGCCCGGCCAGGGCCTGCGGTGCGGCGCCGATGACCACGCGCAGGCCGGGTACGCCGAGCGCCGCCGCGTTACGGGTGATGCGTGCGGCCCGCTCCGGGACGCGCTCCACGGCCACCGCCCGGCACGAGGGGTGCGTACGCATCCACTCGATGCCGATGGAGCCGGAGCCGCCGCCGATGTCCCACAGCAGCTCGCCGGGGGCCGGGGCCAGCGCGCACAGGGTCGCCGCCCGGACGTGGCGCTTGGTGAGCTGCCCGTCGTGTTCGTAGGCGGCGTCCGGGAGGCCCGGGGTCGAGCCGAGGCGCGGCGCGCCGTGGGCCGGGTCCCGGCGGCAGTCGAGCGCGACCACGTTCAGGGGATCGCCGGGCGCGCGGTCCCAGCCGTCGGCGCGGCCCTCGTACGTGTCCTCGCGCTCGGACCCGAGTTGTTCCAGCACCCGCATCCGGCTCGGGCCGAAGCCCCGTTCCCGCAGCAGGGCGGCGATCTCGCCCGGGGACGCCGCTCCGGCGCTGAGCACCAGCACCCGGCGCCCGTCGTGGAGCGCGGCGGCCAGCCGGGCCACCGGGCGGCCGACCACCGTGACCACCTCGGTGTCCTCCACCGGCCAGCCCAGGCGGGCACAGGCGTAGGACACCGACGAGGGGTGCGGGTGGACCCGCAGGGACCGCGGCCCGAGCTCCTCGGCGAGGGCGCGGCCGATCCCGTAGAACATCGGGTCACCACTGGCCAGCACAGCGATCCGGCGACCGGCGTGCTCGGCCATCAGCTTCGGCACGGCGGGCCGCAGCGGGCTCGGCCAGGCCACCCGCTCACCGGCGCACTCGGCGGCCGGCAGCAGGTCCAGCTGGCGCGGCCCGCCGATCAGGACCTCGGCCGAGGACAGCGCGGCGCGGCCGGCGGCACAGAGCCCCGCCCAGCCGTCCGCGCCGAGGCCGACGACCGTCACGGGCATGGGGGGCGGCGGGGAGCTCACGGCACGGTTCCTCGGGGACGGTATGGGGAAAGCGGGCGGACCCGCAGCCTACTGGCCTGCGGATCCGCGACCCGCGCCGCCCTGGCCCCGGCACGGCCCCGGCCCTGGCGGCGCCCCCGGAACCCCCTCGGTCTACCCTCGGTAACCCACTGCCTCACGAGGGAGCCGCCATGCCGGGCTGGAACGCCACGCACATCCCCGACCAGAGCGGCCGCAGCGCCGTCGTCACCGGGGCCAACAGCGGGATCGGCTACGTCACCGCCCGCGAGCTCGCCCGGCGCGGCGCCTCGGTGGTGCTGGCCTGCCGCAGCGCGGCCCGCGGTCGGGCCGCCGTGATCCGGCTGCGCGCGGAAGTTCCGGGCGCGCAGGCCGCGTTCATGCCGCTGGACCTCGCCGACCTGGCCTCCGTACGGGAGTTCGCCGCCGGGTACGGACAGCGGCACGCCTCGCTGGACCTGCTGATCAACAACGCGGGGGTGATGGCACTGCCGTACGGGCGCACCGCCGACGGGTTCGAGACGCAGTTCGGGGTCAACCACCTCGGGCACTTCGCCCTGACCGGACTGCTGCTGCCGCGCCTGCGCGCCGCCGCTCCCGGAGCCCGGATCGTCAACGTCTCCAGCGGCTTCCACGTCCTGGGGAGGATCGGCCCCGCCGACGCGGGCCCCGCGGGCGCGGGCGTCGCCGACCCGGGCGGCGAGCACGGCTACCGGCGCTGGATCGCCTACGGCCGCTCCAAGACCGCCAACCTGCTCTTCACCCACGAGCTGTCCCGCCGCTTCACGGCCGCGGCCTCCCCGCTCACCGCCGTAGCCGCCCACCCCGGCTACGCCTCCAGCAACCTCCACTCCGGAGCGTCGAAGCTGGAGGGCCCCACCCTCAACTCGCGGGTGGCCGCGCTCGGCAATGCGGTCCTCGCCCAGCCCACCTCCTCGGGCGCGCTGCCCACCCTCTACGCGGCCACCGCGCCCGGGGTGGGGCAGGACGCGTTCATCGGCCCGCGGTTCGGCTGGCGCGGGGCGCCCGCCCGGTCCTGGCGGGCGGGGTGGACCCTCGACGACGCCTCCGGCGAGCTGCTGTGGGCGGCCTCGGAGAAGCTCACGGGGGTCTCGTACGCCGCACTGCCGCGCTGAGCGGATCGCGCGGGCTCCTCGAAGCGAGTCCGCCCGCCCCCGGGTCGCCTCCGGGCGCCCCGGCGCGGACCTGCCCCGAGCGCCCCCCGCGCAGCAGAATCTGCGGCATGGACGATGACGAGCCGGACAACCACCCACGAACCCGCGGTCGCCACGACCGCATCGACCGGCACGACCGCACCGACCGGCAGGGTCGGGGACCGGGTCGGGCCGATCGGGATCTCAGACGGGCTC
Source organism: Streptomyces sp. NBC_00273 (assembly GCF_036178145.1). Lineage (NCBI taxonomy): Bacteria > Bacillati > Actinomycetota > Actinomycetes > Kitasatosporales > Streptomycetaceae > Streptomyces > Streptomyces sp. NBC_00273. Next base: position 2,858,051 of record NZ_CP108067.1, on the reverse strand, counting down.
GGGGCGCAGGGAGCGCCAGATGTGGTCGGGGAGGTAGCGGGCGGCTTCGGCGAGGTCGATCTCGTAGGTGCTGGACAGCCAGCGCCGGGCGGCCTCCGCGAGCGGGCCCATGACCAGCACCTCGACCACGGGCGCCGGGAGCGGAGCGATCTCGCCGCGCTCCATGCGCACCCCGAGCCAGCGCATGATGGGCCCGAACTTCTCCGCCTTGGCCGCGCCGATCTCCTCGGCGTGGGCCACCAGATAACCGGAATACGCGGAGGCGTGCAGGAACAGCGCCACGTCCCGGTGTTCCTGGGTGAACGTCAGGTAGGCCGCGACCCACGCGCGCACCCCCGTGCGGGCCGTGCGGCACCGGGTGAGGGCGGCGACCATGTCGTCGCACAGCTGGTCCATGCACCGGATGTAGAGGGCGGCGGCAAGACCGTCGAAGCTGCCGAAGTGGTGGTAGAGGCTGCCGAGGCTGACCCCGCTGGCCGAGACGACCGCGGTCACGGTGAAACCCTGCTGGCCGGACTCGGCGAACACCCGCAGGGCGGTGGTCAGGAGCAGGTCGACGGTGGCCTCGCCCCGTTGTTGCTTAGGAGACATGGTGCGGTCCCGTCGGTGTGCGTCCTGGTGTCCGAAATCCGTGCCGGCGAGCCTAGCAACTCCGGTGGGCCTGCGAACCGGTCGGACGTCGGGGTCAGGGCTTGGTGGAGCGCTCGTACAGGGCGCGGACGCCGTCGCCGAAGCGGACGCTGTACGAGGTCTCCTCGTCCCCGCCGCCGTCGCGGCCGCCGATCACCCCGATCAGGGTGCTGCGGCCGGTCGTCACCGGGCCGCCGCTGGTGCCGTTGGGTACGTCCGCGCAGTCCAGGCGCACCTGCGTCGGCCCGGCCTGGACGGCGGTGTTGCGGCACTCCAGCGGCTGCTCGGCGTAGTTCGGGTAGCCCATGAGCCGGGCGGGCGCCGGTAGTTCGGTCCCGAAGTCCATGGTCAGGGCCCCCGTGACGTCCTCCAACCGCTGCCCCGGATAGCCGGGCCGGCGCAGCCGGACCAGGGCGACGTCGTGGTCGGGGTCCTGGTCCTGGGCCCAGCGCGGGTCCACATCGATCCGGGTCGGCACCCAGATGCCGTACGGGGCCACGCCGTCCCGGTAGCCGGGCGCGAAGGCGAGGTTGGTGCGGAAGCCGCCGCCGTACACGCAGTGCGCGGCGGTGGCGATGAGGTCGCCCCGCGGGGAGTGGACCACGACGGCCGAGCAGTGGTGGTCGGGGTCGCCGTCGCCGCCGGGGGAGAAGAGCGCGCCGACCGCCGGCTCGGCGGGGGCGGGCCGGGCCTCCAGGGGATCGGAGGGCTGCCACCCGGCGTACCGCCAGTCCGCCCCGCTACCGGCGCCGAAGGCCTTGTCGTCGGTCGGCGGCTCCGTGACCTCCCGCACGATCCCGTCCAGCACCGCGGCCGCCGTCTTGTCGGCGCGTTCGGGGTCCTGCTGGTAGACGCCCTGCGCGGCGTCGCCGTCCGCGCGGTTCGCGGCGATGCCGCGCAGCTCCCAGGCGACGTAGCCGACGCCGGCGAGGACCACGGTGCACAGGAGGCCGACGACCACGGAGCCCCGCGGGGCGGCCCGACCCCGCTGCCGTTGCCGCTCGTCAACCTTGTCGACCATGTAGTGCTCCCGCCCCAGACGCCTTCAGACTCTTCGTTCGATGGGGCAGCGGCGGCCCGGGTTCCGAAGGGCGGACGTGTCCGTGCTCACAGCCCCGGCCCCCGGCACCCCCGCCGGCGGCCCCCGTCCGCCCGCGCACGCCGAACTCGACGTTCCATGGCCCCTGTTACCCCCGCCGGGCTATGGTGCCGGGCGGGGGACGACTGCGCGAGGGGGCCGGGCTGCGATGCGTTTTCTCTTTGTCCACGGTACGGGGGTGCGGCGCGAGCGGCACGACAGGCTGTTCGCCCAGGTCCGGGAGCGGCTGGCGGCGAGATTCCCCGGAGCGGCCGTCGACTCCTGCTACTGGGGCGACCGGTTCGGCGCGACCCTCGGCGCGGGCGGCGCTTCGGTGCCGGGACTGCGCCCGGGGCCGCAGGGCGCGCCCGACCCCGTGGACGCGGAGACCGCCGAGTGGGCGCTGCTGCTCGCCGACCCGCTGTGCGAGCTGCGGGTCCTGGCCGAGGCGGGCTGGGCGGGCCCCGGCGACCGGGGTGACGTCGACGACGAGGACGCCGGGTACGGCGACGCCTTCGCGATGCCCGGCGTACAGGCTGCCGGAGCCCGGGTGCTCGCCCTGCTCGAAGGCTTAACCCCCGCACCGCCCCCGACCGGGGACGAGCTCGGCGCCCTGCTGCACGGCACCGGCCTCGCCGCGGGTTTCGCCGCCGCCCTGGACGCTGCCGCCGGTTCCGCCGAAGCGGCCCGGGCCGCGGCCCGCGCCGTCGACGAGCCGCAGGCCCGCGAGCTGGCCACCGCCCTCGCCCGGGCCGTGACCGCCGCCGCCCTCGCCGCCGCCGCCGACGAGGCCGACTGCACCGGCGCCGAACGCGACCGCCTCGTCGAGCTGCTCACCACCCGACTCGGCGGTGACGGCCGGGTTCCCGGCGCCCGGGTGGCCGCCGTCCTCGGCCGGCTCGCCCTGCGGATCACCACCCAGCCCCTCCTCGACGCCCGGCGCGGCTCCCTCACCGTCGGCGCCACCCCCGTGCTCGGCGACATCCTGCGCTACCAGTCCCGCGGCCACGAGCTGCGGGACTTCCTGCACGCCCGGATCACCGCCGACCCGGGGCCGACCGTCCTCATCGGCCACAGCCTCGGCGGGATCGCCCTGGTGGACCTCCTCACCCTCGCCGCAGCCCGCGGCGAGGCCGTTCCCGGGGCCGAGCTGCTGGTCACCGTCGGCTCCCAGGCCCCGTTCCTCTACGAACTGGGCGCGCTCACCGCACTCGAACCCGGCGCGAAGCTCCCGTACGGCTTCCCGCGCTGGCTCAACGTCTACGACCGGCACGACGTGCTCTCCTACCTCGCCGCACCCGTCTTCCCCGGTGACGCGCGCGTCAGCGACCACGAGGTCCGCAGCCGCCAGCCGTTCCCGGCGTGCCACAGCGCCTACTGGAAACAGGACTCCCTCTACGAGCGGATCGAACAGGCGGTGAACGAGGCGGAGATCGGGTGACCTCCGCCGACTTCCTGCCCCCGGCCCTCGGGCCGCAGCGCACCTTCGCGCTCGTCGCCGGGGTCGAGCGCTACGACATCAGCCACCGCTGGAACCTGCGCGGTCCGGCCCGCGACGCCCTGCGCTTCGCCCGGTGGCTGACCGGCCCCGCCGAGGTGCCGCCCGGCAACGTCCGGCTGCTGCTCTCCCCGCTCGACGAACCGGGCGACCTCGACTGGACGGACTCCCCGGCGATGACCGCCCTGCGCTCTGCCTACCGGCCGGCGACCGAGGAGAACGTGAAATCGGCGCTCCTCGACGAACTCCCGCAGTGCGACGGCGACCTGCTCTGGATCTTCTGGGCCGGACACGGCTACCTCGGGCCGCGCCAGGAGCTGATGCTGCCCTGCGCCGACGCCCGCCCCAGCCAGATCAGGCACCTCAACCTCGACTCCGCACTGCGCTGGTGGCGGACCGACCTCGTCAAACAGCGCCGCTTCCCGCTCCAGGCCGCACTCGTGGACTCCTGCCGGGTCGACGCGCCCCGCGACACCCGGTGGAACTTCGGCAACACCGACTACGGGGGCGGGAGTTCGGTGCCGGGCCGGCGCCAGTTCCGGCTCTACGCCTCCCGCGAGGGCGAGGTCGCGCAGAACGACCCCGAACGCGGCGCCGGCCGGTTCACCGAGGCCCTGCTCGGCGAACTGGACGGACGGTCCGTACGGGAGAGCGTCAGCGGGCTGCCCGGCGCCGCCCTCAGCATCCACCGCACCTTCCAGGAACTGCGCGAGCGCGGCGAGGGCTGGCAGCTGCCGCAGTTCATCGTCGACCGGGACTGGGACGCCTGCTCCTTCCTCGACGACGACCTGGCCCGGGCCGCACTGCCCCGGGCCGCCAAGCTCGACCAAGCGGCCTGGGACGGGCTCGGCGAGCTCTTCGAGGGCCGCGAGCTGCCGCGCTGCGCCTACGAGGCCTACGCCTGGGCGTTCAAGGCGGCCGGCTGCACCACCCCGGCGCGCGGCGGCCTGCCGGGGGACGGCCTGCTGGAGGTGGTCCAGGACCTGGACGAGCGGCAGGGCGGGCGCGGTGGTATGCCGCTGGCGGTGCCCTTCGTACGGTTCCTCGCGGACCGGGCCGCCGCCGCGGGCGACGCGCGGTGGGCGGCCCGCCTCGGGGACTGGGTGCGGGCCACCCGCGAGCGCCTCGCCCTGCCGGTGCTGCCCCCGCCGCCGCCCCCGGCCCGCAGGACGGTCGTGCACGTCCGGCTGGAAGCACCGCCGGGTGGGGAGCCCGGATTCCTGGCCCGGATGTGGCTGCGGGGCGAACGGGCCCGGCACATATGGGAGTCGGAGGGGGCGCCGGTCGCACTGGACGAGGTACGGGAGCAGCTCGTGCGGCAACTCGCCCTCATCGGCGGCGCGTCGGAGGCGGCCGGCGAGGGCGACGGCGACGGCGGGGGCGGGGCCGGGCGGCAGCCGTCCGTCGCCGCGGTGGACCGCATCGAATTCCACGTGCCGTACGAGCTGCTCGACGCCGACTTCGACCAGTGGCCGGTGCCCCGCGGCCCGGCCGGCCGCCGCCGCGCCCTCGGCCTGCTCCACCAGGTGGTGGTGCGCTGCCCGCAGGAGCGGACGGACACCCGGGCCGAGTGGCACGGCACCTGGCGCTGGCTGCACGCCCAGGGCGGCCGGCACCCCGACGCCGTACGGGTCGTCGCGGACGAGGAGGTCACCGACGCGCTCGGCATCGAGCTGGCCGCGCAGCCGCCGCCCGCCTGCGTCCTCGCACACACCACGGCCGCCCCGCACGCCGGACTGCTGGAGGCCGTGCTCGAAGGCGGGCTCCCGGTGGCCGTATGGCGGCGCGGGGGCGGCCTGCCCGCGCCCGCGCTCCTCGACCTGCTGGCCCCGGCCGGACCGGACGGCCGCCCCGACCCCGGCGCACTGGACGTGCTGGCCCTGCCCGCACGCGTGCGGGAGGTGCGCCGGGCGGCCGCCGGCGCCGCCGGAGGAGCCGCACGCGCCCACCAACCATCCGCAGGGGGAGACCAGTTGGTGCTCCTGTGGGACGATCCCGACGACATGCCGGGCCTCCGGTCCCTGGCCTGACCCCGACCACCGACACACGGCGGAACCGACGATGGAGGCAGAGGCAGTGGTGAAGGACTGGTGGCTGTACCACGGGACCGGCGAGCGCGCGGACCGGCGTGCCCGCCTGGAGGCCGGATTCCCGCCACCCTGGCGGGACTTCACCGGCGCACCCGACCCCGGATACGCGCCGCCCGGGTGTGCGGGAGCGGCCTGGGAGCGCACCTGGCGGCGGGGCGAGGGCTACGTGCCCGACGAACCGGAGAAGGACGTCGTCAACACGGCGCTGCACCTGCGCAGGCCGCTGCTCGTCACCGGGAAACCGGGCGTCGGCAAGTCCACGCTCGCCTACAGCATCGCCTCCGACCTGAACCTGGGGCCCGTACTGCACTGGCCGATCACCAGCCGGACCGTACTGCGCGACGGGCTGTACCTGTACGACGCCATCGGCCGCCTCCAGGAGGCCGGGCTGGAGCAGCTGCGCACCCCGGGCGCGCAGCCCGCCGCGACCGGAGCCGGGCCCGCGCCGGACACCGCCCCCGCCCCGTCCGCCCCCTCGATCTCCCGCTACCTGCGCCTCGGCCCCCTCGGTACCGCCCTGCTCCCGCAGGACCGCCCCCGCGTGCTGCTCGTCGACGAGATCGACAAGAGCGACATCGACCTCCCCGGCGACCTCCTCACCGTCTTCGAGGACGGCGGCTTCCTGATCCCCGAACTCGCCCGCCTCGCCCAGGAGGACCCCACCGTCGCGATCGGCACCGACGACGACCCCGACGCGGTCGTACGGATCGCCCAGGGCCGCGTGCAGTGCCGCTACTTCCCCGTCGTCGTCCTCACCAGCAACGGCGAACGCGACTTCCCGCCCGCCTTCCTGCGCCGCTGCGTCCGCCTCCACCTGGAGCCGCCCGGACCGGACAAGCTCGCCCGCATCGTGCGCCGCCGGCTCGGCGTCGACATCGAATCCGGCGAGGAGTACCAGGACCTCGTCCAGGCCTTCCTCGACCGCGGCGAGGACGGCGACCTGGCCACCGACCAGCTCCTCAACGCCATCCAGCTCCGCCTCGCCGGTGCCTGGTCCGCGCCCGCGGACCGCGAACGCTTCCTCGCCACCGTCATGCAGCACCTGACCGGGCCCACGGCGTGATCGAGGAGCTGCTCGCGGCCCTCGCCGACGGCAGCGCCCCGAACACCGGCATCGGGGCGGAGGAGATCGCCGACATCCTGTGGCTCGCGGCCCGGGTCGACGCGGGCCGCGAGGCCCGCCCGCCCGCAGCCCCCGGCGCCGACCCGCCGGGGGAGCAGCTCCCGCCCGGCACCCCGTCGCCCGAGTCCGGCGCGCCACGTGGGCCCGGCACCCCCGCCGGTGGCGAACCGGCCGTCCAACTCTTCCCGGCCGCCCGGCGCGACCCCACCGGGAAACCGGACGACGGCGGCGCCCGGCGCCGGGGCTCGCCCCTGCGGCTGCCGCGGGCCGCCTCCCTCGACGACCCGCTCGCCCTGATGCGCTCCCTACGGCCCGTCGGGAGGCGCTCCATCGGCGGCCCCGGGGAGGAACTGGACGAGCAGCTCACCGTGGAACGCAGCATCGAGTGCATGGTGACGACCCCGGTCCTGCGCCCCGCCGAGAGCCGCTGGCTGGACCTGGCCCTGGTCGTCGACACCCACCGCTCCATGCTGCTCTGGGCGGACCACGTGGACGAGCTCCGCCGCGTTTTGACCCGCAGCGGGGTCTTCCGCGACGTGCGCACCTGGCAGCTGACCGGCACCGGCCCCGGCGCCACCCCGATGGTCACCCGCGGCCACGGCGGTCCGCCCCGCAACCCCCAGGAACTGGCCGACCCGGCGGGCCGCCGGCTGATCCTCGTCCTCTCCGACACCGTGGCGGGCGGCTGGCGCGAGGCCCCGGTGCAGGGCATGCTCCGGCACTGGTGCGCGCACAACGCCGTCGCCGTACTGAACGTCCTGCCCGAACGGCTCTGGACGCGCGGCGCCGTCCGCCCCGTCCCCTTCGCCGTCCGCGCCGACCGGCCGGCCGCCGCCACCCGCTCCTGGCAGCGGATCCCGGCTGCCCGCCGCGCCCGCGCCGGACGCCGCCGCACCGCGGTCCCGGCCGTCGTCCCCGTGGTCGGTGTCGCCTCCGGCAGCCTGGCCCGGCTGGTGCGGGTGGTCTCCGGGGACGGCCGGTGGCGGCGCCTCGCCTGCCTGCGCCTGGACCCGGAACCCGCCGCCGCGGGCGCCCCGGACGATCCGGCCCCCGGCGGCGGCCGCAGCGCCCTGGAGGTGGTGGAGGACTTCCGGGCGAGCGCCTCGCCGACGGCCCAGCAGCTCGCCGCCCACCTGGCCGCCGTACCGCTCACCCTGCCGGTGATGACCCTGGTCCGGCGCTCCTTGCTGCGCGACTCGGAGCACGGCCACCTCGCCGAGGTCGCCCTCGGCGGGCTCTTCGAAGCCTGGGAGGACGAACAGGACCCCGCAGAGGTGGAGTTCGAGTTCCTCCCCGGCGTACGGGAGGCGCTGCTCGGCTCGCAGCTGCGCGGGGACGTGGCCGCCGTACGGGAGCTGGTCCGGCGCCGCGTGTGGGAGTTCGTGTCCCGCAACCGGCGCACCGGCCCGGACTTCTCCGCGACCCGCGTCACCACGGGCCGGGAGGGCGTGCGCCGGGTGGCCGAGGGGGCCCTGCCGTTCGCGGCGCGGCCACCGCGGGAGCCGGGCCTGGCCGACCGGGTCGTACGGGTCCGCTACGACGGGATGCCCGAGCCGCAGGAGGTCGGCACCCTGCTGACCCGGCGCCTCGTCCTCACGGTGGGGGACGCGGCGCCCCCCGCCGGCTCGGTGGCCTGGGTGCGGCCCGGCGACCGGGAGGTCCCCTGCCGGGCGGTGTGGTGGGACGACGCGGCGCCCCGGATGCTGCTGCTCCAGGCCGACGAGGACCTGATGGACCCGGCGGTCGGCGCCGAGCCGCTGCCCTGGCTGCCCGCGGACCACCAGCTGGCCCAGGTCCGGATCGACGGCCGCACGGACCAGGGGGACCCGGTCTCCCTGACGGGTGAGGTGCTGCCGCACGGCGGTGACCTCAACGGCGAGGTCGTCCGGCTGTCCGCGGAGCCGGAGGGCTGGACGCACTACCGCGGCGGCCCCGTCTCCCGGGGCGGCGCGCTGGTCGGCGTCGTCCACACGGTCTCGCCCAACCGCCTGGTGTTCCTGCTGACCGACGCCCTGATGGAACAACCGGGCTTCCGGGCCGCGCTGGAGGGTTCCGCACGGGCCCAGGACACGGGGACCGCGGTGTGCCTCGCGGTGCTGCCCGGCGCCGACGGCGTGGTCCCGATCGGGAGTTCGGCGGCGGCGGAGACGCACACGATGCTGGCCGAGCTCATGGCGGACACGGGCGTCACCGGGCGGCTGACCGGCGGTGAGGGGGACGCTCCGCTGCTCGTCACGTTCGCCGCGCCGGGTGCCCACGCCAAGGCGGGCCGGCTCCTGCTCGAACTGCCCGGAGCCATGACCCGGTACGGATTCCGGCGCATGGACGGAATGCACCCCCCGCTCGGCGTGGCCGTGGGAGGTGACACGGACGAGAGCGCCCGACTGGTGCGGCACCCCGCGATCGCGGACCTGCTGGGACGGAGGGTGCGCCCGGGGGCGCTCGTCCTCGCCGTCTCCCACCGCCTGTACGAGGACCTCGGTGACGTGTTCGGCTCGCCGGCCCGGCTCGCCCTGCACCGGGTGGGCGGCGCCGACGAGGGCTGGGTGTGTTCCGACGACCACGCGCCCGCCGGGGTGCTCGGGCAGGTGCTGACGGAGGCGGACGGCCTCCTGGACGAGGGCATCGGCTGGCCGACCTGCGGACTTCGGACGTCCCCCGTCGACCCGCGGGCCTGCATCGGCATCCGGCTGCCGGGCTACGAGCGGTGCCTGGCCCATCTGGAGATCGAGGACCAGGAGGCCTACCTCGGGACGCTGTCCCCGGGGGCGCCGGTGGACCTCCGGGGCACCACCTTCGACCACGGCCTGCTGCCCCGCCTCCTCACGGCGCTGCAGCCGGGCGTTCCGGGGCCCGCCGCACTGGGGCCGGCGGACTTCGACCGGGCACGCTTCGTGGACGGCTGGAACCGGTCGGACATCGAGTTCACGGACCGCGCGTCCTTCGTCCGGGCCTCCTTTGCGGGCCGGGCCGGTTTCGCCGGAGCCACCTTCGCCGGCCCGGTCTCCCTCGACGGCGCGGTCTTCGAGCGCGTCGGTGACTTCGACCGGTGCCGCTTCCACCGCACCGCCACGTTCCGCCGGACGCTCTTCCACGCTTCGGCGGGGTTCAAGAACGCCGCGTTCCTCGGTGACGTCTCCTTCGCCCGGGCCGTGCTGGCGGCGTCCGCGGACCTGAACGGGGTACGGGTGGCCGGGACGGCGGACTTCTCCCGCACGTTCTTCGGCGGCCTGGCCATGCTGACCGAGGCGGGCTTCGCCGGGGCCGTCTCCTTCGCGTCCGCGGAGTGGGAGGGCGGGCTGCTGTCCAACAGGGCGGTCTTCGAAGCGCCGGTGGACTTCGCGCGGGCGAGCTTCCGGGGCCGGGTCCGCTTCGACGGCGTGCTCTTCGAGGCGGACTCGCTCGTCGGCCAGTTCCCCTTCGTGGCGCCGCCGGACGGCTGGACCTCGGTCCGGCGCTCGGACGGCACGTGGGACATCCGGCTGCTCGACGCCGAGGCGTAGCCGGTGATGCGGTCGCCGGGCCCTCACGGCCCGGTGCGGGACGCCTCCAGCTGCCGTTTCGGCCGGTCGGCCGCCACCGGCAGGCTCGCCTCGATCTCGTCCAGGGCCCGGCGGGCGGTGGCGATCCGCGCCCGGACGTCGGGATCCGTGCCCGGCGCCGGGGCGCGGCTCGCCTCGTCCTCCATCTCGCGCGCCTCGTCGAGGGAGTTGAGGACGACGCCGATGAGTACGTTCACCAGTACGAAGGAGGCCAGCAGCGCGTAGGAGGCGTAGTAGATGATGCTCAGCCGGGAGATCTGCAGTCCCGCCCGGACGGCGTCCGTCAGGCCGTCGAGCGTGGTCAGCAGGAAGAGCGTGAGCATCGCGCGGCCCACCGAGCCGTAGTGTCCGGGGTCCGACCGCGCGAAGCACACCCAGCCGACCATGGCGTACACGTACAGCACCAGCGCGCCGACGAACAGGAAGCTGGCGGTGCCCGGCAGGCTGCGGCCGACGGCGATCAGCAGGATGCGCAGGTGGGGCAGGAAGCGGGCAGTGCGCAGGACCCGGGCCAGGCGCAGCAGCCGCAGCAGGGTGGTGTTCTCCCGGACGAGCGGGACGAAGGCGGAGGCCACGACCGCGAGGTCGAAGAGGTTCCACGGGTCACGGAAGAATGCTTTCGGCCGGTCGGCGCAGGCGCCCACGCGCAGCAGCATTTCCAGGGTGAACAGGGCCAGGCAGCAGTTCTCCGCTCCCTGTAGCACGAGCCGGTACTCCGCGGCGAGCCCGCTGTACGTCTCCACCCCCATCAGCGCGGCGTTGAAGAGGATCGCGCAGAAGACGACCATCCCGAAGGCGGGGGCCTCCGTGGCCACCCGGCACCGGGCCGCCAGCTTCATCCGACCACGTCCGGCCGGCCTCGGGTCTGTCATCGTGCTCCTCGTACTCTCGTCTGCGCCGCGGGCGAAACGGCGGGCCACCCCTCTAACGCCGCAAGCCCGATCGGGTTTCACCTCCTTACGCCCTCCGGTGCACGCGGGCGTGAGCGGGAGCACGGTTCCGCTCACGCGCGCCCGCCTCCGACCCCTCGCCCCGGCCCGGGGTCAAGTGCGTTGCGTGAACAGTCGGTTGATCTGCGGGTGGGGCGACCCGTCGGCGCATATGCTCGCTTCGTACACCCGCACTGCGTACGTCCGTACACCGTGCATCCGTGCTTCCGCATGCCTCGCAGCCGTAAGGGGACCGCGCCGTGAGTGTCCGTATCCAACCCTCCTCCCAGGTCGACGAGAGCGCCGAGCTCGGTGAGGGAACCACGATCTGGGATCTGGCGCAGATCCGCGAGGAGGCCCGGCTCGGGCGCGGGTGCATCGTGGGACGCGGGGCGTACGTAGGGCCCGGCGTACGGATCGGCGACCACGTGAAGCTGCAGAACTACGCACTCGTCTACGAGCCCGCGGTCCTCGGCGACGGGGTCTTCATCGGCCCCGCGGCGGTGCTCACCAACGACTTCTACCCGCGCGCGGTCGACCCCGAGGGCCGGATCAAGCGCGACGGCGACTGGGAGGCCGCCGGGGTCGTGGTCGCCGAGGGGGCCTCGCTCGGGGCCCGCTCGGTGTGCGTGGCCGGGGTGCGCGTCGGGCGCTGGGCGCTCGTCGCGGCCGGCGCCGTGGTGTCCAAGGACGTACCGGACTTCGCGCTCGTCGCGGGCGTACCGGCCCGCCGGATCGGCTGGGTGGGCCGGGCCGGGGTCCGCCTGGTCGAGCGCGAGGGGGAACCGGGCACCTGGGAGTGTCCGCGCACCGGAGCGCTGCACGACGAGAAGGACGGCTCGCTCATCGAGCGAACCTGACGGAATGTCGGCAATTTAGGGCACCGGCATTTCCTCAAAACCACAATCAATGAACATCCGTGGGCATAACGTGTCCCTGCACACGGGATCTGAGCAGGCAACAGGCCATGTTCAGTGGGGGGTTGTGTACGACGAGGGCACCGGGGCAGTGCCATGCCGGCGCGGGCACACCTGCGCCTGCTGACACTGCCGTTCACACGTGTCCCGGTCCGAGGCATCGCTGGGGGGATCCAGACGCGGCCTCCGGACGGTTCGTGCCGTCGGCGTGACATCGCCGCGGGCGCGGACGCCGTCATGCGCAGTCCCCCTCCACGGAGTGACGACCGCCAGGTCCGTCCGAGGAGAACGAACAGAGGGGGTAGGTGTGTTGGAGCCGTACAGCTCGGACATACGGGGTGCGGGGAGCACCAGGGGAATCGGGGTGGGGACCCGATGAACACCACACGATTAGGAGCACTGGCCCACGAGGATCCGTCGCTGCACGCCCTCGCCGAGCGCTTGCTCGCGCTGGCCGAGGCGGGGCTTCCGGCGATGTACCTGCCGGAGGCGGAGACCTTCGTCTTCACCCGGGCAGGGGTCATCTCGACCGAGGGGACTCCCGTCCTCGAGCAGCGGGGAACGAGCACCCGGTACGCGGCGATCACCGCGCTGGGAGCCCGCTTCCTGCCCGAGGACCGCCAGCGCCCGCTCTTCGGCGGGCGCACCGCCGAGGAGTTCACGGGCGTGCTCGTGGAGCGGCTGCCCGGGGTGACGAACCTCGGCGACGCGGCGCTCATCGCCTGGGCCGCCGCGGAGACCGGCCATCCCAAACTGGCCGACGCCCTCGACCGGGTGGCCGCGCTGGACGTACCCGGGCGACCGCAGTACACGGTCGAGGCGGCCTGGGTGCTCTCCGCACTCGCGGCCGCGCGCGCCGCGGTGGACGTGGAGGAGCGCCTCGCGGCTGCCCGCGTACGGCTGCTGGCGGCCAGGGTCGGCGACAGCCCGCTCTTCCCGCACGCCACCGAGCCCGGGCTGGTCCCCGGCTACCGGTCCCACGTGGCCTGTTTCGCCGACCAGACCTATCCGCTGCAGGCGCTGGCCCGGCTGCACGCGAGCGGCGACGACCCGCAGGCCCTCGCGGCCGCCGACGCCTGCGCCGCCCGCATCTGCGAACTGCAGGGCGACGGCGGACAGTGGTGGTGGCACTACGACGCCCGCGAGGGCGGCCTGGTGGAGGGGTACCCGGTCTACAGCGTGCACCAGCACGCGATGGCCCCGACCGCACTGTTCGACCTGGCCGAGGCGGGCGGTACGGACTTCGGTGCTGCGATCCGCCGCGGGCTGCGCTGGATGACCGACGTGCCCGAACTCGCGGATCCCCACGGGAACCCGCGGGAGTCGATGATCCGCGAGGACTTCGGCGTCACCTGGCGCAAGGTCTACCGCGGCGACCCGAAGAAGGCCGTCCGGGCCGCCCGCGGGCTCACCACCAAGGTGGCACCGCAAGCACGGCTCGCCCCGCTCGACCGGATCTTCCGTCCCGGCGCGTTGGACCGCGAGTGCCGCCCGTACGAGTTCGGCTGGATGCTCTTCGCCTGGCTCGGAGGGCCCCAGAGATGACACGACGACAGTCCCTCTTCGGGGTCCCGCTCGACCCGCTGACCATGGACGAGACCGTGCAACGCTGCCTGGACGCGGTGCGGCGCGGAGAACAGATCGAGATCGGCATGGTCAACGCGGCCAAGCTGGTCAACATGCGGCGCGACCCCCTCCTCGCCGAGGCGGTCGCCGGCTGCGACCTGGTCCTGGCCGACGGCCAGGCGGTGGTCTGGGCCGGCCGGGTGCTGGGCGTCAGGCTGCCCGAACGGGTCGCGGGAATCGACCTGTTCATGCGGTTGCTGGCCGCCGCCGAGGTGGCGGACATCCCCGTCTACCTGCTCGGGGCCCAGGAGGACGTGCTGGAGATGATGCTCGGGCAGATCTCCGAGCGCTTCCCGAAGCTTCGGGTGGCCGGCAGCCGCAACGGCTACTTCGGCGACGGCGACCAGGAGGCGATCGCCGACGCGATCGCCGACAGCCAGGCGCGGCTGCTGTTCCTCGGCATGACCTCGCCCAAGAAGGAGATCTTCACCGCCGGCTACGGCAAGCGCACTGGCGCGCACGTCGTCCACGGCGTCGGCGGCTCCTTCGACATCCTCGCCGGCATCACCAAGCGGGCCCCCCTGGTCTGGCAGCGGATGGGGCTCGAATGGTTCTACCGCACCCTCCAGGAACCGCGCCGCCTGGGCAAGCGCTACCTCACCACCAATGCGGCCTTCCTCCTCATGACGGTCCGGGAACTCATCCACCGCACACCGTCTGCCGGTTCCGCTTCCGCTTCCGCGAACAGGAGTTACTGATGCGCGTCGTCGTCGTGGGACAGGGATACGTCGGACTGCCCCTGGCCATCCGGGCCGCCGAAGTCGGACACCAGGTGATCGGGTACGACGTGGACACCCGGCGGGTCAAGAGCCTCGCCGCCGGTGAGTCGTACGTGGAGGACGTCTCCTCCGAACGGCTGGCCCGTGCGCTCGCGCGCGGCACCTACCGCCCCAGCGAACTGGCCCGGGACTGCGGCGGCTTCGACGTCGCCGTCGTCACGGTACCCACCCCCTTACAGGACGGAGCCCCGGACCTGCGCTACATCGAGGAGTCGGCGCACACCCTGGCCCGCTTCCTGCGCCCGGGTGCCACCGTCATCCTGGAGTCCACCACCTACCCGGGCACCACCGAGGAGCTGTTCGCACCCATCCTGGAGGACGGCTCCGGGCTCGCCGCGGGCGCCGACTTCCACCTGGGCTACAGCCCCGAGCGCATCGACCCCGGCAACACCGTCTGGGGCTTCCAGCAGACCCCCAAGGTGGTCTCCGGCGTCGACGCCCGCTCCCTGAAGGCCGTCGAGGCCTTCTACGGGGACCTCGTCGACACCACCGTGCCGGTGCGTTCCCCCAAGGAGGCCGAGCTGGCCAAACTGCTGGAGAACACCTTCCGGCACGTGAACATCGCCCTCGTCAACGAGATCGCGATGTTCGCCCGCCACCTGGACATCGACGTCTGGCAGGCCATCGAGGCGGCGTCCAGCAAGCCCTTCGGCTTCATGAAGTTCACCCCCGGCCCGGGCGTCGGCGGACACTGCCTGCCGATCGACCCCTCGTACCTCAACTGGCGGGTGCAGCGCGAACTCGGCCAGAACTTCCGCTTCGTCGAACTCGCCAACGACATCAACAACCACATGCCCGAGTACGTGACGCGCCGCGTGATCGACGCGCTCAACGCCAAGCGCCGCTCGGTCAACGGCTCCAAGGTCCTGCTGCTGGGGCTCGCGTACAAGAAGAACACCGGCGACGCCCGCGAGTCGCCCGCCGTCCGGATCGCACAGCTGCTCCTCGACATGGGCGCGAAGGTCCGCGCGGCCGACCCCCACGTGGTCGAGAGCATCAAGGTCGACGCCCGCCTCGTGCGGGTCGAGCCGACCCGCAAGGAGCTGGCGGCCGCCGACGTCGTGGTCCTGCTCACCGACCACGACTCCTTCGACTACCAGATGGTCACCGAGCACGCCTCCTTCGTCCTCGACTGCCGCAACCGGGTCTCCGGACCCACCGTGGAGGTGCTCTGACCCCGTGACCAGGATCGTCTGCGTGGCCGGGGCCCGGCCCAACTACATGAAGATCAAACCGGTGATGGACGCACTGGAGCGCCGCGGCGCCGAGGTGATCCTCGTCCACACCGGGCAGCACTACGACGAGTCGATGAACGACGTGTTCTTCCGCGACCTCGGCATCCGCCCGCCCGACCGCTACCTGGGCGCCGGATCCGGCAGCCACGCCCAGCAGACCGGGCGGGTGATGGCCGCCTTCGAGCCGCTGATCGACGAACTCGCCCCGGACGCCGTCGTGGTGGTCGGCGACATCAACTCCACCCTCGCCTGCGCCCTCGTCACCGCGAAGGCCGGCCCCCTGCTGGCCCACGTGGAGGCCGGGCTGCGCAGCCGTGACTGGAGCATGCCCGAAGAGGTCAACCGGGTCGCCACCGACCGGCTCAGCGACTACCTGCTGGCGCCCTCGCCCGACGCCGCCGTGAACCTGCGGGCGGAGGGCTACCGGGAGGACCAGATCCACGTCGTCGGCAACGTCATGATCGACACCCTCCTCGCCAACCTGGACCGGGCCCGCCAGTCGGACGTCCTGGACCGGTACGGGCTCACCCGCGGCGGATACGGCCTGGTCACCCTGCACCGGCCGGCCAACGTGGACGACCCCGGGGCGCTGCGCGGCCTGCTGAAGGCCCTGGGCGAGATCGCCGACCGCTGTCCGCTGCTGCTGCCCGTGCACCCGCGGGCCGCCGAGCGGCTCGCCGAACTGGGCGTGCCCGGCGGGATCCGGCTGGTCCCGGCCGCCGGATACCTCGACTTCATCGCCCTGCAGGACTCCGCGCGCGTGGTGCTCACCGACTCCGGGGGCATCCAGGAGGAGACCACCGCCCTGGGGGTGCCCTGCGTGACCCTGCGGGAGAACACCGAGCGCCCCATCACCGTCGAGGAGGGCACGAACGTGCTGGCGGGCACGGACCCGGAGCGCATCACGGCCACCGTCAACCGGGTCCTCGACGATCCGCCCGCGCCGCGCTGCCCCGAACTCTGGGACGGCCGGGCGAGCGAGCGCATCGCCGCGGTCCTGCTCGACGGACCGCCCGCGCACACCCGGCCGCGCCCCACCGACCTCGTGTCGGGCGGGGCGGCCACCGATCCGCAGCACGTGCTGTAAACGCAATTCGAAGGGGAAGACCATGGATCTCGCGGAGATCTGGCGGGTCATGCGCAGACGCTGGTACGTGCTGCTGCCCGGACTGCTGATCACGGCGGCGCTCACCGCCGCCGTGTACCTGCTGGTCCCGGTGGAGTACCAGTCGCAGAGCACGGTGACCCTGCTGAACTCGAAGAAGGCCACGGTGGCCTTCGACGGCAACCCCTTCCTGAGCACCCAGGCCTCGCTCACCGGCATGGCCGACGGCCTGGCCCGCAACCTCAACTCCGACGACGCCAAGGCCGACCTCAAGTCCCTCGGCGTCACCGGAGTGCACGAGGCGAAGATCGCCGACAACGCGCTCGGCCCCTACATGTGGCTGAGCGTCGTCGGGACCGACCGGGCCGCCGTGCTGAAGTCGGACGAGATCCTCACCAAGTACGCGGAGAAGCGGCTGCTGGAGTTCCAGACCCAGCAGTCGGTCACCCCCGACGCCATGATCCGGATGGCCACGATCGTGCCTCCCCAGAAGCCGGAGGCGCAGACCAAGGCCAGGCTCCAGTTCCTGGTCATGGCGGGCGCGCTGGGCTTCGTACTCAGCCTGGTGGCCACCTTCTTCGTGGAGGCCCGGGGGCGCCGTGGGGCATCGCCCGGCAAGCACCGGCCCGCCCCCGGCGAGGGCGGCGACAGCGGAGAGGGAGCCGACGCCGACGCCGGTGACCCGACGGCCACCCTGCGCATGACCGTCGCCCACCCGGCCGGCTCCGCCGCCGCCGGCTCCCGTACGGCCGGATCGCCGTGACCGGCCCCGCGGCGGACACCGAGAGCACCACCCCGGCGGCGCCGCCCTCACTGGGGCGCAAGGTCGGCTCCGCCGCCAAGTGGAGCCTGATCAACACCGTGGTGATGCGCCTCGGCAACTTCGCCACCGGCATCGTCCTGGCCCGCTTCTTCCTCGGACCCGAGGCCTGGGGCGTGTACGGGATCGCCCAGACGGTCCTGCTGGTCCTCCTCTCCGCCAACGAACTCGGCGTCTCGCTGGCGATCGTGCGCTGGGAGGGCGACCCCCGCCGCTTCGCCCCGACCGTCCTCACCCTCAGCGCCGCCTCCAGCTGCCTGCTGTACGCCGTACTGTTCGCGGTCGCCCCCGCGGTGGCCGGGGTGCTCGGCTCGCCCGAGGCCTCCGGCGTCCTGCGGGTGATGTGCCTGTGCGTGGTCCTCGACGGACTCTCCCAGGTCCCCGCCGGCTTCCTCACCCGGGAGTTCGCGCAGGGCCGGCGGATGGCCGTCGACGGGCTCAACTTCGTCCTCAGCACCGCGGTGACCCTGCTGCTCGCCGTCGACGGCTGGGGCGCCATGAGCTTCGCCTGGGGATCCGTGGTGGGCAACGTGGCCGCGCTCATCGGCTGCTGCCTCGCCGCGCCCGGCACCCTGAAGTTCGGTTGGGACCGGGAACAGGCCCGGGCCCTGCTGAAGTTCGGGCTGCCGCTCGCCGGGGCCAGCATGCTCGCCCTCGGCGTGGTCAACGTGGACACCATGGTGGTGGGCTCGGCCCTGGACCCCCTCGCCCTGGGCTTCTACGTGCTCGCCTTCAACATCTCCGGCTGGCCCGTGCGCATCATCTCCGAAGCGGCCCGCCGCGTCTCTTTCGCGGGCTTCTCCCGGCTGGCCGACTCGCCGCAAGCGCTGGCCGCCGGATTCGCCCGCGCCCTCGGCGTCGTGATGGCCGGTACCGTCCCGATCTGCGTCCTGCTCGCCGCGCTCGCCGCCCCCGTCGTGGAGCTCATCTACGGTGAACGCTGGCTGCCGGCCGCCCGGGCCCTGCCCTGGCTGATGGCGCTCGGCCTGGTCCGCATCGGCTGCGAGCTCGCCTACGACTGCCTGGTGGCCATCGGCCGGCGCAGCTCGCTCATCGGCGTCCAGGCACTCTGGCTGGTCATCCTGATCCCGGCCCTCGTGATCGGCGCCCGCACCGGCGGGATCGTCGGAGTGGCCCAGGGCCACGTCCTGGTCGCCGGGGTCGTCGTGGTCCCGGTCTTCCTCCTCGCCCTGCACCGCGGCGGCATCCGCGTGGGCACCGTCGCTCGGGCCTGCGCCTGGCCGCTGCTCGGCGGCGCGGTGATGGCCGCCGTACTCCTCTTCCTGGAGCGGTACCTGGGCGACAGCGTGCTCGCGCTCCTGGCGACCGGAGCCGCCGGCACCCTGTGCTACGTCCTGTGCGTCCTGCCCGGCCGCGCCTTACTCAAAGGGTAGACAGCTGTGACACAGCACCGAAGGCGCCTGACGGCGTGGCTGCTCGCCGGAGTGGTGCTCGCCGTCGTCCTCACCCTCTACAAGGCCGACAGCACCGCGGTGACCGAGCACGCGGCGGCGCCCGGCGCCACCGAACCCGTCACCCCCTCCACCACGGCGCCCCCGGCCCCCTCCGCCTCGCCGACCACCTCCTCGGCCCCGCCCTCCCCGACCGCCTCGCCGGGAACGGGCGAACCGTCGCCCACCGCCCCCACCCCCGCCTGCACCTCGCCCGGCACCTGCGGATTCCCCGATGCGCGCAGCACCGGTCCGCGGATCGAGCTGGAGCGGCACGACACCGGGAACATGTCCGTCAAGGAGCACGGCACGGTCATCAAGGGCTGGGACATCCGCGGCTCCCTCGACATCTACGCCAACGACGTCACCGTCATCGACAGCAAGATCACCTCGACCAACTGGTGGGGGATCAACCTGCGCCCCGGCTTCAGCGGACTGAAGGTCCTGCACACCACGATCACCGCCGTGCCCGGCAAGGGCCCCGACAACGGAGGCGTCAACTACGCGGTGTCCAACATGGGCGGCAGCTCGATCGAAGTCGGCTGGTGCGACATCTCGGTGTTCGGCAACGCCCTGTCCATGGGCCAGGGCGACCTGCACGACAACTACGTCCACGACATCGTCGCCTTCCGCAACCAGGGCGGCGAATGGCAGCACACCGACGCCGTCATCAGCGGCGGCGGCAACAAGGGGCGCCTCACCATCCGCCGCAACACCCTGCTCAACCCCACCGCGGTGGACCGGGGCGCCACCGCGGCCGTGGGCCTGTTCGCCGACACCGGAGTGGTCTCCTCCGTCGTCGTCGACGGCAACTGGCTGGCCGGGGGAGCGTACGCCCTCTACGGCGGCGGCCCGGGCGCCACCGGCATCCAGGTCACGAACAACGTCTTCTCCACCCAGTACCACCCGGCCGCCGGGGCCTACGGCGCCGCCACCGCCTGGAACGCGGGCGGCGCGGGCAACGTGTGGAAGGGCAACCGCATGTCCGACGGCAGGCCCGTCGACCCCCCGCCCGCATCCTGACCACCGAGAGGACCGACAGGACATGATGCGCCGGATCGCGCGCGCCCCCTGGGAACTGCTCAAAGGGACCTTCGGCTGGCTGGTGCTCTTCGAAGCCAGGAACAAGGTCCTGCTGGCCCCCTCCGCCCTGCGGCTGCGCCGTTTCGAGGACGCCGAGACCCACCGGCTGGCCGCCGACCTGGGCGAGCCCCCGGCCGCCCTGGTCGCCACCGTCATCCCCACCCACCGGCGCCCCGAGGCACTGCGCGCGGCGGTCCGCTCCGCGCTCGGCCAGACGGTCACCGACCAGGTGGTCATCGTCGTCGACGACGGCGCGGGCCTGCCCGAACTGCCCGCCGACCCGCGGCTGTTCGCGGTCTCCCTGGCCCGCAACACGGCGACCGCCGGAGTCGTGCGCAACGTGGGGATCCGGCTGACCAGGTCGCGCTACGTGGCCTTCCTCGACGACGACAACCTCTGGGAGCCCGATCACCTGGAGCAGACCCTGGCCACGCTGGAGGCACCCGACGGGCCCGACGCCGTCTACACCGCACTGCGCAGGGTGCTGCCCGACGGCACCGACCGGGACGTCCTCTCGGTGCCCTTCGACCGCCGCCGCGCCGCCCACGAGGCCTTCCTGGACACCAACGCCTTCGTGGCGCGGCGCAACCGGTCCCTGTACTTCAGCCGGCTGCGCCGCACCCCCGAGGTGCTGCCCCGCGAGGACTGGGAGCTGATCCGCCGCTACGCCCGCCGCCACGAGGTGCGCCACCTGCCCCGGGCGACGGTCCGCTACCTGGTCAACCCGGACAGCTTCTGGACCAGTTGGGACGGAGCGGCACCCTAGCCGGTCGGCTCCTCGTACGTGATGCCGTGGCGCCGGGCGATCCGGTTCAGCCGCGCCGGCTCCAGCCGGCCGTCGACCGTGAGCCGCGGCCCGGCTTCGAACATGTCCTCGACGAAGCACTCCCAGCCGCCCGGCGAGGAGATCTGCAGCACCCGCGGCGGCCCGCCCGGACCGGGACGCAGCGCGTGCGGCACACCGTGGGGGAGCAGGACGAACTGTCCGGCGGTCAGGGTGTGGGAGCGGCCCCCGGTATCGACGAGGAGCTCGCCCTCGAGCACGTACACGCTCTCGTCCGCCACGTGGTGGGTGTGGGGCGGGATCTCCCGCGCCAGCACCACTTCGAGCAGGGAGAAGCGTCCTTCGGTGTCCCCCGTGGCCGCCTTCACCGAGAAGGCGGGCGGCAGCGGGATCCGGCCCGGACGGGCCTCTCCCGCATCGAGGAGGACGAAACGTTCGTGGGACACGGGTGTGTTCCTTTCCTGGAAGGGTGGGGGAGACGGCGGGTGCGCCGGCCCGGACTCAGCGGGCCTGCCGCCGTCCGCGGCGCCAGACGTCGACGATCGCGCCGAGGGTCGAGACCTCCTGGGTCGGGTCGCCCTCCACGAGCAGCAGGTCCGCGCGCAGGCCCGGGGCGATCCGGCCCCGGTCGGCCAGGCCGAAGTGGTGGGCCGGCAGGGCGGTCGCCGCGGCCAGCGCTTCTTCCGGGCGCAGGCCGCCGTGCCGCGTGAGCAGCGCCAGTTCACGGTGGAGCCCCGAGCCGTGGGCGGGGGCGAAGGGCGTGGCGTCGGTGCCGGCGAGGAGCGGGACGCCCGCCCCGCGCAGCGCGCGGAGCGCGCCGACGGCGGCCGGGTACCGGCCGGGGGGCACGCAGGCCGCCGCGCCGGACCCCTGGGCATCGACCGCCTCGAAGTAGGCGAGCGTGGACACGACGAACACGCCCTGGTCGCGGACGCGCCGGGCGAGGCGCACGGAAGCCGGGTCCTGCGGGGCGAGGTCGGCCCACACGTGCGCGAGCCCGTCCACCCCCGCGTCGAGCGCGGTGACCACATCGGCGGCGGTGACCGCGTGCGCGACGACCCGGAGCCCGGCCGCCCGCGCCGCCGAGGTCAGGGCCCCCGCGACCGCCGGGGACAGGACGGGGAGATCGGTGCCGTGCACCGTCCCGTCGTCGATGACGAGCTTGAGGAAGTCGCTGCCCTCCGCGAGCCGCGCCTTCACGAAGTCCGCGGCCCGCTCCGGATCGGTCAAGAAGTCGATCTCCGTCACGTCCGCCGGGTCGAGCAGCGTGCCGGTCAGCGCGGCGAGCAGCTGGGTCGGGTGTCCGCCGGGTGCGGTCGCCAGCGAGCCGGCGCTGCGCAGATCGGCCACGTTGTCGCGCTCGGCCGCGAGTTGCCGGTGCCGGGCGAGCGGGCGCGGCAGGCAGAACATGTCGAGCTCGGTCGTGACCCCGTGGCGCAGGGCCTCGGCGAGACTGCCGTCGAAGACGTGGGTGTGCGCGTCGATCAGCCCCGGCAGCAGGGTCCGGCCCCGGCCGTCGACCTCGACGTCGGCGGCCCCGGCCGCCCCGGGGGCGCAGACCGCCACGATCAGGTCGTCCTCCAGGACCACGTCCTGGACACCGGCGCCGCGCTCGCCGTCGAAGACGCGGACGCCGTGGATCCGTGTACGCATGAAAGGTCCTCCTCGTGCGTGCCGGGGAGGCCCTTCCTCCCCGGACTCCACCACAGAGGGCGAACCCGGCTCCGGCTGTGACACCGCGGCAGGCCGTCGTGACGCGGCTCACACCCGGGCCGCCCCGTGTCACACTCCCGGCCCGGCGGACCTCTTCGGTCACGGCAGACAAGGAGGACGCATGACCGCCACGCCACCGCACCACCCGACCGACTCCGTCACCGACCGCTTCCTCGGCCACCGCGAACTGCTCTTCTCGGTGGTCTACAACATGCTGGGCAGCGTCACCGACACCGAGGACGCGCTCCAGGACGTGTGGCTGGCCTGGTCCGCCCGGCACCGCAGGCCGGGCGCGGAGCCCGTCGAGAACGCCCGCGCGTACCTCGTACGGATCGCCGTGAACCAGGCGCTCGCCCGGCGGGCCGAAATGAGCCGGCGTCAGGAGGCCTACGTGGGAACGTGGTTGCCCGAGCCGTTGACGACCGTAGACGATCACGGCGTTGAGGGGGTCGAGCGGGCCGAGGCGCTGTCGATGGCGCTGCTCGTCGTCCTGGAGACGCTGTCCCCACTGGAACGCGCCGTGTTCGTCCTGCACGAGGCGTTCGGATTCGCGCACCCGGAGATCGCGCGGATCCTGGACCGCTCGCCGACGGCCGTCCGCCAACTCGCCACCCGGGCGCGCCGCCACGTCCACGCGCGCCGCCCCCGGCACCGGCCCGAAGCGGACCTGCACGCCCGGGTCACCGAGCGCTTCGCCGTGGCCGCGCTCGGCGGGGACCTGCGCACGCTCCTCGAACTCCTCGCGCCCGATGTGACGCTCTGGACCGACGGCGGCGGCAAGGGTCCCGCGGTCAGTCTCCACCCCGTCCACGGCCGCGACGGCGTCGCCGCCGTGTTCATGGCCGTGGCCCGCGCCCTACCGGCGGCGGGGGTCGACCTCCGCTACCGCCGGGTGGCCGGCGACCCCGGCGCGCTCGTCTTCGCGGACGGCAGTCCGCTCGCCGTCGTCGTGGTGGACCTGACCCCCGAAGGGGACCGGATCGCCGGTGTCTTCTCGGTCACCAACCCCGACAAGCTCACCGGAATCCGGCCCCCGGCCCCCTGAAGTGCCCCGGGGGCGTCACGGCCCCGGCGTGGCCCGCAGCGCGGACGGGCTGGCCAGGGCCTTCGCGGCCGCCAGGCTCGCGGGCCGGCCGAGCACCGCACGGGAGGTCTCCCGCAGCAGCACGGCCGCCCGGAACGCGGCGGTCGCCGCCGCCCCGTTCCGGCGCCCGTAGAGCCGGACCCGGTTGAGCGTCAGCAGGGTCCACAACCGGGGCGACACCTGCGAGTCCCCGCCCAGATGGGTGGCCGTGGCCGAGGGCTCCAGTCGGGTGACGAAGCCGAGGTCCCGGGCCCGCAGACAGTACTCGGTCTCCTCCGAGTACAGGAAGAAGGACTCGTCCCAGGCCCCGCACGCCTCCAGGCACTCCCCGGACAGGGCCATCAGCGCGCCCGTCGCCCAGTCCGCGACCGTCGCCCGCCCGTAGGCGGCCGGATCGGTGACCATCTCGCTCCAGCGCGGGAACCGCCCGGCCCGGCGGTTGCCCAGCACCGCCTCGCCGAGCGCCCGGGTCACCTGCGACTCCCGGCGCAGCGAGAGCAGCAGCGTGCGGCCGTCCTCCTCGTACAGCAGCGGGACGCTGATCCCGACCCGGCCGCCGCCGGGCGCCTCGGTGCCCAGCGCGTCCACGAGGACCTTGGCGCAGCCCCGCCTCATCCGGACGTCCGGATTGCAGACCAGGGCCGCCCGGAAGCCGCCCTCCCACGCGGCCGCGGCCCCGAGGGCGGCGTTCACCCCGGCCGCGTAGCCGGCGTTGCGGCCGGTCTGGACCACCGTCGCGTCCGGCGCCAGGGAGCGGATCAGCTCCACGGTGCCGTCGGCCGAGTCGTTGTCGGCGACGACCAGGCGCCAGTCGAGCCCGGCCATGCCCTCGGGCAGCGAGGCGAGGAACTCCGGGAGCACCCCGGCGCTGTTCCAGGTGACGACGAGGACCGCTACAGGGCCGGCACCCGGCTCCGGTCGGCGGTCGGCTGGCTGGCTGAACTGCATGGGGACTCCACGGTTGCGGGCTCCGGCGCCGCGCGCCGGACGAACCCGAGGTAGCTGCCTCCGGCGGCGATCGTCAGGAAGAACACCCCGGCGAACATCGGGAAGCTGAGGGCGTCGAAGGTGGCGGCGATGACGAGGGAGACCAGGGCGGACGCGAAGAACGCCTGCCCCAGCTCCCGGTCGGACTCGGTACGGGCCAACCTGCGGATGGCACCGCCCTGGTGGATCCCGGTGAACAGCAGGACCAGGAGCGCGATCAGCCCCACGAGGCCCATCTCCGCCAGGGTGAGCATGTACTGGTTGTCGGTGAAGAAGAACAGTTCGGGCAGGAAGGTCCCGAAGCCCCGTCCGAACAGAGGTCGTTCGGAGAGATAGGGGACGATCGCGCTGTACTTGACGGTACGGGCCTGGGTGCTGCTGTCGGAGTTCGACACGAACGAGGCGAAGAGCGCCGTGATGGTGCCGATCAGCCCCGGGATGATCACCTTGAAGCAGGCGACCGAGCCCATCAGCAGACCGATCGCGGCCCACCGCCGCTCCGGCTTCCAGCGCAGCACCATCACGAGGATCACGATGAGCGCCCCGATGATGGAGGTCCGCGACACCGTCAGCGGCAGGGCGCCGCCCATCAGCACCACGGGCCCCCAGCGCCGCCAGGCGCGCAGGTGCCGGCGTACCGGATCGAAGGCCTGCTGCACCGCGAAGGGAAGCAGGATGGCGAGCATCCCGCCGAACTCCAGGGGCTGCGCCGTGGTGGACCGCGGCCGGGTGAAGGAACCCCGGTCCAGGGTGGTGATCTGGGCGACGCTGGACTGCAGGCCGGGGATGCTGATGCTGTCGGCGATGTTCGTCGCGGTGAAGAAGTCGTAGAAGCCGATGGCGGCCACCACCGCCCCCATCACCACGGCCCGGCGCAGCAGCACGTCCAGGCGCTCACGGTCCTGGATCCCCGCGGAGACCAGCACCACCAGGGACACCCAGACGAGCAGTCCGATCAGCCCGCGGTCCGCCGCCAGGACCTCCTTGTGCGAGCTGCCGCGCATCGCGTTCGCGAGGTACGAAGCCAGCACCGAGAAGGCCAGCAGGCACATCACCACCCGTGGCAGCCGGGTGCCGGGGGCGGGCCGGATCCGGCCGGTGATCCAGGTCGCCAGGTACCAGAACAGGCACAGCAGTGCGAACACGTTGGCCGGGGTGCCCACCCCGCCCATGCCCGGCAGGGTCAGGTTCGAGGGGATGAAGAAGGCCAGCGCCAGGTAGCAGCTCAGCAGGGCCGTCGCGTCCAGCTGCCGCCCCCACGGCTTGCGGCGCCCCCGCCCCCGGGCCGGGGCGGCCCCGGCCGCACGCCTGCGCCGCAGCGCCGCCAGCAGGCCGTCCGTCAGGAAGGAGAAGGTGAAGGCGGACGTGGTGCCGAGGATGACGACGCCCAGCACCTGCTGGTAGCGGCTCTTCATCTGCGGCACCGGGGTCTGCGGCAGCACCACGGGGGCCGTCTGCACCATGTACGCCGGCTTGACCTTGGCCGCCGCCTGGAGCGCGTTGAGCGTCTCCCCGGCGAACGCGGTCAGCTTGTTGGTCTCCTCCAGTACGTTCTCCCGGTCGGTCCCCGTGACGGTCAGCGTGAGCATCGGACCCGAGGTGTTCGCGGCGAACCCGACCGTGTAGGGATCGGTCACCCCGATGCCCTGGAGGTCCCGTGCCGCGTCCGTCCCCGACAGCGTCCGGATCAGCACGTCCGCGGTGACCACCAGCGAACCGCCGGCGTTCGAGATGGGATTGCCGAAGGCGGGGGCCAGTTCGGCCACCGCCGTCGAGTCGAGCAGCGCCACCGAGCTCTGCGACTGGTAGGCCACCGGCACCGAACGGTACAGGTGGGCCCCCGCGAGCAGACTGATCAGCGTCAGCGGCACCATCACGTACCAGCGGCGCCGGAGCACCGCGAGGATCTCACCGATGCTCATGAACACCCCCCGAGGACACCGCAATTGATGGCGGACCTACCCGTGTCCTGGAAGGATCGGTCACAACGGAAGGAATCCCTGTGTCGCCTGGTGAGTTGATCCGTGCGCTGCGTCGGCGCTGGTACGTCCTGATCGTGGCGGCGGTGCTCGCGGCCGCCGGAGCCGTGCAAGTGCTGCACCCCACGCAGACGTACCTGAGTACGGCGATCGTCGTGCTCAAGCCGCCGGTGACGGACAACCAGCCCAACCAACTGGCCAATCTGCAACCGCCGCTCGCCGCCGTCTCCTACGCCGCGATCCAGCAGCTGGACTCGCCCGAAGGGACCGAGGAGCTGCGCGCCGCCGGAGTGCGCGGCACGTACCGGCTGATCCCGCGGAACAGCGGGACCAGCGTCACCCCGCGCTATCTGATCCCCTCGCTCCAGATCCAGGCCGAGCAGGCCGAACCGGCCTCCGCCGACACGGCGGTCCGGAAGATCATCGAGATCTACACGAAACACCTGACGGACATGCAGACGCAGCAGGGGGTCCCGGACTCCGCGCGGATGAGCGTGACGCTGCTGGTGCCGCCCACCGCGGCGGTGCAGACCGGCAACAAGAGCCGGGGCCTCGCCGGGGCGGCCCTGATGGGCGGGGTCGGAGGTGTGGTCGTGGCCCTGTGGACCGATCGGCTCCTGACGCGCCGGAGCCGGCGCCGGCAGCGGCACGAGGCCGCCGCCGACGCCGGTCCGGTGGTCCGGGCCGAGGAGCCCGAGCGGGCCGCCCTCGCCGGGGCGACCCGCTGAACACGGCGTTCGAGTCATCAAATCCCTCGACGCTTCCAGGACCGCCACCACAGCCACTCGCGCCCCCGGTCGACCACGGCCGAGAGCACGAGCGGCTGGAGGTACGGCATGGTGCGCGCCCCGATGCGCCGGCGCCTGAGCAGCGCCCGGTACTCGCCCAGCTTCGTGTAGTCCCCGGGCAAGCACTCGGCCGCGAACTCCACGAGCTCGTCGACCGGCACCACCGCGGTGCGTCCCCGGTCGTACGCCCGGTAGGCGCGCCGCAGGGCGTACCGGGCGAGCCGGGTGCGCGCCGACAGCGCCAGCTGGTCGGCCCCCGGCAACAGCCCGGAGCACTTGTCCAGCACCGAATCGAAGGCGACGAGGCGCTGGCGCAGGTCGTCGAGCTGGCCGCCGAAGTCCGTGGTGGACATGTTGTTGCCGTGGACCCGGTAGAAGGCCTGGTCGGCCCCGCGGACGTAGCCCACGTCGGCGTGCGCCGCGAGCCGCATCCACATCTCGATGTCGCCGGCGTGCGGCAGCTCAGGATCGTAGCCCCCGACCTTGCGCTGGAGACTGGTGCGGACCACCACCTCGGGTGAGGTGATGCATCCGGTGCCCTCCCGGAACCGCCGGTCCAGCCACCACCGTCCGGGGTAGACGACCGATCCGGTGCTGCGGGTGCGGGCCGCGGGCAGCGGTCCGCCGTGCTGGAAGCGCAGCGGCCTGCCGTAGCAGAAGCCCGCCTCCGGATGCGCGTCGAGCAGGGCCGCCGCGCGCACCAGGGCCCCGGGCACCAGCCGGTCGTCCGCCGACAGCAGGGCGACGTAGTCCCCGTCGGCCCACTCCAGCAGGCCCTCGTTGTAGGTGGCGATGTGGCCCTTGTTGGTTTCGTGGACCCGTACGTCGATCCGCGGGTCGGCGGCCGCCAGCGCGCGGGCGACCTCCGCGGAGTCGTCGGGCGAGGCGTCGTCGATGATCAGTACCCGGACGTCGACGCCCTCCTGCTCGTCCAGCACGCTCTTGACGCAGTCCGCCAGGAAGTGGCCGTACTTGTAGCAGGGGATCACCACGCTGACCGTGCTCACTGCCCGCTCACCTCCGTGGACGGCCCGGACTGCGCGGCGGCCGGTGCGGTGGTGGTGAAGATCGGGCCGACCCAGTAGTTCACCGAGCCGAAGGTGTTCGTCGGGAAGGCGGTGGCCGCCCCGTACTTGTAGAGCCCGTTGGCGCTGCCGGCCGCGTCGGCCGGGGCCACCAGCGGATAGGAGCGGTGGGCGCCGGTGAAGTAGCCGCCGTCCACCGAATAGTTGCCGTTCGGTGCGTGGTAGGAGGCCACGTACGTGGTGCCCGCCGTGATCGGCACCGGCGTGGCGAACTGCAGCTGCTGCCAGCCCGACACGGTCTCGCTGCCGAAGGTGCCGGTGGCGATCAGGGAGCCGGAGGCGGACCACAGGCTCCCGGTGTGGGTACCGGTGTTGCCGGGGCCCTTGTAGAAGGTGACACCGGTGACGTAGCCGTTCACCGCGGACTGGAAACGGGTGCCCAGTTCCACGGAGTTGGCGTCGTCACCCACGTTGGCGGTGCTCGGCGTGGTGGTGGCGTTCCACAGGGTGCAGGGGCAGTTCACGGTCGGCGGGCTCGCACTGGTGGTGAAGTTCCACGTGACCGGGGCGGCCATGGCGTTGCCCCACAGGTCGGAGGCCTGGACGGACGCCGTGTAGGTGGAGTTCAGGGCCAGTTCGGAGGACGGGGTGAAGGTCGCGCTGTTCGACGCGCCCAGCACCTTGGTGCCCGGAACGGTGGCGCCGCCGGAGTCCTTCACGGAGAACGCCAGGCTGTCCGCGTCGATGGCGTTGCTGAAGGTGGCCGATACGCCCGCCGTGATCTGGGTGCCGGTCGCCGCGGACTGCGGCGAGGTGGCGGTGACGGTGGGCGGGGTCGTGCTCGCGGTGGAGGTGTCCAGGACCGCGTCCACCCAGTAGTTGCTGCCGGACGAGGCGGTGGACGGGAACCCGCCCGTGCCGCTGTAGCGGTAGACGCCGTTGCCGCCGTCGGTGCCGCTCTTGAGCGCGGTGAGCGGGGCCAGGCCCGCGTCGGACCCGGCGAAGGTGGTGTCGAAGGAGTAGCCGCCGTGCGGTGCGAAGTAGGAGGCGACGTAGGTGGTGTTCGCCTTGACCGGGACCGGCGTGGCGAAGTTGAGCTGCTGCCAGCCGGAGGCCGTCTCGTTGGTGAAGGTACCGGTGGCCAGGCGCTGGCCGGTGCTGCTCCAGAGGCTGCCGGTGTGGGTGCCGGTGTTGGCGGGGGACTTGTAGAAGCGGACACCGGTGATCGAACCGGCCACCGAGGAACGGATCTTCACGCCGAGCTCGACGGCGCTGCCGTCACCGGCGTTGACCGTGCCGGGGACGGCCGCGGCGGGCCACACGGTGCAGGGGCACTGCTGGGGTCCCACCGTCAGCGGCACCGTGGTGGTGGCGCCGATGTTGACGCTGTCGTCCACCGCGCGCACCTTGATCTGCGCGGTGCCCGGAACGGTCGGGGTCCACTTGTAGCTCCAGGAACCGAGGCCCGTGGTCGCCTTCCAGGTCGTGCCGCCGTCGGTGGACACCTCCACCCGGGCGACCACGCCGCCGCCTGTGTCGGTGGCCGTGCCCGTGATGGTCACGGGCCGCAGCGCCGGTACGGTGGCGTTCGCCGCCGGGCTGGTCACGGTGACGCCCGGGCCCACCGCGTCGGTGGAGGCGGTGGAGGCGACCAGGTCGCTCTGCAGGGACTTGGGCTGGACGCCCATGTCGGCGAAGACGTTCACCGTGGCCTGCTGCATCCGCTTGTCCGCGGTGATCACGGCGTCGTCCGGGTTGCCCGTGGGCATGTTGGTCAGGCCCCAGGACCACTGCACCGTACCCGCGCCGAACACCAGCGCGTGCGAGGTCTGGTCGCGGAAGGCCACCAGGCTGTGCGTCGCGGTGCCGTTCCCGTACGTGTTGCCGTAGTCCTTGAGGAGCTTGCCGTCCTCGATGTCCACCGTGGTGGAGGACATCGTGATCTGCCCCGCCGGCCGGCTGGCGTTCTCCACGTCGCTGTCCCACTCGTAGCCGAGCGTGCCGGTGGGGAAGGTGGCGGTCTGCGAGGGGGTGAGGTTCGCGACCGTGGTGTTGCGCCACAGCCGCTGCTTGGCGAAGGTGCCGGGCACCGTGATCGCGTCGCTGCGGTAGCCGTTGACGCTGAACATCGAGCCGGTCAGCTGGTTCTGCGGCTGGAAGGGCCGGCCGTTCGTGGCGCTGGCCGGGTCCATGAAGGTGCCCGTCCAGATCCCGCTCGGGTCGGGGATGCCGTTCGGCTGGGGGAAGGACAGCTTGGTCTCCTTGTACGAGACCAGGGTCCGGTTGGCGGTGCCCGCACCGTCGATGCTCGGCGCCAGGCGGGTCTTCCAGAAGACCTCGTTGCCGCTGAAGTACGTCTGGTGGACCCCGGCCCGGCGCGCGTTCAGCGCGTTCGTGAACTGCTCCTGGGTCCAGTACTCGTCGTGTCCGGAGGACAGGAAGACCTTGTGGTTCTGCAGCAGTGTCCCGCCGCGGACCGACATGTCGATGCCGGACATGTAGCTCACGTCATAGCCGTTGCGCTCCAGCCAGGCGACCATCTGGAACTCGGACCCGTAGATCCCGTTGTCCCCGCCGATGTCCATGGGCCGGTTGTAGCTGACCTCGTACGCCCGCCCGTCCGGGGCGGGACCGCCGCCGTCGTACAGGTCCTGGCCGCCGTAGTTGTTGTACGCCTGCCAGGTCTGGTCGCTGGTCTGCACGACGATGTCGGAGTGGCTGGAGTCGTTGCGCACGACGAACGGGTACGGCATCACGCCGTTGCCGTCCGCCTGGTCGAAGTTGACCACGTAGAGCCCGGACACGGCGTCCGTCGGCACGGTCCACGTCGCGGTGACGGGCCAGTTGCCGCAGTCGACCAGGCCGGTGGCGGCCTTCTTGGCGCAGGTCGTCGGGTTGCCGCCCGGCAGGAAGTTCGCCGGGTACGTCTGAGCCGTCTGGGCCGCGGTCGACATCAGGCGTGCGCCGGTGCCCCCGTAGTGGCCGAGTCGGTAGACCGAGACCTTGTACGCGGTCGGCGACTGGATCTTGAACTGCACGGTCTCGCCGGCCTGGACGCTCGTCTGGGCCGGGAAACCCTTGATGTCGCCGTACGCGCTGGGTGCGAACCAGTCCTCCATCGGCGTGCCGGGCTTGGAGTTCTCGCACACGATCGCGTTCGTGGTGGGACCGCAGGGATCGACCGCACCGGCCACCACCGCCGGTGGTAGGACCGTGGCCATCAAGGCCGCGATCACGGTGAAGAGACCGTAACGGAGCAACCTTGTCCGTCTGTTCATCTGGACCTCATTGTTTGCGTGAGCGCGGGGTCAGCGCAGGGCGTTGCGGAGCGTTTCCACGACCCGCTGCTGTTGGTCAGCGGTGATCTGCGGGAAGAGGGGGAGCGAAAGCATCCGGTCCGCCGCCTGTTCGGCGTGCGGGAAGTCGCCGCGGCCGTGGCCGAGATGGCCGAAGGCCGGGGTCAGGTGGACCGGCGCCGGGTAGTGCACGCCCGCGCCGATGCCCTCCGCGTTGAGCTTGCCGACGACGGCGTCGCGGTCCGCTCCGGTGACCCGTACGACGTACAGGTGCCACACGTGGACGTTGCCCGCGGCCGTGACCGGCAGGGTGAGCCGCCCGGCGGCTGCGAGGTCGCCCAGCAGCTCGTCGTAGCGCGCGGCGGCGGCCCGGCGGGCCGCGTTCCCCTCGGCCAGCCGGGCCAGCTTCGCCCGCAGGACCACGGCCTGCAGGCCGTCGAGCCGGCTGTTGAACCCGGCCACGTCGTGGCGGTACTTGGCGATGCCGCCGTGGTTGGCCAGGGCCCGGACCAGGTCCGCGCCCTCCTCGTCGTCGGTCACCACCGCGCCCGCGTCGCCGTACGCGCCCAGGTTCTTGCCCGGGTAGAAGCTGGTCGCGGCGATGCCCCCGCTGCCGGGGGAGCGGCCGTCGCGGGTCGCGCCCTGGCTCTGCGCGGCGTCCTCGACGACCTTCACGTGCGCCGGCAGCCCGGCCGCCAGCGCCGCGGTGTCCGCGCACTGCCCGTAGAGGTGGACGGGGACCACCGCGCGGGTGGCCGCGCCCACGGCTTCCAAGGCGGCCCGCGGGTCCATCAGCAGGGTGTCGGGGAGGCAGTCGACCAGCACCGGCCGGGCGCCGATCCGGGCCACGGCACCCGCGGTGGCGATGAAGGTGTTCGCGGGCAGCACTACCTCGTCGCCGACGCCCACCCCGCTCGCGCGCAGGGCGAGTTCGAGGGCGTCGGTGCCGTTGGCGACACCCACGCAGTGCCCCACGCCCGCGAAGTCGGCGTACTCGCGCTCGAACGCGCGGACCTCCGCACCGCCGATGAAGGCGGTGTCGGCGAGCACACGGTCGAAGCCCGCCCGTAATTCCTCGGCGACCTCGGCGTGCGCCGCCTTCAGGTCGACCAGCGGTATCTGGTTCATGCGACTGTGCTCCCCATCCGTGTCTCCGGCCAACGGCCGGCCGTTTCCTCGCCATCGGCCCGCAGCTCGTCGAGCGCCGGGCCACCCGCCGCGCGCAGCCGGCGGGCGGGGCTCCCGGCCCACACCTCACCGGGCGGCACGTCGGCCAGGACCGTGCTTCCCATACCGGTCAGCGACCAGGCGCCGACCGACGTGCCCTCGCGCACCAGCGCTCCCGCGCCCACGTACGCCCCGCGCCCCAGCCGCACCCCGCCGCCGAGGCGGACGCCCGAAGCGAGCGTGGCGAAGTCCCCGACCCGGTCGTCGTGGGTGAGCACCACGTGCGGCATCACCGCCACGTGGGACCCGAGCCGGACGGCGGCCGTCAGCACGCAGTGCGCGAGCAGGACCGAGCCCGCGCCGAGCAGCGAGGACCCCGAGACCACCGCCGTGGGATGGACCACCGTCGCGTAGCGGCTGCCGGGCAACCCCAGGCGCCGCACCAGGCGGGCTCGTACGGCGTAGTCGCGCGGACTGCCCACGCACACCACCACCCGGGCCGCCGGCAGCTCGTGCACGAGGTGGCTGCCGCCCAGCACCGGCACCCCGTCGACCTCCCGGCCGTGCAGGCCCGGATCGTCGTCGAGGTGCCCGGCGAGGCGCCACCGCGGAGCACGGCCGTACGCGGCCGCCGAGGCGGCCGCGTCCAGGACCGCCTGGGCGGTCTCGCGGGCGAACCCGCCCGCGCCGACGATCAGCAGGTCCTCGGTCCGCGGCGGCGGGCCGCTCATCCGCCCGCCTGTTCGCGCAGCACCGCCACCACCCGGTCCTGCTGCTCCCGCGTCATCGTGTGGAACAGCGGCAGGATCAGGGAGTCGCAGCTGATCCGTTCGGTCACCGGCAGCGGCGCCGCGCCGTGGTCCGCGTACGCGGGCTCCAGGTGCGAGGCCATGATCCCGCGCCGGGCCGAGATCCCGGCCTCGGAGAGCGCCGCGAGCAGTTCGTCCCGGCCCACGGGGAAGTCCTCGGCCGGCAGCACCCAGTACGACTGGAAGTTGCCCTGGCCGTGACCGGGGTCCCGGAGCGGTCGCAGGCCCGGGATCCCGCTCAGCAGCTCCGTGTACCGGGCCGCCAATGACCGCCGCCGGGCCACGATCTCGTCCAGCTTGCCGAGCTGCACCAGACCGACCGCGGCCTGGATGTCGGTCATCCGGTAGTTGTAGCCGACCTCCAGGTAGCTCTCGACGACCGGTTTGCTGCTCGCGTGGCGCTGCGCGGCGGACACGTTCATGCCGTGCTCGCGCAGCCGGCGCAGCCGCTCCGCCCACTGCGCGTCGTCCGTGGTCAGCATGCCGCCCTCGCCGGTGGTGATCACCTTGCGGGGGTGGAAGGACCAGGCGGCGAGCAGGGCGCCGTGGCCCACCGACTTGCCGCCGACCGTCGCGCCGATGCCACAGGCCGCGTCCTCCACAAGGGCCAGGTCCCAGTCGGCGCACACCGCGCGCAGCGCGTGCACGTCCGCGGGCACCCCGCCCTGGTGGACGGCGATCACCGCCTTGGTCCTCGGCGTGCGGACCGCGTCCACGGTGGCCGGCGTGAGGTTGCCGGTGGCCTCCTCGACGTCCGCGAACACCGGCCGGGCACCCACGTAGCGCACCGCGTTGGCCGTGGCGATGAACGACAGGGACGGGACGATCACCTCGTCGTCGGGGCCGAGGTCCAGGGCGATCAGGGCCAGGTGCAGGGCGGTGGTGCACGAGCTCACCGCGATCCCGTGCTCGGCACCCACCCGCTCGGCGAAGGCCCGCTCGAACTCGGCGACCCGGGGACCCTGGGCCACCCAGCCCGAGAGCACCGCGTCCGCGGCGGCCTTCGCCTCCTCCTCGCCCAGCCAGGGCACCATCACCGGGATCCGGGCGGGGGCGGTGTCCGGGGCGCTCATCGGCCCGCCTCCGCGGCCGCCGCGTCGGCGTCGCGCTCGGCCCGCCACCACTGCACCAGGTCCCGAAGGCCGGTGCGCAGGTCGATCTCGGCGGTGAAGTCGAGCCGCTCCGCGGCCTGCGAGGTGTCCGCGAGCCGGCGGGTGACGCCGTTCACGGCGCGGGCCGGGCCGTGCTCGGGCACCAGGCCCTCGGCGCCCATCGCCTCCAGCAGGCCGTGCGCGAGCTGGAGCAGGCTGGTCTCGGTGCCGCTCGCGACGTTGAACACCTCGTCGGTCAGGTCCGATTCGGCGGCCAGCAGGTTGGCGCGCGCGATGTCCCGGACGTCGACGAAGTCCATGGTCTGCAGGCCGTCGCCGAGGATCAGCGGCGGCTCGCCCGAGGCGATCCGCTCCATCCAGCGGATCAGCACCTCGGTGTAGAGGCCGTGGATGTCCATCCGGGGCCCGTACACGTTGAAGTAGCGCAGGGCCACGTAGTCCAGCCCGTACATGGAGTGGAAGCTGCGCAGCACCCCCTCGTTGAAGGCCTTCGCCGCGCCGTAGAAGGTGTCGTTGTTGTACGGGTGGTGGCGCTCGGTGGTCGGGAACTGCTCGGCCAGACCGTAGACCGAGGCCGAGGACGAGGCGATCACCTTGCCCACCCCGGCGGCCGCGGCCGCCTCCAGCACGTTGAAGGTGCCGTCCACCATGACCTCGTTCGCCAGCCGCGGCTCCTCCGCGCACTGGGTGATCCGAATGGCGGCGAGATGGAACACCAGCTCGGCGCCCTCGGTCGCCTTGCGCACCGCGGCCACGTCGCGGATGTCGCCCTCGACGACCTCCACCACCCCGCTCGGCAGGGCGCGGGCCAGGTTGGCCGTCCGCCCCCGCACGAAGTTGTCGAGCACCACGACCTCGCGTGCTCCGTTGTCCACCAGCAGGTCCACCAGGTGCGAGCCGATCGTGCCCGCCCCTCCGGTGACCAGAATCCTCTTGCCTCGTACGCTGCTCAACGCCCTGCCCCCACTGAATCTTCGGTCGTGGTCTTGCACGTGATCGGACTGCGGACGGTCAACGCCCGGTGCGCAGTCCGACGACCGCTCCGCGGAACTCCAGGCTCCGGGAGGCGGCTTCCAGGATGTCCAGCACCTTCAGTCCCGCCCGGCCGTCCGTCAGCGGCGGCCGTCCCGTCCTGATGGACGTGGCGAACTCCTCGACCATGCTGCGCAGAGCCTCCTTCTCGCCGATCGCGGGCGCCACCATGTCGCCGGTCCGGTAGGAGACGAGCATGTCCCGGCGCTCGTCCGCGCCGATCTCCTGCGGGGCGCTCAGGTCCACTCCGCGGTCGAACACCGCGACGCGCTGGGTGGGGTTGAGGTCGTCCCACACCAGCGTGCGCTTGGACCCGCCGACCATGGTGGTGCGCACCTTGGTGGGGGAGAGCCAGTTGACGTGCACGTGCGCGATGGCGCCGGTGCTCAGCTGGAGGGTCAGATAGGCCACGCAGGACTGGCCGGCCCCGATGGGATCGGCTCCGTGCGCGGCGACGGCGACCGGCTGCACGTGGTCCGGGAGGATGAAGTCCAGGACGGACAGGTCGTGGGGGGCCAGGTCCCACAGGACGTCGATGTCCTTCTGGACGAGCCCCAGGTTGATCCGTACCGAGTCCACGTAGTGGATCTCGCCGAGTTCGCCGGAGCGGACCATCTCGCGGATCCGGCCCACGGCCGGGGTGTAGCAGTAGGTGTGGTCGCACATCAGCGTGAGACCGCGCTCCTCGGCCTCGTTCACCAGCCGCAGGCCGTCCTCGTACGTGGCCGCCAGGGGCTTCTCCACGAGGACGTGCTTGCCGGCGCGCAACGCGGCCAGTGCGACGTCGAGGTGCGTTCCCGCCGGGGTGGCCACGGCGACCGCGTGGACCTCCGGGTCGGCGAGGACCGCCTCGTAGTCGCCGGTCGCCTGGACCGTGGAGTACGCGCCGAGCACCTGCCGGGCCCGGTCCACGTTCAGGTCGCAGAGCCAGCGCAGCCGGAACTGATCGCTGGACTGGAAGTTCCGGACGAGATTGGGGCCCCAGTAGCCCGCACCGACCACGGCGACACCTAAGGGGGCGGACCCCTTGCCGGTGGCGCCCGCGTCCTGCCCCGCGTCCTTCGCGGTGTCCTTCACGGCGATTCCCTTCCTTCCGCGCACGCCGGACGGCGTGTCGCCAACTCATGGCCGGGACGCGTGTGATGGAGGGAGATGCCGTCGACGGCAGCCCGGACGCCTGGGCGTCCCGTGCGTGACCTGCTCAACGGTGATGGCCCCCCACAACCGATGCCCTACGTGATCCGTGTGCTTCGCCCCCCGGCCCGACCGCCTGTTCCCCACAAGCAGGCCGAACCCGTACCGCTTACCGCCTAAGCCCGCTGCCGGACACCGCTCCGCCGAAGCGTGCCGAATCCGGTCGGCGCCGCTCAATCTAGTCCACCGGGCGTACCCCCGGGCAGAGTTGACGTAATCGCCTGGAGCGGGTGTTCGACCGTGCATACTGCCCGGGTGACCAGCATCGTGATACCGGCCCACAACGAAGGCCGGGTCATCGGCCGCCTCCTCGACGCGCTCCTGGCCGACACCTCGGCGTCCGGGCCCGACATCGTCGTGGTGTGCAACGGCTGTACGGACGACACCGCCCGCGTGGCGGGCGAGCGCGGCGACCGCGTACGGGTGGTCGAGATCCCGACCCCCTCCAAACACCGGGCGCTGCGGGTCGGCGACGAGCACGCGCGGGGTTTCCCCCGGCTGTACGTGGACGCCGACGTCGTCGTCGGGGCCGCCGACGTGGGGGCCCTGGTGGACACCCTCGACCGGAGCCCGGAGCTGCTCGCCGCCGCCCCCGGCCGGGACGTCCCGCTGGGCGGCTGCGCCTGGCCGGTGCGGGCGTACTACCGGGTGTGGCAGCGGCTGCCCGCCGTCCGAGAGGGGCTCTTCGGCCGGGGGGTCATCGCCGTGACCGAGGCGGGGCACGCGCGGATCGCCGCGCTGCCCCCGCTGATGGCCGACGACCTGGCCGCGTCGCTGGCCTTCGCGCCCGGGGAGCGGCGCGTGGTCGAGGAGGCCCGGGTGGTCGTCCGCCCGCCGCGCACCTGGTCCGACCTGATCCGGCGGCGGGTCCGCGCGGCGACCTCCTCCGCCGAGTACGAGCGCTTCCAGGCGGCGCGACGGGCGGGTGCGCCGGAAGCCGCAGCGGAGCAGGTGTCGGAGCAGACAGCGCGTACCGGCACGGCCGATCTGCGCGCCCTGCTGCGGGCCCAACCGGCGCTACTGCCGGGGGTGGTGGTGTTCGTGGTGGCCGCGCTCGCCGCCCGCCGGGGCTCCCGGAAGGCCATCCGCGACCAGGACTTCTCCACGTGGCTGCGGGACGAGAGCAGCCGGGAGGGCTGAACCCCCGGCCGATGCGGGGGCGTACGGCCGAATCTGTTCGTACGCCGCACCGTTGGCACGTACAACCATTAGGGTTCCACTCGCACGTTCGAGTGAACTCAGTCCGTCGGCATCGGGAGCTCCAGAGCATGTACCTCGCGGACCGCTCCGCGCCCGCGCCCGGGGGTGCGAAGACCGCTGCGGACCGGGGACCCGTCCGGGCTCCCGCGGTCGCCTCGACCGTCCTCGCCCTGGGCACGGTCAGCATGATCACCGACATCTCCTCCGAGATGGTCACCGCCGTCCTACCCCTGTACCTGATCGCCGGCCTGGGCCTGAGCCCCCTCGGCTTCGGGGCGCTGGACGGCGTCTACAACGGGGTCAGTGCCCTCGTGCAGCTGACCGGCGGCCACCTCGCCGACCGGGTCCGCAACCACAAGTTGATCGCCGGCATCGGCTACGGCCTGTCGGCCCTGTGCAAACCGCTGCTCCTGTTCGCCCACAGCCTGGGCCCGATCAGCGTGATCCTCACGCTGGAACGCACCGGCAAGGGACTGCGCACGGCCCCGCGCGACGCGCTGATCTCCCTGTCCACACCGCCCGAGTTACAAGGGCGCGCCTTCGGCGTGCACCGGGCGATGGACACCACCGGGGCGCTGCTCGGCCCGCTCGCCGCCTTCTTCATCCTGAGCCTGACGGTCGACGGCTACGACGCCGTCTTCGGCGTCAGCGCCTGCGTCGCCGTACTCGGTGTCGTGGTGCTCATGCTGTTCGTCCCGTCCGGCGGCGACACCCGGCCCGGGCCGTCCGGCGGAGCCAAGGCCACCGCAGAGGCCGCCACCACCGCCACGGCCACCGCAGAGGTCGCCGCCGTCCCCGGCGCGGACCGGCCGGCCCCCGTACGACTGCGCGACGCGCTCGGCCTGTTGCGCCTGCCCCGCCTGC
This sequence comes from Streptomyces sp. NBC_00273, assembly GCF_036178145.1. Taxonomy (NCBI): domain Bacteria; kingdom Bacillati; phylum Actinomycetota; class Actinomycetes; order Kitasatosporales; family Streptomycetaceae; genus Streptomyces; species Streptomyces sp. NBC_00273. The sequence continues at coordinate 2,819,111 of NZ_CP108067.1, read as the reverse complement.
GCAACCTGGCCGTCTGCGCCGTCCTGCTGGGCCTGACCACCGTCAGCGACGCCTTCGTCTACCTGCTCCTGCAACGCCGCACCGGCATCGGCGACCAGTGGTTCCCGCTCATGCCGCTGGGCACCGCCGCCGTGTTCCTGCTGCTCGCCGTGCCCGCCGGAGCCCTCGCCGACCGGATCGGCCGGCGCACCGTCTTCCTCACCGGCCACGCCCTCCTGCTGGCCGGCTACGGGCTGCTGCTGTGGGCCCCCGCCTGGCCCGCCCTGCCCTACCTCGTCCTCGCCCTGCACGGCATGTTCTACGCCGCCACCGACGGCGTGCTGCCCGCCGCCGTCGCCGCCACCGTCCCCGGCGAGCTGCGCGCCACCGGCATGGCCCTGGTCGGCACCGGCCAGGCGCTGGCCCGCTTCGGCTGCTCGCTGGCCTTCGGCGCGGCCTGGACGCTCTGGGGCACCGGCCCGGCGCTGGCCGCCGCCGCGGTCGGGCTGCTGTGCTGCGCCGCCGTCGCCGGCTTCGTCCTGCGCCCGGCAGCGCCCCAGGACACCCGACCCGAACCGAACCCGAACCCGAAACCGAAGTCGAACCCGAAGCCCGTGAGGCCCCCCAGATGACGCTGTCGAACTCACGCCGCCTGCTCGTCCTCGCGGTGGCGGTGCTGCTGCTCGGGGGCCTCGCCGTCGCACTGGTGCTGCGCGCCGCCACGCGCGACGACGAGCCGTCGGCCGGCGGTCCGACGATCGCCGCCGGGACCGTCACGCTCGACCGGCCCGGCTCCCTGACCTTCCTCAACGGCGGTCAGGGACCGCACCGCGGAACCCTCGCCTCGGTCCCGGCCGACGCACCCGAGTCCGCGCGCACCGCCTCCGAACTGGGCTGCCAGCGCTTCTACGCCGCCGCGGGCACCGGCGTGTGCCTGCGCTCCACGCCCGGCGCGCTCGCCCAGGACAACAAGGCCCTGATCGTCGACTCCGAACTGCGCACGCTGCGCAGCTTCCCCCTCGCGGGCACCCCGAGCCGGGCCCGCGTCTCGCCCAGCGGCCGGTTCGCCGCCTGGACCGTCTTCGTCTCCGGCGAGTCCTACGGCGCCGCGTTCTTCTCCACCCGTACCGCGATCGTGGACACCCGCACCTGGAAGCTGGAGGCGAACCTGGAGGAGTTCGCCATCGACATGGACGGCCGGGAGCACCGCGCCCAGGACGTCAACTTCTGGGGGGTCACCTTCTCCAAGGACGACGACACCTTCTACGCCACCGTCTCCACCGGCGGCGAGACCCACCTGGTCAAGGGATCGATCTCGGGGCGCAGCGTCAAGACCCTGGTCAAGAACGTCGAATGCCCTTCCCTGTCTCCGGACGAGACGCGCATCGCGTACAAGAAGCGGGTCCGGGCCGGGGCCTCGCTGTGGCGCGAGCACGTGATGGACCTCGGGACGCTGCGCGACCACGCGCTCGCGGAGAAGCGCAGCGTGGACGACCAGGCCGCCTGGCTCGACGACCGTACGCTCGCCTACGGCCTGCCCACCGACGGCGCCGCCGACAGCACGGACCTGTGGACCGTGCCCGCCGACGGCAGTGGCACCCCGCACCTGCTGGCCCCGGGAGCCTCCTCCCCGGCCCGGCTCGGCTGACACCTGCGAGGAGTGTCAGGCCCGGTCCACGAAGTCCCGTACCCGTGCGACGAGTGCGGCGTTGTCGCGGATCCAGCCGTAGTGGCGGCCGCCCGGTGCGCCTTCGCCGAGTGCGAGCTCCTCGTACGTCACCCGCGCGCTCGTGAGCTTGTCGCAGAGCCCCCGCACTCCGCCGGGCGGTGCCATGGGGTCGCCGGCGATGGCCACCGCCAGCACCGGCAGGTCCATCGCGGCCAGCCGGGGCTCGAAGTCCACCGGTGAGGACGGCACGTCGTAGCGGCCCGTCCGGACCTGGGTGGCCATGTCCCGCAGGACCTGGGCGGAGTCGTTCCCCAGCACCCCCAGGCGGCGGCCGGGGAAGTACCCGTAGGCGGTGGCGAAGGCGGCGGCGAGCTGGAACCCCGCGAGCATGCCCAGGCTCTGCGGGAAGGGCCAGCCGCGGTAGTGGCAGGACGGGGCGCCGACCAGGATCGCGCCCGCGGCCATGTGCGGCTCCCGGCTGAGGTAGAGCACGCCGAGCTGCCCGCCGAGGCTGTGCCCGAGCAGGTGGCGCGGCGCCCGGGGGAACGCGGCCGCGACGGCCCGGAAGAGCGCGGGGCAGTCGTACGCCACCATCTCGTGGTAGCCGTAGCGCACCCCGCGCCGCACCTGGACCGAGCTCGTGCCCTGCCCCCGCAACTCCCCGATGACCACCTGGAACCCCGCTTCTACGAGGGCCTCCGCCAGGGGCGTGTAGGAGACGGCCCTGGTGCCCATGGCGGGCAGGCACACCAGCACCGCTGCCGACGGATCGTCGGGACTCCGGTGGAGCCGGATCCGGACCGTGGCCCCGTCCTCGGAGCGCACCGTCTCCGTGGTCACTTCGGCGGATGACATGACCGACCTCCCTCGCTCGTGGCCATCCTGCGCACATCGCGGACGACGTCCAACGGTTTCCGGCCCCGGCCCGTCGGCCGCCGGGCGGTGGCGTGACGTTGCACGCGGAAAAGCGAACGTGTGATGATCCCTGCCGTGACCACGAGCGAGGAGGGCCGAGGTGCAAACCCGCAGCCCAGCCCGGTCGTTGGGCCGGACGTACCTCCGGAAGTGCCGAAGCTGAAATGACTCGAACGTTCACGTACCGGCTCAGGAGCCCGCTCGGCGGACTGGCGGCGGACCTCTCGGTCCGGATCGTGCCACCGGGCGAAGCAGCGGCGCCTTCCGTGGGGATCCACCGGGGAGTCCGCCTCCTGCTCCCGGCGGCGGGCGTGTTCTGGGAGGACCTGGCCTGGCTCTCCTTCGTCGTCGCGCTCCGTGCCGAGGAGCTGTGCGCCAGGCATCCGGAGGGCGTGCACCTCGAGATCGTCTCCCTCGACTTCCCGCTGACCGACTACCGGCCGGAGGTCGCTGGCCTCGCCATGGACGGGTGGCTGCGAGCGGAGTTCGACCTGCCCGATACCGGAATCAGCTGCTCGTACACGGGCGGCGCGGACCCCTATGCCTTCGCATGGGGCGCTGCGGAGCTGCCGCTACGGAGCCCGCGGCCGTGGTGACCGGCGTCGAATTCCTCGCCTCCTTCCTCAGGACCGGCCGTCTGCACGGGATCGGCATCGGTTCCACCCTCGGCGAGGTCGACCGGGCCGTCCGCCACCGCTTCGTCGACGTGGTCGACGAGGAAGGCCGGTCGCTGCGCCGTGACTACGGGTTCGTCGAGTTCTACTTCAACCACGGCAACGCGTGGGTGATGTCCGGCGGCTCCATCGAACTGCACCGGCTCGCGTCCGGCCCGGACGGGGCGGAGGACTGGGCACGGACCACGGGGGTCGAGTTCCCCCGCTACGTCGCCTGGGGGGACGTGCGCGACGCACTCGCGCGCGTCCCCGGAGCCCCGGAACTCGAGGTCGGCGACCAGGGCGGCTTCCTGGAGTACCGGGCGGCGGCGTCCCACGTCTCGGTGATCGTCGTGGACGACGAGGAGGAGGAGCGGGGCTACCACGCGGGCCACGGGGACGTGTGGAGCGTCAGCCTGTGGGCCCCCGTACGGGCGAGCTGACCGTCCGGGGCCGGCAGCGGCACCGGACGGCCCCGCTCCTTCCCGGCCTGGGCCGGTCGGGTGCTCGACCGGCCCGGAGGGGATGGGGTGCGGTCCGAGCGGGCACGTGCAGGGCATGGCCTTCGAACATCCCGCGAAAAAGGGCGGCCAGGGGCGGCTCGGACGATTCGAGAAGCTGGCGGAGCTGGCCTCGAACTTCACCAGCTCGCCCGCCTTCTCCGTGTTCTGCGTCCTGCTGGTGGCCGGCTTCGTCGCGGCCCACCTCGCCCACCTGGACGTGAGCTGGCAGCACCTGTTCGGCGACGCCATGGGCGCGGTCGCCCTGCTGCTCCTGGCCCTGCTGAAGAACTCCGAACGCAGGGCCGAGCACGCGATCCAACGCAAACTCGACGCCATCGCCGCCGCCCTGCTGGAGCAGTACGAGGGCGAGCCGGGCCGCGCGCAGCGGGAGCTGGCCGAGGCCATCGGCATCGAGGACGGCGAATAGCCGGCCCCTCCTTGGGCCGAGCGGACCCCGTAACGGGCGCTTTCGAGTGACCCGCCGCGCGGGGCTCGGCCGGGGGCGCCCCGAACTCCCCGACCATCTCAGGCGGCCGGTCATCTTCCGGCCACGGGCCGCCGACCAGGCCGGGCACCGCGCACGCGCGGCTCCGGGCCGCCGCTGGGAGATCACGTGTACGTCCTGCTCGTGGCGAGCGCGTTCAACAGCCTCACGCAGCGAGTCCACGCCGAGCTGCGCGACCACGGCCACCACGTCGCGGTCGAACTCGCCCTCCCCGGATCCGCCCTGACCGACGCCGTACGCAGGCACCGCCCCGACCTCGTGATCGCCCCGATGCTGCGCACCGCCATCCCCGAGGAGGTCTGGGCCGCCCACACCTGCCTGGTCGTCCACCCCGGTCCGGTCGGCGACCGCGGCCCCTCCTCCCTCGACCGGGCCGTCCAGGACGGCGAGCCCCGATGGGGGGTGACGGTCCTGAAGGCCAATGCGGAGATGGACGCCGGCGACGTCTGGGCGAGCGTCGCATGCCCCCTGCCGCCGGTCGGCAAGAGCGACCTCTACCGCGGCGAGATCGCCGACGCCGCTCTGGAGGCCGTCCTGCTCGCGGTGGAACGGTTCGCCTCCGGCACGTACGCCCCGCAGCCCCAGACGAGCGGCCGCGCCCGGCCACTGCTGCGCCAGGACGACCGCCGGATCGACTGGGAGCACGACACCACCGAGGACGTCCTGCGCGCGCTGCGCGCCGCCGACTCGCAGCCCGGCGTACGCGACGACCTGCTCGGCGGCGAGTGGTACCTGCACGGCGGTCACCGCGAGGAGCACCTGCGCGGCCGCCCGGGCGAGCTGCTGGCCACCCGGACCGGGGCGCTGTGCCGGGCCACCGCCGACGGGGCAGTCTGGATCCCGGAACTGCGCGCCCGCCGCCGGCCGGGCGGCCCGGCCACCCCCAAGCTGCCCGCCGCGCTCGCGCTCGGGGACCGGCTGCCCCCGCTCCCCGAGGTGCCCGCGCCGCCGCCCTGCGGCCCCCGCCGGGGCAACTGGTCCGACATCGGCTACGACGAGGAGGGGCAGGCCGGATTCCTGTCGTTCGCCTTCCCCGGCGGCGCCATGAGCACCGCGCACTGCCGCCGCCTGCTGGACGCGTACCGAGCGGCCCTCACCCGCCCCACCAGCGTCCTGGTCCTCGGCGGCGGCCGCGACTTCTTCTCCAACGGCATCCACCTCGGCGTCATCGATGCCGCGACCGATCCGGCCGAGGAGTCCTGGGCCAACATCAACGCCATGAACGACCTGGTCGAGGCGGTGCTGACCACCACCGACCGGCTCGTGGTCAGCGCGCTGGGCGGCAACGCCGCCGCCGGCGGGGCCATGCTCGCCCTCGCCGCCGACGAGGTCTGGTGCCGCTCGGGCGTCGTCCTGAACCCGCACTACCGCCTGATGGGCCTGCACGGCTCCGAGTACTGGACGTACACCCTGCCCCGCCGCGTCGGCCCCGCACTCGCGGACCGCCTCACCACCGAGGCCCTCCCGCTGAGCGCCGCCGCCGCCCAGGGGCTCGGACTCGTCGACCGTACGGTCCCCTGCCCGCCCGGGGACTTCGCCCGCGAGACGCAGGGCCTCGCGCTGCGCCTGGCCGCCCTGCCCGCCACCGCCTCCCGGATCGCCGCGAAGAAGGCCGCGCGCGAGCGCGACGAGGCGCAGCGGCCGCTGGCCGACCACCGCCGGGCCGAGCTGGCCCTGATGCGGCGGACCTTCTTCGATCCCGAGGCCCCCTACCACGCCCTGCGCCGCGCCTTCGTCCGCAAGGAGCGCCCGGCCGCCACCCCGTTCCACCTGAGCGGGTCGGCCGTCAGGCCGCGCGCCGTCACTGGACTGGCCGCACCTGACGCGGCGCCCGCCCCGGACTGCTGTTAGCAAGAAAGGTGTGGGCGAGGCAGGCCGCCTCCCCGCGCCCCTTCCCGATCACCTCCCCGAGGAGCCGTCCCATGGCCACTGCGACTAAGGACCCGGTCGAGGACCCGCTGATCCACATCCTCTGGATCAACGCGGGTCTGAGCTGCGACGGCGACTCCGTTTCCCTGACGGCGGCGATGCAGCCGAGCATCGAGGAGATCGTCACCGGCGTGCTGCCCGGTCTGCCGAAGATCGCCGTGCACTGGCCGCTGATCGACTTCGAGTGCGGCCCGGTCGGCGGCGCCGACACGTTCATCGAGTGGTTCTTCAAGGGCGAGCGCGGCGAGATCGATCCCTTCGTCCTGGTGGTCGAAGGGTCGATCCCGAACGAGAAGATCAAGCCCGAGGGCTACTGGTGCGGCTTCGGCGACGACCCCGAGACCGGTCAGCCCATCACCACCAGCGAGTGGATCGACCGGCTGGCCCCCAAGGCCCTCGCCGTCGTGGCCATCGGCACCTGCGCCACGTACGGCGGCATCCACGCCATGGAGGGCAACCCGACGGGCGCCATGGGCGTACCCGACTACCTGGGCTGGGACTGGACCTCGAAGGCCGGCATCCCGATCGTGTGCGTGCCGGGCTGTCCGATCCAGCCGGACAACTTCTCGGAGACCCTGACCTACCTGCTCTACCAGGCGGCCGGCTCCGCCCCGATGATCCCCCTCGACGACAAGCTGCGCCCGACCTGGCTCTTCGGGGCCACCGTCCACGAGGGCTGCGACCGCGCCGGCTACTACGAGCAGGGCGAGTTCGCCGAGACCTACGACTCCCCGCTCTGTCTGGTCAAGCTCGGCTGCTGGGGCCCCGTCGTCAAGTGCAACGTCCCCAAGCGCGGCTGGATGAACGGCATCGGCGGCTGCCCCAACGTCGGCGGCATCTGCATCGCCTGCACGATGCCCGGCTTCCCCGACAAGTTCATGCCGTTCATGGACGAACCCCCCGGCGCCAGGGTGTCCGTGGCGGCCAGCGGTGCGTACGGCGCGCTGATCCGCAGGCTCCGGTCGGTGACCGCCCACACCGTGGACGAGGAACCGAAGTGGAGGCAGACCGGCCGCAGCCTGACCACGGGCTACCGCCCGCCCTGGTGACGGTCCCCGGGCCCCAGCCCCACGGAAGCACCCCCCAACTCCCGCTCTCCGCACCGAAGAAGGGTCACGGCAGAAACGATGACACCGCAGACGAAGGCGGCCGCAGACGGCAGCGGCCTGGTGGAGATGGCCTGGGATCCGATCACCCGGATCGTGGGCAGTCTCGGCATCCACACGAAGATCGACTTCAAGCAGAAGCGGGTCGCGGAGTGCTACAGCACCTCGTCGGTCTTCCGCGGTTACAGCGTCTTCATGCGCGGCAAGGACCCCCGCGACGCGCACTTCATCACCAGCCGCATCTGCGGCATCTGCGGTGACAACCACGCCACCTGCTCGGTGTACGCGCAGAACATGGCCTACGGGGTGAAGCCGCCCCACCTCGCCGAGTGGATCATCAACCTGGGCGAGTCCGCGGAGTACATGTTCGACCACAACATCTTCCAGGAGAACCTGGTCGGGGTCGACTACTGCGAGAAGATGGTCCGCGAGACCAACCCGGGCGTCCTGGAGCTCGCCGAGCGCACCCCCGCCCCGCACGCCGGCGAGCACGGCTACAAGACCATCGCCGACATCATGCGCTCCCTCAACCCCATCGAGGGCGAGTTCTACCGCGAGGCGCTCCAGGTCTCCCGCTACACGCGCGAGATGTTCTGCCTGATGGAGGGCCGCCACGTGCACCCCTCCACCCTCTACCCGGGCGGCGTCGGCACCATCGCCTCCGTCCAGCTCTTCACGGACTACATGAGCCGCCTCATGCGGTACTGCGAGTTCATGAAGAAGGTCGTCCCCCTCCACGACGACCTGTTCGACTTCTTCTACGAGGCCCTGCCCGGGTACGAGGAGGTCGGCCGCCGCCGCGTCCTGCTCGGCTGCTGGGGCGCCCTCAACGACCCCGAGTACTGCGACTTCACGTACGCCAACATGACCGACTGGGGACGGAAGATGTTCGTCACCCCGGGCGTGGTGGTGGACGGCAAGCTGGTCACCAACGACCTCACCGAGATCAACCTCGGCATCCGCATCCTGCTCGGCAGCTCGTACTACGACGACTGGCAGGGCCAGGAGCAGTTCGTCACCCACGACCCGCTCGGCAACCCGGTCGACCCGCGCCACCCGTGGAACCAGCACACCATCCCGGCCCCGCAGAAGCGCAACTTCGACGACAAGTACAGCTGGGTCATGTCCCCCCGCTGGTTCGACGGCAAGGACCACCTGGCCCTGGACACCGGCGGCGGCCCCATCGCCCGCCTGTGGTCCACCGCCCTGTCGGGCCTGGTCCACACCGACTACGTACAGGCCACCGGTCACAGCGTCGTGATCACCCTGCCGCGCACGATGACCAAGCCCGAGACCCGCTTCGAGTGGCAGATCCCGAAGTGGAGCAACGCGCTGGAACGCAACCGCGCGCGCACCTACTTCCAGGCCTACGCGGCCGCCATCGCCCTGCACTGCGCCGAGAAGGGCCTCGCCGAGGTCCGTGCCGGACGCACCCAGACCTGGGAGAAGTTCGAGGTCCCGGACGAGGGGCTGGGCGTCGGCTTCACCGAGGCCGTACGCGGCGTGCTGTCGCACCACATGGTGATCCGCGACGGGAAGATCGCCAACTACCACCCGTACCCGCCGACCCCGTGGAACGCCAGCACCCGCGACACCTTCGGCACGCCCGGCCCCTACGAGGACGCCGTGCAGAACACCCCGATCTTCGAGGAGAACGCCCCGGAGAACTTCAAGGGCATCGACATCATGCGCGCGGTCCGCAGCTTCGACCCCTGTCTGCCCTGCGGCGTCCACATGTACGTCGGCGGCGGCAAGACGGTCAAGACGATGCACGTGCCCACCGGCCTGAGCGGACTGGGCGGATGAGCGCCGTGATCGACGGCCCCCGGGCCGGGCGCCGGGTCGAGGAGGTCCTCGACCGGCTCGCCGCCACCGGCGACCGGGCGGCGTGCGCCGCGGCCGAGGAACTGGTCCGCGTCCTCATGGACTTCTACGGCGCCGGGCTCGCCCGGATCGTCGAAGAGGTCGGGGAGGGCCCGCTCAAGGCGGTCTACGACGACGAACTCGTGGCGAGCCTGCTCTCCCTGCACGGCCTGCACCCCGAGGACGTGCACACCCGCATCGCCCGCGCCCTGGCCGCCCACGGCAAACCGGTGGAACTGCTCGGCTTCGACGCGGACACCGGCGTCCTGCGGCTGCGCCCCGCAGCCGCCCCCACCGGCTGCGGCTGCGGCTCGGGCTCCGGCGGCGGCAGCGAAGCCGGGCGGACGCTGGAGGACACCCTGGCCTGCTTCGCCCCCGAGGTGACAAGCGTGGAGCGGGAGCCCGCCGCGGCCCCCGCCCCCGCCCTCCTGCAGATCGGCACCCGGCCCCCGAGCCCGGCGCGGGTGCCGTGAGCGGGCCCGGTCTCCTCCACGACGGCCCGCGCGCCCCGCGCGGGCTGCGCCGGTTCGCGGGCCCGCGCCCGCCCCGGCCCGAGACCTGCGAACTGTGCGGGGCCGCCGTGTCCCCGGACGGCCACCGTCACCTGGTGCAGACCGAACAGCGGGCGCTGATCTGTGCGTGCACCGCCTGCGCCCTGCTGTTCGACCGTCCCGGCGCGGGCACCGGACGCCTGCGCGCCGTACCGGACCGCTACCTCACCGACCCGGCCCACCGGCTCGACGACGGTGCGTGGGAGCTCCTCCAGATCCCGGTCGGCGTCGCGTTCTTCTTCCGCAACGCCGCCCTCGACCGGCTGGTCGCCCTCTATCCGAGCCCGGCCGGAGCCACCGAGAGCGAACTCGACCCCGAGACCTGGCAGGGCGTGCTCGGCAGCGGCCGGCTGGCCGCGCTCCTCGAACCCGACGTCGAGGCGCTGCTGCTGCGCCGCTCGCAGGACCGCACCGACTGCTACCTGGTGCCGATCGACATCTGCTACGAGCTGGTGGGGCGGATGCGGCTGCTGTGGCAGGGCTTCGACGGCGGGGCGGAGGCCCGGGCCGCGCTGACGACCTTCTTCGAGCAGGTCGAACGACGGGCCAGGGCCCTGCCCCGGACGGCGGACGAGGACGAGGACAGGGACGGGATCCGATGACGGAGTTCGCCTTCACCTGCACCGGGGTGCGCGCCGACGCGTACGCCGCCGGCCCCACCCTCGTCTTCCGGCTGCGGATCACCGCGGCCGGGGGCGCCCGGGTGCACGCCATCGCCCTGCGCTGCCAGATCCGCATCGAACCGGCCCGGCGCGGCTACGGCCCCGCCGAGGCGGAAGGGCTCGCGGACCTGTTCGGCGAGCGCTCCCGCTGGGGCAACACCCTCCAGCCCGTGCAGTTCGCCCAGGTCTCCGTCATGGTCCCGAGCTTCACCGGGGAGACCGAGACCGACCTGGTCGTGCCCTGCACCTACGACATGGACATCGCCGCCACCCGGTACTTCGAAGCCCTGACGGAGGGCGAGGTACCGCTGCTGATGCTGTTCTCCGGCACCGCCTTCACCGGTGACGCCGGCTTCCGGGTCGAGCCGGTGCCCTGGGACCGCGAAGCCGCGTACCGGATGCCGGTGTCCGTGTGGCGCGAGATGGTCGAACAGCACTTCCCCGGCTGCGGCTGGCTGCGCCTGCCCCGCGACACCATGGACGAGCTGCTCGCCTTCCGCTCCCGCCACGCCCTCGCCTCGTGGGAGGCGACCGTACGGGCCCTGCTCGACGCGGCCGCCCCGCCGCAACCGCCGCCCGGGACCGGATCGGGGCCCGTCCGGCTGGGCGCCCTCCTGCCGCGCCTCACCGAGAGGGCGGCTCCGTGACCACGACGACCACCCCCCACTCCCGCTTCGCGGTCGCCCGACAGGTGGCCGACGCGGTCCTGCTGGAGGGGTACGTGCTCTACCCGTACCGGGCCTCGGCCGCGAAGAACCGGCTGCGCTGGCAGTTCGGTGTCCTCGTGCCCCCGGCCTGGGGCCGCGCGCACGAGGAGCACGTCTTCCAACAGACCGAGATCCTGATGGAACCGCGGGGCGCGGCGACCCTCGCCCTGGAGCTGCGCTTCCTTCACGCGCAGCGGCGTACGGTCCAGCGGGCCACGGACGGCGGCGGCTTTACGGAGGTCGCCGAACTGCACCTGGCCGACCGGGTCCTCGTGCCCTGGGACGAGGGCGCCGAGGAACGGGTGGAGGTGAGCGTCCCCGTCGCCGAGCTGCTGGGCGACGACGGCGTCACCTTCCCCTTCCGCCGCCCCGCCCGCGTCGACCCCGAGCCCGTCGTGGACGTCGACGGGCGTACGGTGGGCCGCCTGGTGCGCCGGACCGAGGAGATCGAGGGCGTGCTGCGGTTGCACGCCACCGAACTCCCCGGCGCCTACCGGGTGCTCCGGCTGCGGGCCGTGGTGGAGAACACCAGCCCGTGGACCCCGCCCGCCGGGTCCGGACCCGCCGACCGCGAGGCCGCCCTGCCCCACTCGCTGGTCGCCGCCCACCTGCTGCTGGGCCTGGACGGCGGATCGTTCCTGTCCATGACCGACCCGCCCGAATGGGCCAGGCAGGCGGTGGCCGCCTGCGAGAACCGCCACACCTGGCCGGTGCTCGCGGGCGAACCGGGCCGCGCCGACGTGGTCCTGTCCTCCCCGATCATCCTGGAGGACCACCCGGCCATCGCCCCCGAGAGCGCGGGCGCCATGTACGACGCCACCGAGATCGACGAGATCCTCGCGCTGCGCACGGCCGCCCTGACCGAGCAGGAGAAGCGCGAGGCCCGCGGCACCGACCCCCGGGCAGCCGCCGTGATCGACCTCGCCGACTCCATGCCCCCCGAGGTGTTGGAGCGGCTGCACGGCGCCGTACGCGCCCTGCGGGAGGTCACCGGCCCGGAGCAGCCGCAGCTGCTCACCGAACTCCCCTCCGACGACGTGGTGTTCCGGCCCGACACCCCCTGGTGGGACCCGGCCCGTGCGGACACCGCGGACCCGGCCCGCGACCGGATCACGGTCGACGGCGCCCGGGTGGGCCCCGGAAGCCGCGTCCTGCTCCGCCCCGGACTGCGCCGCACCGATGCCCAGGACCTGTTCCTCCAGGGCCGTACCGCGCTGGTCGAGGCCGTGCTGCACGACGTCGACGGGGGAGTGCACCTCGCCGTCACCGTGGAGGACGACCCGGGCGCGGACATCCGGCGGGAACAGGGCAGGTTCCTCTACTTCCAGCCCGACGAGGTCACCCCCCTGGAGGACGCGTGAACGAGCGGGTCCTGATCGCGGGCATCGGCAACGTCTTCCTCGGCGACGACGGCTTCGGCGTCGAGACCGTACGGGCGCTGGCCGAGCACCCCCTGCCCGACGGGGTCGAGGTGGTGGACTTCGGCGTGCGCGGCGTCCACCTCGCCTACCAGCTCCTCGACGGCTACGACACGCTCCTGCTGGTCGACGCCACCGCACGCGGCGGCGAGCCGGGCACCCTCTACCTGATCGAGGCCGACGGCGGCGCGGGCCCGGGCCCGGCCGGCGCCGGGGCACCGCCGCCCGTCCTCGACGGCCACCACATGTCCCCCGACGCCGTCCTCGCCCTGCTGGACACCCTGTGCGCCGGGACCGGAGCCACCCCGCCGCGGCGCACGCTGGTGCTCGGCTGCGAACCGGCCGGCATCGAGGAGGGCATCGGACTGAGCGCACCCGTGGCCGCCGCCGTACCGGAGGCCGTACGCACGGCCCTGGACCTGATCCACGGCCGGACCCACGACGAAACCGACCGGCCTGGCCGCGAACTGAGGAGAACACCGTGAAGAAGGCCTTCATCGGCGGGGCCGCGGCCGTCGCCGTCACCGCCGTCCTGCTGCAGATCCTCCCCGACCTCCGGCGCTACCTGCGCATGCGCCGGATGTGACACCGCCGCGGGCTCGGCCACGGGTGCAGGTGCGCACCCGGGCGCCCGAATGGCGTACGGGGCGCGCCGCGCACCGGCGTGCCCGACCGCACGGACTCCGTCCCGCCGGTTCAATGAGCCCCGGCAGGACGGAGTCCGATGCACGAGATGTCGATCGCCATGGCCGTCGTGGGCCAGGTGGAAGAGGCGGCCCGGTCGGGCGGCGCACAGGCCGTGACCTCCGTACGGCTGCGGGTCGGTGAGCTGGCGGGCGTGGTCCCCGATGCTCTGGCCTTCTGTTTCGAACTGGCCTGCGCCGGAACGGTCCTCGAAGGCGCCGAACTCGTCACGGAGTCCGTGACGGCCCGCGCCCGCTGTGGCTCCTGCCCCGGCACCTGGGCGGTGGGCATGCCCCCCGAACTGTGCTGCCCCGGATGCGGCAGGGCCACCGAAGTGGAACTGCTGTCGGGCCGTGAGCTGGAGATCCTCAGCGTGCGCTGGGAAGACGGCCCCGCCGGTGCAGCTACCCGCGAACCGATTCCCAAGGAGGCCTGAACCATGTGCCGAACGGTCGATCTGCGGCAGGCGGTGCTCGCCAAGAACGACGCCACCGCCCGGGTCCTGCGCACCGAACTCACCGCGCGCGGTACGACGGTGGTCAACCTGCTCTCCAGCCCCGGCAGTGGCAAGACGGCGCTGCTGGAGCGCGAACTGCTCCTCGCGCGGGAGCGGGGCGTGGCCGTGGCGGCGCTGACGGCCGACCTGGCCACCGAGAACGACGCGCTGCGGCTGGCCCGTTCGGGCGTACCGGTCAAGCAGGTCCTCACCGACGGGCTGTGCCACTTGGAGGCCGCGATGCTCGGCCGGCACCTGGACGGCTGGCTGCCCGAGGACACCCGGCTGCTCTTCGTGGAGAACGTGGGCAACCTGGTCTGCCCGGCCGGCTACGACCTGGGGGAATCGCTGCGGGTGGTGCTCGCCTCGGTGACCGAGGGCGAGGACAAGCCGCTGAAGTATCCGACCGCCTTCGGGCTGGCCCAGCTGGTGGTGGTCACCAAGACCGACATCGCGCGGGCCGTCGAGTTCGACGAGGCGGCCTTCCGCGCCAACGTCGAGCAGGTCAACCCCGGGGTGGAGGTGGTGCTCACCTCGGCGCGGGCGGGCACGGGCCTGGGCGTCCTGCTCGACCGGGCGCTGGCGGCCGGGTCCGGTACCCGTACGCACACACCGGTGATGGCCCGTCAGCAGCAGGCGCACGCGCACGGCCACGACCACGACCACGAGCATGACCACGAGCACGGTCACGAGCACGATCACGACGAGGACCTCGACCAGGGCCACGATCACGAGCACCCGCACCCGCACGTCCACACGGCCGCGCAGACCCGCTGATGGAGGCGGTGCAGCGACGCCGGGTCACCGTCCGGGGCGTGGTCCAGGGCGTCGGCTTCCGACCCTACGTCTACACCCGCGCGACCGGGCTGGGCCTGGCCGGGCACGTCACCAACACCCCCGAGGGCGTCGTCGCGGAGGTCGAGGGCGCCCCGGCAGCAGTGTCGCGGTTCTGCGAACGGCTCGCGGCGGACGCACCCCCGCTGGCCGTCGTCGACGCCGTCGACCACTGGGAGGTCCCCGTCGCGGGCGGCACCGGATTCACCATCATCGCCTCCCGGACCGGCGGCCCCGCCCGCACGCTGGTCTCCCCGGACGTGGCCACCTGTACCGACTGCCTCTCCGAGCTGGCCGACTCCGCCGACCGGCGCCACCGGCACCCCTTCATCACCTGCACCCACTGCGGGCCGCGCTTCACCATCGTCACCGGGCTGCCGTACGACCGCGCCCACACCACCATGGCCCCGTTCCCCATGTGCCCCGACTGCGCCCGCGAGTACGGGGACCCGGCCGACCGCCGCTTCCACGCCCAGCCGGTCGCCTGCCCGGCCTGCGGCCCCCGCCTCAGGCTGCTCACCGGGCGGCCGCCCCGCGAGCGCGCCGGCGCCGACCCGGTGGCCGGGGCCCGGCGGCTCCTGGTGGCCGGGGCGATCCTCGCCGTCAAGGGCCTGGGCGGCTACCACCTGGCCTGCGACGCCACCGACGCGGGCGCGGTGGCCGAGCTGCGCCGGCGCAAGGGGCGCGGGGACAAGCCCTTCGCCCTGATGGCCCGGGACCTCGCCGACGTCGAGCGGTTCGCACACATCGGCCCCGAGGAGCGGGAGTTGCTCACCGGCGCCGTACGGCCCATCGTGCTGCTCCGCCGGCGCGCCGGTGCGGGCGGCCCGGACGGGGTCGCCCCCGGCGCTCCCGACCTCGGCGTGATGCTCCCCTACACCCCCGTCCACCACCTGCTGCTCGGCCTGCCCGGGGACCCCCCGGGACCCCGGCTGCTCGTCATGACCAGCGGGAACCTCGCCGGGGAACCGATCGTCACCGACGACGACGAGGCCCTGGAGCGGCTCGCCGACCTCGCCGACGGCTGGCTCACGCACGACCGCCCCATCCACGTGCCGTGCGACGACTCCGTGGTGCGGGTGTGCGACGGCGAGACGCTGACCGTGCGCCGCTCGCGCGGGTACGCCCCGCTCCCGCTGACCCTGCCGGTGCCCGTCCCCGCGAGCCTCGCCGCGGGCGGGGACCTGAAGAACACCTTCTGCCTCGGCGAAGGGCACCGGGCCTGGCTGTCCGCCCACATCGGCGACATGGACGACCTCGCCACCCAGTACGCCCTCGACGGCGCCGAGCGGCAGCTGGAGTCCATCACCGGCGTCGCCCCCGTGCTCCTCGCCGCCGACCGGCACCCCGGCTACCGCTCCACCCGGTGGGCGGAGCGCGCCGCGGGCGCCCGGCCGCTCGTCCGCGTCCAGCACCACCACGCGCACATCGCCTCCACCCTGGCGGAACACGGCCGGGGCGCCGGCCGCCCGGTGATCGGGGTCGCCTTCGACGGCACCGGCTACGGCGACGACGGCGCCGTGTGGGGCGGCGAGGTCCTCCTCGCCGACTACGCCGGGTTCACCCGGTTCGCCCACCTCGCCTACGTCCCGCTGCCGGGCGGCGACGCCGCGGTGCACCGCCCGTACCGCATGGCACTGTCCCATCTGCGGGCCGCGGGCATCGACCGGACCCCGGAGCTGCCCTGCGCGGCCGCCTGTCCGCCGGGAGAACTCGCACTGTTGGAACGCCAGTTGGAACGGGGGCTGAACTGCGTCCCGACTTCCAGCATGGGCCGCCTCTTCGACGCCGTCTCCTCCCTGGCCGGCATCTGCCACCTGGCCGGCTACGAGGCGCAGGCCGCCATCGAGTTGGAGGGTGCGGCGCTGGGCGCGAGCGGAGCCGATTCCGGACCCGGCTACGCCTTCGGCCTGCACGAGGCGCCCGGCCCCGACGGCGGTCCGGTCATCGCCGATCCGGCGCCCGTACTGGCCGCCGTGGTGGCCGACGTCCGCGCCGGCACGGACCCGGCGCTGATCGCCGCCCGCTTCCACACCGGTGTCGCCGCCCTCGTCGCCACGCTCTGCTCGCTCGCGCGCGAGCGGCACGACCTGGACACCGTCGCCCTGACCGGCGGGGTCTTCGCCAACACCCTGCTCTCCTCGGCGTGCGCCCGGCGCCTCGGCGCCGCCGGATTCACCGTCCTGCGGCACGGCCGGGTCCCCCCGAACGACGGCGGGCTGTCCCTCGGCCAGCTCATGGTGGCCGCCGCGCACCACACCCCCTGACACGCCCCCTGACACACCCACAGCAAGGAGAAGCCCATGTGCTTGGCGGTGCCCGGCAGAGTGCTCGACATCGGGGAGAAGGACGGCACCCGCATGGCCACCGTCGACTTCGGCGGTGTGCAGAAGGAGGTGTGCCTGGAGTACCTGCCGGACCTCCAGGTGGGCGAGTACGCCATCGTCCACGTGGGCTTCGCCCTCCAGCGCCTCGACGAGGAGTCGGCCAAGCAGACCCTCGAACTCTTCGCGCAACTCGGGATGTTGCAGGAGGAGTTCGGCGATCCGTGGGAGCAGGCCGCCGCGGCCGGCGGCGATCCCTGGCCCTTCGCCGACGATCCCGGTCCCGAACCCGAACCCACGCCCGTCCTCGCCGCACCGCAGGAGGAAGTCCAGCCGTGAAGTACATCGAGGAGTTCCAGGACCCCGCCCTCGCCCGCCGGCTGCTGGACGACATCCACGCCACCGTGACCCGCCCCTGGGCCCTGATGGAGGTGTGCGGCGGCCAGACCCACACCATCATCCGACACGGGATCGATCAACTGCTGCCGGAACTAGTGGAGTTGATTCACGGCCCGGGCTGCCCGGTGTGCGTCACCCCGCTGGAGGTCATCGACAAGGCGCTGGAGATCGCCTCCCGGCCCGATGTGATCTTCTGTTCCTTCGGGGACATGCTCCGGGTGCCCGGGACCGGGCGCGACCTGTTCCAGGTGCGCAGCGAGGGCGGCGACGTACGCGTCGTCTACTCCCCGCTCGACGCGCTGCGGATCGCCCAGGAGAACCCGAAGCACCAGGTGGTCTTCTTCGGCATCGGCTTCGAGACCACGGCGCCGCCCAACGCCATGACCGTCCACCAGGCGAAGAAGCTGGGCATCCCCAACTTCAGCCTGCTGGTCTCCCACGTCCGGGTGCCCCCGGCGATCGAGGCGATCATGCAGTCGCCGAGCTGCCGGGTCCAGGGCTTCCTCGCCGCCGGGCACGTGTGCAGCGTGATGGGCGTGCGCGAGTACCCCGAACTGGCCGCGCGCCACCGGGTGCCGATCGTGGTGACGGGCTTTGAACCGCTGGACATCCTGGAAGGCGTACGCCGGGCCGTACGGCAGCTGGAGCGCGGCGAACACACCGTCGACAACGCCTACGCGCGCGCCGTGCGCCCCGAGGGCAACCCGGCCGCCCTCGCCATGCTGGAGGACGTCTTCGAGGTCACCGACCGGGCCTGGCGGGGCATCGGCGTCATCCCCGACAGCGGCTGGCGGCTATCGGAGCGCTACCGGGACTTCGACGCCGAACACCGCTTCTCGGTCACCGGCATCAACACCCGTGAACCGGCCGAGTGCCGCAGCGGCGAGGTGCTCCAGGGGCTGCTGAAACCGCACGAGTGCGAGGCCTTCGGCACGCTGTGCACCCCGCGCAGCCCGCTCGGCGCCACCATGGTCTCCAGCGAGGGCGCCTGCGCCGCGTACTACCTCTACCGGCGGCTGGAGCTGGGAACCGTGCCCGCCGCCGCGACCGCCCCGACCGCTGCGAGCGCCCCGCTGGAGGCGAGCCCCGTTGTCTGACACCGCACTCGACGTCACGGGCTGGACCTGCCCGGCCCCGCTGCGCGACCGCCCCCGCGTGGTGATGGGCCACGGCGGCGGGGGAGCACTCTCCGCCGAGTTGGTCCAGCACCTCTTCGCCCCGGCCTTCGGCGGTGACGTGCTCGCCCAGCTCGGGGACTCCGCGGCCGTCTCCCTGGGCGGGGTCCGGCTGGCCTTCTCCACCGACTCCTACGTGGTGCGGCCGCTGTTCTTCCCCGGCGGCTCCATCGGCGACCTCGCGGTCAACGGCACGGTCAACGACCTGGCCATGAGCGGAGCCGAAGCGGAGTACCTGTCCTGCGGGTTCATCCTGGAGGAGGGCGTCGAGATGTCGGTGGTGGCGCGCGTGGCCGAGGCCATGGGCGCGGCCGCGCGCGCCGCGGGCGTGGAGGTCGCGACCGGCGACACCAAGGTCGTGGAAGCGGGCCACGGGGACGGCATCTACATCAACACCGCGGGCATCGGCGTCATCCCCGACGGGGTGGACCTGCGCCCGCAGCGCGTCGTACCCGGAGACGTCGTCATCGTCAGCGGTGAGATCGGTCTCCACGGCGT
Source organism: Streptomyces sp. NBC_00273 (assembly GCF_036178145.1). Classification (NCBI taxonomy): domain Bacteria; kingdom Bacillati; phylum Actinomycetota; class Actinomycetes; order Kitasatosporales; family Streptomycetaceae; genus Streptomyces; species Streptomyces sp. NBC_00273. The sequence continues at coordinate 2,800,241 of NZ_CP108067.1, read as the reverse complement.
GGCGATCATGAGTGTCCGCGAGGGACTCGAATTCGGCGTGGACGTCCAGAGCGACTGCGCGGCCCTGGGCGGCCTCGTCCGGAGCATGCTCGCGGTCACCCCGGACCTCCACGTCCTGCGCGACCCCACCCGGGGCGGTCTGGCGGCCTCCCTGAACGAGATCGCGGCCGCCTCGGGCACCGGTGTCGTGATCCACGAGGGCCGCGTCCCGGTCCCCGCGGCCGTCGCCAACGCCTGTGCGATCCTCGGGCTCGACCCGCTCTACGTGGCCAACGAGGGCAAGCTGGTCGCCTTCGTGCCCCGCGAGCACGCCGACGCCGTCCTCGACGCCATGCGCGCCCATCCGCTGGGCCGCCACGCGGCGGTGATCGGTGAGGCCGTCGACGCCCACCCGGGCCTGGTCGTGGCCCGCACCGCCCTCGGCGGCACCCGCGTGGTCGACCTGCCGATCGGGGAGCAGTTGCCGCGCATCTGCTGACCGGTGCCGAAGGGCGGGTGCCGAAGAGGGGTGCCCAAGATGGGTGCCGGCCCCGATGTGCGGCGGCGGTGGGCCGGGCGATGCTAGAGGTGTCCGCGAAGCCCCTCCCGGCCACCGTCCGGAGCCCCCCGGGCCCGTGGCGCCCCGCGCGCCGCCCGCCCGCTGCGAGGTCCGGCCGCCGGCCGCTTCGCGGACCCGCCCGGACGGCGAACACCCCCATGTCCCGACGGCGTTGACGTGGAGCGGCCCGCGCCCCCGCGGGGAGCCCGCTCCCGCGCCGTCGCCCGGTCGACGGAGAGGAGCGGGGTCGTGCCGCGCATGCCGCGATCCGACGATACGAGGGCCGAAGGCCCCGACCGGAGCCCCGGCGCAGGGCGCCCGAGGCCCCCGAGGCTGCCGCAGGGCCCGCGGTCACCGCAGAGCCCGCAGAGCCCGCAGCTGCCCCGGGCGTACCGGCGGGCCGGTGCCTGGCTGGCCGTGTTCCTGGGGTTGTGGGGCGCGGTGGCCGGGGTCACGCTTCCCAACGGGCTCGTGCTGGCGGCCGGGCTGGTCGTGGCCGCGCTGGCGGTGAACCGGCTGGGCGCGGAGCCCCGTACGGCCCACCGGTCCAAGCCTGCGGCCCGGCCCTGACGGCCCGGCCGCCGCTCCTACGGCCGTCCGGCGGGATCCTGGTCGGGAGCCGGCTCCGCGACGGTCTCCGGGGACCGCGCGGGGGAGGGCACGGCCGAGAGCAGCGGGGTGCTCACGGTGCGCCGCCCCCGGAACCAGGCGGCGAGCGGCTCGGTGTAGCGGGCGGTGAGCGGCCCGATCACCACGAGGATCAGCACGTAGGCGGTGGCCAGCGGCCCGAGGGCCGGTTCGATGCCGGCGGTGACGGCGAGACCGGCGATGACGATCGAGAACTCCCCGCGGGCGACGAGGGTTCCGCCGGCCCGCCAGCGGCCCTTGACCCCGACTCCGGCGCGCTTCGCGGCCCAGTACCCGGTGGCGATCTTCGTGGCGGCGGTGACCAGGGCGAGCGCGAGCGCCGGCAGCAGGACGGGCGGGATGCTGGCCGGGTCGGTGTGCAGGCCGAAGAAGACGAAGAACACCGCGGCGAACAGGTCCCGGAGCGGGCTGAGCAGGGTGTGCGTACCCTCGGCCACCTCACCGGACAGGGCGATGCCGACCAGGAACGCGCCGACCGCGGCGGACACCTGCAGCTGCTGGGCGATGCCCGCGACCAGCAGGGTCAGGCCCAGGACGACGAGGAGCAGCTTCTCCGGGTCGTCGCTGGAGACGAACCGGGAGATGAGCCGCCCGTAGCGGACGGCCACGAACAGCACCGCGCCCGCCACGCCGAGGGCGATCGCCAGGGTCAGACTGCCGGCCGCGAGGCCGACCCCGGCCAGCAGCGCGGTGACGATGGGCAGGTAGACGGCCATGGCCAGGTCTTCCAGCACCAGGACGCTGAGGATGACCGGGGTCTCGCGGTTGCCGAGGCGGCCGAGGTCACCCATCACCTTCGCGATGACGCCCGAGGAGGAGATCCAGGTGACCCCCGCCAGGACCACGGCGGCCACCGGGCCCCAGCCCATCAACAGCGCGGCGACCGCGCCGGGTACGGCATTGAGGGTGAAGTCGACCAGCCCGGCCGGGTACTGGGTCTTGAGGTTGGAGACCAGGTCGGTGGCCGTGTACTCCAGCCCCAGCATCAGCAGCAGCAGGATGACGCCGATCTCGGCGCCGATCGCCACGAACTCCTCGCTCGCGCCCATGGGCAGCAACCCGCCCGTGCCGAAGGCGAGACCGGCCAACAGGTACAGGGGTATCGGGGAGAAGCGGAAGCGCCCGGCGAGCCTGCCCAGCAGACCCAGTCCCAGGATGATCGCACCGAACTCGATCAGGAAGAGAGCAGAGTGCACAGGCGATCACTCCCGTCCGAGTATGGAGGCCGCCGCGTCGACGCCCTCGCGGGTGCCGATCACGATGAGCGTGTCCCCGCCGGCGAGGCGGAAGTCGGGTGCGGGGGAGGGGCGGGCCTCGGCCCGCCGCAGGACCGCCACGATGGAGACGCCCGTCTCCGTCCGCATCCGGGTCTCGCCCAGCAGCCGGCCGTTCCAGTACGAGTGCGCCGACAGCTCGATGCGCTCGGCGACCAACCCGAGGTCGGTGGTGTGCAGGAGGTTGGGGCTGTGGTGCGCGGGCATCAGGGCGTCGATCAGCGAGGTGGTTTCGGCCCCGGACAGGTGCAGCGACTGGGCGCACGCGTCGGGATCGTCCGCGCGGTAGACGTTCACCGTACGGGTGCCGTCGCGGTGGGCGATCACCGACAGGTGGCGCCGCTCGCGGGTGGTGAGGTCGTACTGGACCCCGATGCCGGGCAGTGGCGTGGTGCTCATCCGTGGAGCAGGCACAGCTCTGTCCCCCCTTGCTTCGTGTTCGACGGTGGTGCGGGCGCAGCTCCGGCGGAAGGCGGGCTCCGGCTGCTGCGCGGGCTCATGGTGCCACCTCGCACAGGGGGTGGGATATGGGTGTCGGCACGGATGGACAAGCGGCCCGGCGGACGACAGGCTGAAGCGGGGACACCGGTCCCACCGCAGGTCACCGCAGGTGCGGGAGCGTAACGGCGGGGATAGTGGAAGCAGACGGTCCGCCGGAGCGGCGGATCCCGGAACGAGCGGAGGGACGCCCGTGTCGCTGTACTGGCGGATCTTCCTGCTCAACGCGGCCGTCCTCGTCACCGCCGTCCTGCTGCTGTTCGGCCCGGTCACCGTCTCCACCCCGGTCCTCTTCGGCGAGGCCGTGGTGCTGCTCGCCGGCCTGGCCGCCATGCTGATCGCCAACGCCGCCCTGCTCCGGATCGGCCTGGCACCGCTCGGCCGGCTGACCCGCGCGATGAGCGCGGTCGACCTGCTGCGCCCCGGCGGCCGGGCCCGGGTGGAGGGCCCCGCCGAAGTGGTCGAGCTGACCACCTCCTTCAACGCCATGCTGGGCCGGCTGGAGGCCGAACGGGCCGGCAGCAGCGCCCGCGCCCTCTCCGCGCAGGAAGCCGAACGACGGCGCATCGCCCAGGAACTCCACGACGAGGTCGGCCAGACCCTCACCGCGGTCCTGCTCCAGCTCAAGCACGCCGCCGACCGCGCCCCGGCCCCCTTGCGGGAGGAGCTCCGCCAGGTGCAGGAGACGACCCGCACCAGCCTGGACGAGATCCGCCGCATCGCCCGCAGGCTGCGCCCGGGGGTCCTGGAGGAGCTCGGGCTGCACAGTGCCGTGCGCGCGCTGACGGCCGAGTTCACCAGCGGGTCGCTGACCGTGCGGCACGTCATCGGCCCGCACGTGCCCCCGCTGGACGAAGCGGCCGAACTCGTCGTCTACCGGGTCGCCCAGGAGGCCCTGACCAACGCCGCCCGGCACGCGGGCGCGAGCGAGGTCGAGGTACACCTGTCGGCCCGGCCCGGCGGGGCGGTCCGGCTGCTGGTACGGGACGACGGCCGGGGCATCGGTCCCGCCGGCGAGGGCGCGGGGATCCAGGGCATGCGGGAACGGGCCCTGCTGATCGGCGCGGACCTCGCCATCGGGAGCGGCCCGCAGGGCGGCACCGACGTACGGCTGGACGTGCCCGCCGTCACCACGGCCGCCGCCGCGACCTCGGAGGGGAACCCTTGACCAGCCCGGAACGCGCGCCGACCCGCGTCCTGCTCGCCGACGACCACGCCCTCGTACGGCGCGGAGTCCGGCTCATCCTCGACGCCGAGCCTGACCTGACGGTGGTCGCCGAGGCCGGTGACGGAGCGGAGGCCGTCGCCCTGGCCCGTACCGGTGAGGTGGACCTCGCCGTCCTCGACGTGGCCATGCCCCGGATGACCGGGCTGCAGGCCGCACGGGAACTCTCCCGACTGCGGCCGGAGCTGCGCATCCTCATCCTGACGATGTACGACAACGAGCAGTACTTCTTCGAGGCGCTCAAGGCCGGGGCGGCCGGATACGTCCCCAAGTCGGTCGCCGACCGCGATCTGGTCGAGGCGTGCCGGGCGGCGATCCGGGACGAGCCGTTCATCTACCCCGGGGCCGAGACCACCCTGATCCGCAACTACCTGGACCGGGCCCGCCAGGGCGATCCGCTGCCCGCCCGGGCGATCACCGAGCGCGAGGAGGAGATCCTCAAGCTCGTCGCGGAAGGCCACTCCTCGAAGGAGATCGGCGACCTCCTCGTCATCAGCGCCAAGACCGTGGAGCGCCACCGGGCCAACCTGCTCCAGAAGCTGGGGATGCGCGACCGGCTGGAGCTGACCCGGTACGCGATCCGGGTCGGACTCATCGAGCCGTAGGCCGTGTCGCCCGCACCCCACCCTCGTAGCTACGAGGTGGTGCCGCCCGGGCCCCGTCCCCCAGCATGGCGCGGGAGACCGCCCGTCCGGGCGCCGTCCACGGGGGCCGGGAGGGGAAGACGTGCTGCGGTATCCGAGCAGGCTGCGGGCGGTGGTGCTGATGTGTCTGGCGGGGCTGGTGCTTGCGGGTGCGCCCGCGTCCGCCTCCGCCTCCGCGTCCACCACTGCCCCCGCCCCTGCCCCTGCCCCCGTTGCGGCGAAGCCGCCGTTCCAGCTGCCGTTCCCGTGCGGGACCAACTGGCAGCTGAACACCTGGGGCCACAACCCGGCGCTGGACATCGTGGTGGAGGGCAACACCGGCTCCGACGGGCTGCCCGTCCTGCCGTCCGCCGCCGGCACGGTGGCCGCCACGTACTGGACCAACGGTTCGGGCAACACCATCCAGATCAACCACGGCAACGGCTGGTTCACGGCCTACTACCACCTGAAGGACGACCCGGCGACGTACGTCAAGAAGGGCGACGCCGTCCAGCCGTCCACCCGGATCGGCCGGATCGGCACCTCGGGCGCCTCCACCTGGTCCCACCTGCACTACGAGCAGCGCTACCTGGCCTCGGGCGACTTCACCGACGAGAGCCACCGCGTCCCGGTCCACTTCGACGGGGTCGAGTACGCGGGCGACGCGAAGGAATGGCCCACCGTCACCAGCCACAACTGCACCGGCACGCCGCCCCCCGCCTGGCAGGACTGCCCGCCCGGCCACGTCTGCTTCTACTCGGGGGCGGACGGCACGGGCACCGTCTGCCGCTCCGCCGTCGACGAGCCCCGCAGCACGTGCGGGTTGCGCAGGTCCTTCTTCAACAACGGCACGCCGCAGCCGGGTTACGACCACGTGCAGGTGTACTTCCGGGAGGGAGGCAGCGCCTGCCTGCACCGCGGCTGGGACGAGGGGCGCGGAAACCTCCCCGCCGGGGGCCGCACCGTCGAGCGCTTCCAGTGGCGAGGAGAGTGCTGAAGGGCGGAGGACGAGCCATTGTTGTAGGAACGATTGATTCCGCTGGCTAACCTTCCCCTGCACCTTCGGGGAAGGAAGCAGCGTGAACAGCATCATCGTGGTTCCGGGGCCCACCATGTCCCCGGCCGCACAGATCCGCCTGGCACCGGGGCAGACCCTCCGGTTCGGCCGTGAACCCCTTCGTCGCACCAGCACCAGCACCAGCACCAGCACCGGCACCGGAAGTAGCGGCGGCCCGCACGCCCTGCACGTCCCGCACGCCGGCGTCTCCCGTTCGGCGGGGGAGATCACCGCCACGGCCACGTACTGGTCGCTCAGCAACTTCTCCCGCTCGGCGACGTACGTGGTGGAGAACCCCGAGGGCGCCGGCGAACACATCAAGATCGCCCCCGGCCGCCTCGACGCACCGGTCCCGTTCGAATTCGCCCGGCTCGTCCTGCCCGCCGGCTCCGAACTGCTCACCCTGGACGTCTGGGCGCCGCGCCACGACTACGCCGACCGCGACGATCCCGGCGAGCCGGACGGGGAGCCGACCGCACTGCCCTTCCCGCTCGACCGCTCCAGCCGGTACTTCCTGGTCCTCACCGCGCTCTGCGAGCCGAGGCTGCGCGGCGAACCACACGCGCCCCTGCCCACCGTCGAGCAGGTGGTCGAACGGCTGAAGCCGTCCTGGCCCGCGGCCAACCGCGCCGCCGTGCAGTGGAACATCGACTACCTCGCGGTCAAACTGCGCCTCAAGCCGGGCCCCGACACGGTGGATCAGGGGCCGCGACTGGTCGGCAAGAAGGAGACCCTGGTCTCGCTGGCCCTGCGCTTCGACCTGGTCCGCGAGACGGACCTGGCGGCCCTGCCGGCCGCCCCGACCGGTACCGCCCGCTGAACGGGAGAGCCGGGCCCCCCGGCGCCCTCCGGGTCCCGACCGGCTACCGCATCGGCCCCTGGGTCGTCGAGCAGTTACTGGGAGCCGGCGCCTTCGGCAGCGTCTACGCGGCCCTGCGCGCCGTGCCCGAGCCGGGCCTGCCCGGCCGGGCCGCGCTCAAGGTCCTCGCGACCGGCACCCGCACCCCGCGCCAGCTCCGGCACCTGGTCGAGCTCGCCGAGCGCGAGACCGAGGTACTGCGCCGGGTGCGCACGCCCCGGCTGATCCGGCTGTACGAGGTGCTCACGGTCGACGACCCCGGACGGCCCGAACTCGACGGCGCCACCGTCCTCGTCCTGGAGGAGGCGCAGGGCTCCCTGGACACCCTGCTGGTCGACGGAGTGCCACGGACCGGGCCCGCCCTGCTCGCCGAGGTCTGCGAGGGGCTCGACCAACTGCATCGGGCGGGCTGGGTGCACGGCGACCTCAAGCCGGGCAACGTCCTGCTGATGGCCGACGGCACGGCACGGCTGGGCGACTTCAACATGGCCGCGGAGCTGGAGGGCACCCACGCCTACTCCCCGGCCTTCGCCACGCCCGACTACACCCCGCCGGACCTGCTCTGGTCGGAGGTCGGCGAACGCGGTACGAAGATCCGCCCGACGGCCGACATCTGGGCCTTCGGCGTACTGGCCCACGTCGTCCTGACCGGCGCCCTACCGCTGCCCGGCGGCACTCCCGCCGCCCGCCGGGACGCCGCGCTGCGCTACGCCAGGGGCGAGGAGGAGCTGCGACTGTCGCCGGAACTTCCGGAGCACTGGCGAGACATCGTCCGCGACTGTCTGGCCCGAAGACACGAGGACCGGGCCGCGCACACCGCCGCGTCGCTGCTGAGCCGGGTGGCGGCGGCGGTCGCCGCACCGTCTCCCGCCCCGCCCGTCCCGCCGGCCGCGCGTGTTTTTGTACCCCGCAGGCGGCGCAGTGCGCTGATCGCGGCCGGGACGGCGGCGCTGGCCGCCGGCCTGGGCGCCGTATGGGGCTCGGGTCTGTTCCACCTCGGCGACTCCGGCGGGACGCTGGGGTACGAACGGTGCTGGCGCGGGGCGGTCTGCTTCTTCTCGGAGGAGGACGGCCGGGGCGAGATGTGTTCGTGGGTCGACGGCAGCGCCGACTGGATCGACGGCCCGGCCCCCTGTCCCTGGACGGCCCGCAGCGCGCCCCGCTCGGTCTTCAACAACGGGTTCGACCTCACCGAGGGCGCGACCAAGGTCGACGTCGTCTACTACGGTCAGCCGCCCCAGCAGGAGCCGCTGGGCTGCGTGAAGGTGCGTACGAGAAGCAACCTGAGCGGCACGGCCCCGCCGCGCTCCCACACCTGGGTGCCGAACTGCTGAGGGCCACCAGGAACACGGCGGGCCCGCCTTCCCGCCTCCCCGCCGCCCGACCGAGCAGTTCGAGCCAATCGAGCCGTGTCCCACGCCCCCGGGAACACCACGAGCTGATCAGCTCCTGCTTCGCTTCCTGACGGTCCGGTAGGGTGCGGATCCTGAGAAGGTCAGCGACGTGGGATGCCCGGTCGCACCCGAAGCGAACCGGCGTCCAGGGGATGGAGAGCTCGTCGTGCCTGCTGAGGGCTCCCTGCCGTCCGGACGGAAGCTCCGCCCGCGCAAGCCGGCGACGCGCACGCCCCGCGCCCCGCTCACCTTGGAGGGCGTGGCAGCGGCCGCCTTCCAGGTCATCGAGCGGGAGGGCCTCGACTCCCTCACCATGCGCAAGCTCGCGGACGAACTGGGCGTCCAGGCGGCTTCGCTCTACTGGCACGTCAAGGACAAGCTGGACCTGATCGACCTCCTCGCCGAGGCGCTCTTCGCCGGGTTCGCGCCCGAGGAGTGGGCCGAGGTCGCCCCGGACGGGGGCGAGGCGGACTGGCAGTCGCACCTGTCCCGGTTCGCCCACGGCTTCCGTCGCTACCTGTTGAGCCGCCGCGATGCGGCCCGCATCCTGACCAGCAAGTTCGTCGTCGGTCCCAGCATGCTCCGGCACCTCGACGAACAGCTCGGCCGGATCCGCGCGGCCGGCACGGACGACCGTTCCGCGGCCTACGGCTTCTACAACACCCTGGTCTTCGTGCACGGTTCCGTGCTGTGGGAGACGTCTCCGCTCTCCGCCGCCGTGGCGCGCGGGGCGGAGCCCCGCCAGTACCTCGGCGAACTGCGGGCGGAACTCGATGACCTCGACCCCGGCAGGTATCCGCACGCCCACGCGCTGGCGGACGAACTTACCCGCCCGGGCATGGACGAGCGCTTCGCCTTCGGCCTGAAGTGCCTGCTCGCCGGGCTGGCCCAGCAGCTGAACCAGCCGTAGTCCCGACGGCCCCCAGCGAAGCGCGGCGGCCGCCGGTCGCTGTTCACGCACGGGGGTGTCCGGAAACCTTCCCCCTCCGCCCTGTGCACTGGTGGGGCGCCAGCCCCTCTACCTAACATCGTTAGATGCTCCCTAACGTTGGTAGGTCCGGGCCCGGGGTCGAGACCGAAGCCGCTTCCCGGACCCGGAAGGAACCGGCTGCGGCGACGGCACGCCCCTGGCTCGTCCTGGCGATCGTGCTCACCGCGGCGTTCATGCAACTCGTCGACGTCAGCATCGTCACCGTCGCCGTCGCGTCCATCCAGGACGGGCTGGACGCCGGCTACGCACAGGTCCAGTGGGTGCTCGCCGGATACACCCTGGCGTTCGCCGTCCTGCTCGTCACCGGCAGCGAACTGGGCGACCGGTTCGGCCGCAAACGCGTGTTCATCCTGGGCACGGCGGCCTTCACGCTCGCCTCACTGCTGTGCGGGGCCGCGGGGAACGCCGAGACGCTCATCGCGGCACGCCTTCTGCAAGGGCTCGCCGCCGCGCTGATGTACCCGCAGGTCTACGCGGTCATCCAGGTCACCTTCCCGCCGCGGCGCCGGGGCACGGCCTTCGGCATCCTCGGCGGGGTCGTCGGACTCGCCGCCATCACCGGCCCCCTCGTCGGTGGACTGCTCATCCAGGCCGACCTCTTCGGCTGGACCTGGCGACCCGTCTTCCTCGTCAACATCCCCGTCGGGCTGCTCGCCGTGGTGCTCGCCGCCCGCTTCGTCCCCGAGTCCCGCGCCACGGACGCGGGCGGGCAGGACCTGACGGGCGTCCTGCTCGTCACCGCCGGACTCGCACTCCTCGTCTATCCCCTGGTGCAAGGCCGTGAACTCGGCTGGCCCGCGCACCTGTTCGCCATGGCGGGCGCCGGAGTCGCCGTGCTCGCCCTGTTCGGCCTGTACGAACGGCGCCGCGAGGGCCGAGGGCGCACCCCCCTCGTCCGTACCGGCCTCTTCCGCAACCGCGGATTCACCTCGGGACTGCTGCTCATCCTCGTGTTCTACGGGGCCTTCCTGCCGTTCTTCCTCGTCTTCAGCGTCTACCTGCAGTCCGGACTCGGCTACGGCGCCTTGCGCACGGGCGTCGCAGTCCTCCCGTACGCCCTCGGCTCGGGCATCGGCTCCGGGGTGTCGGTCGCCCTCGCGCCCCGACTCGGACGCGCCGCCCTGCAGATCGGGCTGACCATCCTCATCGCCGGCACGCTCGGCGTCGCCTGGGCCGTCCACGCATGGGGCACCGGCCTGGAGACCCGGCACGTGTTCCTCCCCCTGCTCGTCGCCGGACTCGGCTTCGGGTTCACCGTCACCCCGCTGGTCACCCTGATCCTCGCCAGGATCCCGCTGGCCGACGCCGGCTCCGCGTCCGGCACGCTCACCACGGCGCAGCAGATCGGCAGTTCCATCGGCATCGCGGTGCTCGGCGCCTTCTTCTTCGGACTGCTCGGCTCACAGGCGGACGCGGCCACCGCCGACGAGGTCCCCGGGCTCAGGGCCGAGCTTGCCGCCCTGCACATCACAGGAGACGCCGCACAGGACGTCATCGACGAATTCCGCAGCTGCTTCCACGACCGCGCCGCTGCGACCGACCCCACCGCCGTCCCGGCGAGCTGCCGGCAGGCCCCGGCCCCGGCCGACGCCCCCGTGCGGCGGATCGTAGCGGCCGCGACCACCCGGGCCCTGCACACCGACTTCGCCGAGTCCGTGCAGCGCACCCTGCTGCTCCAGGCCGTCCTGTTCGCGGGCTGCCTGGTCCTGGTCTTCGCGCTGCCGAAGGTACGGGGGCGCGAGCTCAGCGAGTTCGAGGAGAAGAGCCAGGACGCCGCGATCATCGGATAGGCGGACGGGACACCACGGCCGCGGGCACGACGTGACGCGTCCGGCAGGACTCAGGCCAAGTCCGCCACGAGCAGGTCGAGCGTGACTTCCTCGTGGAGGGCCATGCCGAGCGCGGTCATGGCGGGGGCGAGGCCCGGATCCCAGTCCGCGGTGGTCGGGGCGCCGGCGAGCGGGTGCTGCGGGACGTTGCGGGCCCGGGTGCGCGCGGCGAGCTGCTCGTAGTCCTCGGCGCCCATCCGCCACGGCTCCGCGCCGTAGCGGTGGACCATGCGGTTGGCCAGGGCTATGCCCGGCCAGTCGAAGTCGCCGTGGTAGGCGAAGCGGCAGCCGGTGGCGGCCAGGGCGTCGAGGAGGGCGAGGACCACGGTCGCGGCACTTCCCGAGGTGCACACGAGGGGGTGTGCGCAGGCGGCGTCGGCCGCGGCCTCCACCACGCGCGGGTTCTCACAGATGCGGATGAGCGTGCCGGCCGGCAGCGAGAGCCGCAGGGCATGCACGTCGCGCAGGGTGAGGTGGGTCTCCACGTGGTGGACCGCCCGTTCGTACAGGGAGCGTTCCCGCCAGCTTCCGCCGTCGGGGCGCAGGCCGTAGGCGAGCACCGTGCTGGAGACCTCGTCCGGCGTGACGGAGGCGAGCCGCCACACGGCACGGCGTCCGGCCGCGTCGTCGGGGAGCTCGATGCCGTGGGCGAGGGCGATGCCCCGTTGGACGAGGCGCGCCAGCCAGGTCCCGTCGTCCAGGCCGTGGGCCGATCCGGTTGCTTCGGCGGCGAGGTCTCCCCGCCCCCACGCGTCGGCCCGCTCGGGACCGAAGAGCAGGACGAGGACCTGGACCGCCTGCTGGAGGGTGCGGACCGCCGTTGCGGGTGGCACACCGCGGGGTACGCCCGTGCGGCGCAGCGCGTCGTGCCACCGCCAGGCCCAGTCCTCGTCGGCGAGTCGGCAACCCTCCAGGGACGAGGCGAGCGAGGACCACACCTGATCGCGCTGCGCCAGGGCCTGCGTCCGGGCGGCGCGGCGATCGGTGAGAGCCGGTCCGAGTTCCTGGAGCACGTCCTGGAGACCGAGGCCGGCGGCCGAGGAACGCAGCCGGGTGTCGAGGGAGTCGAGCCGCACCGCCGCGACGGCCCCCGTCAGCGGCTTGCCGAGCAGCAGCGACAGGTCGTTCCTCTCCTGTACCGCCAGTCCGGACAGCCGCACCGAACCGGTGGCCCGGAGGCCATTGCTCTCCAGGCGCTTGCGCGCCGATTCCCAGAGCCGAACGAGGCCGGGCCCGGCCAGCCAGTCGCGCGTGGCGGCGGGCAGCCGGCTCATACGGACACCAGACGTCGATGCCGACCGTTCCACGTGTAGTGCAAGGTGGCGACCCCGCGTGCGTGCGGGTCGCGGAGGCACTCGTAGATGTGCAGGGAGGGCACCTCGGGCCAATTGCCCATGAGCCTCTCGCTGGTGAGTACGAAGTCGAGGTCGAGGTCGACGAGGATGCGGCCGAGCCGGCCGTGGGTGGGTTCGTCGACCTTGGCGAAGGCGTCGTCCAGGAGGATCAGCCGGGGAGCGTGCGGCGCTGACTCACCGAGGGTGGTGAAATGGGCGGCGGCCGCGGCGAAGAGCACGAGGTAGGACAGCACGCGCTGTTCGCCCTGGCTGAGTCCCGTGCGTCCGGTGAGCTTGCGCTTGCGGCCGGGGACGGCGTCCTCGACCACGAAGGTGTAGAAGCGGAACCAGTCGCGGTAGTCCAGCGCGCTGCGCAGATGGGCGGCGTACCCGGCTGACGGATCGGTCCGGCGGGCTTCCTCGATCCGGCGCTGCAGCACCTCGCGCAGCTGCTCGCCCTGTTCACGGGTGCGCAGGATCGACGGACTGCGCAACAGTTCGACGGCCGCCCGTACGTCGGCGTCGACGTCCTCGTCCAGCTTCCACTGCAGCTCCACGCCGAGCCCGTGTGAGGTCCGTACGGTCTTGAGGGTGTCGTTCAGTGTCGAGACGAGGTTGGCGGCGGTGACGACCTGCGTCGAGAGGTGGTCACCGAGTTCGCCGGTGAGGAAGCGTTGGAACACCTCGCTCTCGCGCTCGGTGAGTCGACCGCGGGCCTCGGCGGCCCGAGCCGCAATGCGTTCTCCGACGACGGCGACGTCGTGCGGACCGTGGTCATCGACCAGGCGGCAGACCTTGATCCCGGTGAGTTCCTCGAGTTGCGCGTCGTACCCGCCGGCCAACTGGTCGCGCAGCGCCGTGTGCCCGTTGAGGAGCGCGCTGTCCGAGACCTCCTTCCTCGAAAGGTCGAGGCCGCCCCGCACCGCATCGGCCAGCTCGCGCAGGGACCGGATGCGGTCGCGGACGTCCGCGCCGGGGTCGTCCAACAGCAGTGCGGGCAGGGAGGAACGGTCCAACCCGGCGCCACGGATCACCTCCGGACGACCGATCGCACCGCGCAGGGTGCTTCCCGCGGTGATGACGGCCGTCTGCTGGTCCAGCAGCAGTTCGCGACTTCGCTTCTCCTCCTCCTCCGCGCGGACCCTCTGGTCGCGGAGGTCGTCGTGCCCCCGTTGGGCTCCCGGCAGCGCCCGGGCGGCGGCGAAGACGCGCTGTTTGGCTTCTTCCTCGCGGGCGAGGATCTTCTCCTCGGAGGAGCCGATGGCTTCCTCACGGGTGCGCAGGTCCTGCTGGGCCCTGCGCAGTTCACCGAGTCGCAGGCCGTAGCCTTCCGCTGCCTCCAGGCGGTCGCGGTGGGCCCGTGCGTACCTGGTGTGATCGGCCCGGTGCCGCTCCAGCCCGTCGGCGACGCCCCGGATGGCCCGGCACATGCCTCCGATGCCGCCGAGCAGGGTGGCGAGGGCGATCCGTACGCCTTCCAGGGCGTCGGCGTCGGTGGGGAGGTCGTGGGCCGTCGCGGTCGCCTCCGCTTCGCTCCGGGCCGCCACGGCCAGGGTGCGCGCCTCCTCGGCCCGGCGTGCCGCCTTCGTCGCCTTGGCGGTCACGGTCCGCAGGTCCCTCTCCCCTGAGTCGAGCTCGTGCCAGGCACGGGTGAGGGACTGCGGCCGGGGGAAGTCGCGTTCCGCGGACCCCAGGTTCCGGCGGAGGGCGTCGAGCCCGTCGAGTCGTCCGCGGTGGTCGGACAGCAACTCCTCCGCTTCCGCCCGCCGGACTTCCAGTTCGGCGATCCTTCGGCGTCGGGTCTCGGCGCGGACGGCGGCGCCCACGTATTCGGCACCGGCCTTGGCATGGTGGCCGCGGAGGGGACCGAGGCGCCAGCTGCCGTCGTAGTACACCGAACTGGTGGCGACGGCGTCCTGGGCCGGGGCGAGGGCGATGGCGGACAGGAGGTGCTGGACCCGTTCGGGGGCGATGCCGCCGTCCGACGGGGCGGCGGGGCGCAGTGCGGCGGCCAACGTCGAACCGTCCGGCAGTACGGTCGCGGGCTGGAGCAGGACGTCGCGGGTCAGGGGATCGAGGAGCGTTCCGTCCGAGGTCACCCAGGCGTCCAGGACCCCGCTCGCTTCGAGCGCTGCCTCCAGACCCGCCCGGTCGGTGGGGGACAGCTCGTCAGCGAAGTCCACCAGCCGGTAGAAGGGCGCTCCGGTCCTCGGACCGCGTTCGGCGGAGCGGTGGTGGGGGACCGGAGGCTCCGGATCGGTTCGCCGCTCCCACTCCTCCTGCTCCGCGGTCAGGAGGTCGCGTTCCTCGGTGAGCCGGGCGACGCGCAGCGCGAGGACGTCGCGCTGCCGGGTCAGTTGCGCACCGTACGGCTCCAGCACCGTCAGGGCGGCCCGCTCCGCCTGCCCGTCGATGTCGGGCGGCAGCACGCGCTCCGCGAAGGGGGCCTCTACCGAGGTCTCACGGGCGAGGGTCGCGCGGACGGGATCCAACGGAGGGCAGTCCGCGCCGGCCACGGCCCGTACGTGCTCCAGCCAAGCCTCCACCTGACGGACATAGCCCCCGCTCTCCTCGACCACCCTCTCCCGATGGCCTTCGAGGCGGCCCGCGGCATCCTCCGCCTCCCCTTCGAGCCGTTCGTGTTCGGCATCCGCAGCAGCGGCCCGCCCCCGTTCCTCCACCACCCGTGCCACCAGGCCGACCACCTCTTGGACCCTGCGGGTCCGGTGCTTGACCACCGCGCCGGCGTCCTCCAGCTGTCCTTGCCAGGACCGCAGGGCGGATTCCGCTGCCGCGGTGTCCACGGCGACCACCCGTTGGTGGCGCACGACGTGGACGTCTGCGTCAGGTCCCGTGAGTTCCGCCGTGGAAGCTCCGGCCACGTCCGTTCGGGGTTGGCCGACGGCCTCGCCCAGGTGCCCGGTGGGGAGTCCCGCCTTCTCGGCCTGCACCACGAGCTCGCGGTGATCCGTACCCAGTTCGCCGAGGCGTTCGCCCAGATGCGCGATGCCCTCGGCCAGGCGGTCTGCCGCACCCTCTTCCGCGTCGTGCGCCTTGGCGAGCGCGGCGAAGGACGTGCCGGCCGCCGTGCCCAGGGCGCCGACCGTGGTCCGGCGCTCGGACAGCTCTTCCAAACTGCGGTACGCGCCACTCGCACGCAGGGCGTCGAGTTCGGTCCGGGCGGCCTGCTCCTCCTCGCGCAGCGCGTGCAGCCGTGCGTCGGCCTCGGCTTCGCGTGCCTTCAGGGCGCCCGTCCTCTTCGCAGCCTCTCCGGCCTGCAGGCGTCGCCGCGCCAGCGCGTCCAGTTCTCCGTCGACCTGCTTCGCGGTCCTGAGCAGCACTCCGGACAGATAACTGCGGTAGTCGCCCAGGAAGGTGCGAAGGGCCCGGTCGGTGCGCTCCAAGCGGCCGAGCTCCTCCCGAACGGCGTCGAGGTCGTGGAGGTTGCGCGCCACCTTCTCCACCACGTCGTCGTCGAGTCCCGGCAGCGTCTCGCTCAGGAGGGAGGCGAGTCCGCCGGACTCGATCCGGTCCCCGACGGTGGGACGCCGTAGCCGGTGGAGGAGCTGTGTGAGGTTGCGGTACCGCGTTGCGTCGGTGATGCCGAACAGCTCGCGGGCGACCCGCGAGCGGTGCTGGACGGACCGGTCCGTGACGTTCTCCGCGCCGACGACCTCCTTGAGGCGGTCGACCGGCAGGGGCCTGCCCGCGTCGACCAGGTGGAAGTCCTCGCCGACCCGCAGCGGGGTGACGAAGAAGACCGGCACGGCCTTCTTCGTCGACTTCGAAGCCCGGATGGCCGCCCCGAGGGTGAGGTACCGGTCACCACCGTCGTCCGTCCTCATGTGGAACTCGACCCACAGGTATCCGAGGCGGTTCGTCTGCTCGAAGCCGTCCAGCATCAGCCAGACCAGGCTCGTTCGGCCCGTACCCGTGGCGTCCAGCGCGCGCGAGTCGCCGTCCAGCAGGTACGGGAGCAACATCTCCAGGGCCTTCGACTTGCCGGCCCCGTTCTTGCCGCGCAGCAGCAGCCGTCCCTCGCCGAAGTCGAACTCCTGCTCGTCGTACTGCCAGACGTTGAGGATGCCCGCGCGGTGCAGGCGAAAGCGCGTGCCGGTCGCGGTGGCGGACCGCTGAAGGGGGATGGTGCCGTTCGCGCCCGGGGTCATAGCGGCAGCTCCTGCTGTATGTCGATGCCGGGTGTCGCTCCGGCGGGCCGGCGTTCGGTGACGTGGGTGGCGTAGCGCGCAGCGGCGGCGAGGAGTACCCAGTGGGTGGCGGTGGTGGCGGTGGCGGTGTCGGTGGCAGCGGCGCGGGCGCCCAGCACGTCGGTGACGGAGCGGCCCTCCGGGACCGTGTCCGCGTACCCCTCGGGCAGCCCCTGACCCGTGGAACGGAGCGGGCCGGCGGGAGCCACCATCCGCATCCGGCCCAGCAGGTCCAGAACCGCCTTCCGCAGCGACGAGGGGTCCTCCAGGTAGTTGCGCTGCCAGGTGCCGCGCTGCCCGTACTCCGTGATGAGCTCGGCCAGCAGCTCGTCCACCAGGCCGTCCGGAACGGCGACCCCGATGACGAGCCGCCCTCCCGTTGCCGGGTGCCCCGGCTCGGCGGGCCGCAGCCGTTCCACGAGGCGCTCCACCAGGAGGAGCGAGGCCTGGGCGACGGTTCCGGTGCCGGGCAGGTGCACGTCCGTGAGCTCCTCCTCGGGGTCCACCAGCGCCACGCCCTCACCGCGGATCTCGGCCTCGAGGCCCAGGAGCTCGGAGAACGCCTGGGCCTCGCGGCGTTGCCTGGTCCGCAGCCAGTCCCGCTCGGCATCGGTCAGCTCGTCCAGGTACACGACGGGGGTTTCCACGAGCATCCGGCGCACGTAGGTGCGGGGACCGCCGAACCCGGGGTCGGCAGCCCGCCTCACCAGGTCCGCCCCGTCCAGGCTCTGCGTGAGCGGACCGGCGACGATGATCCGGGCGATCTCGCGGTCCACCGTGATCAGGGCCTCGCCCCCTTCGTCCTGCACGAGCGAGCCCACACTGCCTTCGGTCTCCGCCAGCACCCCCCAGTCGAGCAACTGGCGAAGGGCGGCGATCAGGGTCCGCTTCTCCACGGCCCGGCCCGTCTCCTCCAGCTTGATGCCCGCGTCGGCCGCTGCGGCCCGGATGTCGGCGACCAGCTGGGAGAGCAGCATCTGTTCCGGGGCCGTCACCAGCACGGAAAGCGCGAGCGCGAGAAAGGAATAGGTGCGCGGAGTGAAGGCGGCACCGGTGGACCGCTCCAGCCGGTGCCCTGCGCCGGCGCCCAACCCGGCCTTGAACAGCCTGGCGTAGGAGGTGTCGACCAGCAGCCGGTAGCCGAGCACCTGCTGGAACCGCTTGCCCAACCACTCGGCGTGCCGTCGGATCAGGGGGAACAGGTCCGCGTGGGGGCCGACCGACGTCACCAGGGGGTGGGCGAGGAGCAGCCGCCCCGCGGCGCGGCGTTCGGTGGCCAGGGCCACGTCGTGTGCCGAAGGGAGCGTCACGACACGCTCCCCTCGGCTTCGACCTCGGCTTCGGCCGTGCGTCCGATCTCCAGCTCCAGGTCGTCCAGCACGAGGTCGCCGTCGGCGGAGTGCAGCACCGTCCTCGCGCCCGAGGAACGACGTACGGTGAGTCGGATCCCGAGCTCGGCGTCCGCGCTCTGCGCGGACTCCAGGCCGAACTCCTGCGCCGCCCCGTCCAGGTCTCCCGCTCCCGTGCGCCGCAGCCGGGCGTTCCCCAGCGCGGTCGCCAGCAGTTCCAGCAGCAGACCGAGGCCCGCGGAGGTGAGGCGTACGTCGGCGAAGCGACCGGCCGCGCTGCGCAGCTCGTCCGCGGCCGCCCTTCTGGACTCGGCCTGTGCACGGGCGTCTTCCTGAAGGCGCCGCTTCTGCGCCGAGTGGTCCTCCATGGCCGACGCCCGGCCCCGCTGCGCGCGACTGCCCCGCTCGCGCAGCGCCACCGGCACCTCGACCACCGGGCCGTTCCACCAACTGGTGTAGGCGGGAACCGCCTCGTCAGAAGCCGGTGGAACACCCAGGTGCCGGGCGCCGTAGAGGCCGAAGGCAGCGACCGCGATGTCGTGCGCATCCTCCGGAGCCGCCTCGTCGAACCATCGGGCGAGCCGCAGGAGGTCCTTGCGCCGCGACAGCTCCCCCGAGGCCGAGCGCAGCATCCGCTTGGCGTTGGTCAGCAAGGACTGCAGCGCGCGCAGGGTGGCGTCACGCAGCTGATCGACCTGGCTGCCCTGCCCGTCGACATCGGTGAACCAGCCGCGCAGTCCCTCCCAGTCGGCCTTCTCCCGGCCCCGGCTGCGCTGTACCCGGACCTCGGGCTGGCCGCCGGTGCCCGGGACCCCTGACAGACCGCGGGCGTGGGCGTCGAGGCGTTCCAGGAGGCCGGGGAGGTGCGGCCACAGGACGTCGAGGACCGATGCGATGCGGGGAGCGCGGAAGGCCACGTCCTCCCTGATCGCCTCGACGTAGTCGAGCAGCAGTTCCTTGAAGCCCTGGTACTCGGCGCTGTCCAGGTCGTAGCGCGCCAGAACCTGTCCGAGGTAGGCGTAGAAGTCCCGCACGGAGTCGGCGAACTCGGTGAACTGGACGAACAGCGTGCTGACGCGTTCCAGCGCGTCCTGCGGCTCCACCCCTCCGGGCCGTTGGACCACGTCGTTCAGTTCGCGCAGTCCGCGCTCGACCAGCGCCAGCAGCTCACTGCTGACTTCGCGTGCCGCGTCCGCCCCGGCGAGGACCTCGTCGGCGTCCCGCTGGATCCGCTCGCCCAGCTTCGACAACTGGTAGCGGGACCTGGACCGCTGGTACTCGGTGATGCTCGACGCCTTCACGGAGTGACTGCTCCGCAGCAAGGCGCCCCAGTGCACCAGCCGTTCGAGCCGGGCGGTGAGCGTCTCGGCGTCCAACGCGACCGTCGGCCCACCGGACTCCGCCAGTTTCGCCAGTACGTCCGGCACGGCGAGGTCGGCGAGGAGCGTACTGCAGAAGACCCGCATCACGGCGACGTACTCCAGCCGCTCCGGCGCACTGAGGTACGCGTAGGCGTTCAGCCGTTGCCACGTGTCGTCACGTTGGGCTTCCGGTAATGACTGCTGTGCAGGTGCCCCCATGCCGTCGAGGTTACGCAGTGATACGGGCCCCTTGCGTGGAATTCGACGATCTTCCCTCCGCCGCCGCCATGTCCTTGAAGCCCAGCCGCAGACCGCGCCGACGAGGGTGGGCGGCGAAGAGGACGGCGGCCCACGAGAAGATCTTCTTGAAGTCGTCGCCCGCGCGCGGCTGACCTGCGGAAACCGGCTGTAGATACCCTCTGATCTGCACCGACCCGTCTTTCGGGCTGTTTCGCCATGCTGCCCTTTGACGCGGTCGATTCTCCCCAGCCGCTCCCCAACGAGCCTTCATTCTCCCCAGCGGAGGCTGCCTCGGAAGGAGGATCGCCGCTGGTCGGGACCGTGATCCGCGCGTCAGGACAGGCTACGCGACGTAGTGGTAGCGGGGTAGGAGCAGGCGGCCGCAGTCTGCCCGGCGGTGCTCGCGGTTGGGTGCGACGGCTCGTTCACAGAGAGAACAAGCCCTCCTGGATTCCGCCCGCCACCACCGAGCGTTCGGGGTAGAAGAGGCCGAGCAGCATGAAGGTCCTGGGATGGGCGGCGATGTTGCCGACGAAGAGGTGTACGGCGCGCTTCGGGGTGACCAGTCGCTCGTACCAGCGCTCACGCAGTTTCTCGCGGACGTCGGCCTCACCGTACTTGCGCAAGAACTTTCGGTAGGACTCGCTGGCCTCCCAGTCTCTGAGCGCCATGTCGTGGCCGGGGCAGTTGTCGTCCGAGCATCGGAAGGCGTAGCGGAACTCCAGGGGAACCCACTCCAGGCGGCGGAGGTCCTGGTCTAGAAGGTCCATCTGATCGGCCACGGCAGCTTTGGAGGCAGGCCAAGGCTCAGCGGGAGCGAGCCGGAAGCCCGTGATCTTGGCCGGACGGAACACGCCGAGCGAGGTCCGGTTCGTCTCTTGGTCCCGCTTGATGCCGCACAGCGAGGGCGCGACCAGCGGCTCCACGTGTGCGTACCGCTGCCGCCAGCCGTCGGAGGGCGGTATCCGGTCGAGCACCTTGAGGGTGTCTAGATTCGGACGCAGGCTCTCCGGGCGCCGGTCGCCCTGATGCGTCCGGACGTCGACCTCGACGACCGAGTACTTGGCGAACTGTGCTTCCTCAGCCAGTAATCGGAAGGGGACCGGGAAGAGCCGTACGTGCTGTGGTTCTCCCTGGTCCAGTCGTATGCCGGCGACGCAGCTCGTCTCCCGATACTGGGTGGATAGTTCGGGATAGGTCTTGACGGTGATCATGATGCGTGCGCGCTGCCATGCTCTGGTCACGGCGTCCCCCTTCGCCCAACACCTCGTCAGATTGGACGGGGACTGCCGCCTTGGACAAGGGCGCGTGCGGGGTAAAGGGGCGAAGTCAGGCCAACTGCACCACAGGTACCTCGATGCGCTTGCGGACCGCGGTCAGCACCACATGGCGGTGGCAGCGGCTCTCGTCCTGCTCGAAGCACAGCACCGCCACGCGGGACAGGCTCGCCTGCTCGGTCAGCCGGTCCAGGTCCGCCTGGGCCTCGTCGGACCGCAGCAGGCTGCGGAAGCGGGCCCGGCCCACGCCGAGGCGGCCATCCCAGAAGGGCGCCCTGTTGTCCTTGGGGTTGCCCAGGGCACGGAGGTGGATGTACTCGATGCCGGCCTCGGCGAGTGCCTGTCCGAGGCGGGTCTTGCTGAAGCCCGGCTTGCGGCTGATCGGGGTCAGCCGCACGTCGGCCACGACGTCGATCCGGCTTTCGACGAGGGAGGCCACGAAGGAATCGATGTCCCGTCCCTCGTAGCCGGCGGACCACAGTCCATGTGTTGGCGTGGTCGGACGGCAGAGGTCGTCCAGGGAGACCTCCAGGGCCGCGGCCAGCGCGCCGATCGTGAAGAAACCTGGCTGGATCGCACCGCCACTCTCTACCCGGGCGAGGGTTCTCGGCTGGACTCCGGCCTCCTTCGCCAGCCGCTCGCGGCTCCAGCCTCTGGCCTCCCGGAGGGTTCGTAATTGCTGGGCCAGGGCCAGGGCCAGGGCCCGGGCCCTGGCCCTGGCGTGGTCCGGTGTGTACTCAAGAGGGGGCGCAGCCATGGGCCGTGATCCTAACGTCCCCGGGCCAGGCGCTTCCACGGTGTCGGCCAGCTTCACCTCGATCGGTCGGCGGCCGTGGTGAGAGGCGGTCCATGGTGGCGACGACACCCTCTCGACGGTTGGGCCGACGCCGGATTATGCATCGGTGCCGCAGGCTTCCTTGAGGATCTCGATGCTCTCGCGGTCCGTTGGTTCGGAGCGTCGGAACTGGGGATGGCCAAGGTCCATCTGCAGTGCGGCGTGAAGTGGCGCGGGGTAGCGGGTTCGGTCGGACCACGAGAGTGCCTGGTGGCTGAGTCGGGCTGCGGCGACGGCGAGGGCCTCGCGCTCGTACCCGCTGTGTGTGTACATGGGAGTGATTTCGCGCGTGGTCATGCTGTACCAGGGAGAGTTGAGCTCGTTTTCTTTGCGCTCGTCAGCGTTTTTTGACGCCTTGCCCGGATCCGCGCGCCAGCGGGTCTTCCACTGTCCGTGGCGCTTCTTACCGTAGTTGCGGGGCTCGGTGAACAGGAACCAGGGATGGCCTTCGGGACGATCTTCCGGGTAGTAGAGGTCGCTGGAGGTCTTGAGCGGCTTGGTGGTGCCGTTTTTCAGCTTCTCGGTGACGGATACGAGTCGCGGCATCTCGGCCTGCGCGCAATTCATGCGGATGATGCTGACGGGGTTCCAGGAAGCGGGCAGGCCGCTCCCCGGAAGCCACAGGCGCGAATCGTCCGGGTCCGGGGTGAGGCCCTGCTTGTTGTTGTGCAGGCCCGGCCACACGCGACGGCTGGCGTGGCCGTCGATCATCAGTGCGTACGGGAGCCCATCGAGCTCGTCGCTGAGGTCTTGGAGGGCGGTACGGACGTCCTCGCCGGCCTGTGCCCAACGCTGCATTTCACCTCGGCCGTCCTGCGTGTGCAGAGGGTAGTTGGAGGCATGGAAATTGCTCTGCGCCCGCGCGTAGTGCTCCCACTGTGGGTGGATGTTGCTCCAACCGAGCATGCGCCAGGTCTCGCCGGCCTTGCGGGACGGGATCACCGCGGTGGCGGTGATGATCCTCTTGGGCTGTCCCTTGTACTTGCGATCGGTGGCCTGCTTGCGGACATGGATGCCCACAAAGGCCATGCGAGGCAACGGATAGGGGTCGTCTTCAGGGTAGAGAGCACGCTCGAACCGGTCGTCGATCACGCCGCATGATCGGTACAAGTCCAGCTGGCCCATGTAGACGCGGTGGTCTTCGAACGCAGCAGCGGGCTTCTTGACGGTGCTGAACGTCTTGGTGAACGGGTCGTAGGTGCGGCCGACCAAGAACTGAGACGGCACTGCGGCCTTTGCGAGCTCCCGTACTACCTGGTGTTTGGCGTCATTCTCGGCGAGGGCGGACTTCACCTCGGCGGGCTTCATGCCTTCGTGCTCTTCCCCGCGGACGGGGAGCTCCGTCTCACACCAGGCCGCGAGGAGCACGCCCGGTTCCGCGAACTGGCTGAGGAGGGACTCGGCGTCCGAGGCCCTCTCCTTTCCAGGGCCGTGCTTCAGCAGAGTCTCGGCGTTGCAGAAGACTGCCTCGATGCCCTCCGCGAGAGGCGTGGTGTCCTTTCCGGTGGGGTCGGGGTCGATGTGTTCCGGATCGAGGCCATAGGGGTGGGCGAGACCATGGATCATGCGCGTGAGGGTCTCGTCCCGGTACCAGAGACACAGGATGCGGAGTTTGGTGTAGCTGGCTGCTTCGATGGAGCGCCGGATGCTGTCGGGCGAGGGATTGCCGATGAGGTCGATGTAATCCCCGTCGCTCTTTCGCTTCTTCTTCTCCTTCTCCTGCGTCGAGGTGGCGGGTTCGTGGGGCCGCTTGCCGAAGACGTTCCCCTTCGACTTCAGCTCCAGCAGAGAGACGGTGTCGCCGAAGGCGCGCCGGATCTGGTCCTGGAGAAGGGAGAGCTGGTAGATGCCGGCGCCGGTACCGACAGCGAAGGAGTCCGTTTTGGGCATGGTCGGCCGGATGGTGCCGGGCGCGGGTGTGAGGATGTCGATCCTCTTGCCGTCTTCGTCCCTGAGGTTCAGGCGGTGGCGTTCGTCGACAACGCGTTCCTCCAATGCCGTGAGCGCTGTCCGGTCGGCGTCGAGTTTCGCCAGGATCTCCAACGCGTGCTTGTTCGCCTCGCGCAGGCCCCATCCGTCCAGAGAGAGGGACAGCAGGGGGCGCTGCGTTCCTTGATCGAGCAAGGCAGTGCGCGCGTGGACCACGGTGTTGTTGACGCGGCGGATGTGTGCGTTCAGGTTCAGGACGGGGTTGGGCTCGGCGGTGTAGGTGGCCATCTTCACCGAGACGCGGGACATGGCGTACTGGACTTGCGCCCTCGTAGGGTCCTTGGGACGGGCGGTGGCAGCTTCACTGAGATTGACGGGGTGGGCCAGGGAGGCGAAGAGCGGGCCGATGGGGTGGTCCCATGCGATCAGGTCGCCGTCGCTGTCGGGTTTGTAGTACACGGCCGCGGTGTTGGTGGACGGCTGCCAGTCGACGATGCGTTCCTTCGTCATGCCGTCCTTCGTCTCGTACGGCTCACGGATCGGCTCCACTTCCGTGTCCAAGAGGGGTTCAACGGCCAGCCTCTTCGCGATATGCCACTTCACCGCCTGATAGGCCCAGCTGTCAGGGCTAGCTGGCCTGCCGTCCTGCTGGGCGAGGATGTTCTCGGCGAGGCTGAGCGACTGCGGCGTGACGCCGGCCACCAGTTTCGCCAGGGCGGGCTCGTCCATGAACGGGATCTCGTCGAGAGGGATCTTGCGGACGATCCCTTCCAGGTAGGTGAAGACGTTCTTGAGGACGCCGGGTTCCACGGGGCTGAGCGTCACCATGAACGCCAGGTTTCTGTCCAGGTACACGTACCCGTCGGTGATCTGCTGGAGAACGGTGACCGCGATGGAGTACGGAATCAGGAAAGGGTCGGAGTCCTCTACCCCTGCGATCCGCTTGCTGTTGCGGGTGGCCGTGCTGCCCAGGTCGCGCCAGGCTCTGCGCGTGGGCGAGTGGTAGTCACCGAAGTCCCAGACCAGGGCGGTCATGCCGTCCAGGAGCTGTGGGGTGCACTTGATCGATGTGGTGTGTGCGGTGAGATCCCGCTGAGTGCTGCGACGCCCCATGGACGGTCTTACCTCTTCTCTCGGCTTTTCTGCCGGGCAGGGAAAGCAGCCCCCACCTGCACCCGGGAGGGCAGGGGCAGATGTAGGTCGTTCAGAGCATCTCGCGATCGAGTCCTGCGTAGGTGAGAAATGCCTGAAGCGCTTGACCGTAGAGCTCATTCATGATTGCGCGCTGCTCGGGGTTCCAGTCGGCGTAGATCTGCTTGATGATCGTGGCTAGGTCAGAGCTGAACTTCTGGTCGTGGATGGCGTGGTCCACGATGTGCAGGGTCATGTCGGTTTCGCCGCGGCGGGCTCGTCCGGCGAGCTGGATGAGCAGGACGAGCATTCCTGCGACGAGTTCTTTGCGCAGGTCGTGGTCCATGTTGGAGAACCGGGCCGGGGAGCGGAGGATCTTGGAGAGTTGCTTCCAGGAGGCTTCCCCGGCGCTGCGCAACTCGGCCAGCGGGGTATCGCTGCCGCCGACAGGGAGGGTGTTGATGCCGGCGGCGTTGACGCTCGCGTGCATCCAGTCGGTGTCCTCGATGCTGAGGACGGGCCGGACGCAGAGGTAGATGTCGCGGACGGCAGAGCGTGTGCCTACGACGATGTTCAGACCTCGTCCGATGACAGCGAGGGGGGCGATCAGGATTTCCCCGCGGTTGGGAAAGTCCTTCAGTTCTTCGCGGACCATCCTGTCCACGTGCGGAGGCAGGTGCTCCTCGTAGTTCTGCTTCTCTGCCTTCTTCACGAGTAGGCAGACTCGGTGGTTCAGACCGTCGGCTTGCGCCACTCCGGAAGCGAGGTGGGCGGCCTGCTCGTAGGAGTTGACGGTGAGAATGACACGGGCTCGCTCCGGCTCCCGTTTCTCCAGGTGGGTCAGGCGTCGGGCGAGCTGCTGCTCGTAGAGACCCCGCCCGAGATCTCGAAGGGCGTTGGGTTTCAGTTCCGGTGGCAGACCACCGATACGCATCGCGTCGCCGGCGCCACTGCGTACCGGGGTTGCGAGGGTGACGATGGATTCGGGGCGTGTATCGGGCAGCCACCATCGCACCGGGGCGTGGATGTGCTCCTGCACGGCCTGCGGCAGGTAGGCGGTGGCCGACAGTCCCATGACGGGCCGCTGCACGCCGGCGGTCAACAGCGATGTGAGGCCGCCTAGTTCGGAGACGAACGTATGCGGATCGCCTCCGAACGACCGGGAGAGGAGCTCGGCTTCCTTCTCTTTGTTGTCCACGCCTTTGACCTGGTAGCCGTGGATGGAGCGGCCCAACATCGCCAGGGGGTACAGGGTGGCCACCGTGCTGCTGCGCATGGTCTCAAGGATCTTGCGGACCGAGCCCAGGTCCAGGTAACGCAGGGTCTGTGCCTGCGCGCGCAGTTCGTCGAGTGCGCCGTCGAGTTCGCGCAGTACCGTCCGGGTGACCAGCAGGTTGATCACAGCAGCCTGCCGATGCGCGTCGGGCACGAGCCCGAGGAGAAGCTTGCGCATCTCGTCGCGGGTGTCCGTGAGGTGGTCCTGGCCGCGCTGCGCTGTGAGCGCGATCAGGGCGGTCCGAACGGCGTCCCAGTCCGCGCCTTCGGGGAGGTCGAACTCTTCCTCGTCCGGCTCGGAGCCGTACCAGCGGGCGGGCATGATCTCGTTGAGGAAGGCGAACAGCTCGGGCGGGATGTCCTCGGCCGCAGTCGCTTCGGGGAAGAGGATCTGGAGGATCTCGCGGTCCCGTGAGTGGGCCAACCGCCAGCCGGTGTTGTCGCGGCCGGCGCCGTCGGGGCCGTCCGTTTCGTTGCCGGGATTCAGCTTCAGCCCACGTCCGGAGCAGAGCCACAGCAGCAGCATCTCGGCCATGAGGCGGGCATGGCTGACCGGTGAGACGAGCCCCATCTCGTGGACAACGGGAAGGTTCTTCGCGTCGGAGTCGATCTCCCGCAGTGCGGTTGTCCTCTTCCGGGAGGCGAGAGTGATTTCCGAAGTGCAGCGGCTGATCGCTGCCGTCTGGAAGGCGTCGATCTCGTCGATCACCAGGGCATCGCAGGCGCGCAGGGTCATCTCCAGGACGCTCATGCCCCGGGTGCCGCGCGCCTGACCGCGGAACTCCTGCCCGTCCAGCACGACACCGATGCGAGTGCGTCCTTCGAGTAGGTTTGCGTGGTTGGTGACGATAACGGCCGCGTTGGTGGCCCGATAGAACTGCTGAAATTTGCCGCACGTCGGTGCGAACGGGCAGGTCAGCCGGTTGGAGCCGCTGGCCTCTGAGGTCAACGAGGTGCAGTTCTCTTCCCCGTAGGGGTACAGGGTGGGCGGGTCCATCAGCGCGCGCTGTGCGCATCCGGTCGACAGAAGGCCGATGTCCGTCCTGGCGCGACGGTCCCACTCGTCGATCTGGGTGGAGGTGCCCAGGGCTGCATAGTCCATGGCGCGCCGGTGCATGCTTGACGGGGACATCAACGGCGTGCAGTGAGTGGGCTCGGTGAGACGTTTGATCTTGTGGAGATAGGTCAGGTCGTTGTTGATGTCCCAGGCCATCTCCAAGGTGGCCCGGACGTCTGTGACGGCGAGAGCGATGCGCCGGTCGTTCAGAGCAGCCCATGAGGCCAGAACCCTCACCAGGACGGTCTTGCCGCTTCCCGTGGGAGCGTTTAGCAGCTGCAGATCGCCAGCAGTCAGGTCGAGTTCGGTCATCGCGCCCGTCGTCGTCTTCATGCTCTTGAAGAACCGCTTGAGCACCCTGTGTAGGTAGCGGACGCTCTTGTCCTGCCTGCTGAGCGTCTTGGCGACCTCCAAGAGCTGCTCCACGGTCGGTGCGACCCGGTCACGCGGCGGCCTAGTGCGCACCTGAGGCAGGAACTCATGTCCGGGTGCTTCCCGAAAGTCGGGCGTGGCCGGGATGAAGATCTCCCTGCTGGTCGTGCCGTGCTCCGGGCCCAGGTAGGCAGTCCTCGTCTTCAGCTTTCCCGGGCCGGCGAACGCCTGGGCCTTGGGGCGCTTGCCGAAGGTGAAGAAGGGGCCGGTGACGCGTTGTACGTAGCCGAGAAAGTCACCCCCCATCCGTGGGATCGCTGCGTCCGCCAGGTGTGGATCTCCGGGAGGCAAACGCAGCGAGCCTCCGGAGCGGTCGGCGATGTCTGGTTCTGATGACAGGACTCCGAGCATGGCGAGCACCGAGGTCCGGAGTTTCTTCGGATCCGTCCACTCCTGGGCCATCAAGGTCATGACCTGACGGATGAGGTTTCGCTCACTGGTGGGCAAGTTCGCCCATTCGGACCAGGCTTGCGGCTTTCGGTGCGCGAAGAACGTGGCTTCCTCGAAGCCGGCCAGAACGTGTCCCTCGTCGTCCTTGCGTGGGAAGTAGTGGGCGGCCAGCGCAAGTGCTCCGGCGAGGCCGGCCTCCGTGCCCGTCATGTCGCCGCTCATGCCTGGCCCCCCTTGGCCTGATTAATGACCATCTCCAGGTATTCCGTCGCGGTCATCGCCGCTTTCATGCTGTGTCTGCGGCACACCACATCGAGCTGGTCCACTTGCTCCCTGCGATGGTCGGGCACCACCAAATACTCGGCGCCGCCTCGGTCACCGCCGTCCAGGTCGAGTTTGCTGACTAGATGGTTGGACCAGGTGTAGTCCTTGAAGTCGGCCATGAACCGGGGTTCATCGTTGTCGGCATGAGTGATCCACAGGTCGCACTGATCCCCGTTGGGCCACAGGTGCGACGTCCAGGGCGTGCCCTCGAGGCTGGCCGAGACTGCTCGATGCAGGGCCAGCTCGGGAAGTCCGGGTACCACGGTGTATCGCCACACGGGCCGCACGAGCACGACCATATCCGCCACCGCTCGGGCCTCCGGCACGAGCGGAACGGCACCGGTCCACAGCGGGGCGAAGCGGCCCGACGGCACTCGGCACTCGAACGTCGGGTGCAGCTCGGGTGCCGCTTTCCGGCGAGTGGTCACGACGAACTCATACGACGCGCCTGTCTCATCGTGCCAGGGGTACAGGCAGCGTACTTGGCCGCGGATGCGCCCGCTGGATCGGTCTGTCGTCACCTTCATCGGCCACTGACAGGCCGGACAGGGCCACCACCAGCCGCTGTACTGCGCGTATTGAGCGATAGGGCGGTAGAAGTCGTTGGCCCGGGAAGGCAGGTTGAGGCTAGCCAGATCCTTCCTCGGCACGGTCGGGTTCTCGACCAGCGTCCTGCGGTGCCTTTCGTAGAATGGGCCCTTGATCGCGCTGAAGACGGACTCTTGGCTGTACTCGTCATCCAGCTTGGGCTTGGTGACCTGGCCGCTGAACTTCCCGACCTTCTCCGCGGCGCGCATGACACGCTGAGCCTCGTGCCGGAAGTCGAAGCCGTCCTCGGTTGCGACGCCGTCGCTCTCCAAGAGCCGTACGCCGGCGAGCTCCTCAGCGTTGATCCACTCGGGCAGCAACCGCTCGAGGGACCCTGCCCGTTCACCGGTGAGTCTGCCCATCAATTCATCGAAGGGGATGTGGTGTCCGGGGCCACACGCGGCCATCAGAATCCCGTGGGCTTCCATAAGGCGGTCCAGACGCCGGGGGCCAGTCAGCTCCCCGGTGGCCACCGCGTGTTCACACACCGCGAATGCCTTGACGATTTCCAGCAGGACATGGGTCTGCTGGACCGTGGTCGTGTCTCCGTGTCGCATCATCGGTGGGGAGGCTACGACACCCCACTGACAATGGACCTCGGTGTCACCCCATCGGGTGATCAGATGAATGTTTTTTCGATCGAATCAACGTCGACGCTTGGATACAAAGACCGGTAGGTGTCGATGTGGTCCTTGATATGGCGTCCTCCGGAATCGGTGAGGAACCAGCGGTAGGGTCCGTGGTCCGCTCCGTCCGGGAGACGTAGAACGATGAAGCCGCGGCTGGGTGTGCGCCCGTCGGGGCTCTGACCCACGGCAAGGTAGTGCGGTCCCCGTCCGGCGAGGCTGCCGTCCACACCTTGCGTCCCTGCCCGCGCGACACGAACCACGATTTTCCATAGCCACGGCGACAGTAGTGCTGCGGGTGGTGTTGGAACCGGCGTAACCCCGAGCGCTGCGCGTGCGACCGCTCGGCCATGCCGCGTCATCTCGACGCGTGTACGTGGAACCTCTCCTATGCCATCGACATACAGGCGGTCCCGGTAGACAGTGATCAGCCCCCGTCTCTCCAGCGCGCTCACGGAGGATCCGGCCCCCGGATCGTGAATGTCGGCCTCCCGGAGCCGCTCTTGGATACGGGTGAAGCCGACAAGGTCGGCCGGGGCACTGAGTGCCAGGGTCAGCCGTCGCCATGCTGCAGCCGGCTGCTGGACCGCTCCCGCATAGCGATTTTGGCGCTGTTCCTCTTCCTCCTCCTGATCCTGGTGGAAGATGCACGTCAGGTAGCTGCGCTGCCGCTCGTTGAGCTCACACCAGGTTGTCAGTGCTCTCTCGGACGCGTTGCGAGGTCGACGAGTTGGAAGCTCGGGGGCCGCGTCGTTCGGGCGCGTGCGGCGCCAGGCATCGATGACTACGCGGTCAGGAATTCCGTAGACCTGGGCCAGCATCCGTGCCACTCGGCCTTGGGTTTCGGGCGACAGCCAAGTCCGCCCGCGCACCAGGCGGCCACATTCAAGATCACGCACTTTCTCAGCGCTGATGTGCAGATCTTGCGATGCTCGCTTGCGGCGAAGCAGCGAAGCGACCTCGGCGGTGCTCATACCCGCCCGACGGCGCAGATCCTGCAGCGTCTCGGTCCCCCGTTCGCCTGCAGTCAAATCTTGCGCATCACAGCGCAGCACCTTCAGTAGGCGCCCGAAAGTTCGGTCGCCTACAGCTTGTGTTCCGGCCTCCCAGCGGCGTACGGACGCAGGTGAGACACCAGTGGCTTCGGCCAGCTCGTTCACGCTCATACCTCGGAACCCACGCTGCTGCTTCAGAGCCTGAGGGGTGAGGGACTGTGCCATGCCTCCCAGCAAAACGCAGTCGACGGGCCGGAGCAACCACCATCCAGACTCGAACGCTATGGAGGTTAGGCGCCCGATCTGGAGATCGCGCCGCTGCGACCAGCAGCTGCAGTGCGCCGTTGCCGCAGTTCGGCGGATTTCTGCTGAGCCTCAGCGAGCACCGAGCTTCACGCTGAGACAGTCGTTCGAGTCCACGCCCACCCCAGTCAGTGTGAAGGCGCTGGCGCCGTGCTCGGGTCCGAGCAGTGCCCGCATGGCAGTGCAGCGCTGGCCAGCGTCGCCACTACTCGATCACCACTGAGTCGCTGCGGTCGGCGGGGTCTTCTTCATCGGATGGGGAAGCCAGATTGGTGCCTCGAGGCGGTAACTACTGGCGGATGTAGGTGAGTCCGGGTGCGCGGTCGAGGTCGAGGGCGAAGCGGTCCACCTGGTCGGTGTTGGTTGGCATGGTGAGGGTGTGGCCGTTGCCGACGTAGGTGCCAGAGCCCGTGGGGGTGAGCTGGTCGCATGTCCCTCGGCGCCACAGGTGGAGAGCGTCGGCTCTGAGGGTGAGGCGCAGGCTGCCGGGTACTTGGTCGCAGGTGAAGGTGCCGAGCTCCGTGTGCTGGTCGCGGTCGTTGGGCGCGGGCTGGTCTCGTATGGCAGTGCTTGGGGTTCGTTCCCGGGCTGTTGCGCGGACGAGGACCTCCTTCGGAGCCAGGGTCGGCTGTTGGTGCAGGTCTCTGAGGATGGCGGCGGTGACGCGGTCGGCCGAGAGCCCGGCAGTGTTGGACAGGGCGATCACGCGTAGCCCTGATGCTTCCACGTGGGCAGCGGCGGAGAAGCCCTGTTCGTGGCCGTAGTGGAAGACGGCAATGCGGCCGGGGCGGGCGTCGGCGTAGAGCCCGGGGCCGTAGAGATAGGGCTCGTGGTCGCTGGGCTCGTAGGCGACTGTTTCCTGCCAGGGGAGCTGGTGGGGGTGCTGCCAGTGCTGGTGGAGGTGGGTGAGCCAGCGGTCGAGGTCGCCGGCGGTGGTCCATAGGGTTCCCGGGCCGGGCAGGGTGACCGGTGCTTCTGTGTGCTGCCAGCCTTGGTGGATGGCCTGGTAGGCGGATGCAGCTCCGGGGATGACCTGGCGCGGGTCCGCCTTGAAGTGGGTGGCGTGCATGCCGAGCGGGCCGAAAATGCGGTGCCGGGCGAGTTCGGGCAGCGTGGTGCGGTGGACCGTTTCGAGGATCTCGGCCAGGAGGAGGTAGTTGGTGTTGCTGTAGAGGAAGCGGCCTTTGGGGACGGCGCGCTGGTCTTGGCGGTAGGCGAGGGTTCGCAGGTCGTCTGCCGTGTAGTGGTCGAGTTCACGGAAGCCAGCGAGGGAGAGCAGGGACTCAGCGTCGCGTATGCCCGATCGATGGGTGACGAGGTCCGCGACGGTGACATCGCTGATCTTGAGCCGGGGCAGCAGGTCCGCAGCCTGCTGGTCCAGGTGCAGGAGATCATCATGCGCCGCGAGCAGGATCAGGTGGGCGGTGATCTCCTTCGCGACCGAGCCGACGTTGAACGTGGTGTCCGGTCCGATGGGCAGTCCGTGTTCGAGGCTGGCCAGACCGGTGTGGAGAAGGGTGGGCTCTTCGCCTGGCCGGTGGAGCAGCAGGGACAGGCCAGGCTGTTCGTCGCGGGGCGCGTTCACAGGGCGAGGGCCTGGTGGTGGGCGGCAGCGAGGCGGTGGCGGAGACCGTCGTCGCTGATCAGCTCCAGAGCGCAGGCGTGATGGGGCGCCGTGCTGGCGAGGAGGCTTCGCTGCTGGTCGAGGTACGTGGTCAGGAACCGGTGCAGGTCTCCCGTGGTGCTGTTCAGCGCTTGGGCGGTGAACAACATGGTGAGCGGGAACGCCCAGCAGGCGTGGAGGAAGCCGAACGCTGGCCGCATCGTCTGCTTCCACGGGGAGTGGAAGTGGGCGGTGTCGCTGATCTTGCATGCCGTTGCCGCGAGCGCGTCGTTCAGCCAGTTGTGCCCGGCCTCGTGGATCAGGTCGCGGGCCAGGACGACCGGGTCGTCGACGTGGTCCATGAAGACCGTGCCGGGCAGGCGGCTGATGGTCCAGCTATCGAGGGTCTCGCTGAGGTTCTTCGTCCGCAGCAGGCACAGGACGACGGCGTGCGCGGCGAGCAGGTCGCCGAAGCCCGCTCGTGTAGCGCTGGCGTAGGCGTCGGCCGCGAGATTGCACAGGTGAGGCTGAGCGGGTTCGGTACCAGGGCCCAGGACGTAGTAGGGGGTCTCGGAGATCGCGGATCGGGGTAGGTCGGCGAGTGTGGGCGCGATGACCACGCGGGCGCCGACCACTGTGGGGACGGAGCCCGTGGTGGCACCCGCGTCGGGGTGGGCGACGTACCAGTCGAAGGTCGAGGCATCGCCGGCGCGGGCGGCGGCTTCGGCTCCTTCGAGGGCGTGGTGGGCCAGGCAGTAGTCGGCTGCTGTACTGGTAATGGACTGATGCGCCTGGGCTCCGGGGCGGATGACCGCGTGGATTCGCTGCGTGCGCTCGTGGTGCAGGCGGTCGATCGGTGGGAGGTCGAAGAGGGCGGCGAGGGTGTGCATGAGGCGGCTCTCCTGTTCGGTGGGCCCGGGGCCGGGCCGCAGGTGCTGGCGGCCCGGCCCCGGGGGTGTTCACCAGCGGCGCTCAGAGCGCCGGGCGGCTGCGGGTGTTCAGGCGGTGGTGGTCTCCGCCTCGGCCGCCGGCCAGCCCTCGGCCGAGACGCTGGAGGTGTGGGCGGTGGTACGGACGGTCTCGTCCTCGCCGCGCAGGTCCTCGACGTTGGCGAGGAAGTCGGCGATGCGGTCCTGGTTCATTGGGTGTTCCGCCTTTCGGTCTCGTTGGCTTCGGCTTGTTCCACTTGCTGTGCGCTGTGGTGCCGGAGACCGGGCGGAGATCTCGCCCTGGGCATGAGGGGCTCCCTCGTGTTGGTCAGCGCTGGTGCAGGGCAGCCGCGGTGCGGAGCACGGTGCGCAGGTCGTTCATGGCGGGCCGGTGGTCCGCGTCCTCGGAGAGCGCGGCGGTCACCACGCTGCGCAGGGGCTCCGGGATGAGGGGCAGGTTGGTGCGGCCGGCCAGACGGGGGATGTCCGCGCACAGGTAGCGGTAGACGAGGACAGCGAGGCTGAAGACATCGGCTGCCGGGGTGGCCTCGTGGTAGCCGGTTAGGTACTCCGGCGGCCAGTGGACCTCGGGGCCGCGGCGTTCCGGCCCGCGCGGGGCGGACAGGCGGCGGGCGGCTCCGAGGTCGGTGATCAGGCCCCGACCCTGGTTGATGAGGATGTTCTCCTGGTAGACGTCGCGGTGGACGATTCCGCGCTGGTGCAGGTTTGCCAGGCCGTCTGCGACGTCGGCGAGGACGCCGAGGCCCTTGCCGGTGTCCTTGGACGAGGTCATGAAGGTCCGGAAGTTCCCGCCGTCGCAGTGCGGCATGGTGTACCAGTCGAACCGCTCCGAGCTGCCCCGTTCCAGCAGCGGGACGATGTGATCGGTCCCTCCGGCAGCGGCGGTCAGCTCCGCCTCGTGGCAAAAGTCTGCGCGGGTGAGGGCGCGTTCGGTCTCGGTCATCTGTGCGTACCAGTAGAAGCCGTACGCGGCGGGCCTCTCGCTGGGGTCAAGCTCGGCCAGGACGTGGTTGCTGCCGAAGCCCGCCTTCAGTACGACGTCCTCTTGGCCAGGGCGGCCTGCTCTGACCAGGGTGCTGGCCCGCGTGAACGCGAGCAGGTCGCTGATGCGCCAGCCGTCCGTGCGGAGCTGATCGAGGACCCAGGCTGCGGGATGCATCGGGTGCAGGTTCATCGACTCGGTTCCTTCTTCGTGGCCGCGGGGGTGCCGGCCGAGCGGAGGTCCTCCATGCAGGCATCGACCAGGGCTTCGAGATCGGCATGGGTCGTGCAGGCGTGCTTCAGCACGGGCAAGCCGGTGACCTTGGTCCAGGCGTCTGCGGCCTCGTTGTAGAGGTCGGCCAGCCGGGCGGCGGCCTCGGGCTGCTCGGTGAACCGGCGCTCTGTCGCGCGTCGAGTGATGCGGGTGTGGCAGATGTCGGGCCCGGTGGTCAGCAGAACGGTCAGCTGCGGACGGGCCTGGGTCTGCTCGGCAAGGCGCTCGACGTACGAGTCGACGGGCTGCCCGTGGAGCAGGGCAAGCAGGCAGGCGGTGGAGAGGGTGAGCCGGTCGGCGAGGACCGGGCCCTCGGTGAGGGCGACGGCGATGTTGAAGCGGGAGTGCAGGGCCAGGTCCTGGGCGGCGGCCTCGATGGCCTCCTGCTCGGCTCCGCCGTGCCCGGCCCGCAGTCGGATCAACGTGCGAGTGGCCGAGTGGGAGAGCCAGGAGAACTGGCCGATGTGGCTGAGGGGGATGTCCTCGGCGTGGGCGGTGGCCAGGAGCCGGTCTCGCAGGGTGCTCTTTCCGGCGCCGGCTATGCCTTCCAAGGCCAGGAGCACGCGCTCACCTGGCCGCGGTGGGTTCGGCGATGAGCCAGCTGATGAACTTGGCGACCCGGCCGGCGGTGACCGGAAGGGTTCCGTGCGCGAGCTGGGAGCCGTACAGCAGGGCGGTACCGGGGGCCGGGGCGACGCTCCAGCGGGTGCGGGCCATCTGCTGGAACCAGGTCGCGGAGTTGTCGGCTCCGTCGTGGGCCAGCCACATGCCCTCCGCGTAGCCGTTCGAGGCGGCCTCGGGGGCCTTGCCGTTCCACAGCCGGTCGTTGGAGGCGGTCTCGACGTAGAAGTCGCCTCCGGCGTCGGCCTGGGTGATCACGACGCTGATGCCGGCGATCTGGCGGGGCCAGGCGAGCGGGTCGGGGGCGATGCCGTCGAGGTGGCTGGTGATGTGCTGGCCCACGCCGTACTCGACGTACGTCCACGGGCGGCAGAGGGTGATCGAGGGCATGACGCGGGAGAGGGCCGGGCGAGCGCGTTCGAAGGCGTCACCCAGGAGCTTCTCGGCGGCTTCGGGGATCGAGGGGATCTCGACGCGTCCGGCCGGCTCGTAGACGGCCATGGCCTCTTCGGGGCTGTGGCCGGGGATTTCGTGGATGGAGGTCCGGCGCTCGTCACCGAAGCGGCTGGTGCCGCCGCTGGTCAGGACGTCGTTCATCAGGTCGGAGAGGTGGGCACGCTCGGCGTCGCTGAGGAAGCTCTCGATGCTTCCGACGCCGACGGTCTCGGCTATGTGGATCATTTCGTGATCCCCCCTTGCTGGAGCACGCGGTGGATGTCCTTTAGGTCCGTGCAGTGGTTGAGCCAGCTGACGACCGGGCTCCGGGTGGCGGCCAGCGGGTCCTGCCACAGGGCGAGGAGCTCTCCGGTCAACGGCAGGTCGCCGCTGTCGGGCAGCAGGCCGGCGTCAGGTGACTCGGCCTGGGCCAGGGCGCCGCACGAGATCCCGTGCTGCTGGGCGAAGACGAGGGCGAGACGGGCTGCGAATGTGGTGCGGCAGGCCCGCACGAGGGGGTCCAGGGGCAGCGGCAGGTCGTACGAGCGGTGTTCGGTGACTGTCCATGCCTGGGCGATAGCGGCGCCGGAGACCGCGATGCGGCATGCCGCGCAGCACTGGTGGCCGGAGTCAGGGCAGAGGCGGAGGTACTCGCCGAGGGTGGTCGCGATCTCGTCGAGGACTGCCCAAGCGGTACTGGCCAGCACGGTACCGACGTCTGGCTGTCTGCATCCGGCATTGTCCCTGTGATTGCAGCAGGCCTCGCCCTCTCCGGGCTGCCTGCTGGAGGCGAGAGCGGGTTCGACGAACAGGATGTGGAAGTAGGAGATGCGTCCCAGGAGCTGGTGAATGGTGACCGCGTCGCCGGGCTTCACCGGAGCACCCCCACGGGGGCTTGCGGCGACACCGGCAGCGGGCAGGCGCACGCGGATTCGGCCGCAGGGCGCTCGGCATCGAGGGCTGCGGCCAACACAGCGGTGGCCTCGTTCAGGCGGGCGAAGTAGCCGTCCCACCCCTGACCTGAGCCGGGGTCCAGGCTCAGGTCGAGGACCGGGGTGGTGGTGCCCGTGTTCTCGCAGGTGAGCTCCGAGCGGCCGACGTTGACCTCGATGCCCGCGGGCAGGAGGGCGCTTGCGAAGGTGGCGGCACGGCACAGTGCCGCAGCAATACGGGCGTACTCCTGGCGGTCGCGGGGGAGGAGTCCGATGCGTAGACCCGTCGGGGCCAGGTCCACGCCGGTGTACTGGTGGCCCTGGCAGCTGTCGTACGTGACGAGCCCCCAGGCTCGGGTGACCGTGTCGACCAACGGCCAGACGCCGGGTTCGATGGCCGCCCGCCACATCGGGTGGGCTGGGGCCAGATCGTCGGCCTCGTGGATACCGGCGAGGCCCACGGTGTTGATGTTGCCGTGCTCACTGGTGTGCAGCCTGACTTCGTTGCCGACAAGGTCGGGAGTGTCCCAGCTGGTCAGGAAGGCGTTCACGTCGCGCATGCTGTTCGGGGTGCGCGGGCGCCAGCGCAGGCTCTGGCACCAGGCGCCGGCGGGTTGTGCGGGCTGGGCCAGCAGCGCGGCGACGCCGTCGATCATCCGCATGCGGTAGTCGCAGTACGCGTCGTGATCGTTGGCCGGGTCCTGGCGC
Source organism: Streptomyces sp. NBC_00273 (assembly GCF_036178145.1). Taxonomy (NCBI): domain Bacteria; kingdom Bacillati; phylum Actinomycetota; class Actinomycetes; order Kitasatosporales; family Streptomycetaceae; genus Streptomyces; species Streptomyces sp. NBC_00273. Next base: position 2,763,147 of record NZ_CP108067.1, on the reverse strand, counting down.
CAGCGGGTGGCGATGCACCCTCCGCCGCAGTTGGTGCGGTAGTCGCAGGTCGTGCACTTGTCCATCAGGGCTTTGCCCTGATTCAGGAGGAGGGAGTCCTGCTGGGCGCGGACCACCTCGTGCTCGTCGGCCGTGGACTCCAGCTGGGTGAGGCGGGCCTGGGGCCAGGGCAGTTCGTCGCAGCTCCCGAGGCGGCCATCTGGGTAGAGGGTGAAGACGTGGTCGCACTTGAGGTCGGAGAAGTGGCAGAAGCCTGTCGTCAGCCCCCGTAATCGCCGGACCGTGGAGACGGCCGGTTCCAGTTTGATGCGGGCGAAGTGTCCGGCGGTGATCCAGTGAGCGGTGGCGGCAAGGACGAACTGGGCGTACTCGTCGGGACGGATCGCCCAGGCCGGGCCATCGGCTGCGTTCACGGCAGCCTGCTGAAGCAGTCGGCTCGCCGACTTGCGCCTGCTCGGCAGGGCCGTGGAACGGCGGATCGTGGAGTCGAAGCAGGGTACGAAGCTGATCGCGTTGACCGAACCGAAGCCGGCGAGGTGGTCCAGCACCTCTTCGGCACGGTCCAGCACCGCCGGGGTAACCGCGGCGATCACACCGACGCTCCGGCCCCGCTCCGCGAGTAGGTTCAGGGCGGCGACGACGCGCGGGTACACAGGCTTGCCGTCGTAGCCGACACGCCAGGCGTTGCCCTGGGCGTCACCGTCGAGGGAGATGCCGATCCGGAGGTCAGGGCAGAGGTCGTCGAACATGTTGATCCAGTCGGCGTCGAGCAGGACACCGTTGGTCTGCAGATTGACGCGGACGACCTGCGGCATGCCGGCCAGTTCCGCGAGGATCTCGCCGATGTGCTCCCGCCCCGCGGTCAGGGGCTCGCCGCCATGGAGTTCGACGGCGAGCTTGCGGCCCTTGAAGATGCTGGCCAGGCGCCTGATCTGGTCGGCGCTGACCCTGGCACCCCCAGGGGCCTCCTTGCGCTTCTCGTAGCAGTAGAGGCAGTCGATGTCGCACGTCTCGCCGCGCGTCTTGACGATGACCGACACCGCGGTGCTGGTGTCATCGGCGTCCAGGCTCTGGTAGAGCCCGTCGATCGTGTGGCGCTGTTCTGTGCTGAGGTTCATCGGCTGCCCCTTCCTATGCTGCCGTGACCGAATGACTGACTAGTCGGACAGACGCCCCAGCAGCGCGCCCTGACCGGACTGGAGAATGTGCGCGGCCTCCAGCGGGATCCAGAAGCACTCGAAATGAGTCGGCTCCTGCTCGCCGTCGTGGTCCTCCTGGCTCATCCACCGCTCCGGGGTCGGCTCGGTGAGCTCCAGGTGGAAGACGTGCCGGTGCTGGATCTCGAACCGGTACGGGCTGATGTCGTACTCGGTCTCGCCGAGCTTGCGGACGATCTTGAAGTCCGACAGGCCGGTCTCCTCGCGCGCCTCGCGCAGGGCGGCGGCCTCCGGGGTCTCCCCGGGGCGGATGCTGCCCGCGGGGACCTGGATACCGACCTCCTCGTAGGAGTAGTCGGTGTGGCGGAACACCAACAGGCGCCCGTCGCGCACGACGTAGACGAGGACCTTTTCCTTCGTGACCTTCTCGGGCATAGCGACAACCTCCACTTGGTACAGGAGCTGATTCGTGGGCCGGCCCCGTAGAGGGCCGGGGACTGCTTGTTCCGTGGTCGACCGCGAAAGTCGGTGTCCCGGGGAAGCCCACGAGTCTAGGCCCCCAACTTGCGGTCAAATCAGCGTCATTCAGTCGATGGGCTGGCCCGCAAGGGCCGCCCTGCTGCCGGGGCTACAGTCCGGCGCCTGGCCCTCGTTCGGGTGTGCGATGGCGCTCCAGCTGCCGGTGTACGAACCCTCGTCACCGCCCGATCAGCCACGTCGGCAGCATGGTCGTGGGGCAGACGCCGATCACGATGGCTGTCCTGATCCGCCGGTCGATCACCTGCGCTGCGGGGCAGATCGAACTCCGCCCAGCAGCGCTTGCCCATCGCCGTCAGCTCGGCACCCTGGCGGTCGGCGAGCTCGGATACGAGATACAGACCGCCCCCGGACTCGGCACTCCCGCTCAAGGGCTCCGGTCGCGGCAGCGCCTTCGTAGCGTCATGCACCTCGACCGCAAGCACAGGCCCCTCCTGGTAGACGCTGACGGTGACCGGCCCCGACGCGGTGTGGCTCACGGCGTTGGTGATCAGCTCGCCAGCCGCCAGCTCGATTCCGGCCAGCGCCTCCGCGTCGAGCCATATGCCCCAGGAGCGGATCTCGGCCACGACGCGGTGTCGTGCCTGCTGGGCGGCGGCTGCCGTTCGGGCGACGGTGAACGTGAGCTGGTGGTGCGCTGCCATGAGCGGGCCTCCTGGGCTACCTGACTTGCGTTGCCGCGACGGAGACTCGGCCGCGCAGGGCGCTGTCTTGCCGGGGCGAAGACGAAGTGTTCACGGCGGCTCCCGCCTGAACGAGGCCCTGAACGACGCCGAACGCGGCCCTTTCGTGCCTAACCGATGTCTATTCACCGTCCACCTGGATTTTCTGGACAACAGATCTTCGATCGGCGGCTGTTGATGTCTAGCGTGGATGCCGGACAAGGAACCCCGGCATGAGGGAGCGGCTGTGGAGCCATCAGGACCGACCCTCTTCCAGACCCTGATCAATCAGCGGGGCTGGCAGGACTACCAGGTCTTCAAACGACGGTACGAACAGGCGGCCAAGCAGTTAGCTGAGCTGGAGGGGCCGTCCTCGATCGCGACCGCGACGATTGAGAAGCGGCAGTTCTTCCGGTACGCGCATGGCGAGGTCCGGACCCCACAGACCGTCGCCCGCCGCGTCCTGGAGTTCATGTTTCCGGGCATCCCGGCCACCCGAATCCTCGGGCCTGCGGAGTCCAAGCCGGGCCCTTCCCCACACCGCCCAGCGGCTGACGACCGCGATGCAGCGGATCCATCCGAGTACGGCCTTGAAGACGTGGTCATGGCGGCGGCGAATGAGTCGGCGCAGTTCGCGGCCAGGGCAGAGAGCAGCAACGTGGGACCGCACACTCTGGAGCAGCTGGAAGCTGACATCCGCCGCCTCGTCATGACGTACCCCAACCGGCCCGTCGGGCCCCTGTTCCGCGAGGTCCGTGCCCTCCGAGACCGCGCCTTCGAACTTCTCGAAGGACGTCAGCCACCGCGGTACACCTCCGACCTCTACGTGGGCGCGGGCGTCCTGTGCGGCGTTCTGGCGAACGCCAGTTTCGACCTGGGCCGCTACGACGCGGCCGAGACACAAGCCCGTACCGCCTTCCTGTTCGGCGAACTCGCGGGGCACAACGGACTACGCTCCTGGGTACGCGGACTCCAGGCACTGATCGCGTACTGGGACGGCCGCCCCGTAGACGCCGTACGCCTTGCGGACTCCGGAAGCGCGTTCACCCCGGAGTCCGGCACGGCGCAGATCCGGCTGGAGAGCATCAAGGCACGCGCCTACGGCCAGCTCAACAGGGGCAGCGATGCCCTGGCGGCCCTCAGCGCCGCCGACCACCTGCGAGAGCGTCTCGCTGAGGGGGACGAACTGCCCGGCGGGATGATGGCCTTCCCCGTCGAGAAGCAACTCTTCTACTCCAGCAGCACGCACCTCTGGCTGGCAGGCACCCAACACCTCAGCGATGCCGAGGCTCGCGCCGACGAAGCTGTGGAGATGTTCCAGTCAGCGCCGCCGGAGCAACAGAGACTCGGCGAGATGTCCCTGGCCCGCATGGACCTGGCCATGGCTCGGCTGGGCCGAGGAGACATCGACGGGGCGGCGACCCAGATCCACGCCGTCCTTGGGGTCAGCGCCCGGCGCCGCACCGAGAGCGTCGACCGCCGGATCGGCCACTTCAGCCGTCAGCTCGCACTGCATCCCGGGGCCGGATCACCTGCCGCGATCGGCCTTCGTGAGGTGATCATTGCTCATCAGGAACGCATGCCCGCTCAGCTCCCGCCAGGAGGCAGCCAGTGACGACCGTGACCCTCTTGCACCCTGGCGCCATGGGCGCGGCCGTCGCCGCCCAAGCCGTCAAGGCAGGCCACGAGGTGCTGTGGGTGCCGGAAGGCCGCAGCGACGCGACCCGCCGACGCGCGAAGGAAGTCGGCGCCACCGCGTGTGACTCGCTCGATGAGGCGCTGGAACGGAGTGAGATCGTTCTGTCCATCTGTCCTCCGCAGGCCGCCGAAGACGTGGCGACCACGGTCGCCGGCCACGCCTTCGCCGGGGTGTACGTGGACGCCAACGCGATCAACCCCCAGCGAATGCAGCGAATCGCGGAGGAGATCAGGCCGGGCGCCATGGTCCTCGACGGTGCGATCTTCGGCCCGCCGCCCGGTGGCCAGCGGGCTGCTCGCCTCTACCTCGCCGGCGAAGCCCAGGCCGTGGACACGGTGCAGCCCGTGTTCAAGGACACCGCATTGCACGTCCGCCGCGCGAGCGGCAGCGTCGGCTCAGCCTCCGCATTGAAGATGGCGTTCGCCAGCTACCAGAAGGCCGCCCGCACCCTCGCCGGCGTGGCCCACGCGCTGGCCGACGCTCACGGCGTCGGCGACGAGCTCACGGTCGAGGCGCAGGTGATGGCGTCCAACATCCTCTCCGACCCCGGATACCTGCCCAGCGTGGCCGCACGCGCCTGGCGCTGGGCGCCGGAGATGGAGGACATCGCCGAAACGCTCCGCGCCGCCAGGTTGCCTGCGGATATGGCCGAAGCGGCGGTCGCGGTCATGGCCCGCTGGGAAGGAGACAAGGACCACTACGACCTATCGGTGGCAGAGGTCTTGTCTCATTTGGGGGAACAGCCTGCTCGCTGAGTGGCGGCCGCCTCAAGACAGTGGCGTGGTCGCGGACTATCTGCTGCACAGAGGCAAAGAGAGCGGAAGATGTGGTTGAACGGGGTGGTCCCGTGCGGCTCCGGTCGCCCTGTCGCGAAGCAGTGCTTTCTGCCCTTGGCGGCAGCCGCAAGCACCGAAAGGGATCGGTGGCCGGGAGGGTTCCTGGCCACCGGTCGCGCGGTGTTGCCCGGTGGGGGCGGTCAGTCCTCGTAGGCGAGATGAATGCCGCCATTCGGAGCGGCTATGGCGCACAGCCGCTCGTACTCGGCGCGATCTTCCTCGGTCATGTGCGGGAGTACGTCCATGACCATCCGGGCTTCGGGGACCGGGCGAAGCGCCAGACTGGTCGATCGCTGATGGATGAGGCGCTGTCCAGCTCCCGATGCTGGGTGGCTTCGGCGAGAGGATGGCTGGGTCGTGGCTGGCGGCCTGGGCAACGCAACGACACCGCGCCCGCACACGCTTCGCCACATCCCGGTACTCGAAAGCCGAGCCGCCCTGTGGGTCGAAGCCGCCCGTGCCTACGCGCACCAGGGCCGCCTCGCCTCCGGCTGCCAGGTCCTGCGGATCGCGGAGACCTGCGAGCCAGGGGGGTGCGACGCCCAGCCGTCCGGGACTTGGTCGCCGACATGGCAGCCCGGGACCGTCGACGTACGCTGCCGGAGCTCCACCACTTCAGCTGCCGACTGGGAGTCCCCGCTGTGACCGAGCCGCAGCCCAAGCCCTTCCTGTACGTCGTCGTCTGCGCCGCCGGGATCGCCGGCGACGTCGGTAGACTAATCACCGCAGCGCAGGAACGGGGCTGGGAGGTGGGGGTGATCGCCACGCCACAAGGTCTCGAGTTCCTCGACACCCTGGCGATCGAAGAGCAGACCGGGTACCCGGTCAGGTCCGCCTGGCGTTCGCCCGGCGAGGCGCGGACCTACCCGCGGGCCGATGCCATCGCGGTCGCACCGGCCACGTTCAACACGGTCAACAAGTGGGCCGCCGGCTTCGCCGACAACCTGGCGCTCGGCATCCTCTGCGAAGCCCCCGGCATGGGCGTCCCCACGGTCTTGCTGCCCTACGTGAACACCGCGCTCGCCGCCCACCGGGCCTACCGGCGCAGCATCGACGAGCTCCGGGAGATGGGCGTGCTGATCGGCAGCTACGAGCCCCACCGTCCGAAGTCCGGCGGCGGCGCCGACCGCTTCCCCTGGGAGGAGGCGGTCGATCTGCTCGCTCCGCTCCTCCGGACCGGGGCCGATCCGCAGTGAACGTGCCGGTATCGCCCCTCGGGGCAGCTGGCCCACCCGATCTGGAGGAGCAACGTGGAGCAGGAGAACGCTGAAGGTCGACCGGCCATCGCAGCGGCCGTCGTGGTGTACGAAGGCCGCGTCCTCATGGTGCGGCGTCGGCTCAGCGAGGGGCGGCTCTCCTGGCAGTTCCCCGCCGGTGGGGTCGAGCCGGGCGAAGCCCGGGAGGAGGCCGCCGTACGCGAGACCCTGGAGGAGACCGGCCTCGCCGTGAGGGCGCTGAAACCGCTGGGGGAACGGGTCCACCCAGACACGAGCCGTCTGATGTCGTACACAGCCTGCGAGGTGGCCGGCGGCCACGCGTACGTCGCGGACACCGACGAGCTGGCCGAACTCGCTTGGGTGGCCCACGCCGACATCCCCGAGTACGTCCCGTACCGCCTGTTCGAGCCGGTGCAAGAACACCTCGACGTCGTCCTGGAGCGTTGACGCGGACCGACCGCGCGAATGGGGACAACACGCGGGGACGGTTGATCTCGGGGACCTCGGTGGGGCAGGTATTAGCCGTCTTCGAGGAGCTGGTCGGTGGCGTCCTGGACGCGCGCGGAGGCCTGGCGGACCGAGTCGAGTACGACGTCGAGTTGGATGTCGGTAGGTCGGCCGCCGGAGTTGATGGCGCGGGTCAGCTGGTTCAGGTTGTTGCCGATCTGACCGAGGTGCCTGCGGGCAGTGAACAGCTCGATGACGGCTTCGCGACGCCCGGCGATGGCCGCAGCGCTGGTTTGAGGGTCGTGGGCCGCGTTGAGGGCGGCTTTGGCGAAGAAGCCGGCGACGGTCACGCCGACAGCTTTGGCGGCGGTCGCAACGAGCGCGTACTCGGCGTCGTTCATACGGACGCTGCACACTTTGGAGCGCTGGCTGAGTTTGTGGGTACGGCGTCGTGTACGGGGCTCTGGAGGGGGAGCGGAGGTGTACGTGGGTTCGAACGAAGACTGTTGCTCTTCCCCCGACTGTGACCGCCCGGCGGTCGCAGCTTCCTCGTCAGGCGTCCCCCGGCGCCGGACGAGGCTCCGTGCCCCTGGGGCGGAGAGCCCTTTGGACACTCCGCCGATGGTGGAGTGTCCAAAGGGATAACTTGCTCCGTCTCGGGCTTGGGTAGGAGCCGCCTGTCGGTGGGCGTGGGCATTTGTGGCAGTGGGGTCGTCGTGCATAGAGCGTGCGTCCTGTTGGTCGGGCTGGAACGGCTTCGGTGCTGCGGGGATGGGGCATACGGACGCCACTTCACTCCGCGATGGATGCGCGGGGGCCTACAAGGCGTTCACTTGGCCGCTGTCGAGTTCGGCCTGGACCTGTCGGGTGATCTTGTTCCGGCGGTCCCTGCCGATAGGCAGGCCGCGTGCACGGACAGCCGTCTCGATGTGGCGGCTTGACGCGCGTCCTTCGAGTCCGAGCGGGGCGGTGCGGGCAACGGCGAGGAGTTCGTCGTCGGTGGCGGCGGGCTTGCGACCGGTGCGCTTCTTCGGCGGGACGTGGGCTTCCGCCACTTGATCGGTCTCTTCCGCCACATCGCCTGATGCGTCCTGTCCGGCGTCAGCCGGAGTGGGGCGGTCACCCTCGTGGCCCGAGTGCCGTTCCGGGTCCGAGAGCTGCGGTGTGGCGGAGTGCCCGCGGGGACGGTCCAAGTTCGCGGGATGCGCTGAGGGTTCCCCTACCGGACGACGACTGTGGGGGGACTCCTCGGCGGCGACGTGGCGGTAGATCTGCCGCATGAGGACGCCGAAGGCAAAGAGCGCGGCTGCTGGAGGGACAGCGGCGACGACGTAGTCGAGCGCCGGGGCCGGGACGCCGTCGGTCCTGCTGACGCCGGCGACGTTCAGGGCTATGGAGCCCAGCGATCCGGCAGCGGTGAGGGCGATCGCCCACCCGTCGGTTTCCCGGCGGAGGCTGGCGCGGAGCATGAGCACTTCGCCGGCGACGATGAAGGCATCGAGTGTGGCGGGCCATGCCCACTGGCGGGTGGGGGAAGTCCCGAGGCCGTGCCGCCCCGCGACTTCGGCGAGGTGGGCGTAGGAGAGCCAGAATCCTGCGGCGGTGAGAGCGACGATGACGCAGCCTGCGATGGCCAGGGCGTACCGCTCGGCGGTCTGCGTGCGGTGGGAGGTGGTGGTCAAGCGGGTGGTGCTCCAAAGGGTGGACGCGTTCAAGCGGCGGGGGAGTTGCGGCGGCGGCGGTCGGGCCCGTCGAGGATGACCCGGTGGGTCATCTCGGAGAGGCGGGAGGCGACGCGGTCGCCGAGGGCGGTGCGGAGCTTGGGGATGGGGAGGTTCGTCGTGAGCAAGGTGGGGCGCAGGTACTCGTACCGGTAGTTGATCAGCCGGTAGGTCAGCTCCTCCGTCCACTCGCTGCCCTTGGCGGCGCCGAGGTCGTCCAGGACCAGCAGCGGGCAGCGGGCCAGGGTGTGCAGTTCACGTTCCGCGTCGAGTCCTGGGCGCGGCCTCAGGCGGGCGTACAGGTCGGCGGCGGTGACGGCTTCCCAGCGCAGGCGGACGCCGGCCGCGAGCAGGCTGCGGACGGCCCCGTAGGCCTGGTGGGTCTTGCCGGTGCCGGTGGGGCCGACGAACAGCAGCGACGGGCCCTCTGCAATGCCCCGTGTGCCGGACGGGCCGGGGCGCCCGGCACGCACGATCTCGTCCACCCAGGCGGCGACCTCGGGGTGATCGGCGAGGGCCTGCCGGTAGCGCGGCGGGATGCGGGCATCGGCCAGTGCCAGGGACGTGACCGGTTGGGGCGCGGGCTCCGGTTCCTGCGAGTCCATGACGGACGGGTCCATGCCCCGGCGGCGAAGGATCCCTGCTATGGCCCGGACGACGTGGTCGGCGGGCTGCGGGAGGGCGGTGGTGATCAGAGGGCACCTCCGTAGGCGGCAGCGACGTCGGTGGGGTTGGCCCAGGGCCGGTGGGCGGCGGTGGGCGTGGAGGCCCCCGCGTTCATGACCTCGTGCACGAGGCTGGGCAGGGTCTTCGGGTGGAGGCCCTTGGCCCGGTGGCGGTCGAGACCGGCTCGTACGTGGGCGGGGTCGATGCCCTCGTCGAGGAGCTTCTTGGCCTTCTGCCCGAGTTGGCCGAGCACGGCGGAGGGAGGGCGGTGTTCGCAAGCCGCGGCGTACTCGGTGATGAGGTCCTTCGCCGAGACGGTCTGGGGCGCGGGGGCGCTCGCGCCCCCAACGGGGTAGTTCCTAGATCCCTGTTCCTAGGTCCTAGATCCGGACCCTGAGGGCTCACGTCAGGCTCAGTGAGCCCTCCCGCAACCGGCTGTGAGGGCTCACTGAACTGCCCTTGACCTGCGGATTCCCTGCTCATGGCGGGCTCACTGCCTGGTGCCTGCCCCGTCCTGGAGGCCTCCGTGACGGCTCCGTGCACCGGCAGCGAGGGCTCACGCGGGACGCCGAGGTCGTGGTGCGGGCAGGACGGGATCCTGCTGATACTGGGGCGGTTGATCTTCTGGTGGAGGGCGAAGGCGACGACGTGCAGGTACTGCCTTCCGTCCTCGCCCTCGTAGCGGCAGATCAGGCCGGCCGCGTCGAGCTGCGTCAGATCGTCCTCGACTTCGACCGGGCCGTGTTCGCGGCGCAGCGACCACAACTGTCCGGCGATGACGGCGGCCTGGTCGCGGATGCGGCCCTTGTCGTCGGCTTGGGTGAGCAGGCCGAAGAAGGTCCGCTCGGCGCTCAGTGAGACGGCCGCCAGGGACTCGGAGGCGAAGGCCTCGGGCTTGATGGTGCGGATACGGGCGATGGAGATCGACCGCCTTTCGAAAACGGGGCAGGGAAACCGGCGGGGCCGGGGTGCGTGGACAACACAGCCACACCCCGGGTCCAGAAGTCCAGACCTGGCTCAAGCGGCCGTGAAAGGTTTTCCGGTCGCACGACCGTAAACCCGAAACCCCGGTCGGCGAAATCGCCCGCGATATTCGGTGACGGTCCGGGATCGCTCACAGCAGACGGGGAATGCCTTCCGTACCCTCCGGCGGGCAAGCTACAACACACCAATGCCGCCACGCCCTCTTGAAATCGGACCCGCCGGACGCGCCGCCGTCCAGGCCATCGAACGCACCCGCGTGGCCCGTGGTTACTCCCAGCGCCAGCTCGCCGCCCGGGTCACCGCACTCGGTCGCCCCATGACCTTCACCGCGCTCTCCCGGATCGAACGCACGGTACGCCGCTGCGACATCGACGACCTCGTCGCCATCGCTGCAGCCCTCGGAGCGCCGCCGCACGCGCTTCTCGCTGCTCCGTTGAGCCGCCCCGCGCCGCTGAGGGTGGGCGGAATATAGCCGAAGATCCCCGGTTTCCGAAACCGGGGATTCTCCGCACCATTGGTGGTCCCTGGAGGCCGCTGCGTCTGTGCGCGGCCAGTGGTCTATTTCCCCGTCCCCTGCGTAAGGAATTTCGCTTGTCCGTCGTCGATCCGATTCCCTCTGCCAGTGCCCCCGAATTTCGTCACCGTTCCACCGTCGGCCGTGCGTTTCTTGGGGTCCAGGACACGGCCACGTATCTCGGCATTTCACCCAAGACGCTTTACGTCTGGCGTCACAGGCGGCAGGGTCCGCCCAGTTTCCGGATGGGCGCCCGCGGGCGGGTGACGTACAGGGTCGATGCGCTCGACGCCTGGATACGTGCGCAGGAGCAGGCGGACTCCCGCTCCAACCCCGACCTCAACCCCGTGGGCGCCGCACCGAAGCGGCGCCCTGCCTGCCCGGCAACCGTCTGATGGCTTCCGGCCGACCGTCCCGAACCTCTAGCTGCAAGGAAACACTTGGCCGGCTACATCGAAGACCGCTGGATCAACAAGAAGAAGGACCCCGTCACCGGCAAGCGCGAGCGTACCGCCCGGTACGGCAAGGGCAGCCGGTACCGGGTCGCGGGCATCCCGGGCGTCCGGGGCATGTCGTTCGACACCCTGGAGGACGCCAAGGCGTGGCTCCGCAGGGCCGGCACCGACAGTGAGCGGGGCGAGTTCGTCGACCCGCGCGACGGCTCCATCACCGTCGCCGACTACATCGCGCGCCACTGGCAGGCGGGCGTGCGGGGTGCACCGGGCACGGTCAAGCGGGTGGACGAGCGCGTGCGCCTCCACGTACTCCCGCACATCGGTGACGTCGCGCTGCGGGACGTCACCGCGTCGGTCCTGCGCGGCTACGTCGCCACGCTCGAAGGCGAGTGCGCACCGCGCTACGCCCGGCAGATCCTGACCACCCTCTCGAACGTCTTCGAGACGGCGATCGACGACAAGCGGCTGGTCCGCAACCCGATGCGCGCCAAGTCGGTGCGCTGGCCGATGGCCCCGGAGGACCAGCGGGAGGCTTGGCCGCTGGAGATCGCGCAGCGGGTGCGGGACGTCATCAACCAGCGGTACCGGATCGCCGTCGTCGTCGCTCTCGGGTGCGGGCTGCGCCAGGGGGAGGTCTTCGGGCTGTCGCCTGCGGACATCGACTTCGAGCGCGGCCTCATCCGCGTCCGCCGACAGGTCCAGCTCCTGTACGGCCGCCTGTACTTCACTCTCCCCAAGGGCGGGAAGACCCGGGTCGTCGACATGCCGCCTTCGGTGGCCGCCGAGCTGCGCACACACCTCCTGCAACACACGGCCGTCGAAGTCGAGCTGCCCTGGGGCGGCCCCGAACCCGACCGGGAGACGCGCTCCTACCCGCTGGTCCTGACCACGACCTACGGCAACGCGATCCGCGCCAACATCTTCAACGACGAGGTGTGGAAGCCCGCCCTCGCGAAGGCTGGTGTGATCCCTGTGCGGGAGAAGGGCCAGCGTTGGAAGGCCTCCCGTAAGGACGGCTTCCACGTCCTCCGGCACACCTACGCCTCCGTAATCCTGGAGGCGGGTGAATCTGTCGTCACCCTCGCCCGATGGCTCGGCCACTCCAGCCCGACCATCACCCTCGACCACTACGCCCACTTCATGCCCGAGGCTGGCGGCAAGGGCCGCGCGGCAGTCGATGCGCTCCTCGGTGTGGCCCCTCAGTACGTCCCAGACGACCTTGCCCTTGCCTGAGAACGGGTGGCACAGCACATGCTGTGCCACCCGTTCTTGCGTGGCAGCCTTCAGCTAGTCAGGCATTTGCGGCGGACTCGCAGCGAGTACGAGGTTCCCTCAGGTCCACTACTGCTGCCCCAGCCGACGCTGGTGGCCACATCCCAACCCTTCTGCTGCTTCATCTGGGCGGCGAAGGCAGCCAGGTCATGCACCGAGCAACCGCAGTCCAACGAGACACGAATGCTCATGTAGGGGCTCCGGGGGTTGTCGTCCCCGTACGGATCCTTCTCCCATTTGACCTCGTGGGCGTGCTCCTTGAGGCCGGTCCGCTCATCGTCGTGCTTGATGCCGTGGGCCTTGGCGTACTCGTCCAGGTCGTCGATGAGGAACAGGTGGCTGGACCACTCGCCGGGCCACACAGCAAAGAGGCGCGAGCTGCCGGCCAGTGCCCGTTCGTAGGCTTCCCGGCTGTTCCCGTGCGTTACCTTGCCGTCGTCGTGGACTTCGATGTAGCACGTCGTACGCGCGGTGTACGGGAAGTCTTTTCCTGCAGCCGCGGCGCTTCTCGGTTCCAACCGACCCTCCCTGTGTGCGGTAGCCCATGGAGCAGTCAACATGATCCACGGAGTGCTGGCAGGGGTTTGCCCTAGCAGGGTCGGTAATCACCAGTGGCTGATGACGCCCTAAATCGAGCTCAACTCGCCGCGGTAGAACGGCTGCGGGTGAAGCGACAGTCTCGCTCCCGCCGCGGCGCATGCTCCCCAGATTCTCCCCAGGCTCCTCCAGTAGAGACACCTAGACCTTCGCTGGTGCGAAGTAGATCTCGGGCTCCGCGCTGCCTGCTACAGCCAGCCCCGCTTCTTGAAGATGATGTACAGGCTCGTACACACCACTGCCATCAGCAGGATCGCGAAGGGGTAGCCGGCCGCCCAGTGCAGCTCCGGCATGGTCTCGAAGTTCATGCCGTAGGTCGTTCCCACCAACGTGGGTGCAAACAAGATGGCTGCCCACGAGGAGATCTTCTTGATCTCCTCGCCCTCAACCACTGACCTGTGTAGATCGACAAACTCGCCCGCACTCGCACCGAGTTCACCGACCTCAAAGGCATCTTCGGCTCGGCAAGCGCCAGCAGTTCTTGCGCGGCAGTTTCGGCAGCAACCCGAGCTCGAACGCCCTTGTCCGGCGCCGCGGTTCCACGCGGACGAATCGCCCCGCAGTGCGGCCCATCAGGGCCTCGAACGTCTCCTGCCGGCGGCCAGGATCAATGCTGTGACATGTGGCCACCATCTGGTCTTCTGTCCTTGTGCACCGATGATCGACGGCGGCCGCTTCCGTTCCCGGACCAGATCACAAGCGCGATCATCAGCAGCGGGCAGCAGGCTGCCCGGTCCAGCCGTTGGTTGCCACCACCTCGCGCGCGATGTCCACGACAGGGCGTCCGGCCGTCACCACCCGTATGGTCCCTGCGCAGGCCCGCTGGCCCAGAAGCCGTGCCTTGCGTGCGCGCTGCCCTTCAACTCCTGCTCCAATTCCCAGCCGAGTTCCCGGCCGACCAGCCGCTCGCGAGCGGTGGCGTCGGAAGCCGTGGGCAAGACCCCGTGCGGTACACACCTCCGCCCCCCCCATGGAACGCTCGAGCATGCCGGTCGCCTTAGGCCGCACGCAGCACAGTGGCAGTGTTCGTGTGGACCAGACGGCGGTAGCCGTGCCGAGTCGTTGCTCGTCCTCGCTGGGGAGCAGTAGCCGCAGAGACCCTGGCCGGGCATGGTCACCGCAAGGGAGGTCGTCCAGTCGGCCGTTTCGGAGGCCGAGCAGTACCGCAGGGTGGCCGCGAGCGAGCTCGAACCCTGTCGCATCCGGGGCGACTTCTTCGCCGACCTGTCGCACCTGCTGGCCGAGTTCATCGAGAACGCGCTGGTGTACTCGGCGGTGCAGCCCCCGGTCGAGGTGAACGGCTGGCGGGACCTCGACGAGAACTGCCTGGCGGCGGGGTGGAGCTCCGCCCGACGGAGTGCTCCGGCATCACGGCGTACGCGGCCTGCCTGCCTTCCCCTCAGCGGCCACAAGACTGGTGCGACACGTTTCGACTTCTGTGTGCGAAGTGGCGGAAGCCGACCCTGTGTTCCTGCTTGCTAGAGTGCAAGTGTTGAACGTTTTGTTGCGTATCTGAGCAACTGAGCAGTTGAGCGGTCATCGGGGTACGGGGGCGGATACGTGGCGACAGATCCCAACTTGCTGGTGAGCAGCGAGCACTTGACCAAGCTGGCCGACGACCTCGACGAAATGCAGCGCTACTTGGACCGGCAGGTCAAGCGCATGGACACGGTCGTCGACACGATCGAAGCCCGCTGGCAGGGGCCCGCGGCCAAGGCCTACCGACGGCGGCATCGTGATGCCGCCAAGGAAGCGGTACGCATCCGTGAGCTCATGAAACTGATCGAAGCGGCCGTTCGCATGAGCCGAGACGGGTTCACCGAGCAGGAGCTCGACATTCTGGCCGCCTTCAAGCGCATCCAGATGTCCGTGGACGTGGACGGGGAGGCAGCCGAGCTTTCGACCCCCAACACCGGGAGCCCGCCCCCCGCGCCGCGCACGAGCCGCTTGCAGGATCTGTGATGAGGGGGACGCATGACTGACAGCGACGGCAACATAGCGGTCGACTTCGCCGCCCTGCGACTTCTCTCCGGCCAACTGGAAGAGATCCTCAAGGAGCTCAACGAGAACGTCCAGACCATGCACGACCGCGTCGAGAAGGTCGTTCTCGCCTGGGAGGGTGAGGCCCGCGAGGCGTTCATCGACAAGCTGGACGAGTGGGATCGGTCCGCACGGGACCTTCAGGCGACACAGGCGTGGCTCCACAGCATCGTGACGATCGGTCAGAGCAACTACGCGGCGGCACATTCCGCGGTGCTGCGCGGATGGGGAGCGGCCTGATGAGCATGCCTCCTCCTCCGCCCCCCTTGAACAACGGAGACATCGACGTCACCCCCAGAGCACTGCACGCTCTCGCGGGCTACGTCGGCTATCTCCAGGACGGACTGCACAAGGGGGCCAATCAGCTCCTCAACGAGCTCGGCCGGTATCCGGACTGCGGGGGCTATGGAACCGCCGCATGGGAGTTCGCCACTGCGTACAAGACGGTCGGTAACCGCTTCATCGAGGTGTGGGCCAAGTCGGTGGCGAGCGTCGGAGGCGCTGCCGTCGGCTTCGCCGTGACCGCGAACAACTACGCGACCGCGGACGCCGCCACGGACCCCTCGGGTGCCCCGGCCCAGACCCAGCCACCGCCGACCGTGATCGACACGCCGCCGAACTACGGGTCCGTGACGGACCTCAAGTGGGCGGACGTCGACCAGAGCCAGGACATCTTCCAGATGGCACTGGAAGCGGTGGAGGCCGGAGTCCTAGCGATCATCAGGCCCCTCCTGGAGGACGTCTACCGCATGGGCAAGGCGGCCGAGATCATACCGTTGCCCGATTATGCGGGTTTGGAGAGCATGTCTGTCGCCTGGGTGTACGCGAGTACGTCCGTCACCACCACGGACGGAAACCTGAGCAGTGCTCTGCACAACTACACTGATCGGTCCAACGGCGAGTGGAACGCCGCGATGCGGCAGTTCTGCAGCGCTGTCTGGGGTACGAGCGCGTGGGGCCAGAGTCGGGAGGGTCACGAGTGGAAACACGACTCAGCGCAGCCCGGTCAGGCCAGCAGCCACCCCGTCATGGACGTGATGGTCAAGACTTGTGACGTCATGAGTGACGCCCTGCTTGCCTTGGCGGCCGCCGCGAAGGACGTGCGAGACGACCTCCGCAGGCTCTACTACGAAGCCGTGCTGAAGGCCCTGCCGCACATCGACAGAAGCGACGGTCTGGACATGAAGGACGTCAAGAGCTTCGGCAAGGGACTCCTCAAGATGGGGAGGAGTTTCGCGGTCGGCTTCTCCCTCGAGGTGGACGAGGAGGCGATGAACGCGGCGGTCGAGGCGTACAACAACCGCGTGCGCCGACAGGTCGCGGAGCTCAACAAACTGCACGAAGCCCTGGATGAGGCATATCTCAGTGCTCCCACGTTCCGGGCCGAGTCGGCGCGGGCGGAGTCCTTCGGCGCCCGAGCTCTGACCGATTTCAAGAACGATCCGCTCTACACGGTGGCCGGGGACGACGAAAGTAATCACAAATACGCGATCGACCTCGCGAACCAGGAGAGCATTCTCGGGTCCCATGTGGTGGACAAGCACGTGGGCAAGACGGATGAGCAACTGGAACAACGGCTGAGGGACCAGCAGATCGTCAGGCCTTCCGGCATCCGGCCCGAGGCCGTTTCGGCTTTCGGGAGCCTTGCAGACGCGCAGCGGTATACTCAGGCGGCTCTGGATGAACCGAACAATCAGAGGAAGATCGACAATTGGCTCGCGGGTAACCCTGGACCCAACTCGTCACGCTCACTCCTCCTGACGACGAACGACGTCGTGGGAAGGTCGTGGGACCGGGGCGACACCGCCGCGCGCGACGTGACCAATGTGTGGGTCGTTCTGAGACCCAACCCGGGGAGCCACCCACCGTTCGTCGTTCTCACATCCATGCCCACCGACAAGACCCAGCACCCTTAGTGTGCACTTGGAGAACTGGGGTAAAGGCCCGTGACTCAGATTGACGCCACCTCGTGGAGCAGTTCCCTGCGAGCCCTTTTCGGGGAGGGCATGTTCGCGGCCGTGGGGGCGCGGCGGCGCGATGACTGGCGCTTGGACGCCCTCGACGTCATGCAGCTACGGACGGACGATCCGCGCGGCTGGTCGAAGGTTGCCGCGGCGCCGGGAGGGGGTGATTTCGGCACCGGCCAGGACAGCCCGTTCAGTGCTGTCACGCCAGGAGACTTCAGCGCGGCCTTCCCTGTATCTAGGAGGGGCGCTGAACAAATCCTGGTCACTCTCCAGGGTGAGTGGTTCCAAACAGAGGACATTCCGGATTTTGATGCGCGAGAGGCCGAGCTGACCTCGCACGCGAGAACGATCCTGGAAAGGTTCGGAGAAGACGCGCTGTTTTCTACCAATGCGGCGACGGCGCGAGAGAATCCCCATGCCGATATGTTCCGTCGCGAGGGTGCCTATGAGGGCTTCACCGGCCATGTAATGGATTGTGGTGTAATTGCTGTCTCCGCCACGGAAGTCGGCATCTTCTGGGGCTTCACCATCGACTGAGGATCTCCCGTGCGTACCCGTTCTGCCACCTATCCCGACCGCGCGACCGCACAGTGGTGTACCCAGCAGGTCGTCACGCGCAACGAGCAGGCCGTGCATCGCTGGCTGGCCCAGGGCACGCGACCGAGGCTCACCATCGAGGCTGCTTGGCCGTCCCGTGAGGAGCCCGTCGGGCGCGTGCTGCTGCAGGCGATGATGCTCGCCGGTCGCGAGCCCGTCGATGTGCGGGCCGCGCGGGTGACGCTGAGGCGTGAAGCGTCGAGTCCGCACGGCTTCGTCGTGCATGCCACTTACCCGATCTACCTCTGAAGGTGCCGCAGTGCCCATGAAGCCGCTTGAGTTCGACCGCCGGTACGGCGAACTCGACGTCGTCGTCGCAGCCTTCGTCGGGCAGGAACCCGACAGTCCGGAAGAGGGCACAGCGCCTCCGGCTCTTCAGGCGTACCTCCGGCACACCTGGCACACCCGGCCCTGGGCGCTCTCCGTCGCCGAACAACAACTCCGGGAGTACGCGCGGAATCCGCCGGGCCGCTTGCGGCTGCGCCTCGGTGAGTTCTATCCGGTACCCGACATTGGGCTGTCCGAGTCCCGGACTCAAAGCTGGCTGTCCGAGATGGCCGACCACATCAAGCACAGCATCGAGTCCGGCGATGTGCCTGTGCCGGTCGCGCCCCAGACCCACTGGGAGTGGCACGCCCGCTTCGGGGAGCTGGGACAGTTCCTCGGCGGTTGGTTCTCGCAGGACATGCCCGACGAGTTCGGCGACCACGAAGCGGCCGTCCGCGACTACAGGGCAACGGTTGATCCTCAGCTGACCGCCCGGCTGGTCGGCGAGATCCACGAACTGCTGGCTCTGGGGCTGGAGGAGCACGACTACGCCGTCGCCGTCGCTGAGCTCGGCATGGAGGTCGAGCCGCCGGCCCCGTTCCCGGTCGAAGCCTGGCTTCGGACGGTGGCGGAGCATCTCGGGACGGCCAGGCCCGAATACACGAACTGAACAGACCTGTCCGGATGCCTTTCCGCTCAGGCGGGGACCGCCGCCCTCGCCGCCCTCGCGGGCGTTCAGGGCTTGCACCCCCCGAGAGCGTTTCTCGGCGTGAGGTCACTTCGCCGTCGCGGCGGCGAGTCCCGCGTGCATGTCGCGCAGGGCCTCGTAGCGACATACGACGTCGGCGCGGTCGGCCGGGTCGTGCACCGTACTCGCCGCCTCGCAGCGGCAGGATCCGCTGCTCGTAGGTCGTGGCACGCTCCGTGATCTGACCAAGGGAGCCAGCTGACGGATCATCACGTCCGGACGTCCCGCTGTCTGCCTGCCGGATCTCCTCGAAGCTCCGCTGCGCGAGTCGGTCGTAGCCCGGCTCCGTGCTGATCGGCAGCTTCGAGCCCCACCGTTCGAAGTCCGGCGGCGGGGCCGAACGCTTCCCGTGGAGGAAGCGGTCGATCTGCTCACCCCGCTCCTCCGGACCGGGCCGAGCCGCAGTGAACGTGTCGGCATCGCCCCACGGGGCAGCCGGTCTGGGCGTCCTTCCGGTCAACCACGGCCGCCCCGGGGAGTGGGGGCCCGGTAGAGGTGTACCGGGCCCGAGGTCTCGTCGCGTTGGGCGACCGCCGTGGCGGCCGACCAGGGGCCGGTCAGTGAGAGGTCAGTGACCCGCCAGGTCCGCGGCGCACCGGGCAGGCCCGCCGTCACCTCAGTCGTCCCCGGGAACCGGGGGTGGGTTTCGAGCGAGGAGAGATCGCTGGAGATCCCGGTGCCCACGGCCTTCAGCGTCGCCTCCTTGCGCGTCCAGACCCGCAGGAACGCGGTCACCCGTTCCTCCCCGGGCGGGGCGGCGAGGAGGAACTCGCGTTCCGAGGCGGTGAAGACCACGGACGACAGGTCCTCGGCCGGCACGTCGCGCATCCGTTCGACGTCTACTCCGACGGGAGCTCCGGACACCGCGAGCAGCCCGAGCCCAGCCGTGTGCGAGATGCTGATCCACCACGGTGTGACGGGGTGCAGGAGCGTCGGCGGGCCGTGTTCGGGGTCGCCGCAGCACGGGCAGCTCAGGCGCCCGAGCTCTACCGATCGCGGTGCCACCGCCAGCAGGAGGGAG
Source organism: Streptomyces sp. NBC_00273 (assembly GCF_036178145.1). Classification (NCBI taxonomy): domain Bacteria; kingdom Bacillati; phylum Actinomycetota; class Actinomycetes; order Kitasatosporales; family Streptomycetaceae; genus Streptomyces; species Streptomyces sp. NBC_00273. Next base: position 2,743,743 of record NZ_CP108067.1, on the reverse strand, counting down.
AGCGTCCGGCGGACCGCCGCCCGGGAGGTGACGTACTCGGCGACCCGGGTCCGGGAGCCGAACCGCGCCATCCGGTCCCGCTCGGCGGGGTGGAGGAGGGCGAGGTCGGCGGGGTCCGCCGTACCGGGAATGGGCCACCACCACACGGCCGTTCCCCGGGCGGCGAGGGTGCTCCGAGGGCTGGTCCGGAGCGGCGCCGCAGTGGGTGGCGCGGTGGGTGGTGCGGTGGTCATCGGGTCATCTCCAGGTGTGCCGGGCCGCCGGCGCGGCCCAGGACGGTGTGGGGCCGTCCGCAGGCCGGGCCCATCGGGCCCGCTCCGGGGCGCCCGGTTGCGGTCCGTTGTGCGCGAGCGGTGCCGAAGCGAGCAGCACGGCCGTGACGGCGGCGAGTTCCTCCGGTGTCGGACGGCCGCGGACCACCGTGAGCAGGGCGGGTGTCGACGGCGTCCGGACGACCGGGTGGCCGGAGGCGCTCACGTCGGCGGGTTCCCGTGCTTGCGCACCGGCAGTGGCGCGTGCTTGGCCCGCAGCATGTCCAGTGCCCGGATCAGCGTCTGTCGGGTGAGGGCGGGGTCGATGACGTCGTCCACCAGACCGCGTTCGGCGGCGTAGTAGGGGTGCATGAGTTCTGTGGCGTACTCCTTGACCAGCTCCTGGCGTACGGCCTCGGGGTCGTCGGCGGCAGCGATCTGGCGGCGGAAGACGACGTTGGCGGCCCCCTCCGCACCCATGACGGCGATCTCGTTCGTGGGCCAGGCGTACGACAGGTCTGCGCCGATCGAACGGGAGTCCATGACGATGTACGCGCCGCCGTAGGCCTTGCGGAGGATCACCTGGACGCGGGGGACGGTCGCGTTGCAGTAGGCGTACAGGAGCTTCGCGCCGTGCCGGATGATGCCGCCGTGCTCCTGGTCGACGCCGGGCAGGAACCCGGGTACGTCCACGAGCGTCACCAGCGGGATGTTGAACGCGTCGCAGAGCTGGACGAAGCGGGCGGCCTTGCTCGAGGACCGGATGTCCAGGACGCCGGCGAGGGACTGCGGCTGGTTGGCCACGATGCCCACGACGTTGCCGTCGAGGCGGGCGAGGGTGCACAGGACGCTCCCGGCCCAGCGCTCGTGGACCTCCATGTGCTCACCGTCGTCGACGATCTCCTCGATGACCTTGCGCATGTCGTAGGGCCGGTTGCCGTGGGAGGGCACCAGTTCGAGCAGTGCGTCCCCGCGCCGGTCGGCCGGGTCCGTGGAGCGGACCGCAGGAGGGGTCTCGCGGTTGTTGGCGGGGAGCAGCGACAGCAGGTACCGGACCTCGGCCAGACAGGTGTGCTCGTCGTCGTACGCGAAGTGCGCGACGCCCGAGACCTCCGCGTGCACGTCCGCGCCGCCCAGACCGTTCTGGGAGACCTTCTCCCCGGTCACGGTCTCGACCACGTCCGGGCCGGTGATGAACATCTGTGAGGTCTCGCGGACCATGAAGACGAAGTCGGTGAGCGCCGGGGAGTACGCGGCGCCCCCTGCACAGGGGCCGAGCATCACGCTGATCTGCGGGATGACGCCGGAGGCCCGGACGTTGCGCTCGAAGATCCCACCGTATCCGGCGAGCGCGGACACGCCCTCCTGGATCCGGGCCCCGGCGCCGTCGTTCAAGGACACCAGGGGGGCGCCCGCCTGGAGGGCCATGTCCATGATCTTGTGGATCTTCTGGGCGTGCGCCTCGCCCAGCGCACCCCCGAAGATGCGGAAGTCGTGCGCGAAGGCGAAGACGGTCCGGCCGTGAACGGTGCCCCAGCCGGTGACCACCCCGTCCGTGTGGGGCCGGTTGTCCTCGAGCCCGAATCCGGTGGCACGGTGCCGCCGCAGGGGTTCCACTTCGCAGAAGGATCCTTCGTCGAAGAGCAGGTCCAGGCGCTCGCGGACGGTCAGCTTTCCTTTGGCGTGCTGCCGTTCGGTACCGGTTTCGCTGCCTTGCCTGACTGCGGATTTCAGCATGCGCAGCTCGGCCACACGGTGTTGCGTCGCGGTGTTCGGTGGCATTGGTCATCCCCCAGGAGGGTTAGTGGTGGAGCGGCGCCACGAAATCCGAGGGCGGGTGCGGCGCATGAACAACCCTGAGAAACGTACGGTCGGCCACCGGATGCGCGGCGGGAGTGGCCGATTGATGACAGCAGACGGGGCTCTGGAATCAGTTCCCGGATCCACGACCGGTCGGCATGACAATGTCCTGCCAGCTGTCACCATTCGGACTCCGGGCAGCGCAGCGACTTCCTGTCGTGACCTCGGTTGACATCTTCCTGTAGGGGCCGTTGCGCCCGGTTGCGCCCCGGACCCGTAATGACGTCCGGAATGAGTTTCCGTGAAGACTCCGGCTCATCCCCGCTCCGGCGGCCGTCACCCCCGGACGCGCCGCCGGAGCGAGACCGCTCCTCAGAACCGGAAAGGCAGACCGTGATGCCGGAACCAATGCCCCTCGTGGTGGACAGTGCCGGTGCCCGGTGGTTCGGTCGCGCGGCCCGGCCGGGCGCTCCGCGCGTGAGGCTGATCTGCCTGCCGCACGCCGGCGGGACGGCGAGCTTCTTCCGTTCCTGGGCCGGCGCCTTCGGGAGCGGTGTGGAGGTCCTGTCCGCCCGGTACCCGGGCAGGCAGGACCGGATCGCCGAACCGTGCCTGGAGAGCATGGCCGCCCTGGCGGACGCCGTCGTCGAGGGGCTGCGGCCGTTCCTGGACCGGCCCCTCGCCCTGTTCGGCCACAGCATGGGTGCGTCCGTCGCCTACGAGGTGGCCCTGCGGCTGGAGGACCGGTACGGCGTCCGGCCGCAGGGGCTGTACGTATCCAGCCGTGCGGCTCCGCACCGGGTCGCCCCGTCCGGCGTCCATCTGCAGGGCGACGAGGCGATCATCGAGCACGTCCGCGGTCTGGGCGGTTCGGACGCGGCGGTCCTGGACGATCCGGACCTGAGGGAGCTGGTGATGCCAGCGATCCGGTCGGACTTCCGGATCGTCGGTACGTACCGTGCCCCGTCCCCGATTCCCGTACGATGCCCGATTTTTGCTTAGAGCTCGTAACACGATCTTGATGAGATGTCCTGGTCAGCCGTGACCGGTGTGACGATTCAGCCGTTCGTGGTGGTGTGAGTACTCGGCCGTGGATCGTGGACGACGACTTGTGGGCACTGATCGAGCCGCTGCTGCCGCCCTGGCCGACGAGGTCACCAGGGCCGCGGCCGGTAGCTGACCGGTTGTGTCTGCAAGGCATCCTGTACGTGCTCTGCAACGACATCGCCTGGCAACTCCTACCACCTGAGCTGGGATTCGGGTCCGGGCAGACCTGCTGGCGGCGCCTGGAGCGGTGGCAGCAGGCCGGGGTCTTCGACCAGCTGCATCGGATCCTGCTCGCCGAGTTGAATGCGGCCGGCCGGCTCGACTGGTCCAGGGCCTGCGTGGACGGCTCCCACATCCGTGCGAAAAAGGGGGAGCCGACACCGGTCCGTCGCCGGTCGACCGGCGGAAGACAGGCAGCAAACACCACCTGATCTGCGACGGACGCGGCACTCCGCTCAAAGTCATCACGACTGCGGCGAACGTCAATGACGTCACCCAGACTCTCGCCCTGGTCGACGGCATCCCACCGGTGGCGGGCCGCCCCGGCCGGCCCCGCCGACGTCCCGATGCTCTGCTCGGGGACAAGGGCTACGACTCCAACGCCAACCGTGATGAGCTGCGTAAACGCCGGATCCTGCCCGTCATCTCCCGCAAGGGATCCCCGAACATCAAGGGCATGGGCAAGCTCCGCTACGTCGTGGAACAGACCTTCGCCCTGCTCCATCAGTTCAAACGACTCGCCGTCCGGTGGGAACGGCGCACCGAGCTCCACGACGCGTTTGTCTCCCTCGCTTGCAGCCTCATCTGTTGGCGACGCCTCAACAAGCCCACCTCATGATCGTGTTACGAGCTCTTATGTGGGCGACCGGGACCCGAATGTGGGGACGGCGGACATGGAAGCCTGGTCCGAGGTGGCTGCGGGAGGGTTCGCACTCCGGGTGCTGCCGGGTGACCATTTCTATCTCGTCCCGCAGCAGGGTGACCTGATCCGGGATCTCGAATCCCGGATGGCATCTTCCTGACGGTTGGAGAATCGGCGGCGAAGATCGCGCCAGAGGTGGCCTATTGTTTCCCGAGTGCGGTTCGGGGAAGCGATCGAGTTTCGCCCCTGATTGATAGAGGGCCGCGGAGCCATCTGCTCCGTACGGCTTACCGCCATTTCCACGCTTCCAGTTTCTTACGCATGGGCGAACCATGCGGAAAGCTGGAATATCGAGAGGTTGAAACACCATGGCTTCTGTGACTGCCGAGCGCGCCGCGACGATCAAGGAGATCGTCTGCGAAATCCTTGAACTGGAGGAGGATGAGGTCACCGATACCAGTCTCTTCCGGGAAGACCACGATGCCGACTCCCTCCGTGCGATCGAGATCCTCGCGTCGCTCGAGAAGGAATTCAAGGTGGTCATCGACCAGGCCGAGCTGGCTCGCATGGTGAACCTCAAGGGCGTCAACGAGGTCGTCGCCGAGTCCGCCGGCTGGTAGTTCCTGTCGCTGTCCAGGCCGAGACTGGTTGAGGAATCCGATGACGAATCTCGCAGGTAATGGTCCGAGCTCAACAGCTCATAGAGTGGTTCTGACCGGGTTTGGGGTCTTCTCAAGCATCGGAGTGGGAGCGGAGGAGTTCGCCGAAGGGCTGCGCTCCGGACGGAGCGGCGCGAAGCCGATCACCGCCTTCGACACCAACGGATTCGCCCACGCCAACGGGTGCGAGATCGTCGGCTTCGAGCCCGAGAAGTACATCCGCAACCTCGACGTGGACGAGCTCGGCCGGGCCAGCCAGTTCTCGGTCGCGGCAGCACGCATGGCCATCGAGGACGCCGGCCTCGAGGAGGAGAGCCTGCGCGAGCAGCGGGGCCTGATCTCGATCGGCACGACCGACGGCGAGTCCTTCGACCTGGACCAGCTCGTCGAGAGCCAGATCCGGTTCGGTCCCGAGCACATGGACTCCACCATCGCGCGCCGGGTCCGGGCCGGCCGGTTGTCGGCGGCGGTGGCCCATGAGCTGGGGCTGACCGACGTCGAAGCGGTGACGATCCCGACCGCCTGCGCGGCCGGGAACTACGCCATCGGCTACGGCTTCGACGCCGTGCGTACGGGCGAAGTGGACTTCGCCCTGTGCGGCGGCGCCGACGCCATGTGCCGCAAGACCTTCGCCGGGTTCTACCGGCTGGGCACGATCGCCCCGGAGCTGTGCCAGCCCTTCGACGCCGACCGCAAGGGCATACTCACCGGCGAGGGCGCCGGCATCCTCGTCCTGGAAAGCCTGGAGTCGGCGCTGGCGCGCGGCGCCCGGATCTACGCCGAGGTGCTCGGCTACGGGCTGAACTGCGATGCCTACCACCAGGTGGCACCCAATCAGGCGAGCGTCGGACGCTGCATGGAACTCGCCCTGGAGAACGCGGGCATCAAGCCGGAGGACGTGGACCTGATCTCCGCCCACGGCACCGGCACCAAGGCCAATGACATCACCGAGGCCCGCGCCATCCGCGAGGTGTACGGAGACAGTCCGCCGCGCACCATCTCGATCAAGTCGATGCTCGGGCACACCATGGGAGCCGCCAGTGCGCTCGCGGCGATCGCGTGCTCGCTCGCCATCGTGCACCGGTTCATTCCGCCCACCATCAACCACGTCACCACCGACCCGGAGTGCGAGGTGGACTGCGTCCCCAACGAGGCCGTGGAGGCCGATCTCCGGATCGTCCAGAACAACGGACTGGCCTTCGGCGGCAACAACGCGATCGTCATCCTCGGGAAGTACGAGGGGGACCGATGAGCCGCTGGCCGGTGACCGGCATGGGCGCGGTGGCGAGCACCGGCGGCGATGTCGAGACGATCTTCTCCCAGTTGTGCGCGGGCCGCAGCGGACTGGGCGAACTGCGGGGCTTCAACCGGGACTGGTACAACGCCGGGCACCTCTACGAGGTGGACAACCGCCCCGAGCCCGGTGCCGACGTCGTCGGCCGGGCCACCGGCCTGCTGCTGGAGGCAGTGGCACAGGCCGCACGGGACGCCGGACTGGGCGAGGACCTGCGAGGCGTTCCGGTACTGGTGGGCACCGGGCTCCGGGAGCTGCGTTCGCTGGAACTGCGCTCGCGCGACGGCCAGGAGTTCGACGTCTCGCGGATGCACTTCGGCACCGCCCTGCGCGAGCGCTTCGGGGCCGAGGACACCCACACCATCTCCAACGCATGCTCGGCGTCTCTGTACGCGCTGGCACTCGGAGTGGACCTCCTGGAGTTCCAGGGCGCGGAAACGGTGATCGTCGCCGGGGTGGACGTGATCACGGAGAGCATGTTCGGCCTGTCGGACCGGCTCCAGCTGGAACCGCCCGGTCAGTTGCGCCCGTTCGACCGGGAACGCAAGGGCACGGTGATGGGGGAGGGCGCGGCGGCGATCGTCCTGCGCCGCGAACCCCCCGCAGAGCCGGGCGCGTCACACGGCTGGGTCCGCGGCGTGAGCGTCAACTGCGACGCCTTCCACGCCACCGCACCCGATCCCCAGGGCATCGCGGCCGCGATCCGTGACGCGCACACCCGGGCCGGGGTCAAGGCCGAGGACATCGAGCTCGTGATGGTGCACGGCACCGGCACCCAGCTCAACGACGCCGCAGAGGGAACCGCCCTGCAAGAGGTGTACGGACCGCACATCGGGCGTCCGGTCATGACGGGCGTGAAGTCGATGACCGGGCACACCTCGGGAGCGTCCGGAGTGCTGAGCCTGATCGTGGCACTGCGGTCCATGAGGGAAGGACGGATCCCGCCCATCACCGGTCTGGACGACGTCGCGGACGAGGCGTCCGAGTTCAGGTTCGTCCGCGACGCGAGCGTCCGGGCCGATGTGCAGCTGGCGCAGATCGACGCGTTCGGCTTCGGCGGGATCAACGCGGTGGCAGTAGTGGAGGCGGCACAGTGAACCCAGTGGTGACCGGAGTCGGCCTGGCCCTTCCGGGCGTCGGCTCGGCGGGAGACCTCCTGGAGGCCGTCAGCGAGGACCGTGCCGCCGTGGATCCGGCGGCGCGCATCGGCAAGAAGGGGCTGCGCTACAAGGACCGGGCCACCCAGCTGGCGCTGTGCTGCGCCGACGAAGCCCTGCGGGACGCCGGGCTGCTGGGCGAGGACGGGCTGACCGTACCGGGCGAGACGATCGCCGTCCTGGTCGCCTCCAACTACGGCAACGCGGACACGGTCTGCTCGGTGGTGGAACTGATCGCCGCGGACGGCGGCACAGGTGGCATCAGCCCGATGGACACCCCCAACGCGTCCAGCAACGTGATCGCGTCCACGCTGGCCATCAAGCACGGTCTGCGCGGCCCGAACCTGATGATCTGCAACGGTCCGACCTCGGGGCTGGACGCCGTCCGCTGGGCCGATGCCCTGATCACCTCCGGCCGGGCCGGCCGGGCGCTGGTCCTCGGGGTGGAGCCCGACAACGAGGTGGTCCGGAAACTGACGGGCGCGGACCGCGTCATCGACGGCGCCGCCGCGGTCCTCGTCGAGCACCCGGACCTCGCGCGGGCACGGGGCGCCGAGCCGCGGGCGGTGGTGGGCCTGAGCGTACGGACCACGAGCGTCCAGGCCTGCCTGGACAGCCTGGGCGGTGCGGGGCCCGACAGTACGCCCGGCGCCTGGTTCACCCCGGGCGAAAGCGGGGGCGAGGCGCTCGGGGACCTCCTGCCGCAGGTCCCCCGCTACGACCTTTGCGACGTGTGGGGCGAGCCGTCGTCCGTACTGGGCGTCCTGCAGTGCGTCGGAGCGGTCGGCTGGTACGCAGGCGGCGGAACCGGACCGGTCTACGCGCTGGCCGGACGGACCGGTGACGACGCCACCGCGGGGCTGGCCCTCCTGGCGCCGGGCGCGGCCCGGTGAACGTACTCCCAGCGCCATCGGCGGCGCGCGCGGACCAGCGTGCGCGGGCCGGGAGCGCGGGAGCGCCGGCCGGAGCGCCGAGCCCCCTGTACGTCCGGTACCGCCCGGCTGATGGGGGCCCCACCCTGCGCGGGTTGCTGCTGCACGGTCTGGCCGGCAGCGGCACGGTGTGGGACGGCTTGTGGGAGAACGCTCCCGCGGGACTCGAGGCCTGGACCGCCGAGCTGCCGTGGCGCGCCGAGTTCGTCGCCCGATGGGGGCAGCAGGAACACGACACCGAAGGCATCCCCGCCGCCCTGGGCCAGGTGCCCGGCGGAGCACAGCTGGTGATCGCCCATTCCTTCTCCGCCAACCTGCTCCTGGAACACCTCAGCGGACAGGCCGCACGGGGCGCCGACCCGATCGGGCAGTACGGGATCCGCGGCATCGTCCTGGTCTCGCCCTTCTACCGGCGCCTCGCCGGTGATTTCGAATGGGACGTGGCCGCCGGACTGCAACAGAAGTTCCTCCACCTCATGGAGGAGGGCATCCGGAGCAGACCGGGGCGTCCGATCGACCCCGAACTCCGCCGACAGATGGCGAGGCGCGTGTGCGAACGCGTCGGACCGCACGGCTGGCTGAAGTTCTTCCAGACCTACCTGCGCACCCCTTGGCTGCGCACCGACCTGATCAAGGTGCCCTGCCTGGTCGTCACCGGGAGCGAGGACTTCGCCGCCGAGGAGAGCGCGACGCTGGCCACGGACCTCCCCGATGCCGAACTGCGCGTGATTCCGGGGCAGGGCCACTACCCCATGGCCGAGGACCCGCGGCTGTTCTCCGCCTTGTTGGACGAATTCATCTCTAGGAGTATGTAATGCCCGGAACCGCGGCGAAGAAGCTGCTCAACGAGTCGACCAACGTAGTCCTCACGCCCGGCTACGAAGGTGCCAACATCGGGACCATCATCGGCTTCAAGCACGTCAACTACCTGGTCGAGAAGGCCGTCATCGAGCACTTCCGGCGTAGCGGCCTGCCGGTGGGGCGCCTCTACGAAGAGAACGGCCTCGGCTTCGACATCACGCACATCGACTCCCGCCTGCAGACCGCGCTGGTGGTCGACGACCAGGCGTCGATCGAGGTCACGCCGGTGACCAAGGACGGCGCCCAGGAGCTGTCGTTCAAGGTCGTGATCATCGTGGAGCGCGACGGAGCGCACAAGAAGGCCGTGACCTCGAAGGTCCGTGCCGTACTGCGGTACGACGAGAACGACACGCGGATGCTGCGCAGGCTGCCCGTCCCCGAGGGGCTCGAGCCCTTCGTGGTCGCGGCCATCGGCGGCGCCGAGCCCGGCGCGGCCGTGCCCGTCCTGGGCGATGCCCTGGTTTCCGGCGGATCCACCGACTCGGACCCGGTGCTGGACCAGCTGCTGGCCGGCGAGAACGCCTACGGCTGGAAGTTCCGCATCCCCTACCCCTTCGTGCACTTCTTCGACCGGCTCCAGATGTCCGGCTACCTGCGGCTCATGGAGGAGGCCAAGCACCGCTTCGTGGACGCCCGCGGCATCTCGATCCGCAAGCTGCTGGCCGAGACGAACTGGATCCCCGCGGTGACCCACTCCCAGGTGACGCTGCTCGACGAGGCGTTGCTGGAGGAGGACCTCTACGTCGTCTACACCGTGGACGACGTCTTCAAGAACCTCCTCTACACCTCCCGGCTGGACTGCTACGTGGTGCGTGACGGACGGCTGGTGCAGACCGCCACGGGTTCGATCACCCACGCGTACGGAGTGGTCGAGAACGGGCGCGAAGGCCGCCTGGTCACCTTTGACGACCGTGTCCTGCGCGCCTTCAACAACGAGACCGAGCCCGCGGCCTGACCGGCCGGTGCACCACGAGACGTCGGAGGTTCGGCTGTGAGCAGGGGGGTGACCGCGGTGCGCGGTCCGGTGATCACCGGTTGGTCGGCGGTGTCGCCGTTCGGCATCGGCCGCGAGGCCTTCGTCGAGGGCGCCCGGTCGGGGCGGCCGACGGCGGCGGCACCGGATTCCGCCGCATGGACGGGACCCGACGAACGGGTCTGCCTGGTGCCGGGGTTCGTCATCAAGGACGTGCTGGGCCGCAAGGGCACCCGGTCCATGGACCGGGTGACCGGCTTGGCCGTCACCACCGTGCGCGAACTGATCTCGGACGCGGCCGACGACGGTGCCGTCGAGAGCGGTGAGGACGTAGGCCTCGTCATCGGCACGACGACCGGCAGTGCCGAGAGCATGATGAACATCACTCGGGACACCCTCGTCCACGAGAAGCCCTTCTACATCGACCCCTCGCACATCCCCAACGCCATCATGAACTGCGCGGCGGGCCAGTGCGCCATCTGGTACGGGCTGAAGGGCCCGAACACCACGGTCGCGGCAGGGCGTGCCTCGGGCCTGCTGGCGCTCAACTACGCACGGCGGCTGCTGGCATCGGGCCGGGCGCGGACCGTGCTGTGCGGTGCGGTGGAGGAGTACTCCTCGTCCCGTTCCTGGCTGGACTGGCACACCCGTTCCGAGGACGAGGCGGGCACGGTCCTCGGTGAGGGGTGCGCCGTACTGCGGCTCCGGCCGGCGGACTCCGTCGCGGAGGGCGAGGGGCTGGCCGAGGTCGTGACCGTCGAGCCGGGCATCGTGGGCCCGACGGGCGTGGCGCAGTCGCTGGCCGCGTGCGTGACCCGGGCGCTGCGCCGGGCGGGGGCGGACCGGTCGGACGTATGGGCGGTGTCCCCTTCGAACGCGCCGGGCACCGCGGGCGAGCAGGAGCGGGAAGGGCTGGAGAGCGTCTTCGGCGGCCTGAGCCCGCGGTACGTACCCAGCCCGACCCAGATCGGCGACACCGCCGCGGCCACCGCCGCCTTCCAGATGGTGTCCGTACTGACCGCGGCCCAGGACGACTCCCGGGCCGCGGGGCGTCTCGCGGCGGTCACCTCCGTCGACCGGGACGGTGTGCTGGCCTGCGCGCTCCTGCGCCTGCGCTGAACCCGTCACCGCCCTCGGCCACCGTCCGCCGTCGGCCCCTCCCACGAGCTGTTCCCACGAAAGGATCTGCCATGTCCGTCTCCGAGCTCGAGCACGTCTCCAGAGGAACCCTGGACAAGGAGGAACTGCGCACCACCGTCGCCGAGATCCTCGACATCGACGCCCAACAACTGGCCGATGACGCCCATTTCATGGAAGACCTCGAGGTGGATTCGCTGATGGCCCTCGAAGTCGTCGTCGTGCTGGAGAAGAAGTACGGCGTCAAGTTCTCCGAGGGAGAGCTGCGGGACGTCGTCACCCTCCGGCGTGCGCACGGCCTGCTGGCCCAGAAGCTGCTGGCGTCGTGACGCTGCTCCACCACAACAGTCCGGTCCGCGCGGTGATCCGGGTGCTCCGGCCCGCGCGGGCCGACGGCGGGGACGGTGAGCTGCGGTCGAGTGCCGAGACGCTGGTCGAAGCCGAGGAGCCGGTGTTCGCAGGGCACTACCCGGACTTTCCGATCTTCCCCGGCGTGTGCGTCGTCGAATGCGTCCACCGGGCTGCGCGCGCCACGGCTCCGGCGGCCGGACTGAGCCTGGCCGCCCTGGAGTCCGCGCGCTTCGTCGGAGCCGTCTTCCCCGGTGACACGCTCACGGTCGAACTCCGGTGGAAGCCCCGGGAGGACGGCTGGAGCGCGACCGGTGAGGCGTCCACCGCCCGCGGGACGGCCGCGAAGGTCCGCCTGCGCTACCGAGCCGGAGGAGACGGGTGATGAACGCTGCGGAGATCAAGCGGATGCTGCCCCACCGGTACCCCATGCTCCTCGTGGACCGGGTGCTGGAGCTGGTACCGGGCGAAAGCCTGCGGGCGGTCAAGGCGATCACGTGCAACGAGCCGTGGTACCAGCACCTCGGGGACGACGCCGGCGAGGAGGAGTTCGCCTATCCGCAGACCCTGCTGGTCGAGTCCTGGGGCCAGGCCGCGGGACTGCTCGCCGTGCACGCCGGCTCGCCCGAGGGGGACCTCGGCGGCCAGGTGATGCTGGCCGGTGCCATGTCCGGTGTGGAGTTCCTCCGGGCCGTCTACCCCGGAGACGTCCTGGAGCACCGGGTACGGGTCTTCCGCGCACTGACCGACACCGTCGTCTTCGATGGCGAGAGCCTCGTGGACGGGCAGGTGGCCATGACGTTCTCGCGCATGGTGATGGCATTTCGGCCGGGCGAGCAGCTCCGGCCGAGGGAGGAACAACGAGCGTGACCGACAACAGCGCATCCAAGGTGGCCCTGATCAGCGGCGGGTCCCGGGGCATCGGACGGGCGACCGCCCTTCGGCTGGCCCAGGACGGCTTCCACGTGGGCTTCTGCTACCAGTCCAACGAGCAGGCGGCGAAGGAACTGGCGCAGGCGATCGCGGCGCTGGGCGTCAAGGCCCGGGCCGTACGGGCCGACGTCTCCGACGGTGGTTCGGTGCGCAGCTTCGTAGCCGAGACGGAGAACGAGCTGGGCCCGATCGACGTCGCGGTGACCTCGGCCGGCATCACCAAGGACAACGCCCTGCTGATGATGCCCGACGACGACTGGCACCAGGTCATCGACGTGAACCTGAGCGGCGTCTTCCATGTGTGCCGGTCGGTGATCTTCGAGATGATGAAGCGGAAGTCGGGTTCCATCGTGAACATCTCTTCCGTGGCCGGTGTGTACGGGAACGCCACCCAGACCAACTATGCGGCGTCCAAAGCGGGGATCATCGGGTTCTCCCGCTCGCTGGCCAAGGAGGTCGGCCGGTACGGCATCCGGGCCAATGTCGTGGCACCGGGGTTCATCGAGACCGACATGACGGCCGACCTCAGCGAGAAGGTCAAGAAGCAGGCCATGCAGTCGATTCCGCTCAGGCGCCTCGGCCGTGCCGAGGAGGTCGCCGACCTGGTCTCGTACCTCGCGTCCGACCGCGCCTCCTACATCACCGGCGCCGTGCTCCAGATCGACGGCGGAATCATCATCTAGCCCTCGCCCTTTCCCACCCTCCTGCTACGAGTCGGGGTTCTCCTCATGGCCAAGAAGAAGAAGCAGCCGCGTTGGTACTTCTCCCTGCGCAGTCCGTACTCCTGGTTCGCCTACCGGGATCTGACCGAACACCATGCCGACGTGGCCGACGCCATCGAGTGGATCCCCTTCTGGGAGCCCGACGAGATCACTCAGGGGATGTTGGACGAGGCCGACGTCGAACTGCCCATCGTCGCCATGTCCCGGGCGAAGGGCTTCTACATCCTCCAGGACACGGCACGGCTCTCCAAGGCCCGCGGCCTGGCGATGACCTGGCCCATCGACAAGGACCCCAACTGGGAGGTGTCCCACCTGGCCTACCTCGTGGCGGAACGGGAGGGGCGCGGGCGGGAGTTCATCGACCTCGCCTACCGGGCCCGCTGGGAGGAGGGTCGGGACATCACCAAGCGGGAGACGATGGCGGAGATCGCCGGCGTGCTGGGCCTGGACCCCGAGCTGCTGGCCGGCGCCATCGACGATCCGGACGTGCGCAAGCAGGGTGTGGAGTGCCTGGTCTCCTCCTACCAGGACGGCCTGTTCGGGGTTCCGTTCTTCGTGTACGGCAGGGACAAGTTCTGGGGCGCCGACCGGCTCAGGCTCTTCGTCGCCGCCCACCGGGGCCAGCCCCTGGAAGACGTGGAGAAGGGGTGGCAGGACCACGTCGAGCTGCCCAGCTTCTCCGCTGCCGCGGGCGACACCGGGCACGCCGGCGGATGCGGCTGACGCGGGCGTCTGCGATGAGCGACGAAGAGAGCGAGTACGCCCCGGCCACGTCCCATCTCCTGGTGGAGACCAAAGGACCGTGGTCCGGGCCGGGGTGCGCGGGATTCCTGCGCGATGCCCGTGACCTGGCACGTACCGGCCATCGCGTGCGGCTGCTGTTCATCCAGGACGGCGTCTCGGCGGCGGTGGCGGGCTCGCTCGGCGAGACCGCCTCGGCGGCCGCGGCGGGCTGCGAGATCTGGGTGGACCGGTTCTCGCTCGCCCAGCGCGGACTCGACGAGTCCGGCCTCCTGCCGGAAGCGAGCCCGGTCGAGATGCCGGAGGTGGCGGCCTGGGTGCTGGAGCCGGACGTGAGGGTGGTGTGGCACTGACATGGCGACGAAGGTCCCGGCCGCGGACGTACTGATGACGCTGATGGGCTCCCCCTACGAGAGCGACATCGTCACCAGCGCCCTGCGGCTCTCCCAGTCCCTGCTCGAGAGCGGTGCGAAGGTCCACGTCTGGGCCTGCGGATACGCGACCATGCTGACGCAACAGGGCCTCGGGGACAGCAAACCGCGCAACCTGGCGGCGTGGTCCACGGAGTACCCCTCGACGGTCACGGTCATCCAGGAGATGCTCCGCGCCTTCCCCGGACGGTTCCACTGGTACGCCTGCCGCTTCTGCAGCGACGACCGGGGCGCCGTCGCCCACATCCCCGAAGTCCCGTTGCGCGCGCCGACCAAGTTCGCGGAGCACGTCGCAGCGGCGGGCAAGACCTTGTACCTGGGAGTGATGTGATGGCCGCCGGGTCCCAGCGGGCGCTCGCGATCATCGAACGCGGCTATCGAGGCGCTGTGGAGACCCAGTTCTCCGACGAGCTGTACTGCGCCTTCCTCTTCCACCGTCACCTCGGCGGACTGGACGTCCTGCTGCGCGGGTCGGCGGTCACGTACGCGGCCCGTGCGGGCCGGACCCCGCACCTGCGCCTGGGGGACCGCGACCTCACCACTTTGAGCGAGCCGCGGCAGGGCCTGCGCGTCCTGCTCGACTCCGGCGTCGGAGTGTGGGCCGAGGAACCGGACCTGAGGCTCCATGGATTGAGCGGCGAAGAGAGCCTCCTGGCGGGCGTGCACAGGGCCGCGGCCGGGTCGATGGCCCTGCGGTGGTCCGGCTACCGCGCCGTCTTCTACCTGTAGGCGGACAGCGCTGGCACCTTCCGGTCATGCGTATCCATCGCGAGGGGTACGGGCCGGCACGGTGTCAGCACGGCCCCTTTGTCTTCGGACCGTACTCCTCGCGCACTCGCGCGGGGTGGATCACTGGAAAGGCGGAATTGCTGGTATGTCGGCTCGGGATGAGTGGGATGCCATTGTGGTCGGCTCGGGACTGGGCGGGCTGGTGTGTGCGGCCTATCTGGCAACGGGCGGGCGCCGGGTACTGGTGGTGGAACAGCACGACGTCGCCGGCGGCAACAGCCACGTCTTCCGGCGTCGTCGGGCCTACGAGTTCGACGTCGGCGTGCACTACCTCGGCGACTGCGGACCCGACGGGGTCCTGCCCGCGATCTTCGCCGGGCTCGGCCTCAAGGACCGGGTCACCTACCGGGAGATGGACCGAACCGGATTCGACCGGATCGTCACTCCCGGCGTCACGATGGACATGCCGGCCGGCTGGCCGCAGTACCGGCAGAGGCTGAAAGAGGCCCTGCCCGGGGACGCCGAGGGCATCGACCGGTTCATCGACACCTGTGCCGCCCTGGGTGAGGAGATGCGGTCGGCGCTCCTGTCGGCGGACGACCTGACGATCACCGAGCTCGTGGCCCGTACGCCGACCACGGTGAAGTGGGGACGCCGCAACCTGTCCGAGCTCTTCGACCACTGCGGGCTGTCCACGCAGGCACGGACCATCCTGGCCGCCCAGTCGCCGAACTACGGCATGGGTCCCGACCAGGCCAGCGTCTCGATGCACGCGACGGTCACCGACCACTACGTCCGCGGTGCCTACTACCCCGAGGGCGGAGGCCAGGTGCTGGCGGCCTCCCTGGTGGAAGTGCTGGAGTCGCACGGCGGCGAACTCCTCACCAAGAGCAAGGTGGAACGCATCCTCGTCGAGGACGGGAAGGTCACCGGGGTCGGTCTGGAAGGCGGCCGGCTGCTCAGGTCTTCCCTCGTCGTGTCCAACGCGGACTACCGCAGGACGGTCCTGGACCTCGTCGGCGAAGAGCACTTCCCGCGCCGCCTGGTGTCCAAGACGCGCGACGCCACCATGGGACTGCCCTTCGCCACGCTCTACATCGCGTTGGACACGGAGCTGCCCAGCCGCCCCAACGCGAACCTGTGGTGGTACCGGGACGACGACATCGACGGGTACTACAAGCGACTGGCCGACGGCGACCTCGACCCGGTGCCGTTCCTCTTCATGTCCTTCGCCTCCCTCAAAGACCCCGGTTCGCGCAACGTCTGCCCGCCGGGCCACAGCAACTTCCAGGTGATGACGTTGTGCCCGCCGAGCTACGACCACTGGGGCGTCGAGGAGGGCCCCGCTTCCGGTGAGCGCTACCGGCGCAAGAGCGTCTACAAGGAGCGGAAGGCCCAGCTGACCGAGGCGATGCTGAGCGCCGCGGAGGAGGCCATCGGCCCGTTCCGCAAGCACATCGTCCACCTGGAGGCGGCCACCCCGCTGACCCACGAGCGGTACACCCTGTCAACCGGCGGAACCCCGTTCGGCCTGGCGGAATGGGGAGCAGGAGGAAGCCGGCCGGACACCCGCACATCGGTGGAGGGCCTGTACGTCGTGGGCGCGAACACCCGGTACGGCAGCGGAATCACCGGCGTGGCGGTCGGGGGCATCGCCTGCGCGGGGCAGATCCTCGAGCGGCGCCTGATGAACGAGGTCCACACGGGATCCTTCGTGGCGGACTCCGCCCTGCTGCCCGAACGCCCCGAAGGCTGGGACCCGCTCGCGGTGTCCCGCGGCACCGCACGTCGGGGCGCGCGCGGCCTCGCCAGGATCCGCTGACCGCAGGCACGCCCCGCGCCCCACGGCGCGCGGCGCCTTCCTGCCGCGGTCCTGCCGCCGTCCGCGAGCAGCCGGTCCTGGTGTTTCGCCGACCGGAGCCAGGAGGAAGACCTGGCAGTTTCATGCAGCTCCAGCCCCTCGACGACCGCCTCGGGTGAGACTGGACGAGTGCGCTGCGGAGGTCGAGCCCCGCCGCACGACACGATCGCGGCCACCTGCGTTGCCCTCCGGGTCTGCCGCTGCCAGTTCTGCCCCGTCCCGGATGAATTGCCACCAGCGAAGGTCCCCAGTCATGTCTGATGCACGAGGTCACCAGCACCGCACTCTGCCGGAGCTCTTCGAGGCGCAGGTGGAGCGGGGTCCGGACAACACCGCGGTGGTGTGCCGGGGGGAAGCGGTCTCGTACGCGGAGCTGAACGCGCGGGCGAATCAGGTCGCGCGTTTCCTCCTGTCCCGCGAGGTGGGACCCGAGAGCCTCGTGGCGCTGTCGCTGCCGCGTTCGGTGGACTGGGTCGTCGCCGTGCTGGGCGTCTGGAAGGCCGGCGCGGCCTACCTGCCGGTCGATCCGGGCTACCCGGCGGACCGCGTGGCGTACATGCTGGAGGACTCGGCCCCGGTGTTGACCCTTTCCTCGGCCGTCCCGGAGGAGGAACTGGCCGCCCTGCCCCTGCAGAACGTGGGCGACGGGGAGCGCACCGCCCCTCTGGACGGACACCACCCCGCCTACGTGATCTACACGTCCGGATCCACGGGGCGTCCCAAGGGCGTGGTCGTACCGCAGCGCGGCGCCGTGAACATGGCGGCGGTGCACATCGAGCACCTGGGGGTCGGTGCCGGCTCCCGGGTGCTCCAGGCGGTGTCGCCCAATTTCGACCCGTCACTGGGCGACCTGCTGATGACGCTGTTGTCCGGCGGCACCCTCGTGCTGCCCCGCGGCCAGGTCGTCGGCGACGAGCTGGCGGCTCTGCTGGAGTCCGAGGCGATCACGCACGTCATGCTGCCCGCACCGGTCCTGGCGACCGTGCCGCTCGCCGAGGGCGGGCTGCCGTTGCTGGGATGCGTGGTGACCGGCGGTGAGGCGTGCTCACCCGAGCTGGTGGCCCGCTGGTCCGCGGGCCGCCGACTGATCAACGCCTACGGCCCCACCGAGGCTGCGGTCGCGTCGACCCTGAGCAGTGCACTGGTACCCGACGGCGAAGCGGCACCGATCGGGGCTCCGGTCTCCAACACCCGTGCGTACGTGCTGGATTCGGTGTTGCAGCCGGTGGCGTCGGGGGCCACGGGTGAGCTGTATCTGGCGGGTGTGCAGTTGGCGCGGGGTTATCTGGGGCGTGCGGGTCTGACGGCGGAGCGGTTCGTCGCGGATCCGTTCGGGGTTCCCGGGGAGCGGATGTACGCCACGGGTGATGTGGCGCGTTGGCGTGCGGACGGGGTGTTGGAGTTCGTCGGGCGTTCGGACGAGCAGGTCAAGATCCGTGGATTCCGCGTCGAGTTGGGTGAGGTGGAGGCGGTTCTTTCGGCTCTGCCGGGTGTGGGTCAGGCGGTTGTGACGGTGCGGGAGGACCGTCCGGGGGACAGGCGGCTGGTGGGGTACGCGGTGCCCGCCGACGGCCGGCAGCTCAGTGTCGCGGAGCTGCGTGGTGGTGTGACGGAGCGGCTTCCGGAGTACATGGTCCCGGGAGCGTTCGTCCTCCTCGACCGGCTGCCGCTGACGCCGAACGGCAAGGTGGATCGGGGTGCTCTGCCGGCGCCGGAGGTGGTTTCGGGTGCGGGTCGGGTGGCGCGGTCGGCGCAGGAGGAGATCCTGTGCGGGTTGTTCGCCGAGGTGCTGGGTGTGGCCCGGGTCGGTGTGGACGACCACTTCTTCGAGTTGGGCGGTCACTCGTTGTTGGCGACGCGGCTGGTGTCGCGGGTGCGCTCGGCCCTGGGCGTGGAGCTGGACATCCGGGAGCTCTTCGAGCACCCCACCCCGGCCGGGCTCGCTCCCCGGCTCGGCGCTGCGGGCGCCGCTCGCGGTGCACTGGTACCGCAGGTGCGTCCCGATGTCGTACCGCTGTCCTTCGGGCAACGAAGCCAGTGGTTCCTCAACCGGTTCGAGGACGGCGCCGCCGCTTACAACGTTCCGTTCGCGGTGCGCCTGACGGGTGAGCTGGACCGGCTAGCCCTGCACGCCGCCCTGGTGGATCTGGCGGAGCGCCACGAGACCCTCAGGACGGTCTACCCCGAGCAGGACGGCGCGCCCCGGCAGCTGCTCAAGGACGCGGTGGAGGTGGCTCTGACCGAGCGGGAGACCACCGAGGCGGAACTGCCCCGAGCGCTGGCGGCCGAGACGGCCCGCGGCTTCGACCTGCTGACCGATCTGCCCTTCCGGGCCACGCTGTTCGACCCGGCCGGATCCGGCGATGCGGTGCTCTCCCTGGTCTTCCACCACATTGCGGCGGACGGGTGGTCGTTGGCTCCGTTGGTGCGGGACCTGTCGGTGGCTTACGGGGCTCGGGTGGGCGGTGGGGTGCCGCAGTGGTCCCCGTTGCCGGTGCAGTACGCCGACTTCGCGTTGTGGCAGCGGGAGGTGCTGGGTAGCGAGGACGATCCGGAGAGTGCGATCTCCCGGCAGTTGGTGTTCTGGAAGGAGTCGTTGGCCGGGTCGCCGGAGGAGTTGTCGCTGCCGGTGGACCGGGTGCGTCCGGTGGCGTTGAGCGGTGCGGGTGGTGCGGTGGGGTTCCGGCTGGATGCGGGGCTGCACCGGGGTCTGACGGCGTTGGCGCGTGAGAGCCGGTCGAGTCTGTTCATGGTGGTGCAGGCGGGCTTGGCGGCGTTGTTGTCGCGGTTGGGTGCGGGTGAGGACATCGTGCTCGGCACGCCCGTGGCGGGTCGGACCGATGAGGCGTTGGACGATCTGGTGGGGTTCTTCGTGAACACGCTGGTGCTGCGGACGGACGTGTCGGGGGATCCGACGTTCCGCGAGCTGGTGGCACGGGTGCGGGAGGGGGACCTTGCGGCGTACGCGCACCAGGACGTGCCCTTCGAGCGGCTGGTGGAGGTCCTCAACCCCGAACGCTCACTGGCCCGCCACCCCCTCTTCCAGACCATGCTCGTCCTCCAGAACAACGAGGAAGAACCCCTGGTACTGGACGGACTGGACGTCCGTACCGAGGGCGTGCGGACGCGCACGGCGAAATTCGACCTCTCCTTCGAATTGACCGAGCAGACGACCGACGGGGATCCGCAGGGAATCAGCGGCGTTCTCGAGTACAGCGAGGACCTTTTCGACCGAGCCAGCGCGGTTTCCCTCACGGAGCGGTTCGTACGTTTCCTCGAGGCCGTCGTCGCCGATGCAGATCTGCCGGTGGGTGGGGTTGATCTGTTGGGTGGGGTGGAGCGGGAGCGGTTGTTGGTGGAGTGGAACGGGGGTGGGGGTGTTGGTGGTGGTGTTGGGGATGCGGTGACGTTGTCGGGGTTGTTTGAGGAGCAGGTGGGGTGTGCTCCTGATCGTGTTGCGGTGGTGTGTGAGGGTGTTTCGGTTTCGTATGGGGAGTTGAATGCGCGGGCGAATCGTCTTGCGCGGGTGTTGGTGTCGCGTGGGGTGGGGCCTGAGGGTTTTGTGGGGTTGGTGTTGCCGCGGTCGGTTGATTTGGTGGTGGCGGTGCTGGCGGTGTTGAAGGCGGGTGGTGCGTATGTTCCGGTGGATCCGGATTATCCGGCGGATCGGATTGCGTATGTGTTGGGTGATGCGGGTCCGTCGTTGGTGTTGGTGACGGAGGAGAGTGCGGGGAGTTTGCCGGAGGGTTTTGGGGTTCCGGTGTTGGTGTTGGATGCGGTGGATGTGGTGGGGGAGGTTGCTGTCGGGTCGGGTGTGGATTTGGTGGCGGGGGAGCTTTTGGGTGGGGTGTGGTCGGCGAGTCCGGCGTATGTGATTTATACGTCGGGGTCGACGGGGCGTCCTAAGGGTGTGGTGGTGCCGCATGGGAATGTGGTGCGTTTGTTTGGGTCGACGGATCGGTGGTTTGGGTTCGGCGCGGATGATGTGTGGACGTTGTTCCATTCGTTTGCGTTTGATTTTTCGGTGTGGGAGTTGTGGGGGCCGTTGTTGCGGGGTGGGCGGCTGGTGGTGGTGCCGTTCTCGGTGAGTCGGTCTCCGGTGGAGTTTTTGGGGTTGTTGGTTGATGAGGGTGTGACGGTGTTGAATCAGACGCCGTCGGCTTTTTATCAGTTGATGCAGGCGGATCGGGAGAATCCTGGGGTGGGTTCGGGTCTGGTGCTGCGGTGTGTGGTGTTTGGTGGTGAGGCGTTGGATGTGTGGCGTCTTGGGGATTGGTTTGAGCGGCATTCGGATTCGGCTCCGGTGTTGGTGAATATGTATGGGATTACGGAGACGACGGTTCATGTGAGTTATGTGGCGTTGGATTCGGGTTGTGTGGGTGTGGGGCGGGGTGTTGCGGGGAGTGTGATCGGTGAGGCGATCGATGATTTGCGGGTTTATGTGTTGGATTCTGGTTTGAGGTTGGTTCCGCCGGGTGTGGCGGGGGAGTTGTATGTGGCTGGGGCGGGTTTGGCGCGGGGGTATTTGGGGCGTCCGGGGTTGTCTTCGGAGCGTTTTGTGGCGGATCCGTTTGGTGGTGTGGGTGGGCGGATGTATCGCACGGGTGATGTGGTGCGGTGGTCGCGTGGGGGTGTTTTGGAGTTTGTGGGGCGTGCGGATTCTCAGGTGAAGGTGCGGGGTTTCCGTATTGAGGTGGGTGAGGTCGAGGCTGTTTTGGCGGGGCATGCGGGTGTGGGGCATGCGGCGGTGGTGGTGCGGGAGGACCAGCCGGGGGAGCGGCGGTTGGTGGCGTATGTGGTGCCGGTGGCGGGTGTGGTGGTGTCGGGTGTGGAGTTGCGGGGTTTTGCGGGGTCGGTGTTGCCGGAGTACATGGTGCCGTCGGCGTTCGTGGTGCTGGATGCGTTGCCGTTGACGGTGAACGGGAAGTTGGACGTGCGGCGGTTGCCGGTGCCCGAGGTGTCGGGTGTGGTGGGTGGTCGTGCGCCGCGGACGCCTCGTGAGGAGGTGTTGTGCGGGTTGTTCGCCGAGGTGCTGGACGTGCCCCGGGTCGGGATCGACGACAACTTCTTCGACCTCGGCGGCGACAGCATCGTCTCCATCCAACTCGTCAGCCGCGCCCGTGCCGCCGGCCTCGCCTTCTCCCCCCGGGACGTCTTCCGGCACCGGACCGTCGAAGCACTGGCCGCCGCCGCCGAAACGGTGACCGGGCCGGTCGTGGTCCCGGACCGGGGCGTCGGGAAACTGGGCCGCACCCCCATCGTGTCCTGGCTGCGGGAGCGGGGCGGTCCGATCGGCCGGTACAGCCAGTCCAAGGTGCTGCGGGTGCCGTCCGACCTCGGCCTGGAGCGGCTGACGGACGCGCTCCAGGCGGTGTTCGACCACCACGACGCGCTGCGCATGAGGCTCGAGCGCGCCGTCGACGGAGGCGAATGGGAGCTGGAGATCCGCGAGCGCGGGGCCGTACGGGCCGCCGACCGTGTGGAGCGGGTCGACGTCAGCGGCCTCGAAGGGGACGCCCTGCACGCGGTGATCGAGGAGAGGTCCGCCGCGGCGCGGGCCCGGCTGGACCCCGACGGCGGGGTGATGGTCCAAGCCGTCTGGTTCGACGGCGGGCCCGGCCGGCCCGGGCGGCTCCTGCTCGCCCTGCACCACCTCGTGGTGGACGGAGTGTCCTGGCACATCCTGGTCCCGGACCTCGCCGCGGCCTGGCAGGCGGTCACAGCCGGGAAGACCCCCGACCCGCAGCCGGTCGGTACGTCCCTGCGTCGCTGGGCCGAGCTGCTGGCGGGTTCGGCGAACGACCCGGACCGCCGGGCCGAGACCGAGAAATGGGTCGGCCGGCTGCGGAACGCAGGCCCGCGGCTCGGCAGTCGGTCGCTGGATCCGGCCCGGGACACCGTGGCCACCGCACGGACCCTGAGCCTGACCCTGCCGCCGGACGAGACGGCGCCCCTGCTCACCACGGTGCCGGCGGCGTTCAACGCGGGAGTCAACGACGTCCTGCTGACCGCCCTGGCCCTGGCCGTCGCCTACCGGCGGCACAGGAGCGGGAACGGTAGCGACCATGCGGTGCTGGTCAACGTGGAGGGACACGGCCGGGAGGAGTTCACCAGCGGGGTCGACCTCTCCCGTACCGTCGGCTGGTTCACGAGCATCCACCCGCTCCGGCTCGACCCCGGACGGCTCGACTGGTCCCGAGTGTGGGACGGCGGGCCGGCGGTCGCGGACGCCTTCAAACGCGTCAAGGAGCAGGTACGGGAACTGCCCGACAACGGACTGGGGTTCGGCCTGCTGCGCCACCTGAACCCGGACACCGCACGGGAGCTGGCCGGCCGGCCGGATCCGGAGATCGCCTTCAACTATCTGGGCCGGCTCGCCGCCCATGACGCGGACGGGGCGGTGGACTGGGGCACGGCCGACGGCGCCGATGTCATCACGGCGGACGCGGACCCCCTGATGCCGCTGGCACACGTTCTGGAGATCAACGCGGTGACGCAGGACCACCGCGACGGCCCCCGGCTGGTGGCCAACTGGTCGTGGTCGGAAGAAATCCTGTCGGAAACGGACGTACGAGAGCTGGGCCGCCTGTGGTTCAGAGCGCTGAAATCCCTGTCGATATGTGCCGAGAACTCTGAAATCAATAGCAGGACCCCGTCGGATCTGCCTCTGGTGTCGCTGTCCCAGGCTGAAATCGACCTGCTGGAATCTGACTGGAGGATGTCGTAATGGCCAAGTCTGGAATCGCTGATGTACTGCCTCTCACGCCGTTGCAGGAAGGAATGCTGTTCCACTCCCTGTACGACAACGAGGCAGTGGACGCCTATACCGTGCAACTCTCCCTCGACCTGGAGGGAAAGCTTGACGCAGAGGCGCTGAAGGCGGCCGGACAGGCCCTGTTGCGGCGCCACCCCAACTTGGCCGCCGGCTTCCGATACGAGAAGCTCAACCGCCCCGTCCAGGTCATCCCGCACGAGGTCGAGCTGCCCTGGCGCGAGGTCGACCTGCGCGAACGGACCGAGCCCGACCGCGTGACGGAGCTGGCGCGGCTCACGGACGAGGAGCGCGGCCGCCGCTTCGACCTCACCCGGCCGCCACTGCTGCGCTTCACTCTCGTCCGGCTCGCCGACGACCGGTACCGCCTGCTGCTGTCGATGCACCACATCCTGATCGACGGCTGGTCGTTCCCCGTGCTCCTGGACGAGCTCTGTTCCCTCTACGGGAGCCGGGGCGACGGCATCGAACTGCCGCGGGTGACGCCGTACCGCGCCTACCTGGAATGGCAGGCGAGGCAGGACCGGACAGCCGCCGAAGAGGCTTGGCGCCCGGTGCTGGCCGACGTGTCCGAGCCGACCCTGCTCGTCGCGGACCGGACGAGCGGTGCCTCGGCGGTACCCGAAACGTTCACCGCCGAGCTCTCCGAGGAGCACACCGCCGCGCTGACCGAGCTGGCGCGCAGCCGTGGCTGGACGCTGAACACCGTGGTCCAGGGCGTGTGGGGGCTGCTGCTCAGCTCGCTCACCGGGAGGGACGACGTGGTCTTCGGCGCCACCGTCTCCGGGCGCCCGCCGGAGATCCCCGGTGTGGAGACGATGGTCGGGCTGTTCATCAACACCCTGCCGGTCCGCGTGCGGTTGGACGTGCCGACCGAGCCGGTCGCCGGAGTGCTCACCCGGCTCCAGGACCAGCAGGCGGGTCTGCTCGCCCACCAGCACCTGGGTCTGACGGAACTCCAGCGTCTGGCCGGCTCGGCCGAGCTCTTCGACTCGCTCCTGGTCTTCGAGAACTACCCCGACGACCCCGCGGGGTTCGACCGCACCGTCGACGGCGTACGCATATCGGGCTTCCGCGGATACGACGCCACCCACTATCCGCTCAGCCTCATCGCCACGCCCGGCCGCAGGCTCCGCCTCCAGCTCGGCTTCCGTCCCGACCTCCTCGACCGCGACGGGGTCGCCCGGATCGCGGATCGGCTGGAGCGGACGTTCGGTGCGGTGCTGGCCGACGCGGACCAGCCCCTGGCCGCGTTCGACACGCTGGACCCGAAGGTGCGCGGCCAGGTGGTCACGGAGTGGAACGCCACCGCGCACGAGGTCCCCCGGACCACCCTGCCGGAGCTCTTCGAGGCCCAGGCGGCCCGTACCCCGGAGCACGCCGCGCTGGTCTTCCAGGACGAATCGCTGTCGTACGCGGAGCTGAACGCCCGTGCCAACCGGCTCGCGCACCACCTCATCGGGCTGGGCATTGGCCCCGAGCAGCGCGTCGCGCTCGCCCTGCCCCGGTCGGTCGAGCTGATCGTGGCACTCCAAGCCGTACTGAAGACGGGCGCCGCGTATCTGCCGGTGGACCCCGACTACCCGGCGCAGCGCATCGCGTACATGCTGCAGGACGCCGCACCGGCGCTGGTCCTGGCCACGGCCGAGACCGCGGAGGGTCTGCCCGGGGACGAAGCCGTGCCCGTCCTCAGGCTCGACGATCCCGCGACGCGCGCCGTCCTCGCGGCCGGCCCGGTCACCGACGTACGCGTCGCTGACCGGGTGGCGGAGCTCTCCCCCGACAGCCCCGCCTATGTGATCTACACGTCCGGATCCACGGGGCGTCCCAAGGGCGTGGTGGTCTCCCACGCAGCCATCACCAACCGCCTGCTGTGGATGCAGGACCAGTACCGGCTCACTGCCGAGGACCGGGTCCTTCAGAAGACCCCGTCCAGCTTCGACGTGTCGGTCTGGGAGTTCTTCTGGCCGCTCGCGGCGGGCGCCACGCTCGTCGTCGCCCGGCCCGGGGGCCACAAGGACCCCGTCTACCTGGCCGAGCTGATCCGCACCCACCAGGTCACGACCGCGCACTTCGTGCCGTCGATGCTCCAGGTGTTCCTCCAGGAGCCGACCGCGGCCGACTGCACGGTCCTGCGCAGGGTGATCTGCAGCGGCGAGGCCCTCCCCGTCGAGCTGCGGCAGCGGTTCGCGCGCGTGCTCGACGCGGAACTGCACAACCTCTACGGTCCGACCGAAGCCGCTGTGGACGTCACCTCCTGGCACTGCGCCGAGGAGACCGGCACCGGCACGGTGGCCATCGGCCGCCCGGTCTGGAACACCCGCGCGTACGTGTTGGATTCGGTGTTGCGGCCGGTGGCCCCCGGCGTGGCCGGCGACCTCTACCTCGCGGGTGTGCAGTTGGCGCGGGGTTATCTGGGGCGTGCGGGTCTGACGGCGGAGCGGTTCGTCGCGGATCCGTTCGGGGTTCCCGGGGAGCGGATGTACGCCACGGGTGATGTGGCGCGTTGGCGTGCGGACGGGGTGTTGGAGTTCGTCGGGCGTTCGGACGAGCAGGTCAAGGTCCGTGGTTTCCGCGTCGAGTTGGGTGAGGTGGAGGCGGTTCTTTCGGCTCTGCCGGGTGTGGGTCAGGCGGTTGTGACGGTGCGGGAGGACCGTCCGGGGGACAGGCGGCTGGTGGGGTACGCGGTGCCCGCCGACGGCCGGCAGCTCAGTGTCGCGGAGCTGCGTGGTGGTGTGGCGGAGCGGCTTCCGGAGTACATGGTGCCGTCGGCGGTGGTGGTGCTGGAGGATTTGCCGCTGACGCCGAACGGCAAGGTGGATCGGGGTGCTCTGCCGGCGCCGGAGGTGGTTTCGGGTGCGGGTCGGGTGGCGCGGTCGGCGCAGGAGGAGATCCTGTGCGGGTTGTTCGCCGAGGTGCTGGGTGTGGCCCGGGTCGGTGTGGACGACCACTTCTTCGAGTTGGGCGGTCACTCGTTGTTGGCGACGCGGCTGGTGTCGCGGGTGCGCTCGGCCCTGGGCGTGGAGCTGGAGATCCGGGAGCTCTTCGAGGCGCCGACTCCTGCGCGGCTGGCCGCCGTTGTGGCCGGTGCGGGCGTCGCACGCGGTGCCCTCGTGCCCCACGTGCGTCCCGACGTCGTACCGCTGTCCTTCGCCCAGCGCCGCCAGTGGTTCCTCAACCGGTTCGAGGACGGCGCCGCCGCTTACAACATTCCGTTCGCGGTGCGCCTGACGGGTGAGCTGGACCGGCTAGCCCTGCACGCCGCCCTGGTGGATCTGGCGGAGCGCCACGAGACCCTCAGGACGGTCTACCCCGAACAGGACGGCACCCCCTGCCAGACCATCCTGGACGGCGCGGACGTACGGCTCGTCACGAGTGAGACAACCGAAGCGGAACTGCCCGGAGCACTGGCGGCCGAGGCCGCCCGCGGCTTCGACCTCAGCGCCGGCATTCCGCTGCGCGCCCGGCTGTTCGTCCTCGGCTCCGACGAGCACGTCCTGATGCTGACCATCCACCACATTGCGGCGGACGGGTGGTCGTTGGCTCCGTTGGTGCGGGACCTGTCGGTGGCTTACGGGGCTCGGGTGGGTGGTGGGGTGCCGCAGTGGTCCCCGTTGCCGGTGCAGTACGCCGACTTCGCGTTGTGGCAGCGGGAGGTGCTGGGTAGCGAGGACGATCCGGAGAGTGCGATCTCCCGGCAGTTGGTGTTCTGGAAGGAGTCGTTGGCCGGGTCGCCGGAGGAGTTGTCGCTGCCGGTGGACCGGGTGCGTCCGGTGGCGTTGAGCGGTGCGGGTGGTGCGGTGGGGTTCCGGCTGGATGCGGGGCTGCACCGGGGTCTGACGGCGTTGGCGCGTGAGAGCCGGTCGAGTCTGTTCATGGTGGTGCAGGCCGGCTTGGCGGCGTTGTTGTCGCGGTTGGGTGCGGGTGAGGACATCGTGCTCGGCACGCCCGTGGCGGGTCGGACCGATGAGGCGTTGGACGATCTGGTGGGGTTCTTCGTGAACACGCTGGTGCTGCGGACGGACGTGTCGGGGGATCCGACGTTCCGCGAGCTGGTGGCACGGGTGCGGGAGACGGACCTTGCGGCGTACGCGCACCAGGACGTGCCCTTCGAGCGGCTGGTGGAGGTCCTCAACCCCGAACGCTCACTGGCCCGCCACCCCCTCTTCCAGGTCATGCTCAACCTCCAGAACAACGAGGAGCCCGAGGCCGACCTGCCCGGCGTCACCTCCGTCGAAGAACCGGTCGCCCTCGCGTCCAGCAAGTTCGACCTCTCCTTCGAGCTGGCCGAGCGCTTCGACGACGGTGCCCCCGACGGCATCGAGGGCTACCTCCGTTACAGCTCTGACCTGTTCGACCCCGAGACGGCCGAGGGACTGCTGGCCCGGTTCGTCCGAGTCCTGAACTGCGCGGTCTCCGATCCCGAACAGGCCGTCGGGCGCATCGAGGTCCTCGACGAGGCCGAGCGCCACCGTGTCCTGGTCGAGTGGAACGACACCGCTCGCGAGCTCCCGCAGTCCCTGGTGCCGGAGCTCTTCGAGGCGCAGGCGGCGCGTACGCCCGACAGCACCGCCCTGGTGCACGAGGGCGACTCGCTCACGTACGCCCAGCTCGACGCCCGGGCCAACCGCCTCGCACACCACCTCATCGCCGAGGGTGCGGGCCCCGAGCAGCTGGTGGCCATCGCGCTGCCCCGGTCCGTGGACCAGATCACCGCGGCGATCGCCGTGCTCAAGAGCGGCGCCGCCTACCTGCCGATCGACCCGGAGTACCCGGTCGAGCGCATCGCCTTCATGATCGACGACGCCGGGCCCGTCCTCCTGCTCACCAACGGTGCCACCGCACCCGGACTTCCGGCCGGGACGGTCCCGCAGGTGCTCCTCGACCAGGAGGACACGGCCGCCGCCCTCGCGGCGCAGTCGGCGCACGCCCCCACGGACGACGACCGGCGGCTACCGCTCCGCCCGTCCCACCCGGCGTACGTGATCTACACGTCAGGCTCCACCGGAACGCCCAAGGGCGTCGTGGTCGAGCACCGCTCCGTTGCCGACTACCTGGCGTGGACCGGTGCCTCCTACCCGAGCGCGCGGGGCGCCGCGATCCTGCACTCCACGCTCTCCTTCGACCTCACCGTCACGGCGCTGTACACGCCGCTGGTGACCGGCGGGACCGTCCACTTGACGGCGCTGGAGGAGGACGCCGCAGCGGCGGTGGTGGACGGCCTGCGGGAAGCGCCGTGCACCTTCCTCAAGGCGACCCCCAGCCACCTGCCGCTCCTGGGCTCGCTTCCTGACGCGTTCTCCCCGAGCGGTGAGCTGCTGATGGGCGGCGAAGCGCTGTTCGGCGACATGATCACCGAGTGGCGCGCCCGGCACCCGCGGGCCACCGTGCTCAACGTGTACGGACCCACCGAAGCCACCGTCAACTGCGCCGAGTTCAGGATCGAGCCGGGCGCAGAGGTCCCGTCCGGGCCCGTACCGATCGGGCGTCCGCAGGGCAACGCGCGGCTGTACGTCCTCGACGCCGGTCTGAGCCCGACCGCCCCCGGTGTCGCGGGCGAGCTGTACATCGCCGGCTCCGGCATCGCCCGCGGCTACCTCAACCGGCGGTCGCTGACCGCCGAACGCTTCGTCGCCGACCCGTACGGGCCGTCCGGCGCGCGGATGTACCGCACGGGTGATCTGGCGCGCTGGCGGGCCGACGGCAACCTCGAGTACCTCGGGCGGGTCGACGACCAGGTCAAGGTCCGCGGTTACCGCATCGAACTCGGCGAGATCGAGTCCGCGCTCGTGCAGCAGGACTCCGTCGCCCAGGCCGTGGTGGTGGTCCGCGAGGACGCTCCGGGCGACCGGAAGATCATCGGCTATGTGGTGGCGGCCGGCGACGCCGAGCCCAGCCCGGCCGCGCTCCGCAAGAGCCTCGCGGAACGCCTGCCCGACCACATGGTCCCGGCGGCCGTGGTGGTCCTGGACGCACTGCCGCTCACCGCGCACGGCAAGCTGGACCGCAAGGCGCTGCCCGCGCCCGACTACGGCACCGAGGGCGCCAAGCGCTCGGCACGCACACCGGCCGAAGAGATCTTGTGCGGGCTGTTCCAGGAACTGCTGGGCGTGCCGGAAGTCGGCATCGACGACAGTTTCTTCGACCTCGGCGGCGACAGCATCGTCTCCATCCAGCTCGTCAGCCGCGCCCGCAAGGCGGGTCTGGCGGTCACCCCCCGCGCCGTCTTCCAGCACAAGACCGTCGAGGCGCTGGCCGCCGTGGTCGGCGGCGTGAAGGCCCCCAAGGTGCAGGGGGCGGACACCGGCACCGGCAAGATGCCGCTGCTGCCGGTCATGCACCGGCTGCGGGAGCGGGGCGGTCCGATCGGCCGGTACAGCCAGTCCAAGGTGCTGCGGGT
Source organism: Streptomyces sp. NBC_00273 (assembly GCF_036178145.1). NCBI lineage: Bacteria > Bacillati > Actinomycetota > Actinomycetes > Kitasatosporales > Streptomycetaceae > Streptomyces > Streptomyces sp. NBC_00273. Next base: position 2,713,833 of record NZ_CP108067.1, on the reverse strand, counting down.
GCCGTCCGACCTCGGCCTGGAGCGGCTGACGGACGCGCTCCAGGCGGTGTTCGACCACCACGACGCGCTGCGCATGAGGCTCGAGCGCGCCGTCAACGGAGGCGAATGGGAGCTGGAGATCCGCGAGCGCGGGGCCGTACGGGCCGCCGACCGTGTGGAGCGGGTCGACGTCAGCGGCCTCGAAGGGGACGCCCTGCGCGCGGTCCGCAAGGAGCGCTCCGACGCCGCGTGGGACCGCATTTCCCCCGAGCAGGGCGCCATGTTCCAGGCGGTCTGGTACGACGCCGGTCCCGGACGGTCGGGAGAGCTGCTCCTCGTACAGCACCACCTCGTGGTGGACGGAGTGTCCTGGCGCATCCTGGAAACGGACCTCGCCGCGGCCTGGCAGGCGCTGGCCGACGGCAAGCAGCCGGCCCTGGAGCCGGTGGGCACCTCCTTCAGGCGCTGGGCAGAGCACCTTCAGGAAGCCGCGCACACCGCTGAGCGGACCCAGCAGCTCGCTCTGTGGAACGACCTGCTCGACGTTCCGGACGAGCTGCTCACCGAGCGGCCGCTGGACCCCACGCAGGACGTGATGGCGACCCTGCGCCTGGTCACCCAGGAGCTCTCGGCGGAGTGCACCAGCGCCCTGCTCACCACCGTTCCCGCCGCCTTCAACGCCGGTGTCAACGACGTACTGCTGACCACCCTCGCACTGGCCGTCGCCGACTGGCGGCGCCGCCGGGGCGGCGGCGAGGACAACGCGGTCCTGGTGGACCTCGAAGGACACGGCCGCGAGGAGTTCATCGACGGGGTCGACCTTTCCCGCACCATCGGCTGGTTCACCAACGTCTACCCGGTCCGCCTGGACCCGGGAGAGGTGGACTGGGCACAGGCGTGGGCCGGCGGCCCGGCCATCGGGGCGGCCCTGAGCACCGTCAAGGCACAGCTCGCGGCGCTGCCGGACAACGGCATGGGATTCGGCCTGCTGCGCTACGTCAACGCGGACACGTCGAGCGCCCTGGCCGAACACCTGCCCCGACAGATCGGCTTCAACTACCTGGGCCGCTTCGCGCCGGCCGACGTCTCCGTCGCGGGCGACTGGTCCCCGGCTCCCGAGCAGATCCCCGGCCTGCTGGACGAGGACGCACCGATCGCACACGCCCTCTCGGTCAACGCGCTCACCGAGGACCACCGGTCGGGCCCGCGCCTCACCGCCGTCTGGTCGTGGCCCAGCGCGCTCTTCACCGAGAGCGAGGTGCGCGACATCAGCGAGAACTGGGCACGGGCGCTCGACGCGCTGGTGACGCACGTGGCCCGGGGCGGCGGGGGCGGCGCCGTCCCGTCGGACCTCTCCCTGGCCGGTCTCACCCAGGCGCAGATGGACGAACTGGAAGACGAGCTGGACGAGGACGACGAGGAGCTTTCGGCATGAAGCAGTCCCGGATTGAAGACGTCCTGCCCCTGGGCCCGCTCCAGGAAGGTCTGCTCTTCCACGCGCAGTACGACACGCAGGGCCTGGACCTCTACACCGTGCAGAGCGTGTTCCACCTGGGCGCCGACTTCGACGCCGACGCCATGCGGCTGGCGGCCCGGGCCCTCCAGCAGCGGCACGCCGTGCTGCGCGCCGGATTCCGCCGGCAGGGGGAGCGCCCCGTACAGGTGATCCGGCGCGAGGTGCCGCTGCGCTGGGAGGAGGAGGACCTCAGCGCACTGGCCGCCGACGAGCGCGACGCCGCGCTGCGGCGCATCCTCGACGAGGACCGGGCCCGCAAGTTCGACATGGCCCGCCCGCCCCTGATGCGGTTCATCCACGTCAAGCTCGGCGGGGACCAGCACCGGCTGGTGATGACCCGGCACCACATCCTGATGGACGGCTGGTCCTCGCCGATCCTGATCGGCGAACTGTTCGCGCTGTACGCCGGCCGCGGCGACGCCTCGGCGCTGCCCCCGGTCACGCCGTACCGCGAGTACCTGCTGTGGCTGTCCAAGCAGGACCGGCCGGCCGCCGAGCGGGCGTGGCGCACGGTACTGGACGGGGTCACCGCCCCGACGCTGCTCGTACCGGATGCCCCGAGCCGGGTGGAGGTGGCGCCCGAGAACATCATCGGGTCCCTGTCGGAGGAGCTCACGGCCTCCCTCACGCGCCTGGCGCGCAGCCGCGACTGGACGATGAACACCCTGGTCCAGGGAGCCTGGGGGCTGCTGCTCGGAGCCCTGACCGGCCGGAACGACGTCACGTTCGGCACCACGGTTTCGGGCCGCCCCCCGGAGATACCCGGCATCGAGACGATGGTCGGCCTGTTCATCAACACGCTGCCGGTCCGGGTGCGCCTGGACCCGGCCGAGTCGCTGGGCGGCATCATCTCCCGGCTCCAGGAAGAGCAGATCGAGGTGATGGACCACCAGTTCCTGAGCCTCACCGAGATACAGAGCGGGGTCGGCCTCGGCAACCTCTTCGACACCGCCACCGTCTTCGAGAACCAGTTCGTCGACACCGAAACCCTGGAGTCGTCCACCACGGGGGCGCAGGTCTCCGGAGGATCCGGCCGCGACGCGACCCACTACCCGCTGGCGCTCGCCGCCGGACCGGGCCGCGAGCTCATGCTGCGACTCGCCTACCGGCCCGACCTCATCGACCGCGCGACCGCCGAGGGCTACCTGACCCAGCTGGTCCGGATCTTCGAGACCATCGCCGCCGACCCGGAACTGCCCGCGGGCCGTGTCGACCTCCTGGACCCCGCCGTACGGCAGCAGGTCCTGGAGGAGTGGAACGACACGGCACGGGACATCCCTGCGGGGACCCTGCCGCAGCTGTTCGAAGCACAGGTCGCCCGGACCCCGGACGCCGTCGCGGTGGTCCAGGACGACGACCGGCTCTCGTACGCGGAACTCAACGCCCGGGCCAACCGGATGGCCCGCTACCTGATCGGGCACGGGGTCGGCCCCGAACGGCTGGTGGCGCTGTCGCTGCCGCGTTCGGTGGACTGGATCACCGCCGTGCTGGGCGTGTGGAAGGCGGGGGCCGCCTACCTCCCGGTCGACCCGCAGTACCCGGCCGACCGCGTGGCCCACATGCTGGAGGACTCCGCTCCGGCGCTGACGCTCTCCGCGCCGGTGCCGGAAGGGGAACTCGCCGCCTTCGCCGCCGGAAACGTCACCGACGGAGAGCGCGTCGCCTCGCTGGACGGGAACCATCCCGCCTATGTGATCTACACCTCCGGTTCCACCGGACGTCCCAAGGGCGTCGTGATGGTGCACCGGAGCGCGGCCAGCATGGCCGCCGCGCACATCGACAACCTGGGCGTCGGTCCGCACAGCCGCGTGTTCCAGGCGGTCTCCACGAACTTCGACCCGTCCGTGGGCGACGTGCTGATGGCCCTGCTCTCCGGCGCGTCACTGGCGCTGCCGCACGGCCAGCTGGTCGGCGACGGACTCGCCGCGGCCCTGGAAGACATGGCCGCCACCCACGTCATGATGTCCGCCTCGCTGCTGGCCACGCTGCCCGCGGTCGGCCTGCCACGGCTGGAGACGATCGTCTCGGGCGGCGAGGTCTGCCCGCCCGAGGTGATCGCGCGCTGGTCGGCCGGGCGCCGCCTGATCAACGCGTACGGGCCCACCGAGGCCGCCGTGGTCTCGACGTTCAGCGAACCGCTGACGGCCGGCGGCGGTGTTCCGTCGATCGGCGGGCCGGTCGCCAACACCCGCGCGTACGTGCTGGACTCCGCGCTGCGGCCGGTGGCCCCCGGCGTGGCCGGCGACCTCTACCTCGCAGGCGGACAACTGGCCCGGGGCTATCTGAGGCGTGCGGGTCAGACGGCGGAGCGGTTCGTCGCCGACCCGTACGGAGCTCCCGGGGAGCGGATGTACGCCACGGGCGATGTGGCGCGTTGGCGTGCGGACGGGGACTTGGAGTTCGTCGGACGATCGGACGAGCAGGTCAAGATCCGTGGATTCCGCATCGAGCTGGGTGAAGTGGAGGCGGTCCTATCGGCTCTGCCGGGCGTGGGCCAGGCAGCCGTCACGATGCGGGAGGACCGTCCTGGGGACAGGCGACTGGTGGGGTACGCGGTGCCCGCCGACGGCCGGCAGCTCAGTGTCGCGGAGCTGCGCAGCGGGGCGGCCAGGCAGCTGCCGGACCACATGGTCCCGGGAGCGTTCGTCCTCCTCGACCGGCTACCGCTCACCCCCAACGGCAAGCTGGACAAGAAGGTCCTGCCCGCCCCCGAGCTGACGTCCCTGACCGGCGGACGCTCCGCGCAGACCCCGCAGGAGGAGATCCTGTGCGGACTGTTCGCCGAGGTACTGAAACTGCCCCGGGTCGGCGCAGGAGGCAACTTCTTCGAACTGGGCGGCCACTCGCTGCTCGCGACCCGGCTGGTGTCGCGGATCCGCTCCACGCTGGGGGCCGAGCTGGAGATCCGGGAGCTCTTCGAGCACCCCACCCCGGCCGCCCTCGCCGGTCGGCTCGACACCGCGGCCGCCGCGCGCAAGGCCCTGGTCCCGCAGCCGCGTCCCGAGGTGGTGCCGCTGTCGTTCGCCCAGCGCCGCCAGTGGATCATCAACCGCTTCGAGGAGCACGCCGCCAGCTACAACATCCCGTTCCTGGTGCGCCTGGCCGGCGACCTCGACAGGGACGCGCTGCGTGCCGCGCTGACCGATGTGGCCGGCCGTCACGAAACCCTGCGGACGGTGTTCCCCGAAGCGGACGGCAAGCCGCTGCGGACACCGGTGGACCTCCCGGCCGACGGCGCCGAACTGACGGTGGTGGAGACCGACGAGGCGAGCCTGCCCGCCGCGCTGGCGGCCGAAGTCGGCCGGGGCTTCGACCTGCTGACCGATCTGCCGTTCCGCGCCACGCTGTTCGAGCTGGCCGGATCCGGTGAGGTCGTCCTGTCCCTGGTGCTCCACCACGTCGCGGCCGACGGCTGGTCCATGGCGCCGCTGGCGCGCGACCTGTCAGTGGCCTACGCGGCACGGCTGCGCGCCCAGGCGCCGCAATGGTCCCCGCTGCCCGTGCAGTACGCCGACTTCGCACTGTGGCAGCAGGACGTCCTGGGCAGCGAGGACGATCCGCAGAGCGCCATCTCCCGGCAGCTGGCGTTCTGGAAGGAGTCCCTCGCCCATCTGCCGGAGGACCTGAAACTGCCCGTGGACCGGAACCGCCCGGCCGTGTCGACCTTCCGCGGCGACACCCTGGAGATCCGGCTGGACGCCGCTCTCCACCACGAGCTCACGCTGCTGGCCCGTGGTGCGCACGCCAGCGTCTTCATGGTGGTGCAGGCCGCGATCGCCCTGCTGCTGTCGCGGTTGGGTGCGGGTGAGGACATCGTGCTCGGCACGCCCGTGGCGGGTCGGACCGATGAGGCGTTGGACGATCTGGTGGGGTTCTTCGTGAACACGCTGGTGCTGCGGACGGACGTGTCGGGGGACCCGACGTTCCGCGAGCTGGTGGCGCGGGTGCGGGAGACGGACCTTGCGGCGTACGCGCACCAGGACGTGCCCTTCGAGCGGCTGGTGGAGGTCCTCAACCCCGAACGCTCACTGGCCCGCCACCCCCTCTTCCAGACCATGCTCAGCATGCAGAACAACGTCGAACCCGAGGTCGACCTGCCCGGCCTGGACGTCGTCCCGCAGCCCATCGACACCGGCACCAGCAAGTTCGACCTCTGCTTCGAGCTCGCGGAGCAGTTCGCCGCCGACGGCTCCGCCGACGGCATCCTGGGCGTCATCCGCTACAGCACCGACCTCTTCGACAGGCAGTCGGTGGCACGCATCGGCGACCGCCTCGGCCAGCTGCTGGCAGCCGTGGCCACCACCCCGGACGCACCTTCCAGCACCATCGAGATCCTGGGCGCCGCCGAGCGAGGCCAAGTCCTGGAGGAATGGAACGACACGGCCGTCCCCGTCACGACGGGCAGCCTTCCGGAACTCTTCGAGGCCCAGGTGCGGCGGACGCCCGAGCGCACCGCCGTGGTGTCCGCGCTGTCCGTCGGCACCGAGATGACCTACGCGCAGCTCAATGCCCGGGCCAACCGCCTCGCCCGGCTGCTCATCGACGAGGGCGTGGGGCCCGAGCAGTACGTGGCCGTGGCACTGCCCCGCACGGCGGAACTGTTCGTCGCCGTACTCGCCGTACTCAAGGCCGGCGCCGCCTACGTGCCGGTGGACCCGGGCTACCCGGCCGAGCGGATCGCCTTCATGCTCGCGGACGCCGCCCCCGCGGCCGTCCTCACCACCACCGACGGGATACCGGCGGACCTCACCGCGGCGATCCCCCGGATCGTCCTCGACGACGCAGCGGTCGGCGCCAGGACCGCAGCCCTCGCGGACACCGATCCGCTGCCGTCCGAACGGCACGCACTCCTGCACGCCGACTGCCCGGCGTACGTCATCTACACCTCGGGTTCGACGGGCACCCCCAAGGGCGTCATCGCCACGCACCGCGACGTGGCGCACCTCGCCCTCGATTCGTGCTGGCGGGGCGGCAACCACGACCGGGTACTGCTGCACTCGCCGCACGCCTTCGACGCCTCGACCTACGAGATGTGGACCCCGCTGCTCAACGGCGGCCAGTCGGTGATGCTGCCGCCGGGCGACTTCGACGCCGACGTGCTGCGCGCGGCCCTGGACGAGGGCAAGGCCAGCGCCCTGTTCATCACCTCGGGCCTCTTCTCCCTGATGGCCAAGGAAGCGCCCGGCAGCTTCGCCCACGTGCGCGAGGTCTGGGCGGGCGGCGACGTCGTCTCGCCGACCGCGGTCCGCGCCCTGCTGACGGCGCACCCCGGTCTCACCGTGGTCAACGGCTACGGGCCGACCGAGACGACCACCTTCGCGATCAGCCACCGGATCACCGAAATGCCCGAGGCCGGGCAGGTCCTCCCCATCGGGCGGCCCCTGGACAACACCCGGATCTACGTCCTCGACGACGCCCTGCGACCGGTCCCGGTCGGGGTGGAGGGAGAGCTGTACATCGGCGGTGCCGGACTGGCCCGTGGCTATCTCAACCGCCGTGCCCTCACCGGCGAACGCTTCGTCGCCGACCCCTTCGGCGCGGCGGGGGCGCGGATGTACCGGACCGGGGACCGGGCCCGCTGGAACGCCCACGGCCGCGTGGAGTTCCTGGGCCGCGCCGACGACCAGGTCAAACTGCGCGGCTTCCGCATCGAGCTGGGCGAGATCGAGACCGCGCTGGCCCGGCACGCCGCGGTGCACCAGGCCGTGGCGATCGTCCGCGAGGACACGCCCGGGGACCAGCGGCTGGTCGCCTACGTGACCCCACGACCGGACGTCACCGCCGAGCCGGCCGAACTGCGCCGGTACCTCACCGAGTCGCTGCCGGAGTACATGGTGCCGTCCGCCGTGGTCGTCCTCGCAGAGCTGCCGCTGACGGCCAACGGAAAGGTGGACCGCAGGGCCCTGCCGTTGCCGGTGTTCGGAGGCGACTCGAGCCGGCGCGGGGCGAGCACGCCCCGTGAGGAGACCCTCTGCAAGCTGTTCGCCGAGGCCCTGGGCCTGCCCCAGGTCTGGATGGACGACAACTTCTTCGACCTCGGCGGCCACTCCCTGCTCGCCACCGAACTGGCCGCCCGCATCCGGGTCGCGTTCGGAGTGGAGCTGACGATCAGGAGCCTCTTCGAGGCCCCGACCGTGGCCCGCCTGGTTGAACGCATGGACCACGGAAGCGACGGCGACCCGCTGGAGGTCATGCTGCCGCTGCGCTCCAGGGGCGACCTGCCGCCCCTGTTCTGCGTCCACTCCGGCATGGGAGCCAGCTGGGACTACTACGGACTGCTCCGCCACATCGAGCCCGACCGCCCGGTCTACGGGCTCCAGGCGCGGGGACTCACCCAGCGGGAGAACCTGCCCCGGACGCTCGAGGAGATGGCCGACGACTACCTCGACCAGATCAAGGCGATCCAGCCCGAAGGTCCCTACCACCTGCTGGGCTGGTCCTTCGGCGGCGTGGCCGCGCACGCCATGGCCACCAAGCTCCAGGCGGCGGGCGAGGAAGTCGCCCTGCTCGCCATGCTCGACTCGTACCCCGCCGAGAACGACTACGACGCGGATCTGCGGGCCGGCCTCGGCACCGAGCACGAGTGGCTGCTCGGACTCCTCGAGGGCGCGGGCATCACCGCGTACGAGGGACCGGTGGACGCGGCCACCGTCTCGGTGCTGCTGCGCGAGTCGGGCATGGCCCTCGGCGCTCTCGACAAGGACCAGCTCGAGAGCATGTACGTCGCCTACAACAACATCAACACCATCTTCCGGGAGTACGTACCGGGCGTGTACCAGGGCTCCGTCCTGTACTTCTTCGCCGCACTCGACCGCGGCGAGATGCCCCCGGACGTCGCCTCCTGGGACCCGTACGTGACGCAGCCGCTGGACGTCGTCCGCATGGACTGCAACCACGGCCAGATGACCCAGCCGGGGCCCATCGGCGAGGTCGGCCGGGCCCTGACCGCGCGTCTGCGCTCACTGCACTGAACCCCGCGCGTTCCGACCCGGAACGCGTTCTCACCACACATCGGAAGGCACCCATCATGAGCAACCCGTTCGAGAACCCGGACACCTCCTACTTCGTGCTCGTCAACGACGAGGGCCAGCACTCCCTGTGGCCGGCGTTCGTCGCGATCCCGGGTGGCTGGACCGCCGTGCACGGCGAGGACAACCGGCAGGCCTGCCTGGACTACGTCAACGAGAACTGGACCGACATGCGGCCCAAGAGCCTCGCCACGGCGATGGACGCCGCCGCTGCCTGATCCCCGGGCTCCCAGGGGGCCGGTGACACCCCACCGGCCCCCGCCGCCCGCCGACCTCCGCACCGCTGGATCTGACCGAGGATGAAACGCCATGTCTGACCGACAGGAAGTCTGGTTCCCGCTGACGGCCGCCCAGAGCGGCATGTGGTTCGCCCAGCGTCTGGACCCGGACAACCCCATCTACAACGGCGGGCAGTACGTAGAGATCCACGGCCGGCTGGACCCCGAGCGGTTCGAGGAAGCGGTACGCCGCGTCGTCTCCGAAACCGAGGCAGCGCGGATCCGGCTCTCCGAGGACGCGGACGGCCCCCGCCAGAGCGTCGGCCCCGACACGGACTGGGTCTTCTCCCGGCTCGACCTCACCTCCGAGCCCGACCCGGGCGGGGCCGCCCGGGCCTGGATGCGTCAGGAGCTGAGCCGTCCCGTGGACCTCCTGGCGGACGTGCTGTTCGCCCACGCACTGCTGCGCACCGGCACGGACCGGTTCATCTGGTACCACCGGTGCCACCACATCGCGCTCGACGGCTTCAGCAGCGCCCTCGTGGGCCGCCGGGTCGCCGAGGTCTACACCGCGCTCACCTCCGGCGAACCCTGTGGGGACAGTCCCTTCGGACCCCTGCGGGACCTGGTGGACGCAGACGCGGCCTACCGGGTGTCGGACCAGTACGAAGAGGACAAGGCGCACTGGACCGAGAGCTTCGGCGACAGGCCGGTCCCCGCGAGCCTGTCGGGCAGCCGGCCCGTCACCCCGGACGGACTGCTGCGCCGTACGGCCTTCCTCGACGGGTCGACCACGCAGGCGCTGCGCCAGGCGGCCAGTGACGCGGGAGTGCCGTGGGTCGTGGCGGTGACGGCCGCCTTCGGTGCCTACCACCAGGCGCTGACCCGGGGCACGGAGACCGTCCTCGGCCTGCCCGTGACCACCCGGCTCGGCCGGACGGCCCTCAACACCCCCGGCATGGTCTCCAACGTGCTTCCGCTCCGCCTCGCGGTACGGCCCGACATGACGCTGCCCGAGTTGCTGAGCCACACCTCCCACGAGATGCGCGCCACCATGCGGCACCAGCGCTACCGCTACGAGGAGATCCGCAGGGACCTCGGCCTCCTCCAGGACGATCAGCGACTGGTCGGTCCGCAGGTCAACATCATGACGTTCGGCGCCGAGTTGGTCTTCGCCGACTGCACGGCGACCGTGCACAGCCTGAACCTGGGACCGGCCGACGACCTCTCGGTGGTGGTCTATCCCCAGCCCGACGGCCAAGGTCTCCAGATCGACTTCGAGGGCAATCCCGATCTCTACGGCGAAGAGGAACTCGCCGACCACCAGGACCGGTTCCTGGGCTTCCTCGGCCGACTCGTGGAGATCGGCACCGAGCTGCCGGTGGGTGGGGTTGATCTGTTGGGTGGGGTGGAGCGGGAGCGGTTGTTGGTGGAGTGGAACGGGGGTGGGGGTGTTGGTGGTGGTGTTGGGGATGCGGTGACGTTGTCGGGGTTGTTTGAGGAGCAGGTGGGGTGTGCTCCTGATCGTGTTGCGGTGGTGTGTGAGGGTGTTTCGGTTTCGTATGGGGAGTTGAATGCGCGGGCGAATCGTCTTGCGCGGGTGTTGGTGTCGCGTGGGGTGGGGCCTGAGGGTTTTGTGGGGTTGGTGTTGCCGCGATCGGTTGATTTGGTGGTGGCGGTGCTGGCGGTGTTGAAGGCGGGTGGTGCGTATGTTCCGGTGGATCCGGATTATCCGGCGGATCGGATTGCGTATGTGTTGGGTGATGCGGGTCCGTCGTTGGTGTTGGTGACGGAGGAGAGTGCGGGGAGTTTGCCGGAGGGTTTTGGGGTTCCGGTGTTGGTGTTGGATGCGGTGGATGTGGTGGGGGAGGTTGCTGCCGGGTCGGGTGTGGATTTGGTGGCGGGGGAGCTTTTGGGTGGGGTGTGGTCGGCGAGTCCGGCGTATGTGATTTATACGTCGGGGTCGACGGGGCGTCCTAAGGGTGTGGTGGTGCCGCATGGGAATGTGGTGCGTTTGTTTGGGTCGACGGATCGGTGGTTTGGGTTCGGCGCGGATGATGTGTGGACGTTGTTCCATTCGTTTGCGTTTGATTTTTCGGTGTGGGAGTTGTGGGGGCCGTTGTTGCGGGGTGGGCGGCTGGTGGTGGTGCCGTTCTCGGTGAGTCGGTCTCCGGTGGAGTTTTTGGGGTTGTTGGTTGATGAGGGTGTGACGGTGTTGAATCAGACGCCGTCGGCTTTTTATCAGTTGATGCAGGCGGATCGGGAGAATCCTGGGGTGGGTTCGGGTCTGGTGCTGCGGTGTGTGGTGTTTGGTGGTGAGGCGTTGGATGTGTGGCGTCTTGGGGATTGGTTTGAGCGGCATTCGGATTCGGCTCCGGTGTTGGTGAATATGTATGGGATTACGGAGACGACGGTTCATGTGAGTTATGCGGCGTTGGATTCGGGTTGTGTGGGTGTGGGGCGGGGTGTTGCGGGGAGTGTGATCGGTGAGGCGATCGATGATTTGCGGGTTTATGTGTTGGATTCTGGTTTGAGGTTGGTTCCGCCGGGTGTGGCGGGGGAGTTGTATGTGGCTGGGGCGGGTTTGGCGCGGGGGTATTTGGGGCGTCCGGGGTTGTCTTCGGAGCGTTTTGTGGCGGATCCGTTTGGTGGTGTGGGTGGGCGGATGTATCGCACGGGTGATGTGGTGCGGTGGTCGCGTGGGGGTGTTTTGGAGTTTGTGGGGCGTGCGGATTCTCAGGTGAAGGTGCGGGGTTTCCGTATTGAGGTGGGTGAGGTCGAGGCTGTTTTGGCGGGGCATGCGGGTGTGGGGCATGCGGCGGTGGTGGTGCGGGAGGACCAGCCGGGGGAGCGGCGGTTGGTGGCGTATGTGGTGCCGGTGGCGGGTGTGGTGGTGTCGGGTGTGGAGTTGCGGGGTTTTGCGGGGTCGGTGTTGCCGGAGTACATGGTGCCGTCGGCGTTCGTGGTGCTGGATGCGTTGCCGTTGACGGTGAACGGGAAGTTGGACGTGCGGCGGTTGCCGGTGCCCGAGGTGTCGGGTGTGGTGGGTGGTCGTGCGCCGCGGACGCCTCGTGAGGAGGTGTTGTGCGGGTTGTTCGCCGAGGTGCTGGACGTGCCCCGGGTCGGGATCGACGACAACTTCTTCGACCTCGGCGGACATTCGCTACTGGCGACCCGCCTGTTGACCCGCGTCCGGGAGACCTTCGGCGCCGAACTCACGATCCGCAGCCTCTTCGAAGCCCCCACGCCGGCACACCTGGCGTCGCAGCTCGAGGACGGCACCGAACAGGGCGGTCCGCTGGACGTCCTGCTCCCGCTGAGGCCCTTCGGCTCGCGCCCGCCGGTGTTCTGCGTACACCCCGCCGGAGGCCTCAGCTGGTGCTACTCCGGACTCATCAAGCACATCGGTCAGGAGTACCCCGTCTACGGTCTCCAGGCGCGCGGCCTGGACAGCGACGAGGCGATGCCGGGGACCATCGACGCGATGGCCGAGGACTACATCGAGCACATCCGCACGGTGCAGCCGGCCGGCCCCTACCGCTTCGTCGGCTACTCCTCGGGCGGCGTCATCGCGCACGCCATGGCCACCCGCCTGCAGTCGATGGGAGAAGAGGTCGACTTCCTCGGGATCCTGGACACCTACCCCGGCCAGCGCCTTCCGGAGACCACCGAACAGGCCATCCTCGCCGACCTGCTGCGCTGGGTCGGCTATGACCGCCGCTACCTGGGCAAGGGGCCGCTGACCCACGAACGGGTCACCCAGGTGCTCCAGCGCCTGGGGAGCGCCATGGCCAGCCTGGAGAAGCGCCACATCGAGGCGATCAGCAAGATCTACGCGAACAACAGCGCCCTCTTCAACGAGTTCGTCCCCGAGCGCTTCGCGGGCGACATCACGCTCGTCGTGGCGACTCTGGACAAGATCGACATTTCCCCGACCCCCGAAACCTGGAAGCCCTTCGTGGACGGCGAGATCGTCACCCGCGAAATCGACCGCAAGCACACCGACCTCATGAAGCCGGGACCCCTGGCCGAGATCGGCCGCATACTCGCCGAGCGGCTGCAGATCATCGACGCCTGCCCGGAGCACGGGAAGGAAGACTGATGGAAGAGAACCCCGAGGTGCCCGCGGCGCGCAGGCCCGAACCGGATGCGCAGTTCTTCGCGGAACTGCGGAAGATGCGGGAGAACGAACCCGTCTTCTACGATCCGATGACCGGCCAGTGGGACGTCTTCCGCTACGCCGACGCGCAGCACGTCATGTCCAGCAACCACATATTCCAGAACGATCTCACCGAGTTGACGCCGCCGCAGGAGGACTACGACCTCTTCTTCATCGGCAACATCGCGGCCAAGGACCAGCCGCGCCACCGCCAGCTGCGGCAGCTCGTCAGCAAGGCGTTCAGCGCCCGCTACATGGCCGGCCTGGAACCGCACGTCACCGAAATCGCCACCGGTCTCCTGGACGAACTCCAAGGCAGGGAAGTCTTCGACCTCGCGGAGGACTTCGCCTCGGTCTTCCCGGTACTGATGATCGCCGACATCCTCGGCACCCCCCGCGAGGACTCGAAGCTGTTCGCCCAGTGGGCCCACGCGCTGCACACCGGAGTCCCCTCGATGAAGGGGATGCTGGACAACGCGAAGCACTACCGGGGCCTGAACTCCTACATGTTCGACCTCATCAAGGAGCGCCGGGCGGCTCCCAAGGACGACCTGATCAGCCTTCTGCTCGAGGCCCGCGTCGAGGGCGAGCGACTGCAGGACGTCGACATCGTCGGATTCGTCGGCATCCTTCTGCTGGGCGGGATCTCGACCAGCTCCGCACTCGTCACCAACATCGCGCTCCTCTTCGACCGGGCCCCCGACGCCTGGCGCGAAGTGCGGGCCGACCGGTCCCTCGTGCCGGCCGCCATCGAGGAGATCGTGCGGCTCCGGCCCTCCTTCACGAACGCCCGCCGCATGACCAGTTGCGAGACGGAACTGGGCGGCCACGTCATCCCCGAGGGGGAGGTCGTCAGGGTGTGGATCCCCTCCGCAAATCGCGATGACGCGCACTTCGAGAATCCGGACCGATTCGACATCCATCGGACCGGAAACCGGCACATTGGTTTCGGCCATGGAATCCACTACTGCATCGGCGCTCCACTGGCCAGGCTGGAGGGGAGTACCGCCTTCAATCTCTTGCTGGACCGGTACGCTGAACTCGAAGTTGTCCACGGCGACGGAGTCACCCTGCTCGACACCGGGAGCATGCTCGGCGCGGAGCGACTGCCCGTATCGGTGACCCGCGCCTGAGCACTGGGCAACGCCCCTGTGCTGCAGGGGCGTTGCTCTCCAGTAACGAGAGTTGGCATGCTGTGACGGAGAAATTCCGTGGTCGGGTGGTAGCCAGATTTAGCACCTGGTTCCCCGTTTCGCTGTGGCACGGATTACCTGCGTTCATAGTGGGGGGGAATTTCTTCATCTACTCCACTTCGAAGGCGATATACGGAATGCAGGGAAAGCTGGGACTCCCCGGCGGACCTAAGGTGACGGGCGACAACGGACACACGAATCCCGCGCTCGACCAGTTCGTACTCGCCGCGCTGGGCTTCGCCGCCGCCCTCCTCGCGTTCGCCACCATCCATGCTGCCGGCCGCAGGATTCCGCGGTGGCTGCTGATGGTCGCCCTGCTCGGGGCCCTCGTACCGATGGGCGCCGGAGGGGCTGCCATCGTCTACGACTCGACCGTCGGGGGCGGGCAGATCGGCTGGACCGTGTCCGACGCGCTCACCGCGAGCCTGCTCCTCGTCCTGTGGTGCGTGATGATCTGGGGCTACTTCCAGCGCACGCGCCGGCGTCCCCGTACCGGCGACGGAACGGCCACCGACGGAACGGCCACCGACGTCACCGCCGTGCGGGAGGCGGGAGAGTGAGCACGTCGTCCCGGCGCGCGGCCACCCGCGAGCGGTGGCGGCTCATCGGCATCCGGGCCACCGTCGCGTGCACCGGGCTCTACGGCGCCATGAAGGTCTACTGGGCGCTCGGCGGTTCACTGCTCCTCGCGCAGACCCCCGTACCGGCCGAAGCCAGGCAGAAGCTCATCGATCAGGACCCCGAAGCCATCACCAGCCACTGGCAGTTCGTTGCCGCCGTCGCGCTGGCGCTCGTCTACGCCTCCGCGGTGGCGCGGCCCTGGGGCGAGTGGATGCGCAGGATGCCGCGCTGGATCCTGCTCCTGCCCGCCGTCCTCACGTTCCTCATGATGACCGCCCGCGCGGTGCTGCTCGTCATCGGGGACGTGGGCGTCATCTGGTTCGACTGGCAGGGCACGGTCTACCTGGCCTGGTGGGACCTGCTCCTGTGGTCCCCCTACTTCCTCGTGTGGGGTCTGTCCTGGGGGCTGTTGGCGTGGGGTCACCGCCGGGCGGCCACCGGCTAGACCGGCTACGACCGCCCTACCCACTGACACTCCTCTAGGAGCGGAGCACATGTCGCACATCGCACTCTTCAACATCCCCGGTCACGGGCACGTCAACCCGACCCTGGCCGTCGTCGCCGAACTGGTTCGCCGCGGGCACCGGGTCAGCTACGTCATCACCGAGGAGTTCGCCCCCCAGGTGGAGGCCGCCGGCGCCACCGCGGTCGTCTACGACTCGACGCTGCCGCCCACCCACCGCAGCCAGGACTGGCCCAACGACGACATCGTCGCGATGTCCTCGCTGTTCCTCGACGAGGCCGTCACCGTGCTCCCGGCCCAGGAGAAGGCCTTCGAGGACGACAGGCCCGACCTGGTCCTCTACGACTTCACCGCCCACACCACCCGGATGCTCGCGCAGCGCTGGGGCGTTCCCGCGATCAGGCTCTCGCCGACGCACGTGCCCTCCGAGGGGTACGTCGAGCACCGTGAGGTGATGCAGGAGCTGATGGCCGAGGACCCGGCCTGGGTCGACTACCGCCGCAGGTTCCGTGACTTCCTCGACCGGGGCGGCGTCACGATGTCGGTCAACGACTACACCGACGAGCCCGAACGGTGCGTGGTCACCCTGCCGCGACAGTTCCAGTTCCGGGGGGAGACGGTCGACGACCGGTACGTCTTCGTCGGCCCCTGCATCACCGAACGCCCTCTGCAAGGCAGTTGGCGGGCTCTGGACGACGGCCGACCGGTCCTGTTGATCTCGTTGGGCAGCGTGCTCAGCGACACGGCGTTCTACCAGCAGTGCTTCGAGGCGTTCGGCGGACTGGACTGGCACGTGGTGATGGTCGTCGGCGGCCAGACCGACCCCGCGGACCTCGGAACGCCGCCGCCGAACTTCGAAGTCCACCGCAGGGTGCCGCAGCTCGAGGTGCTCGCCCGGGCCGATGCCTTCGTCACCCACGCGGGGATGGGCTCGGTCATGGAGGCCATCCACCACGGGGTGCCCATGGTCGCCGTCCCGAAGTCCGCGGACCAGCCGATGAACGCGCAGTCGATAGCCCGGTTGGGTCTCGGTTCGTTCCTACCTCCCGAGGACGTCGACGCGGACGCACTGCGCGCCGCGGTGCTCGCCCTGGCGGCCGATCGGGAACTGCCCGGCCGGATGGCGCGGATGCAGGAACAGGTGCGTGCCGCTGGTGGTCCGGCCACCGTCGCCGACCTGGTCGAACAACGGCTCGCCTCCCGCGGATGACGAAGGGCGGGGCCCGGGTGGTACCACCCGGGCCCCGCCCTTCGTGCGGAGGTCAGAGCCGGTCGAAGCCCACGTTCCAGAACAGCTCGGCCCGGCCGGTGAGGCCGTGCTCGCGGGCGTGCGCGGTGGCATGGGAATCGAAGACCGGCCTGAACTCCGGCTCGTTCGGCCAGAGCATGGTGAGCTGCGAGTCGTAGGCCTCTATGGCCCGGTACTTCGCCTCCCACGCCGGGTCCGTGGCGGTTTCGGCGACGCTGGCGGTGAAGCGGACCCCCTCGGGCAGGGCGGGAAGCTCCGTGGTGCGGTGCCCGTACGGCAGGTCCTCCCAGCACAGGGTCGGTACGCCCCGGGTGGCAGCGGCCAGGACCGCGTCACGGGTGCGCCGGTGATCCAGGTGCCCCCCGATCGCCGCGCAGGTGAGGACGGTGTCGGGCCGGAGTTCACCGACCAGGTCGGTGATCGTGTCGGCCAGCCGGGCGGCCAGTTCGGGTTCGTGCTCGCCCTCGGGGGGCACGCCGTCCATCCCGATCAGCCAGCCCTCGCCGTCCGTGGTCCTGCGGTACACGGCATCGAGGAACGAGCCGTGTCTCTCCGCCACCCCGAGCAGCGACATCGCCAGGCGGTCCTCGGCCTGGCGGTGCACGACGGGGGCGTCGCCCAGCCCCCACAGGCCGTGCAGATAGGCGGCGACCGGGGAGAAGGGAGGCATAGGCCGGCCGGCGAACACGGTGAACACCGTGACCTCGACGCCTTCCGACGCCAGCTCGAACAGCCGGCCACCGGCCGACAGCACGGCATCATCCAGATGGGGCGAAATTGCGAGTACACGGCGCACGATGCTCTTTCCTTAAGTCCTCTGCGCGGTAGCGAGCTTCCCGGCGCGGCTGAAGTGCGCATCATTCAACTGCGGCATCAGCGGGTGACCAGCCCCGATCCCCGAATCTGGCAGGTTGCTGCGAGTTCCTTGAGCCCCTCCGTCCGGCCTTCCTAGGATCAGCGGCCGGGGCTCGGCACAACGGGTGGTGGCAGAGATCGAAATGTTCTTCGGCGTGGCATTCAGCGTCATCGTCTTCATCGTGATCTTCGCTGCCGTGGCGCAGCGGCTGCTCGGTCTGCGGGTCGGGATCATCCGCACGCTGCTCACGGGACTCGTGGGCACGGTGGGTCTCGCCGTCTTCGGTGCCGCAATGCAGCGCCCCGAACAGGGCGGCGCCATCACCACCGTGCAGATCGGGTGCACGTTCTTGCTGGCCACCGCCTTCCTGGCGGTCTCCGAAGTGGTCGTACCGTCCGGGTCCTCGGGCTCGCCCGCCGGCTGGCTGCGGGCGGTCCGCTCCCGGGTGGCCCGAGCGTCCCGCTATTCACACATCATCGCCATCGCCGTACGGCACGGACTGCGTCCGTACCTGCGCCGGGGACGTGACTCCGACGGGGTCCCCACCACGGGCAGGGCCCGGCTCGTACGGTCCCTGCGGCTCGCGCTGGAAGAGGGCGGCGCGACCTTCGTCAAACTCGGCCAAGTGCTGTCGACCCGCCACGACCTCTTGCCCCCGGAGTTCATCGCCGAGCTCAGCAAGCTCCAGTACCAGGTTCCGGAGGAGCCCTGGAAGGAGGTGGAACGTCTCCTCGAGCAGGACCTGGGAAGGCCGCCGGGAGAAGTGTTCGCCCACTTCGAGCAGGAACCGCTGGCCGCGGCGTCCATCGCCCAAGTCCACCGCGCCCGCCTGCATTCGGGCGAAGAGGTCGTCGTCAAGGTGCAGCGGCCCGGTGTCCGGCCGCTCGTCGAGCGCGATCTCGACATCATCTGCCGGCTCGGCCGGATGCTGGAGACGCGCACGTCCTGGGCCCGGGCCCTGGGAACAGCAGAACTCGCCGAGGGATTCGCAGCCTCCGTGGAGGAGGAGCTCGACTTCCGGATCGAGGCGCAGAACCTGGCGGCGGTGACCAATGCCTGGAGCCGCCGCGAGGAGCAGAAGATCGGGCTTCCCGTCGTTCACGAGGAACTGAGCGGCGAGAGGGTCATGGTCCTGGAACGGCTCCCGGGCCTGCCGATCAGCGTGGCGTACAGGTCCATCGACGAGCGCTTCACCACGCGGACCGACATAGCCCGGAACCTGCTGTTCAACATGCTCCAGCAGATCCTCGTCGACGGCATCTTCCACGCCGACCCGCATCCGGGGAACATCCTCCTCAGCGACGACGGGCGGATCTCGCTGGTCGACTTCGGCTCCGTCGGGCGGCTCGACGGTCAGCTCCGCGCGGCACTGGGCCGCTACCTGCTCGCCATCCACCACGGCGACCCGGCCGCCCTGTGCGACGCGCTGCTCGAACTGGTCGCCCGCCCCGACGAGATCAACGAGCGTGAACTGGAGCGTGCGCTGGGCCGGTTCATGGCCCGTCACCTCTCCGGTGGGTCGGTCCCCGACTTCCAGGTGTTCGCCGACCTGTTCCGGCTGGTGGCCCGGCACGGGCTGGCCGTACCGCCGGAGGTGGCCGCCGTGTTCCGGGCGCTCGGCACCCTGGAGGGCACCCTCACCAAGGTGTCCCCGGGCTTCGACGTCATCGGCGAGGCTCGGACCTTCGCCGACGGCGAGCAGGAGGGCCGGGGAGGGTTCGGATGGGGGAACGCCCGGTCGTCCGGCCCGGGCTTGGACCTGCACGCGGCGGTGACGCTGCTCCAGCGGTTGCCGCGCCGCCTGGACCGGGTCACCAGCGCGCTGGAACAAGGACGACTCGGAATGAGCGTCAGACTGTTCGCCGATGCGCGCGACCGCAAGTACCTGAGGTCGCTCGTGCACGAAGTGCTCATCACGTTTCTCGGAGCCACGAGCGGGGTGATGGCCGTCATCCTGCTGGCCATACCCGGAGGACCGGATATAGCGGAGGATCTCAGTCTCTTCCGTCTGCTCGGTTATCACTTGCTGGTCATCAGCGCGGTGCTCGTCCTGCGCATGCTCTTCACGGTTTTCCGGGCAAAACGCTGACGGGCCGTGCTCGTGCGGGGCCTTTTGCGTTCCTGTCGTGCCGGAGAATTCCCGGCCTGGTGACAGGTTCCGGTCACGGGGGTGGGTCGGTGGTCGGGGTCGCTGCGATCGTGGTGCGAAAGCTGACTTCTCTAGGCGGGGTAAATGGACGCAGCAATAGAAGCTGAGGGAATTCGCAAGCGGTACGGGGACCACGAAGCCCTGCGCGGAGTGGACCTGACCGTGCCGCGCGGTACCGTCCTGGGCGTCCTCGGCCCCAACGGTGCGGGGAAGACCACCACGGTCCGCATCCTCGCGACGCTGCTGCCGTCCGACGGGGGCCGGGCGAAGGTGGCCGGCTACGACGTGGCCGAGAAGCCGATGGAGGTGCGCAAGCGGATCGGGCTGGCCGGCCAGTACGCGGCCGTGGACGAACGCCTCACCGGTCGCGAGAACCTCGTGCTGATGGGCAGGCTCCACCGTCTCGGAAGGGCCGGTGCCCGGAAGCGCGCCGTGGAACTGCTGGAACGGTTCGAATTGCCGGACGCTGCGGACCGGGAGGTCAAGACCTACTCGGGCGGCATGCGCCGCAGGCTGGACCTGGCGGCGAGCCTGCTGGCCTCGCCGGAGGTGCTGTTCCTCGACGAGCCGACCACCGGTCTGGACCTGACCAGCCGGATGACGCTCTGGGCCATGGTGCGCGAACAGGTCGCCGAGGGGGTGACCGTCCTGCTCACCACGCAGTACCTGGAAGAGGCGGATCACCTCGCGGACCGCATCGCGGTGATCGACAAGGGCGTCCTCATCGCTGACGGCACGCCCGACGAGCTCAAGCGCAAGGTCGGTGGAGAGGTCCTGGAGGTGACGCTGGCCGATGCGGACGACGTGCCGCTGGCCGCTCAGCTGCTGGAGAAGGTCGCCATGGGCACGCCGGTCGTCGGCGGCCAGGGCCGCAGCGTCTCCGCACAGGTGGAGTCGGGCATCGGGTCGATCGCCCAGGTGGCCGACGCGTTGCGCGATCACCGGCTGGACGTGGTCGACTTCGCGATGCGCAGGCCCTCGCTCGACGACGTCTTCCTCTCCTTGACCGGGCACGCGCCCAGTACGGAAGGGCCGGCCGATGCGACCGGCCGGTCCGTCACGGCAGAGCAGGGGGCGTCAGCCGCATGAGCGAGCTCGTCAACGACACCATGGCCCTCACCGGCCGCCACCTGCGCCACATCGTGCGCGTACCGGAGAAGCTGATCGGCGTGACCATCGCACCGGTCGTCATGGTGCTGGTCTTCGGCTACCTCTTCGGCAGCGCCATGAGCGTGCCGGGCGGTGGGAACTACCGCGAATACATCATGGGCGGAATCTTCACCCAGGTCATGCTCTCCGCGGTGGGCACCAGTGCCGCAGGCGTGGCGGACGACCTTCAGAACGGGCTGGTGGACAGGTTCCGTTCGCTGCCCATGTCGCGCTACGCCGTGCTGCTCGGCCGCACGGTCTCGGACCTGGCGATGACGGCCCTCAGCTGCCTCGTGATGGCGGTCGTCGGCACCCTCATCGGGTGGCGCGCGCACAACAGCATCGGAGAAACCCTGCTGGGCTTCGGCCTGTTGCTGCTGCTCGGGTTCACCATGTGCTGGGTGGGAGCGCTCATCGGTCTGGTGGTCCGCAGCCCCGAGGCCGTCAATACGCTGTCCACGCTGATGGTCCTGCCGTTCGCGTTCCTGTCCAATGCCTTCGTCCCGCCGGACGGCTTGCCGCGGTGGCTGCAGGTCATCACCGAGTGGAACCCCATCAGCGCGGTCGTCAGTGCCTGTCGCGAGCTGTGGGGCAATCCCTCGCAGCCCGTCAGCGACGCGCTGCCCGCCCAGCATCCGGTGGCGGCTTCGCTCCTGATATTCGGCGTCCTGTTCTGCGTCATCGTTCCGCTGGCCGCCCGCGCCTACCACCGTGCGGCGGCCCGCTGACCGGGAACGAGTTCCCGGAACCACATTCAAGAGGAGTGATCGGGCTGTGAGCGGGATGGTCACCGCAGTACGTGGTCCTGTGATTACGGGATGGTCGGCGGTGTCGCCGTTCGGCATCGGCCGCGAGGCCTTCGCCGAAGGCGTCCGTTCGGGCCGTCAGACAGCGGCTGCATTGGACGCCGAGCAGTGGAAGGGCCCTGACGAGCAGGCGTGCCTGGTACCGGGATTCGTGATCCGGGACGTACTGGGGCGCAAGGGCACGCGGTCGATGGACCGGGTGACCGGTCTGGCGGTCACGGCCATCGGCCGGCTCATCGAGGAGTCGGGAGCGCCGGCCGAGGAACTGGGCGGCGAGCACGCGGCGTTGGTGCTGGGCACCAACACCGGAAGCGCGCAGAGCATGATGGACCTGACCAGGGACACCTTCCTGGAGGAGAAGCCCTTCTACGTCGACCCGTCGCACTTCCCGAACACCGTGATGAACTGCGCGACCGGTCAATGCGCCATCTGGTACGGGCTGAAGGGTCCGAACACGACGGTCGCGGCGGGACGGGCGTCCGGTCTCATGGCGCTGAACTACGCCCGCCGCCTGATGGCGGCCGGCCGGGCACGAACGGTGCTGTGCGGCGCGGCGGAGGAGTACTCGACGGCGAGGTCGTGGCTAGAGCTGCACGTGCGGGGCGCCGACGAGAGCGACACGCTCCTGGGCGAAGGCTGCGCGGTGCTGAAACTGGAACCCGCCGAGTTCACCCCGCCGGGTGACGGCCTGGCCGAGGTGCTGCTGGTGGAGTCCGGCATCGTCGGGCCGCAGGGCGTGGCGGCTTCGCTGACCGCCTGCATCGAGCGGGCGGTGCGCCGCGCCGGGGTGGGCCTCGAGGAACTGTGGGCGGTGTCGCCGTCCTCTCCTTCGGGAACCGCCGGAGCCGAGGAGCGCGCGGCGCTGGACGCCGCCTTCGGTGATCTCTCGCTGGAGTGGATCCCACAGCCTCCCCAGATGGGCGACACGTCCGCGGCGACCGCCACCTTCCAGGTGGTGTCGGTTCTGGCGCTGGCCGAGGGGTGCCCGGATTCACGCGGCCGCATCGCCGTGGTCACCTCCGTCGACCGCGACGGGGCGCTGGCTTGCGCCCTCCTGCGCCTGCGCTGACGACAGCACCGAGCGCCCGACGCACGACCGGGAACCGGTGGTGCGGCGGGCGCATGGTGCGGTGCGGACGGCCGTCGGACGAGGTCCTACTTCGCCGGTAGGTCCGGCGGAGGCTTGGAACGGTCACGTTCCGTGGAGTGGGCGGCGGACAGCAGCCCGAGTCGCGCGGCACGTACGCCGGCCTGGAAACGTGAATCCGCGCCCAGCATCGTCATGATCTCTGCGACGTACCGGCGGTAGGTGCGGACGGACACGGACAGTTCCCTGGCGGCCACCTCATCGGTGTGCCCGAGCTTCAGGTACTTGAGCACCTGCCGGACGGTGTCCGAGCGATCCCGGCGACCGAAGCTGCTCAGCTGGCTCGGAACGGCGGCGCTCTGCCAGATGCTCTCGAAGAGCATGCGCAGCGTACGGTTGACCGATTCGGCCTGTATGACCGATGCCCGGCCGCCGACTGCCGACTCCGCGCACACGAGGGCCTTCCGTCCGTCGACGATGACGGCTGTGAGCCGTGGCAGGTCGGACACCCGGACCTTGAGCGAACCTGTCTCGCCGTCGCAGTCGTAGTTGCAGTCGCCGTCGCCCTCGAACCGCTGCTGCTCCAGGGCGGTCCGCGTGCACAGAACGCGCACGTCCATGCGCGCACCCGTACCGCGCAGAGGTCCGGCAACGACGTTCCAGACCGCTTGGGAGATCTCGATTTCTCCCGCAAGGATGATTTCTACGTGCTGGGACGCCTGGTCAATGAGCTTCCGCACCTCGCCGGCGATGGCCTCCCTTTCCGGTTTGACCTCGGATATCAGCGCGTTGCGCAGCCGCCGGTCCCGGCGATTGGTGAGCGTGAAGTCTATGAGCGCACGCACTTCCATCAGCTCGAATTCAAATGCGTCGTGTACGCTCCCGAACCTGACCTCCTCGTGCGGTCCGCGACTGTCAGATGAATCTAACGAAGGTATTTCTTCCACAGCAATTCCCCCGAAATGCGGCTCGGTGACGTGTCTACTATCCGCCTTCTGGCAGCAGGCGTAGCTCGACGGCTCTGGCTCCTGCCTGGAATCGGGAACTCGCACCGAGATCGCGCATGATTTCGGCGACGTGGCGGCGGTAGGTGCGCAGGGACACCTTCATCTCGCGTGCGGCGACCGCGTCGGTGCACCCCGCGCACAGGCGTTCCAGGATGCGTCGGCCGAGGTCGCTACGGAGACGGCTGCCGAGCCGCAGGTAGTCCTCGAGGAACAGTGCCCGTCGCCATGCGCCGGCCAGGAGCAGCTCCAACGTCCTGGCAGCCGCCGGGTCCTCCAGGGTGACGATGTGGCCCTCCGTGGACCGGGGCCCGTTGTGGACGAGTGCCGTCCGCCCGTCCACGACCACGGCTTCGACGAGATGGTCCTCGATGACACGGACCTCCCAAGCGGGAGAATGAGGGGCGACTGACCGGATGAGTCGCGTCTCCAATGCCTTCGGAGTGCAGAGGAACCGGACGGCAACCGCGTCCTTGGAGGTCTTGCTGCGCTGGAGCAGCGCCTTGGAGACCGCCTCGGCCTGTTCCTCGTTTCCGGAAAGAGCCACGCTGACCCGGTGCCGGGCTCCTCCGATGAGCTGCATGACGGCTTCGCCGGCGTCGCCGTTCTCGGATTTCAGCAGTGCCGCGGAGTCCGCCGGTGAAGTGGAGCGGTGTGTCGAAATGGTGGAGTTGATCAGATCGCGGGCTCGCAGAAGAGTTCGCTCCACATCGTCAGGGCTTTCGCCGTATCCCGAAATTTCGACGGAGATTCCCTGACCTTCGCTTTTCTCCTCCTGTAGTTTTCCTTCACGCATTAATGTGCTCGACATAATTCCCCCGTTGAGATCTTGCGAAGTTCGGGTTCCTTGCTGCAGTGAGGAACCCGGGCAGCTGAGGCGGCGGTGTCGGCTGGCCACTCGTAGCACGGCCGGCGGTCGGCCTCAGGCAGGGGCGCCCCGTCGGGCGCCCGAAGCGAGATTAACAACCTCCTGTCAACGGAGTCAACAAATGAGAAAGGTCAACGATCAACCTTATAGTGTCGCATTGTCCGGGGAGTGGCCAGTTTATCGACCAAAGGGGCCGTCGCAATGTTGGCCATTCTATCTGGAATGATGAACTCCGGTCTGCGATCCGTGAATATCTGATGAAAATCGGGCAGATCCGGACGTGGGGTGACTTCGGTCACAGTTCTTTTCGTGCCCCCTGGGATGGTGCTGGCAGTTTCCTGTAGTCGCCGTTGCGGGCGGGCGTCGGGTGTGGGTATAAAATGGCATCGAAATGGGATATCCGTGCCTCGAATTCGAAATTCTTGATGGCGCGCATCGGGGAATCTGATCCGGTGCCCTCCGGGCCCTGCCCGCCTGCCCGCCGGCCCGCGGGCCGGCGGGCAGGGGCTCCGGGGCCGGCCCGCTGGGGCCTCGTTGGGTCCTCATGGGGCTTCGTGCGGTCCGGAAACCGATGGATGCGGCCAACCTGATCGGCGTCCGACCGGCGTGTCGCCTCGCCGCCTGCGGGGATTGCGCCTACCAGCGAAACGCCGGTCGCGTCGACCGCGTGGCAGCAAGTGGCCAAGGGGGAATTCCTCGCAGGGGTGACAGTGGAGTTTCCTGCCGTTGTTGTCAGTAACCTGCCGTGCAATTGCGATTCTTTCACCGTTCCGGCTGACTGGTCTGGCTGTGCTGCCGGCTTCGCTCACATCAAGAGGGTGGCTGAAAAGTCATCCCCCGGTGTAAGTGCGTGCTGTCCTGTCGTCAGCCGGAGAGCAGCGTTGTCGTCCTGTCACGGTTATTGGACA
The DNA here is from genome assembly GCF_036178145.1 of Streptomyces sp. NBC_00273. Lineage (NCBI taxonomy): Bacteria > Bacillati > Actinomycetota > Actinomycetes > Kitasatosporales > Streptomycetaceae > Streptomyces > Streptomyces sp. NBC_00273. Next base: position 2,688,580 of record NZ_CP108067.1, on the reverse strand, counting down.
GTATCGGAAATGATGGTGAAGGAGCTCCATGTTCGGGCGAATAGGACGGTTCTCTGTCAAGCGGCCCTGGCTGACGATTGTTGCGTGGATCATTGCGGCGGTGGCGCTGAGTGCCTTGGCGCCCTCATTGAAACCGGCGAATGACCAGGCAGACTTCCTGCCGTCGCGCTTTGAATCGGTTCAGGCGGCGAAGACGGCGGCAGCCGCCTTCCCGCAGAGTGAGGAATCGGCCGCCATCGCGGTGTTCCAGCGGACCGACGGCGGCAAGCTGACGGATGCCGACAAGGCGGACGTCGCCAAGGTCGCGGCCGGGTTGCAGGACAAGAAGTACGAGAACATCAAGAAGGTGCAGACGAGCCCGGACGCCGTCTCTCCCAACGGCGAGATCGCCTTGGCGACCGTGGTCCCGTCAGTCGACGACCTTTACGACGAGGCCGTCATCAAGGCGGTCAAGAGCCTGCGGCAGGACGCCAAACAGCTCCTGGACGGCACCGCCCTGAAGATGGGCGTCACCGGCCCGGCCGCGTCCGCGCTCGATGCGGGCGAGTCCTCGGGCGACACCGACGCCATGATCATGATGGCCACGCTGGTGCTGATCATCGTGCTGCTCGCCGTCATCTTCCGCAGCCCGCTGATCGCGTTCCTGCCGGTCCTGATGATCGCGGTGATGTTCACCGTCGCGATGGCGCTGATCGCGATCGCGAGCGACGTGGCCGGGCTGCAGGCGGACAGCGGGATCTCCGCCCTCCTGATCGTCGTGTTGTTCGGCGTGGGCACCGACTACATCCTGTTCCTGCTCTTCCGCTACCGCGAGCACCTGCGCGCCGGACAGGAGCCCAAGCAAGCACTGGCCGATGCGGTCGCCCGCGTGGGAGAGACCATCGCCTCGGCGGCCGGTGCCGTGATCGTGGCCTTCCTCGCCCTGCTGCTGTCGACCATGGGCAGCCTGAAGGCGATGGGCCCGTCGCTGGCGATCGCGGTCGCCGTCACGCTCGTCGCGGCGCTCACTCTCGTTCCGGCGGTCTTCTCGTTGCTGGGAACGAAGGCGTTCTGGCCCTCCAAGGCATGGAAGCGGACGCCGAAGAACCGCCTTGCCAACCGGCTGGGCGACACGGTCTCGCGCCGCCCGGCAGTGGTCGCCGCCGTCTCCGCCGGTGTGCTGGTGGTGCTGGCCGTGGGAGCGCTCGGATTCAAGGCCGAGTTCGACTCGGACAGTTCCCTGCCGAAGGACCTCGAATCCGTCCAGGCGATGGAGCAGCTCCAGCAGGGCTTCTCGGCCGGCCAGACCGACCCGAGCCTGATCCTCGTCACGTCGCAGGGCGGGGCCAAGCTCGACGCGTCCGCGCTGGAGGACTTCCGCGGCGAGGTGGCGAAGACCGAGGGCGTCAGCGACGTGTCCCCGGCACTCATGAGCGCTGCGGGCGACGTCGCCCAGTTCAGCGCGGTGCTGGAGCACCGGCCGGCCTCGGAGAAGGCGATCGCCCTGGTCTCCGGCGACCTTCGGGACACCGTCCACAGGGCGGCTCCCGATGGGTCGAAGGCGGTCGTGGGCGGAACCACGGCCGTGCTGGCCGACATCGAGGTCGCGGTGGAGCACGACTACAAGCTCGTGTTCCCGGTCGCCGGTCTGGCGATCATGATCATCCTCGGGCTGCTGCTGCGCAGCGTCGTAGCCCCGTTGTACCTGATGATCTCGGTGGGCCTCGGCTTCGCAGCGACGCTCGGTGCCACCGTCTGGCTGTTCCAGGGCGCCAAGGGGGAATCCGGGCTGCTCTTCATGCTGCCCGTCATCGTGTACCTCTTCGTCGTTGCCATCGGGACCGACTACAACATCCTCATGGTGGCGCGACTGCGCGAAGAGGTCCAGCGGGGCACCTCCCCCAGGGAAGCCGTCAAGCAGGCCGTGGCGCAGTCCGCGCCGACCATCGGTTCTGCGGCGGTCATCCTCGCCGGCACCTTCGGCGTGCTGATGCTCGCGAACAACTCGCTGCTGCAGCAGATGGGATTCGCCGTGTCCTTCGGCATCCTGCTGACGGCGTTCGTCATGGCCCTGCTCCTCGTGCCGACGCTGACCACGATGCTCGGCGCGAAGGCCTGGTGGCCCGGGCGACGTAGCGCTCCCGGTGCCGGGCTCGGTAGCGGTGACGAGCAGAGGGAACCGGCGATGGCCGCCGGGTCCGCCGCCAAGTAAGAGCAGAGGTCGCGCGTTTCCCCGGTGCGGTCACCGGGGAAACGCGCGACCTCGGGCGGCCCTGAGGAAGGGCAGGTCCGCTCAAGAGCAGCCGCGGACCGAGTTCCATCCGATGAAGGTGTGCCGCAGCGTGATGTCGAAGGTGCAGGAGGCGGTTCCGTCGCCGTTCAACTGCACGGTCGTGTCGTGCGTGTTCGCGTACCACTTCCCGCCGATGTCGAAGATTCCGCGGTAGCCGAACTCCGCGTGCGCCGTCACGAGGGCACCTGAGTCCTGCTCGCTCTTGTGCGACGTCGTCAGCGACCATCCGGCGTTCCACGGCTCGCGGTTGGCTGCGTGGCTCACTTCGGTCACGGGGCGGGTGACCTGACCGTTTACGGTGTCCCAGGTGGACGTCGTGTAGAGCCCCGTCATGAGGATCTTGCAGCAGTCGTACATCTCCGACCAGCTGCGCACCTGGCGCCCCGTGGGCGCGTCGGCGCCCGCGACCGCGAAGGAACGGGCCCGGTCCGCAGGCGCGACGGGGACGAACCGTACCTGTCCCAGGACGGGAGCACAGTCCGCGCCGATGCTCACGTCCTGCTCTGCGGACATCCCGGGCGGCGGTACGGGCAGGGTGCCCGGCAGCTTGACGTCGGTGCAGGTGGTTGCCTGCTGCCCGGTCCCGGAAGCGGTTGCCGGCGCTGCGGTTCCGGCCAGCACGGCCATGGCCGCGGCGGCGGCCGCGATGAGCATTCTGTTCTTGTGCAAGGTCCCGTTCCCTCTCGGTGAGTTCGCTGGGGAACGTAACAGGGTCGGGATTCCCCGTAGTTGATCTCTCAGTGCATCGCAGGAAGATGACACGCCACCCCGCCGTGATCGGCCGATGGCAGCTTCATGCCAAGCAGTAGTGGTGCCCGTTGGACGGCTGGGACAGTGGCAATGGTTCAGGCGGGTATGTCCGCCTCAGCCCATTCCGCACAGGTGATGGGGGAGATTTCCGTGGCGGCCGTGGACACATTCAAGGCGGTGTACGGGAAGTCGGTGCCCTCCCGCATGCGCAGGGCGGCCATGTTCCGCCGGCTCGGCCTCGCCGACGCGGGACTCGAGCGGCGACTGAGCAGTGGACTCGAAGCGGCGGAGAAGGAGCTGGTCGCCCGCGCGGAGAGCGCCGAGGACCCGAGGATCGCCGATGTGGCCACCCACCTCGCGACGGCAGGGGGGAAGCGGCTGCGCCCGCTGCTGGTGCTGCTCGGGGCGGAGTTCGGCGACCCGTGGAAGGACGGGATCACCAAGGCGGCGGTCGTCGTGGAGCTGGTGCACGTCTCCTCGCTCTACCACGACGACGTCATGGACGCCGCCGTCACCCGGCACGGCGTACCGAGCGTGAACGCCCGCTGGGGCGAACGGCTCGCGGTGCGGGTCGGTGATCTCCTGCTGGCCAAGGCCGCCCGGCTCGCCGCCGACCTGGGCCCGGAGGCCACCGCCCTGAACGCCGAGGTGGCGGGACGGCTCGTGGAAGGACAGCTACTCGAACTCGTCGGACCCGGCGCGGGCGAGGACCCCATCAGCCACTACCTGCGGGTGATATCGGGCAAGACCGCGGCGCTGCTCGCCATGTCGCTGCGGATCGGGGCCCAGCAGGCGGGCGCCCCCGAGCAGGTGGCACGGGCGTTGGGGGAGTACGCCGAACACCTGGGCTTCGCCTTTCAGATGGCGGACGACCTGCTCGACATCAAGGCTCCGACGGAGCACCTGGGCAAGGAACAGGGCAAGGACATCACCGCAGGCGTGGCCAGCCTTCCGGTCTTGCTCGCGCTCGCCGACAGGACGCCGCAGGGCGCCGAGCTGCGCGAGCTCCTCTCCGCCGGCCCGGTGGGACCCGCGGAGCAGCGCCGGGCCCTCGCACTGTTCCGGCGCTCGCCGGCGCTCGCCGAGGGCGAGGCGATGATGCACGAGCGGCTGGACCGGGCCCGTACGGTGCTGCTGGACCTCCCGCCCCGCCCGGCGCTCCAGGCGCTCAACGCGCTCTGTGATTTCGTGGCCGCCCAGACCGGCTGAGGTGAGGGCCTCCCTCACCATCGCCCCCGAGGGCCGCCTCGTACGCGCCGAGTGACCGCACGGCGCGGTCAGCGGCGCCGAGCCTCAGTCCTCTGCCGGGGGCAGCAGGTGGGAGCAGGTCGAGCGGGCTACGAACGCGATGCCGTCGTAGTCCTCGGCCGGGACGAGCGGGGCCGTGTTCAAGCGGTAGAAGAACCGCCCGACGTTGGCGCCGAAGCTGCGCTGTGCGTGCGGGGCGTGCAGCCAGGGCGCGGCGCCGGTGGGAGGGACCGCGGCGCGGAGGTCCGCGTAGTAGTCGCCGGGTACGGCGTCCGCGAGCAAGGCCTCCAGGGAGCGGAAGCCGGTGCCGATGCGGTGGCGCGCCGGCGGGTTCTGAAGGTCGTTGCCGCGGCGGGCCAGGAAGGAGCCCTTGCCGAAGAGGAGGGCCAGCGCGTAGTAGGCGTCGCCGTACCGTTCGCGGAGTCCGCTCCCGAGGGCCGGTACCTGTTCCCCGTACGTGCCCTTCGCGATGTGCCCGTTGTGAGCCCAGACCATGACGCGCGCCTCGGGGTCGTCGTCCACGAGCCGTGCGACGGCCTCGGCCATGTAGCGGTCACGCGCGGCGTACACGCCGTCCTCGCCGGCCGGGGCTGCGAAGGGGCGGGTCACCAGGTCGGCGGCGCGGACCAGGATCCGCGCGTGTTCCAGGGCCTCGGCGGCGTCGTCGCCGGGACCCGACTGCTCCACGTGGTCCGCGACGAGGCGGACGATTTCCTCGGCGCGCCGCATCAGGGCCTTGTCCGGGTCCGGAAGCGAGCCCGGGCGGGCCCGGGCCAGTACGTCCAAGGCGCTGACGCGCCCGGCCCGATCGGGCGCCGTCCGGCGCAGAAAGGCGGCGACGGCCTCGACCGAGTCCGCGCAGAGCTGGGGGTCCGTTCCCACGAAGCGGGTCCGGCGCTCTTCGGGCAGGTCGCGGTTGTGGGCGCGCAGCCACTCGACGAGGTCGACCATCTCGCGGGTGCGCCAGGTCCAGAAGCCCAGCCGGGCGACGAGCCGTTCGGGGGTGCCCGTGCCGTAGCGGACATACGCGTCGAGCGCGCGGGCGGCGGACTGGCTGGCCTCCATGGCGAGGGTGGTGAACCCCTCCTCGCGGACCAGGAACTCCACGATGCGGTGCTTCAGGCGGAAGAACTCGCTCGTGCCGTGGGTGGATTCGCCCAAACCGACGATCCGTGTTCCCCGCAGGGCCTCGCCCAGGGGCTTCAGGTCCTCCGCGGGCGCGCCGGGTATCAGGGTGCTCAAGGGGTTGGCGTGCTCCTTGAGCCATCGGACCATGTCGTTGGGCACCGCGTTGCCTCTCCTCCCCGCGTGCGGCAGGGCGGCACGTGGGCGTGCCCCGACCTCTCGCACCCGTTCCATGGGTCAGTTCGTCGCCTCCCGGCAGGCCCTACGGGATCTCGTGGAGGTCCCGTACGTACGGCGTCCGGTCGACCATGCTCGGAATACACGCCCGCGACGTCGACGACAACTTCGTCCACCCCCGCCCGACGGCATTCGGACAGTCGTGCGGCGACGTTCCCGGGCGGCCCGACCCGGCCCGGCCGCGCCCTTCGCTACCGCAGGTCAGCTTCCGGTTGGGGTTGCGGACGAAAGCTGTCCGCAAGGGGGATTAGGTTTGCTGCCATGGCTTCCAGGACGACACACCCCGTCATCGACACCCGCGCTCTGAACCGTGCCACGCTCGCCCGCCAACTGCTGCTGAGCCGCGCCGAGATGTCCGCGGGGGACGCCGTCGCGCACCTGCTCGGGCTGCAGGCGCAGAACGTGAAGCCGCCCTACTTCCAGCTGCACGCCCGGCTCGCCGGCTTCCGGCCGGCCGAGCTGGCCGGGCTCATGGAGTCCCGCGAGGCCGTCCGGATGGTCACCATGCGGTCGACGATCCACACGCACACCGCCCACGACGCCCTGACCTTGAGGCCCCTCGTCCAGCCCGCCCGCGACCGCGAGGTCACCTACTTCCGCAAGGGGCTCGCGGGGGTGGATCTGGACCGGCTCGCGCAGCGCGCCCGCGCCTTCGTCGAGAGCGAGCCGCGCACCATGGGTGAGATCCGCGAGGAACTCCTCAAGGAATGGCCCAACGCTGACCCGCAGTCCCTGTCCGTCGCCGCCCGCTGCCGGCTGCCGCTGGTCCAGGTCACCCCGCGGGGTGTGTGGGGGCGCAGCGGCCAGGTCCGGCTCACCACCGTCGAGACCTGGCTCGGGGAGCCCGCCGGTGCGGCCCAGCCCGTGGACGAGGTCGTGCTGCGCTACCTCGCCGCCTTCGGGCCCGCCTCCGTCAAGGACATGCAGACCTGGGCCGGACTGACCCGGCTGCGCGAGGCCTTCGAGCGGCTGCGCCCGGGCCTCCTCGTCTTCCAGGACGAGAACGGCGTGGAGCTCTTCGACCTCCCGGACGCCCCCCGCCCCGACGCGGACGCCCCGGCCCCGCCCCGCTTCCTCCCGGAGTTCGACAACCTCCTGCTCTCGCACGCCGACCGCGCCCGCGTGGTCGCCCCCGAGATCAAGGGGCGCACCTGGACCGGGAACCAGGCCCACTGCACCCTGCTCGTGGACGGGTTCGTCGCCGGCCTGTGGAAGCTGGAAGGGCAGGCGCTCACCGTCGAGCTGTTCGGCCCGGTCCCGAAGGCGGCGAAGGAGGAGATCGTCGCCGAAGGGGAGCTGATGGTGGCGGGGATGGCGGAAGGGACGGCGGGCGGGGGCGGTGGTGCGGCCGTACGGTTCGGGGCGATCAACCCCTGACCGGGACCCTTGGAGGGTCCTCGGCGGTCCCCGGCGGTCCTCGGCGGTCCCGGACGGTCAACTCACGGCTGACGCCGCACTGGTGGTCCGTACACCGAAGGCGGCACGATGCCCGTCATGACGACCGAGAGCACGCAGGACGACGCCACCGCCCGTTTCCTGGCCGCCCGGGACTTCCTGCTGGAACGCCGCGGCGACTACGCGGCCGCCCACGCCGGATTCACCTGGCCCCGCCCCCACCGCTTCAACTGGGCCCTGGACTGGTTCGACCACATCGCCGCCGGGAACGACGCCGACGCCCTGCGCGTCGTCGAGGAGGACGGCACCAGCCAGAGCCTCAGCTTCGCGGAGCTCGCCGTGCGGTCGGGCGCCGCCGCCAACTGGCTCCGTGAGCAGGGCGTCGCGCCCGGCGACCGGATCCTGGTCATGCTCGGCAACCAGCGCGAGCTGTGGGAGGTGATGCTCGGCGCGATGAAGCTGCGCGCCGTCGTCATCCCGGCCACCCCGCTGCTCGGCCCGGCCGACCTGCGCGACCGGGTCGAACGCGGCCAGGTGCGCCACGTCATCGCGCGCGCCCTGGACACGGCGAAGTTCGACGAGGTGCCGGGCGGCTACACCCGGATCGCCGTCGGGGACCAGGTCCCCGACGGCTGGCTGAGGCTGGCGGACACGGCGGCCGCCGACGGCCGTTTCACCCCGGACGGCGAGACCCTCGCCACCGACCCCCTCATGCTCTACTTCACCTCCGGCACCACCGACCGCCCCAAGCTCGTCGAGCACACGCACGCCTCGTACCCCATCGGGCACCTCTCCACCATGTACTGGCTCGGGCTGCGCCCCGGCGACGTGCACCTCAACATCGCCTCGCCCGGCTGGGCCAAGCACGCCTGGTCCAACCTCTTCGCCCCGTGGAACGCCGGAGCCACCGTCTTCGTCCACAACTACACCCGCTTCGACGCGGAGCGACTGATGGCCGAGATGGACCGGCACGGCGTGACCACCTTCTGCGCCCCGCCCACCGTGTGGCGGATGCTGATCCAGTCCGACCTCACCAAGCTGGCCCGGCCCCCGCGCGAGGCCGTCGCCGCCGGGGAGCCGCTCAACCCGGAAGTCATCGAACGGGTCCGCGCCGCCTGGGGCGTCACGATCCGCGACGGCTTCGGCCAGACCGAGACCACGCTCCAGGTCGGGAACTTCCCCGGGGTGCCCGTCAAGCCCGGCTCCATGGGCCGGCCGGCACCCGGCTACGAGATCGTCCTGCTGGACCCGGTCACCGGCAAGGAGTCCCCCGACGAGGGCGAGCTCTGCGTGGACCTGCGCACCCGGCCGGCCGGGGTGACGACCGGCTACCGCGACGATCCGCAGCGCACGGCCGAGGCCATGGCCGACGGGCTCTACCGCACCGGCGACATCGCCGCGCGCGACGCCGACGGGTACCTGACCTACGTCGGGCGCTCCGACGACGTGTTCAAGGCCTCGGACTACAAGATCAGCCCGTTCGAGCTGGAGAGCGCCCTGTTGGAGCACGAGGCGGTGGCCGAGGCCGCCGTCGTTCCGGCCCCGGACGCGCTGCGGCTGGCGGTCCCGAAGGCGTACGTCACCCTCGCGGGCGGCTGGGAGCCCGGGCCGGAGACGGCCCGGGTGCTGTTCGAGCACTCCCGCGCGGTGCTGTCCCCGTACAAGCGGATCCGCCGCATCGAGTTCGCGGAGCTCCCGAAGACCGTGTCCGGCAAGATCCGCCGGGTGGAGCTGCGGGAGCTCACCGCGGCCGGGTCGGCGGGGGAGTACGACGAGGCCGACCTGGACTGAACGGAGCGCGTACGGGCTGCTGCGCGCGCCGCGGCGCAGGGCGGCGGCCCCGCGCAGCGACCCGTACGGGAGTGCTACGCGGGCAGGTGCGCCTCGATCGCGGCGATGACCTCGGGGGCCTCGGGCTCGGTGCGCGGGCGGAAGCGCGCCACGACCTCGCCGGCGGGGGAGATCAGGAACTTCTCGAAGTTCCACTGGATGTCCCCGGCCTCGCCGTCCGCGTCCGGGGTCTTCACCAGCTCCGCGTAGAGGGGGTGCCGGTTCTCGCCGTTGACCTCGGACTTCTCCAGGATCGGGAAGGTGACGCCGAAGCCGGCCGAGCAGAAGGTCTGGATGTCCTCGGCGTTGCCGGGCTCCTGCTCGCCGAACTGGTTGCAGGGCACGCCGATGACCGTGAAGCCCTTCTCCTCGTACGCGAACTGCAGGCGGGCCAGTCCCGAGTACTGGGGCGTGAGCCCGCACTGGGAGGCGGTGTTCACCAGGAGGATCACCTTGCCCTTGTGGGCGGCGAGGCTGGTGGGCTCGTCGGACAGCGTGGTCAGCGGGATGTCGTACAGGCTCATCGGGCTCTCCTGGGCAGGAAGTAGGCAATGCCTACGAGCTTAGGGGGTAGCTCCTCGATCCTGCCGGGTCCACCCGTTCCCGGACGGCCTACGCGTCCGGGCCGACCAGCGCGTCCGCCGGGTCGTTGACCGGCTGTGGCATGCCCGTCAGGTCCATGACGAAGAGCGGTATCCCGAGATCGTCCGCGCGGGCCCGGGCCTCCTCCGTGTATCCCGCGAGCGCGAAGTAGACGCTGGTCGCGGAGGCCGTGAGCCCGTTCAGCCAGACGCACTCCACCGCCCGCAGCCCGGCCGGCGCCGTCGTCGGGTCCACCTGGGCGACCAGGCCCGGAGCCCGTAGGTCCACGGTCGCCGCCGGGATCGGGCGCCCGTCGGGCTGCCGTACGTCGCGGAAGCCGAGCCAGCGCAGGTACAGCGCGGCCGTGGCCACCGCGTCGCGGGCCGTACGGATGGTCACCGGCCGGAACGCGGGCCGCGGCACCGGTGCGGCCGGCGGCGGCGGTATGTGCGCCGGGCGCCGGCCCGCGGCTCCGCCGGCGAGCCCGCCGGCCGGGTCGCCCGCCGGCCCGCCCAGACCCGGCCGGACGGCCGCGGAGGGCGGGCCCGCCGGATCCGCCGGGGTCCCCGTCGCCTCCAGCGGGTGGACCGCGATGAGCACCACCGTCCCGCACGAGCCGCAGCCCAGCTCGGGATGCGGCCACTCGCTCTCCCGCCCGCACGTCGTGCAGCGCACCGTCACCCAGGTGTCCGACCAGGTCCGGTGGGTCAGCGGAACCGGCGGCGCCGCCAGGTCCAGCGGGGGGTGGACCGGACTTCCGCAGGCACAGGGGAAGACCGGGGCGGTGTAGCCGTTCTCGCGCAGGCACGCCGGGCAGCGCACCGGTACCGCTTCCGCCATGAGACCTGGACCCCCTCCGTCGCTGTGCGTAGGTCCATGCTCCACCACCGGCGACCGCCGGGGGGAGGTCGCACGCCTTTTCCGGGGGATTCCCGCCGGCGCATCGGTGATTTGTACAAGTCGCCGACCGATATGCGGCTTTTGGTGGCTTCCGGAGTCCCCCACCGCCTTGACGTCGCAGGAGTCGCCGCTTAGCTTGTTCCGTATAGCAGAACAATACTTCCGGATTACGGAAAAGCCTGACCGCCAGACCCGCAGGAGAACTCGATGCCTCGTATGACAGCCGCCGCCGCTGCAGTGGAGATCCTCAAGCTCGAGGGTGTCGAACAAGCGTTCGGTGTCCCCGGTGCTGCGATCAACCCGTTCTACCGAGAGCTCAAGAACGTGGGCGGCATCGCGCACACCCTGGCTCGCCACGTCGAGGGCGCGTCGCACATGGCCGAGGGCTACACCCGCGCCAAGGCGGGCAACATCGGTGTCTGCATCGGTACGTCGGGCCCGGCCGGCACCGACATGATCACCGGCCTGTACTCGGCGATCGCGGACTCGATCCCGATCCTGTGCATCACCGGTCAGGCCCCGGTCTCCAAGCTCCACAAGGAGGACTTCCAGGCCGTCGACATCGCCTCGATCGCCAAGCCGGTCACCAAGAAGGCCACGACCGTCCTGGAGGCCGCGCAGGTCCCCGGCGTGTTCCAGGAGGCCTTCCACCTGATGCGCTCCGGCCGTCCGGGCCCGGTCCTCATCGACCTCCCGATCGACGTCCAGCTGACCGAGATCGAGTTCGACCCGGCCACCTACGCGCCGCTGCCGGTCTACAAGCCGCAGGCCACCCGCGCCCAGGCCGCCAAGGCCCTGCAGTTCCTGCTGGAGTCCGAGCGCCCGCTGATCGTCGCCGGCGGCGGCATCATCAACGCCGACGCCTCCGAGCTGCTGGTCGAGTTCGCCGAGCTGGTGAACGTCCCCGTCATCTCCACCCTGATGGGCTGGGGCACCATCCCGGACGACCACGAGCTGGCCGCCGGCATGGTCGGCGTCCAGACCGCGCACCGCTACGGCAACGCCACGTTCCTTGAGTCGGACTTCGTCTTCGGCATCGGCAACCGCTGGGCCAACCGTCACACCGGTTACAACCTGGACGCCTACACCAAGGGCCGCAAGTTCGTCCACGTCGACATCGAGCCCACGCAGCTCGGCAGGATCTTCGCCCCGGACTTCGGCATCGCCTCCGATGCCAAGGCCGCGCTGGAGCTCTTCATCGAGATCGCCAAGGAGCTCAAGGCCGAGGGCAAGCTGCCGGACTTCTCCGCCTGGGTCGCCTCGGCGCAGGACCGCAAGGCGACCCTGCAGCGCCGTACGCACTTCGACAACATCCCCCTGAAGCCGCAGCGCGTCTACGAGGAGATGAACAAGGCGTTCGGTCCCGAGACCCGCTACGTCACCACGATCGGCCTCTCTCAGATCGCGGCGGCGCAGTTCCTGCACGTCTACCGCCCGCGCAACTGGATCAACTGCGGCCAGGCCGGCCCGCTCGGCTGGACCATCCCGGCCGCCATCGGCGCCGCCACCGCGGAGCCGGAGACCCCGATCGTCGCGCTGTCCGGCGACTACGACTTCCAGTTCATGATCGAGGAGCTGGCGGTCGCCGCCCAGCACAAGGTCCCCTACGTCCACGTCCTCGTGAACAACGCCTACCTGGGTCTGATCCGCCAGGCGCAGGGCAACCTCGGCATCAACTTCGAGGTCAACCTCGAGTTCGAGAACATCAACACCCCCGAGCTGGGCGTCTACGGCGTCGACCACGTCAAGGTCGCCGAGGGCCTGGGCGTCAAGGCCATCCGCGTCACCGACCCGGACAAGCTGGGCGAGGCCTTCGAGGAGGCCAAGAAGCTGGCCCAGGAGTTCCAGGTCCCGGTCGTCGTCGAGGCGATCCTGGAGCGCATCACCAACATCGCGATGAGCAAGACGGTCGACATGAGCGACGTCACCGAGTTCGAAGAGCTCGCGACCGAGCCGGGCCACGCCCCGACCGCGATCAAGGCCCTGCAGGTCTGATCCACCCGCACGACCCGGCGGCCCCCGTCCCTCTTCCCGGAGGGGCGGGGGCCGTTCGCGTCGTCCGTACGGGGAACGGGGAACGGGGCGCGGGGGCACGGAGTGCGGTTCCCGCCGTGCTGGGCGTTGCACCGGGTCATCGTGCCGAGACGGCAGCGGTGTTGTGCGAAACCTGACAACCTGATCGGACGCTGATCAGCCCGGGAGGACTCGCCATGACCGAAACCCTGATGGACGCCGTCGACGCGGACGGCGGCGATGCCGATCGGGAGGCCGTCGAGCACGAGCGGGCCGAGATGCGGGAGTTCATCAAAGGGCTGAGTGCGGACGACATCAAGTCGGGCAGTTGGTTCACCAAGCTCCTCGCCCAGGCCCTGAGTTCCTACACCGACAGAGCGAACTGGCAGTACTTCCAGGAGCGGTACGAGGGCGTACCCGCGGACGCCGTCGTCGATCAGCGGATCAAGATGGCGGCCCGGTACGCCGCGCTCGAAGGCGGACTCTCGGCCGGGGCCTACTCGGCGGCCGTCGCCGCCACCCTCGGAAGCCTCGGTGGTGCCTCGCCGGCGACCGTCCCGGCCGCCGTCGCGACCATGATGGTCGACGTCGCGTTCATCACCCGGCTCCAGCTCCGCCTGGCCCACGACATCGCGGTCCTCTACCGGGTCCCGCTCGACCTGTCCGACCCGGACGACATGTGGAAGCTCATTCGGGTCGCCTTCACGATCAAGAGCGGTGAAGTGGTCCGGGAGGGCGTGGTCAAGGCGGTCCCTGCGCTCGTGCGGCCGCTGATCAAGCGCTTCTACTCCGGAGCGGTACTGAACGCCGCGAAGGGGCTCCCCGTCGTCGGCAAGTTCCTCCTCAAGCGCAACGTCATCAAGATCGGCATCCCCGTGGTCGGCGTTCCCCTCGCGGTGGTGTTGAACCGCTATACGACGTTGCTCGCGGGGCGGCACGCGCAAGCCGTCTTCCGGAACGAGGCTCGGGTGATCGAACTCGCCGAAGGCCTGAGCAAGCGGAGTCAGCACCCGCAGCTGATGCTGTGGGTCGCCTGGCTCGTCATCACGGCGGACCAGAAGATCACCGACGACGAGGCGCTGTTGATGCGGCACCTGGTGAGGCTGGTCCGGGACCAGCACCAGGTGGTCGACGAACAGTTCGCCCAACTCGTCGACGTGGATCCCGCCGAGGTGTGGCGACGCCTGGACGCCGAGCCGGGGGACGTGAGCGACCTCCTCGACGTGGCCGACCGGGTGGCAGCGGTGGACGGTGCCGTCAACGCGCGCGAGAAGGCCGTCATCTCCGAGCTTCAGGAACGCTGCCGAAGGAGCTGACCGCCGCCCACGTCCCGGCCCGGCCCGCCCCACCAAGAGGTCGTTTTCGTCCGACGCTTCATCCCGGAATCGGGGGTTCTGTGGTCTTCTTCGGGGCACGCCAGGAGATGGTCTCCTCCTCGCTGTGCTGGTGACCGCCGCGAGCGTCCAGGACTCCACCCACCACCCCGGCCTCCGCCGGGCAGCCCTTGGCCGCACTGGAGGCGGTGGACCGCGGGGAGGCGCCCTCGCCGACGTCGACGTCGACGTCGACGCCGACGCCGACACCGGCCCGGACACCGGCCCCGGCCACTGTCCACGAGTCGGCCCTCGCCCTGGCGACGGAAGGGGACATCGCACCGCCCCGTCCGGAAACGGCCGTTGCTCTCGACCCTGCCGCCCCGGCTCCGCTCCAGGAGAAGCCCCGGACGGCCGTGCCGTGGAACGACATCCACAGTTGCGGCGGAACGCCGCTGCGTCCCCGGTGGGGAGCTGCCCCGACCTGGATCCCGTTCGTGCTGTTGAACGCCGTCCTGATGGCGGTGGCAGCCTGGATCTGACCCATCGGGTACCAGTGGGGCGGGCGCGGCATCACGTACAACGTGCTGCTCCTGGGTACGGGCTGCTGGGCCCTGTGGCGGTGGGTGTCGAGGCGGGAACGCTGATCGCAACCACAGTCGTCGCATTCACCCGAGTGGAGTAACGGCCGATGGCCTGGCGGGTGGATCTGCGCCGAACGGGCGACGATGATCTCATCGTCCGGCGTGCGGAGACCTCCCCGCCGACTTCATCCACGTGCGGTCGATCCGGGCGTGCGGAATACGGCACCCCGGCATTTTCGCCCGCATGGGAACCCTTACCCGTATTCGGGGTGTTCCATGAAACCAAAGCCTTTCGCAACCGCGGCTGCGCTCGTGTGCGGCCTTGCCATGATGGGACCGGTATCGGCAGCCTCCCCCCACGCACGCGTCGCTTCAGCCCCTGCCTCCGAGGAGAAATCTCCCACCTGTCCCTCGTCCAACGCTCCACCCGGAACGGGCTCACGGATATCCGCCGCAGACGCTGCCGAGATCGTCCGTATTCACAACGACGCGCGCAGGGCAGCCGTCCAGAAGTACAGCCCCAGCTCCTCCGTGGTTTCTGTCGCATGGAACCCCAAGCTTGCCTGTGACGCGCAGGCCTGGGCCGATGACCCTGCATCCAGCCAGGGCGGCGGACTGCACCACAGCAGCCGTGACACCAACGGCAACGAGGGCGAGAACCTTTTCAATGCCTTCCCCGGCCCGGCGCGGCCGCTGATGGCACTGGACCCCTCCGTGAGTTTCAGCTGGACGGCGGAGAAGCCCAAATTCGACGCCGACAACAATGCCCCGATCAACAGCAGTGCGTCCGCGGGCACCAATTACCGTGCGTGGGGTCATTACTCCCAGATGATATGGATGTCTCCCGCGTCAGCGACCACGGCAGTCGGTTGCGGCGTGAAAGAGGGCGTGCCCGTGGCGGGCAGTACGGGCTGGATTCTCGTGTGCCGGTACGCCGCGGCAGGCAATATCAACGGGCAGCAAGCCGTCGCCCCGGCTGCGGCACCAGCCGCGGGCTGTGACCTGGCCGCCGTCAACCGGGCGCCGACCGCCGGCACGGAAGCCCAGGCGAGGGCTGCCGTGATCTGCCTGATCAACGCGCAGCGCACACAGCGCGGGCTGCCCGCCCTCACCGTCAACCAGTCGCTGACCAACGCGGCCCAGCAGCATGCCGCCGCATCCGTGCAGCTGAAGTGGTGGGGGCCGGGCAAGGACTCCCACCGCAACCCCCAGACCGGCTCGACACCGCAGAGCCGCATCCAGGCGGCCGCATACTGCCCGAACCCCCGGTCGTGGGAGTTCAGTGAGATCACGTACACCGGCTGGGCCGGATCGGGAACCCCGCAGGCCGCCGTCAACTGGTGGATGAACAGCCCCGGCCATCGCGCCATCATCCTCAAGCCGTCCCTGCGCGACATTGGTGCGGCGGCCCTGCCCGGGGCGGCGGACCCGGCTGGCGCATCGTCGTCCAACACCGCCACCTACGTCGTGGACTTCGGACGCTGCCAGCAGTGATTCCCCGCGGGAGCTTGGCAACCGGCCGCGCCGGACGTCGCCCGGGTGACCCGGGCGACGTCCGGCACCCTCGGCATCCACATCGCTACGACCGACCTCATGGCCCGCCGCCTCACCAGCGAGAACACCATCTCCTGGCGTGCCCCGAAGAAGACCACAGAACCCCTGATTCTGGGATGAAACATCGGACGAAAACGCCCACCGGAGGCTCAGGGCGTGCGGGAACGGCAAAGCGCCGAGTCACGGGACCGTCCGTGACTCGGCGCTCTGGTTTGTTACCGCCCGACGGTGCGAGGCTGGCGCGACAGGACGTTCGCACCGCCGGGCGGGGTCTGTGGGGAGGTGGGTACCTCCGTGCAGGGGGCTCTGTGCGTAGCCCCCGTACGAAGAGGATTGGCTGGGACCGTGGCGGGCGGGCGACGAGAACTCCGGCGTCGTCTCCCTCAGGTCAAGAGACGGGCCTCGGAACCCATTACCACCGCACTGGCTCGCACGCTCGCCACGGTCCTCGTCCTGCCCTCACCGCGTACCACCCCTCATCCGGGTCCACGGGTCGGGCTGAGCACCCGGGGCCTGACCTCCCGTCAGGCCCCCGGTACAACTGGGCGGCTCAGGCGTCGCGCAGGGCGCGGACGGCCTCCTCGACGCGCTTGCCGTAGTCGGCGTCGGCGGCGTGGAAGTGAGCCAGGTTCTTCTCGATGACGTCTTCCAGGGTGACCTGCGACAGACCGCCGGCGATGTTCGCCACCAGGCGCTGCTTCTCGGCCTCCGACATCAGGCGGTAGAGCTCACCGGCCTGGAAGAAGTCGTCGTCCTTGGTGTGGGCCGGGGCCTCGTGGGTGCCCGTGTAGCCGGAGACGGCCTTCGGGGCGCCCAGCGCCAGACCGGTCTCGGCCGGACCCTGGTACGAGTTGGGCTCGTAGTTCTTGTCGTGGCGCGAGCCGTTGCGCAGCGCCATGACGCCGTCGCGGCCGTAGTTGTCGGCCTTCGTCGCCTTAGGGGCGTTGACCGGCAGTACGGTGTGGTTCACGCCGAGGCGGTAGCGCTGGGCGTCGGCGTACGCGAAGAGACGGCCCTGGAGCATCTTGTCCGGCGAGGCGGTGATGCCCGGGACGAAGTTGTTGGGGGAGAAGGCGGACTGTTCGACCTCGGCGAAGACGTTGTCCGGGTTGCGGTCGAGGACCAGCCGGCCCACGCGCTGCAGCGGGTAGTCGGAGTGCGGCCACACCTTGGTGAGGTCGAACGGGTTGAAGCGGTAGTCCGCGGCCTCGGCGGCCGGCATGATCTGGACGTACAGGGTCCACGAGGGGTTCACGCCGCGCTCGATGGCCTGCAGCAGGTCGGTCTGGTGCGAGTTCGCGTCCTTGCCGACGAGCTCGGCGGCCTGCTCGCCCGAGAGGCTGCGGATGCCCTGGTTCGTCTTGAAGTGGTACTTGACGAAGAAGGCCTCGCCCTGCTCGTTCGTCCACTGGTACGTGTGGGAGCCGTAGCCGTTCATGTGACGGTACGACGCCGGGATGCCGCGGTCGCCCATCAGCCAGGTGATCTGGTGCGTGGCCTCGGGGGCGTGCGCCCAGAAGTCCCAGACGTTGTCCGGCTCCTGCTTGCCCGTGAAGGGGTCGCGCTTCTGGGAGTGGATGAAGTCGGGGAACTTGATCGGGTCCTTGATGAAGAACACCGGGGTGTTGTTGCCGACGAGGTCGTAGTTGCCCTCTTCGGTGTAGAACTTGAGCGCGAAGCCGCGCGGGTCGCGGACCGCGTCCGCGCCGCCCAGCGAGTCGGCGACGGTGGAGAACCGCAGGAAGGTCTCGGTCTTCTTGCCGACCGTGTTCAGGAACGCGGCGCTGGTGTAGGCGGTGACGTCGTCGGTCACCTCGAAGTAGCCGTACGCGGCCGAGCCGCGGGCGTGCACCACGCGCTCCGGGATGCGCTCACGGTTGAAGCGGGCGAGCTTCTCCAGGAGCTGCTGGTCCTGGACCAGGAGCGGGCCACCGACGCCGGCGGTGGCGGAGTTCTGATTGTCGGCGACCGGGGCGCCGGACTCGGTCGTCAGCGTGCGCTTCGACATGGTGACCTTCCGTACGGGGTAACTGCTGACGGAAAGCGTCTTCCGTCATGCGGAACAGCCTAATTTCGGCAGGAACTCAACGTCAACAGTTTGTTGAACAAAGTTGAAGGGTGAGTGGTGATCCGGACGGCGCCGGCGCTTGGGCGCGACAGGACAGGTGTCAGCACCGGCGCCATCCGGAAACTCAGGTCCCCTATGAGAGGGGAGGGGGGAAGTGCTCAGATCTGAGCGCCGGAGAGGCGCTCGACGGCACGGAGCAGGGCCGAGTGGTCGAGGCCGCCGTCACCCTGGGCGCGCAGCGAGGCGACCAGCTGGGCGACGACCGCGCCGACGGGCAGGGCCGCACCGACGTTGCGGGCGGCGTCGGTGACGATGCCCATGTCCTTGTGGTGCAGGTCGATCCGGAAGCCGGGCTTGAAGTCGCGGTTCAGGAAGTTGTCCTTCTTGCGGGTCAGGACCGTGGAGCCGGCCAGGCCGCCGTTGAGGACGTCCAGGGCGGCCTGGAGGTTCACGCCGGACTTCTCGAGGAAGACGACGGCCTCGGCGCACGCCTGGATGTTCACCGCGACGATGAGCTGGTTGGCGGCCTTCACGGTCTGGCCGGAGCCGTGCGGACCGCACAGGACGATGACCTTGCCGAGGGCTTCGAGGATGGGCAGGGCCTCGTCGAAGTCGGCCTGCTCGCCACCCACCATGATCGACAGGACGGCCTCGATGGCGCCGGCCTCGCCGCCGGACACCGGGGCGTCGATGACGCGGATGCCCTTGGCGGCGGCGTTCTTGGCGAGGTCGATCGACGTCTGCGGGGTGATCGACGACATGTCGATGATCAGCGCGCCGGACTTCGCGTTCTCCAGGATGCCGTTCTCGCCGTAGGAGATGGCCTCCACCTGCGGGGAAGCGGGCACCATCGTGATGATGACGTCGGCGTCCGCCACGGCCTCGGCGATCGAGCCGGCCGCGGTGCCGCCGGCGGCGGCCAGGCGGTCCAGCTTGTCCTGCTCCAGGGTGAAGCCGGTGACCGAGTAGCCGGCCTTCAGGAGGTTCTCGGCCATGGGGGAGCCCATGATTCCGAGGCCGATCCAGGCGATCGACGGGAGCGCAGCGGGGTTGCTCATGAGGAGGGTCCTTCTCTTAATGCTTCGTACGAAAAGTGCGTGAGGTGCCTGGCTGATCGCCCGGACTTGGTCCGCCTACTGCGCGGCGCGGGCCTCGGCCGGCAGCCACGCGAAGGAGGAGGCGGCGTCGGCGGCCTTGTACTCCAGGCCTACGTAGCCCGCGTATCCGGCCTTCTTCAGCTGGTCGAGCAGCTCTTCGAGGGGCAGCTCGCCGGTGCCGGGGGCACCGCGGCCCGGCTTGTCCGCGATCTGGACGTGCCCGGTCTTGGCGGCGTACTTTTCGATGACCTCGGAGAGGTCCTCATCGTTCATCGCCAGGTGGTACAGGTCGAGCAGGAACTTGG
The DNA here is from genome assembly GCF_036178145.1 of Streptomyces sp. NBC_00273. Lineage (NCBI taxonomy): Bacteria > Bacillati > Actinomycetota > Actinomycetes > Kitasatosporales > Streptomycetaceae > Streptomyces > Streptomyces sp. NBC_00273. The sequence goes on along the minus strand of NZ_CP108067.1, from coordinate 2,669,307 downwards.
CGTTGCCGAGACCGGTGGCCTCGTTCACCTTGTCCACGACCTCGATGCCGGCCGGTGCGCTCACCAGCGGGTAGAGCGGCGACTCGGGCTTGTTGAGTGTTTCGATCAGGAGGATCGCGCCGACGCGGTCGGCGGCCTGGGCCGCCACGACCAGGTTCTTCAGGGCGAGCTCGTCCTGAACGGCCGGCTCCACGCCTTCGACGCGGTTGCCGTAGAGGGCGTTCAGCGCCTTGCAGCCCACCGAGGCCGCGAAGTCCGCGGCCACGTTGATGTTGGCGTTGAAGCGCTCCGACTCCGCACCGGGTACCGAGACCGCGCCGCGGTCCGGGCCCGGCAGTTGGCCGGCGTAGAAGTTCAGTCCCACCAGCTGGGTGCCGGCGTCCTCGAGAGCCTTCTTGAGGGCGTCGAGCTCCTCCTGTGCGGGGGTGGGGGTCTCGATCCAGGGCCACCACAGCTCGACCGCCGTGAAGCCCGCCGCAGCGGCAGCCGCGGGGCGCTCCAGGAGCGGGAGTTCCGTGAAGAGGATCGACAGGTTCACATCGAAGCGCTGGTCCGTGTATCCCATGAGGGGCGTGCGCTCCTTCCGTATTGCGGAAGTTGTTTTCTGCTTGATGGAAGACTGCATGGGGTTCGGCGTGGATGTCAAGTGCGGACTGCCGAAAAATCGAGACCGCGGGGTAGCTTGACGGCGTGCGATTGAGAGTGGAGTTCACGACCGAGCCCTTCGATCTGGAAGAGGCTCCTGCCCATGCCGTGGCGGCCCGCGAGGTCATCCAGAAGGCCCAGCTGGACGCGGTGGACGTCGGCCCGTTCGGCAACACCGCCGAGGGCGAGGTCGACCGGGTGCTGGCCGCGGTGGGGGCACTGCTGCGCGACTCCCTGGAGGCCGGCGCCACGCGCGTCTCGCTCCAGGTCAACGTGATCGGGGAGGAGGTGTCATGACCGAGCCCCGCGACCATCCCTTCGTCACCGCGGTCAAGCCGCTGGTGGACGCCATGGGCGGCGAGCTGATGGATCCCGCCCTGGCGCAGCCCGACGACGTCGTGCTCACCTGGGAGGGTCAGGACCTGCTGGCCGTGCGCCTGCCGCAGCTCTCGGACTCGCTGGACCACATCCTGGCGGCCCTGGAGCGCCGGTACGGCGTACCGTTGGCCCAGCTCGACCGGAAGTCCAAGCAGGACGTGGTGCGGATACTGGAGGCGCGGGGCGCCTTCTCCGTGCGGCACGGTGTGGAAACGGTCGCGGGCGCCCTGGGTGTCAGCCGCTTCACCGTCTACAACTACCTGAACCGGGATTCGAGCGCCCCCAAGGGGGCGGGGAAGAGCAGCCGGGAGTGAACGCAGGCTGACTCGCAGTGACGAGCCGCCGCCCAATTCACCCGGGCGGCGGCTTTTGTGTACGGGAAGTTTCAACAAAGTGTTGACGCCGTGTTGTCGAGGGCGTTAGCTATGCGCAGCCCGTCAAAGCAACAACAGGCCACGGAGGCCTACCGTGACTTCGAGTCCGACCCCGGGTCTCACCCGGTTCAACGCCTTGGACGACGGCGCGGCCGCGGCCGAGCTGCACGAGGTGTGCGCCAGCTCGGCGTGGGGGAGCAAGATGCTCGCCCAGCGCCCCTTCGCCACCGCAGAGTCCCTGTTCGCCGCGAACGAAGCCGCCATGGCGGAGCTCACCGCGGACGACCTGGGCGAAGCGATGGGAGGCCACGCGCCGATCGGCCGGCCGAAGCCGGGAGACCCGACCTCCGCCCGCGAGCAGCGTGGCATGGCCGGTGCCTCGGAGGAGCTCAAGAACGAGCTCCTCGAACTGAACCTGGCCTACCAGGACAAGTTCGGCCACGTCTTCCTCATCTGCGCCACCGGTGCGACCGGTGAGTTCATGCGTGACGCGGTCAAGGTCCGGATCGACAACTCGCCGGAGCAGGAGCGGGAGATCGCCCGCGGCGAGCTCGTCAAGATCAACAAGATCCGCCTCACCCGTCTCGTCGAACGCGCAGAAGCAGAAGGAGCGTGACCATGAGCACCGAGACCACTGCGTCGGTGTCCACGCACATCCTGGACACCAGCATCGGCAAGCCCGCCGAGGGCGTCGCCATCTCCCTGTCGGCCCGTACGGGTCTGCACGGCGAGTGGGCGGCCCTGGGCGGCTCCGCCACCGATGCGGACGGGCGCTGCAAGGACCTGCCGGCGCTGCCGGAGGGCACCACACACGTGCGTCTCGATTTCGAGACCGAGACGTACTTCGAGAAGAAGCAAGCCGAGGCGCAGCAGGACGCCCCCCGCGTAAGGGACAGCGGTGCGTTCTTCCCCGAGGTCACCATCACCTTCGCGGTGAACCCGGGCGAGCACTACCACGTACCGCTGCTGCTCAACCCGTTCGGCTACTCCGTTTACCGAGGGAGCTAGCATGGCCACGATTCTGGGCCAGAACCAGTACGGCAAAGCAGAGAACCGCGTCGTCAAGATCACGCGGGACGGCGACACGCACCACATCAAGGACCTGAACGTCTCGGTCGCCCTCTCCGGCGACATGGACGACGTCCACTACTCCGGCTCGAACGCCAACTGCCTTCCGACGGACACCACCAAGAACACGGTGTACGCGTTCGCCAAGGAATACGGCATCGAGTCCGCCGAGCAGTTCGGCATCCACCTGGCGCGCTGGTTCGTCACCAGCCAGGAGCCGATCAAGCGCGCGCGCATCCGGATCGAGGAGTACGCCTGGGACCGGATCGCCACCTCGGACGCCAACTCCAAGTTCATCGGCTCCGACGAGGTGAACCACTCCTTCGTCCGCCAGGGCGTGGAGACCCGCGTCACCCAGATCACGTACGACGGTACGAACTGGGAGGTCATCTCCGGCCTCAAGGACCTCGTCGTCATGAACTCCACGAACTCCGAGTTCTGGGGTTACGTGAAGGACAAGTACACGACGCTGAAGGAGGCCTACGACCGCATCCTGGCCACCCAGGTGTCGGCCCGCTGGCGCTTCAACTGGTCGGACGACGAGCAGCGGATGCCCAACTGGGAGAAGTCCTACGCCGAGGTCCGCAAGCACATGCTGCAGGCCTTCGCGGAGACCTACTCCCTGTCGCTGCAGCAGACCCTGTACCAGATGGGTTCGCGCATCATCAACCACCGTTCGGAGATCGACGAGGTCCGCTTCTCGCTCCCGAACAAGCACCACTTCCTCGTCGACCTGGAGCCCTTCGGCCTCAAGAACGACAACGAGGTGTACTTCGCCGCGGACCGTCCGTACGGTCTGATCGAGGCCACTGTTCTCCGGGACGGCGTCGATGCCCGTATCCCCGTGGACATGACCAACCTCTGACGCGGCACGCGCGTCCCGGGGCTCCGCAGTGGCCCCGGGACCGCGCGACACCCCCCCCAGCCTCCTGAATCGGCACCCGGCGTATCACACGGGGCGGCAGTACTGTCAGCTGTCAAGGCCCCCGGCTCCGGCACTCAAATCTCCTGGGCCTTGCCGTGCCCGCACCGCCACTGAAAGCACGAGGAAGCCCCATGGCAGCATCGGCAGCCCATGACAGCGCCGCCCTGCGCATCGTCATCGAGAACTGTGCGATCGCGACCGTCGACGCGAACGACACCGAGTACGCCTCGGGTCACATCGTCATCGCCGGCAACCGGATCGAGTCCATCGGCGCGGGCAAGGCCCCCGAGAACCTCGACAACGTAGTCCGCCGCATCGACGGCACCGGGCACCTCGTGACCCCCGGTCTGGTCAACACCCACCACCACTTCTACCAGTGGATCACGCGTGGTCTGGCCACCGACCACAACCTCTTCAACTGGCTGGTCGCGCTGTACCCGACGTGGGCGCGCATCGACGAGCAGATGACGTACACGGCCGCGCAGGGCTCCCTCGCCGCGATGGCCAAGGGCGGCGTCACCACCGCGATGGACCACCACTACGTCTTCCCCAAGGGCTCCGGCGACCTGTCCGGCTCGATCATCCGCGCCGCGTCCGAGATGGGTGTCCGCTTCACCCTCGCCCGCGGCTCGATGGACCGCAGCGAGAAGGACGGCGGCCTGCCGCCGGACCACGCCGTCGAGACCCTCGAGGGCGCGCTCGCCGACACCGAGGCGACCGTCAAGAAGTTCCACGACGCCTCCTTCGACTCGATGACCCAGGTCGCCGTCGCCCCGTGCTCCCCCTTCTCGGTCTCCACCGAGCTGCTGAAGCAGGGCGCCGAGCTGGCCCGTCGCCTCGGCGTGCGCATGCACACGCACGGCTCCGAGACCGTCGAGGAAGAGAAGTTCTGCCACGAGCTCTTCGGCATGGGCCCGACCGACTACTTCGAGTCGACCGGCTGGCTCGGCGAGGACGTGTGGATGGCGCACAGCGTCCACATGAACGACTCCGACATCGCCGCGTTCGCCCGCACCAAGACCGGTGTCGCGCACTGTCCGTCCTCCAACGCCCGTCTGGCCGCCGGCATCGCCCGCGTCCCCGACATGCTCGCCGCCGGTGTCCCGGTCGGCCTCGGCGTGGACGGCACCGCCTCCAACGAGTCCGGTGAGCTGCACACCGAGCTGCGCAACGCGCTGCTGATCAACCGGCTGAACCCGGTCCACCGCGAGCGCGCCCTGAACGCGCGTCAGGCCCTGCGCCTCGGTACGTACGGCGGCGCCCAGGTCCTCGGTCGTGCCGACAACATCGGTTCGCTGGAGGTCGGCAAGTGCGCCGACCTGGTCCTGTGGAACCTGAACACCTTCCTGCACTCCTCGATCGCCGACCCGGTCACCGCACTGGTCTTCGGCGCGGCGGCCCCGGTCACCGCGTCGTTCGTCAATGGCAAGCAGATCGTCGAGAACAACCGCCTCCTCTTCGCCGACGAGGACGCCATCGCCGTGTCCACGCGGGAAGAGGCCCAGCGCCTCGCGCGGATCTCCGCGCAGGCCTGATCCCACGGAGTCCGGCCGGGGGGGACGGCCCCCGGCCGGCGGCCGCGGACCCGAGCGGGGTCCGTGGGCAGCCGTTCCCGGGTAGCGCCTGAGGAAATCCGAAGGCGCCCCGGGGGCGGTGACTCGTGCAACCAGCCCGCGGCGCGCGCACGCGCCCTTGCCGCGGCACCTCCAGCTCGCGATCGGGTCCGGTTCCTGCCGGGTCCCGAGCTGGACCGCAGCGCGGAACCGATGATCGGGCGAATCGTTTCCGCACCCCTTGGGGCACGCATGCGCACCACCACAACTGCACAAAGGCTCGACTCGCAACGCTTTCGCACCACCTCCAAGACACCACGTCCCTGCCGGCGTGTTCAACCGAACGGAGGAAGCCGTGGCCCAGGCGCCCAGGTTTCGCAAAGATGCAGATGCAGATGCAGTCGCAGTACCGGAGGAGAAGCATCCGGTCGATGAGACCCTGCCTCCGCTGAAGATGTTCACGAGCGGTCTCCAGCACGTGGCCGCCATGTACGCGGGTGTCGTGGCCCCGCCCATGATCGTCGGCCCCGCCGTCGGGCTCTCCGCCACCGAGACGGCCTTCCTGATGGGCGCCTCGCTCTTCACCGCAGGCCTCGCCACCCTCCTCCAGACCCTCGGGTTCTGGAAGATCGGCGCCAAACTCCCCTTCGTCAACGGCGTTTCCTTCGCCGGTGTGACCCCGATGATCGCGATCGGCAAGGGGGAGGGCGACGACGCCATCCCCGTCATCTTCGGCGCGATCGTCGTCGCCGGGGTCCTCGGCTTCTTCGCCGCCCCCTACTTCGGCAAACTCGTCCGCTTCTTCCCGCCGGTCGTGACCGGTACGGTCATCACCCTCATCGGCGTCTCGCTCCTGCCCGTCGCCTTCAACTGGTCACAGGGCGGGAACCGCACCGCCACCGACTACGGCTCCATGCAGAACATCGGCATGGCCGCCGCCACCCTGGTCATCGTCCTGCTGATGCGCAAGTTCCTGCGCGGCTTCCTCCAGCAGATATCCATCCTCCTCGGCCTGGTCGCCGGCACCCTCATCGCCCTCCCGCTCGGCATGACCAGCTTCGACGCCGTCAAGAACGCGTCGGTGGTCGGCTTCCCGACCCCCTTCCACTTCGGCGCCCCGCAGTTCCAGGTCGCTGCCATCATCTCGATGTGCATCGTCATGCTGGTCTGCATGACCGAGTCCACCGCCGACATCCTGGCGCTGGGCAAGATCGTGGGCCGTCCGGCGGACGCGAAGACCATCGAGGGCGGCCTGCGCGCCGACACCCTCGGCAGCGCGATCAGCCCGCTGTTCAACGGGTTCATGTGCAGCGCCTTCGCCCAGAACATCGGGCTGGTCGCCATGACCAAGGTGCGCAGCCGCTTCGTCGTCGCCGCGGGCGGTGGGATCCTCATCCTGCTCGGCCTGTGCCCGATGGCGGCCTCCGTCATCGGCGTGGTCCCGCTGCCGGTCCTCGGCGGCGCCGGCATCGTCCTCTTCGGCTCGGTCGCGGCCAGCGGCATCCAGACCCTGGCCGGGGCGGCCATGGAGAAGGGCGAGAACGCGCTGATCGTCGCCGCCTCCGTGGGCATCGGCCTGATCCCGATCGCCGCGCCGGACTTCTACCACGCCTTCCCGAAGGACCTCCTGGTCGTCCTCGACTCCGGCATCAGCACCGGGTGCGTGGTGGCCATCCTGCTGAACCTGGCCTTCAACCACCTCGGCGCCAGGAAGGGCGCGGCCTCGGGGGCCGCGGCCGACCCGGTACCGGCGCACTGACACCCGACGCCCGCCCGGACGCACACGGCGGCGGCGCGCACGCCACCCACTGCGGGTGTGGCGTGCGCGCCGCCGCCGCGTGCGTGCTCCGCTCAGCAGGTCGAGTGGAAGAGGCCGCCGACCCGGCCGTCCCGGGCCAGCCGGTTGTAGATCTCCACGGCCCCGGTCGTTTCCGCCACGTGCACCTCGACCCCCGCTGCCCGGAGCACCTCCAGCGTCTGCGGTACGACCCCGAGGCGCTCTTCCATGCCCCGGCTGAGCACGACCGCCGTCACCCCGAGGTCGAGGAACTCGCGGACCTCCCCCGGGTGGATGCCGGGATCGTGCCGCGTACCGTGCTCGGACCAGTCCCAGGGACGGCCACCGCCCGGGTAGAGCTTGAAGTCCTTGCCGGGGGCGAGCCCTTCGACCTCGATGCGGCCCCACGAGAGGTGGGTGACGAGGGGGGACCGGTCGGCGGCCGGGGAGGACGCCGGGGGAGGAGCCCACAGCATTAAGTTGCTCATCAGCTCGGCCTGTTCGATCGCGTCGTCCAGGGCGTGGTGCGTGTGGCGGCGGCGCGACAGCAGTTCGCGCGGCATCCGGCCCTTCACCGCGGCCCGCAGCGGCACCCGCGCCTTCGTGGCGTAGAGGGTCTTCATGTCCAGGCAGCCGGAGTGGCCGAAGGGGCTGTCCCCGCCGAACCGGATCAGGTACCAGTACAGGAAGGTCCAGTCGAAGGAGGCCGGGTAGCCGCACATCACCGGCTGCGCCCCCGCGGACACCTCCCGCACCCAGGCGCGGAAGTCGGCCATGGCCACCGCCGGATCGGCGCCCTCCCGCACCAGGCGGTCGCGGTCCAGCCCGCTCACGGCCAGCGCCTCGGGCACGAACTCCTCACTGATGGGCCGCAATTCCCGGTAGAAGGTGAGCCGTTCCGGGTCGGCGGCCGTATACGAGGCGCCGTCCTGGCGGCCCGCGACCGAGGCCCCGAAACTGATCATCGAATACGGTCCGGGAATGGGTCCGTCGGCCTCGATGTCGACGGAGATGTAGAGACTGGGACGTGCGCTGCGGGCTGCCATGCGCCCGAGCATGCCAGCCCGCCTCGCGCCGATCACCCCGATTTCCCGGGGCCCCGGCCTGCGGAATCGACGCCCGGCCGTCCCGGGGGGACCATGGGAAGCGGGGTGCCCCGGAGCGAAGGAACAGGCATGTTCGAAAACAGCAGGGCATTCAGCGGATTCGCCGTCGACGACCTGGAGCGGGCCGAGGAGTTCTACGGCACGACCCTCGGGCTGAACGTCTCCCGGGACGAGGAGATGGGCCTGCTCCGCCTCGACCTCGCGGGCGGCACCACGGTGATGGTCTACCCGAAGGAGGACCACCGGCCGGCGATCTACACGATCCTGAACTTCCCCGTGGACGACGTCGAACGGGCCGTGGACGAGCTGACCGCGCGCGGCGTCGCGTTCGAGCGCTACGAGGGTTTCGAGGCGGACGCCAAGGGCATCGTGCACGGCGAGGACGGCACGCCCACCATCGCCTGGTTCAAGGACCCGGCGGGCAACATCCTGTCGGTGCTGACCGCCCCCGACCGGTGACCTGCACGGTACGTCGTGCCGGGGACATCAGCGACGCGCCGTTTCCCGAGGCGCCCGCGGCCCCTCGGCGTCGGCGTGCTCGCGGACCGCGATCCTGGCGAGCTTCGTCAGCATCATGCCGTTGCGGATGGCGACGATGTAGTCCACGGGCAGTCCGTGCATCCGGGTGCCGGGTCCCCGCAGCGGATGCCAGTCGAGGGTGAAGAGGGTGTTCTCGCCCCAGGGTTCCAGGCGCATGGCGATGCGCGCCGCCCCGAAGGGTTCCGCCCTCGCTTCCAGGTCCAGGCGGCGTTCCGGCTCGCACCGGCGCACGACGCACGTGTCGTCGAGGGTCAGGGGGCCGGAGCCGACCCGGACCTTCAGCCGGGCCCCCACGTCCGGCCAGTGCGGATCCGCGGCGAGGACCTGCTGGGTTCCCGTGACCCATTCGCCGTAGCGGTGGCCGTCGGACAGCAGGCGCCAGACCTCGGACGGCGTGCTCAGGATCAGGCGGCGGTTGCGGGCCACGCCGATCACGCTCCTTCCGGATCCGGCGCGCCGCGTCGGGCCCGCGGTCCGTCGCCCTGTCCGTCACTCCCAGACTCGGGCCGACGGGCCCTTCGCGCAGTCCCACTGACCCGAACGGGCCCCGCGGGGCTGCACCGGGTCGCGTCGCCCGGTGCAGCCCCGACGGCCGGGCCCCTCAGGAAGCCGGGGTCAAGAACATGCCCGTCTGGTCCCCGCCCGCGGTGTTCTTGCAGCTGAAGCCGGAGCTCGCGGGCTGGGCGACGACCAGGGCCAGGCAGCGCCCGGCGGCCAGCTGGCCGAAGTAGTTCGGGTGCATGGACTCCTGGATCAGCCCCTGCGTCTCGTTCTGGTCGATCCAGCGCGCCCACTCGCTCGTCTTCGCCGAGGCCGGCACGGTGGAGGTCACCTGCTTGCTCGCCTTCGCGCACACCTCGCGGCCCTGCATCATGTCCCGCAGGTCCAGGAACTGCACGCCCTTGGCCGCCGCGACGCCCTTGATCCGGTTCGCTATCTGCGGCACGAGCGAGTCCCGCGCCCAGTCCGAGTCCCGGTTCCAGAAGGGGCAGCCGCCGGTGTTGAGCCGGCTCCAGTCGCTCTGCGTGTACCGGTTCTCCGCGCCGCGCGGGATCGGCGACGGGTAGGACTGCAGCACGATCCGGTACGAGGAGTCGGCGTACCCGGCCGCGCGCATCACGGCCCGGATCTCGTCCACGGACTTGCCGACCTTGCCCATGACCGCGTCGATCTTCTGGTCGACGCCGGACTGCTGGTCGTCGTAGCAGTACGAGTTCCAGAGGACGAAGTCGAGCGCGCAGTCGGTGATGATGTCGGCGAAGCCGAGGTCGTTGCCGCCGATGGACAGGGCGATGACCTTGACGTTGTGGCTCGTGGCCACCGCGGCGAGCTGATCCGCCTGCGGGGCCTCGCCCTTGTAGGCGACGCCGCCGTTGGAGGCGCGGAACACGTTGTCCGAAACCGCCCCGGAACAGGCGAGGTTGACGGCGACGTCGGCGATCGCCCCGGCGCTGCGCACCTCGGCGGAGTCGGAGCGGTGGCATCCGCCGACGGTGGTCCCGTAGACCTTGGCGGGGTCGTAGGTGCTGCCGCTGACCCAGCCCCGGTCGGTCCCGTTCCGGCTGCCGCTGTTGGTCAGGCTGTTGCCCTTCCAGCGCCCGGCCTCGCCGGAGATGTAGCTGTCGCCCATGGACACCACGGCGGTGGGTCCGGATACCGGGCTGGCGGCGGAGGTTCCCGCTCCGCCGGCCAGCAGTGCGCTGGCGGCGAGCGGCACGGCCATTGCGGCCCCGGCCAGCCGTCGCACCCGACTGCGGTCACGGTCCTTGCTGACGTTGCGGAATCCGATCACGGCGGAACTCCTGCGTTCGGCCACGCCGAAGTCGGCGACGACTGTGTCGCGTGGCTGGGAAGTGGGGGTACCGCCGGCCGGTGGCATCGGAAAGGTGACACGGGCCCACTTGTTACCGCTAGGTACAGTCACGTTACGAACGGGTAACGACCGACCGGTCGTTCGGGAGCCGGTTCCTCCTGTTGTGGAACGCAAACGGCTCCGCCCCCGCGCCGTGAGGCGGCGGGGGCGGAGCCGACAGGCTTCGACCGCTGTGCGTTTCGGTCGAATCCGGGTATCAGCCGACCAGCTGGTCGTAGGCGGGGAGGGTCAGGAAGTCCGCGTAGTCCGCATCCAGGGAGACCTGGAGGAGGAGGTCGTGGGCCTGCTTCCACTTGCCGGACGTGAAGGCTTCCTCGCCGACCTCGGCGCGGATTGCGGCCAGTTCCTCGGCCGCGATCTTGCGGGTCAGTTCGGCCGTGGCCGTCTCGCCGTTCTCGAACACGACGCCCGCGTTGATCCACTGCCAGATCTGCGAGCGCGAGATCTCGGCGGTGGCCGCGTCCTCCATCAGACCGAAGATGCCGACGGCGCCGAGGCCGCGCAGCCACGCCTCGATGTAGCGGATGCCGACCTGGACCGCGTTGCGCAGGCCCTCGTACGTCGGCCGCGCGTCCAGGGAGTCGATCGCGATGAGCTCGCCCGGTGCCACCGAGACGTCCTCGCGCAGCCGGTCCTTCTGGTTCGGCTTCTCGCCGAGCACCGCGTCGAAGGAGGCCATCGCGATCGGGACCAGGTCGGGGTGGGCGACCCAGGAGCCGTCGAAGCCGTCGCCCGCCTCGCGGTCCTTGTCGGCCTTCACCTTCTCGAAGGCGACCTTGTTGACCTCGGCGTCCTTGCGGGAGGGGATGAAGGCCGCCATGCCGCCGATGGCGTGCGCGCCGCGCTTGTGGCAGGTGCGGACCAGCAGTTCGGTGTACGCCCGCATGAACGGGGCGGTCATCGTGACCGCGTTGCGGTCCGGCAGGACGAACTTCTCGCCGCCGTCACGGAAGTTCTTCACGATGGAGAAGAGGTAGTCCCAGCGGCCCGCGTTCAGGCCGGCCGCGTGGTCGCGCAGCTCGTAGAGGATCTCCTCCATCTCGTACGCGGCGGTGATCGTCTCGATGAGGACGGTCGCGCGGACGGTGCCCTGCGGGATGCCGACGTAGTCCTGGGCGAAGACGAAGATCTCGTTCCAGAGGCGGGCCTCCAGGTGCGACTCCGTCTTCGGCAGGTAGAAGTACGGGCCCTTGCCGAGCGCGATCAGGCGCTTGGCGTTGTGGAAGAAGTACAGGCCGAAGTCCACGAGCGAGCCGGAGGTCGGGCCGCCCTCGAAGCGCAGGTGACGCTCCTCCAGGTGCCAGCCGCGCGGCCGCATGACGACGGTGGCGAGCTGGTCGGCGGGCTTCAGCGCGTACGCCTTGCCGGTGCGCGGGTCGGTGAAGTCGATGCGACGCTCGTAGGCGTCGATGAGGTTGAGCTGGCCGAGGACGACGTTCTCCCAGGTGGGAGCGGAGGCGTCCTCGAAGTCGGCGAGCCAGACCTTGGCGCCCGAGTTCAGGGCGTTGATGGTCATCTTGCGGTCCGTCGGACCGGTGATCTCCACACGACGGTCGTTCAGCGCGGCCGGAGCCGGCGCCACCTTCCAGTCGCCCTCGCGGACCTGTGCGGTGTCCGGGAGGAAGTCGAGGGTGGAGGTCCGGGCGATCTCGGCACGGCGCTCGGCGCGGCGGGCGAGGAGCTCGGCGCGGCGGGGGGCGAACCGCCGGTGGAGCTCGGCCACGAAGGCGAGGGCCGCTTCGGTGAGGACTTCGTCCTGCCGGGGCAGGGGCTCGGCGTCGACGATGGCCAGCGTGGACGGCGCTGGTGCGGACATATCTGTCACTCCTTCAGCGGCGGTGCCTGGCGGCCGCGGGGGAATGCTCGCGCGAGACGGCACGCAGTGCCGTCGGGTGTGGAGAGTTCCGCAATACGGTCGCGGGCGCCGTCTGGGGGTTCAGGGCGCTTCTGACCAGTGGATAGTAATTTCCTCATGGTGGAAGTTCAATGGTTTGTTGATGTCGAGATTCTCCGAGTCGACAGATTCCGCTTCCCGGTGGCCCTCAGTGCCAAGGCGGTCACGCCGTGCTCAGAGGAGTCGTGCCAGGTCGGGCGGCGTGTCGATGTCGAAGGCCTCCGCGACGTCCGCACACTCCACCAGAATGAGCTCCTCCGCATGTCGCGCAAGATGCACCCGCGCGCCCTTGTCGCCGGTCGCCGTCGCGGCGATGTCGGCCCAGCGGGCCGCGCCGAACAGGACGGGATGGCCGCGCTCCCCGTCGTACGCGGCCGCCACCAGGCTCGTGGGGGAGCGGTACGCCGCCAGGACCCGGGCCACCGCCGCCGGGCCGATGCCCGGCTGGTCCACCAGCGAGACCAGGGCCGCGCGGGCGCCCGTACCGGCGAGGGAGCCGAGGCCGACCCGCAGCGAGGAGCCCATCCCCTGCGCCCAGTCCGGGTTGTCCACGACCACGCAGCCGGCCAGGTCCGCGCGCTCTCGCACCTCGGCCGCCGAGGCGCCGAGCACCACGTGCACCGGGCCGCAACCCGCCTCGCGCAGGACCCGTACGGCGTTCTCGACCAGCGGGCGCCCGCGGTAGGGGAGCAGGGCCTTGGGCCGGCCGCCGAGCCGGCGGCCGCCGCCGGCGGCCAGGAGCAGGCCCGCGATCGGGGGAGGAGTCGCGATCAGGGGTGGATCGGACGGTGTGCGGTCGTTGGCTGGCATGCCACCGATTCTCGCTGCTGCCCGCCATCCGGCGACCGCCGTGCCAGGGCGCGCCGTACGGAGGCCAGCGCGGCCCCGATGCGCAGCGGACGGGCGATCCGGTTCTCGGCGGCGGCCAGCAGGAACCGCTCGTCACGGTCGGTCAGCATCTCGGGATCTCCTTGCCAATCGAGGGCCAATGCAGCGAGTCTGGTCCTCGATTGGCCTGGCCGTCAGAGCCAATCGGGGGAGGTTGGCATGGCAATCGGGCGAGTGGTCCAGACAGCGGACAGAACCATCGGCAGCCGTCAGCTCGCGGCCCTGCTGCCCGCCGACGTCCTGGCCCGCCCCGGCTACCGGGCGCTCGCCGACGCCGTCCGCACGCTGATCCTCGACGGGCGCATCGCCCTGCACGTCCGGCTGCCCGCCGAACGCGAACTCGCCGAGGCGGTCGGCGCCAGCCGGGCCACCGTCACCGGCGCCTACGACCTGCTCCGCGAGAGCGGCTACGTCCGCAGCCGGCGCGGCTCCGGCACCTGGACCGAGCTGCCCGACGGCCACCGCCCGGTCGGAGCCCACGCCCTCCTCGGCGCCGGCGGCTACAGCGCCGACGGCGACCCCGGCGTCGACCTCGCCATCGCCGCCATGGGTGCACCGGAGGGCGGCCTCACCGACGCCTTCGCCCGGGCGGCGCTCCTGCTGCCCCGGTTCGCCCGCAGCCCCGGCTACCACCCCTTCGGCCTGCCCGACCTCCGCAGCGCCGTCGCCGACCGGTTCACCCGGCGCGGGCTCCCCACGCGCCCCGAGCAGATCCTGGTGACGGCCGGGGCCCAGCAGGCCTTCTCGCTGGTCGTCAGCCTGCTCTGCCGGGCCGGGGACCGCGTCGTGACGGAGAACCCGACCTACGCCAACGCCCTCGACGCCCTGCGCCACGCGCGACTGCGCACCGGATCCATCGCCGTCTCCGACGCGGGCTGGGACATGGAGATCGCCGAGTCCACGCTGCGCCAGACCGTGCCCAGGCTGGCGTACGTGATCCCCGACTTCCACAACCCGACGGGCGCGCTGATGCCGCCGGAGCAGCGCCTGCGCCTGCTCGCGGCGACCCGTGCCACCGGCACCTGGCTGGTCGTCGACGAGACGATCGCCGACATCGCGCTCGACGTGCCCGCGCCCGCGCCGCTGGCCTCCCTCGCCCCGCGCGGGGGCGCGGACCACGTGATCACCATCGGCTCGCTGAGCAAGACGCACTGGGGCGGGCTGCGGGTGGGGTGGATCCGGGCCACCGCGAAGATGATCACGGAGCTGACGGCCGTGCGGGTCTCCGCCGACATGACCGGCTCGGTGCTCGACCAGCTGGTCGCGCTCCCGCTGCTGGACGGCATGGAACGGGAACTGCCCGCACGCCTCGCGCACCTGAGGAGCCAGCGCGAGGCCCTGGTGGCTTCGCTCCAGCGGTACACCCCGGAATGGTCCTGGCAGGTCCCGCCGGGCGGACTCTCCCTCTGGGTCGACCTGGGCGAGCCGGTCAGCTCCGCCCTGGCCGAGCGGGCCGCCGCGGCCGGAGTCCACATCGGCCGCGGCGCGCGCTTCGGGGTGGACCCGGGCACCTTCGAGCACCGGCTCCGGATCCCGTACACGCTCCCGGCGGACCGCCTGGACGAGGGCGTCCGCCGCCTCGCGAGCGCCTTCCACGACGGGGTGCCGCTCCCTCCGGCGGTGGAGCGGCCGCACTGGGTGGCGTAGGGGAGTCCCGTGGGGGCCGGGCCCCACCCGGAACCGGCCCCACCCGGAACCGGCCCCACCCGGAACCGGCCCCACCCGGAACCGGCCCCACCCGGACCCGGCCCTACGCGGACGGGCGGAAGTACCGGTTCGCCGCCGGGCGGAACATCAGCACCACCGCCGTCAGCACGGCCGCCAGATGGATCGTCCTGCTGACGCCGAAGACCCACTCCAACGCGTCCGCACGAGCCAGCGCGTCGGCGAGCGACCCGCCGTCCACGAGGTACCCCAGCGGTTCGACCACCAGCGAGGCGGTGCCGAGGACCCCGAGGCCGATCGCCAGGGTGATCCGGGCCCAGCCGGCGCCGCGGCGCATGCGCAAGGCGACCAGTACGGCGGCGGTGAACACGGCCAGCCGCACCGCCAGACCCGCGCCGAGCCCGTCGGCCGGAGCCCGGCCCACCATCAGCGCGGTCTCGAAGGCGCCCGCGGCCACGGCGGTGACCCAGAGCGCGAAGGCGGCCCGGACGGCGGCGGGCGGCGGGCCGGGGTCGTGGCGCCGCGCCGTACGGCGCGCGGGGATGAAGGCGGCAGGCATCGTGGGCTCGCTCTCGCTCCGGGGATTCGATTCGGCACCCCCGATGCTCCCGTCGGAGCGCGCGCCGCACCCGCCTGCAGCCCCGCCCGTCCGCCCTGGGGCCAGCCCCCTACGGGGTGCGGATCAGGCGGCGGGTGGCGGCTGCTGCGACCGCCGAGGTGCGGGAGTCGACGCCGAGCTTGGCGTAGACGTGCACCAGGTGGGACTTGACCGTGGCCTGGCTGAGGAAGAGCTTCTTGGAGATCTGCTGGTTCGACAGGCCGTCCGCGACCAGTTGCAGCACCTCCAGCTCCCGCTTCGTCAGCGCCTCCGCCGGGGTCCGCATCCGGTCCATCAGGCGCAGTGCCACCGCCGGGGCCAGCGCCGACTGGCCCGCCGCGGCCGTCCGGACGGCCGCCGCGAGCTCCTCCGGCGGGGCGTCCTTGAGCAGGTAGCCCGAGGCGCCCGCCTCCACCGCCGCCAGGATGTCCGCGTCGGTGTCGTACGTGGTCAGCACCAGCACCCGGGGCGCGCCGGGGCGGGCGGTGATCAGGGCCGTCGCCTCGGAGCCGTGCATCCCGGGACCGGGACCGAACTGGAGGTCCATCAGCACCACGTCCACCGGTTCACGGGCGGCCAGTTCCACCGCCCGCTCCGCCGTCGCCGCCTCGGCCACCACCGCGAAGTCCGGTTCGGTGTCCAGCACCGCGCGCAGCCCGGCCCGGACCACGGGGTGGTCGTCGGCGAGCAGGAGACGGATGGTCACAGGGCCTCCACGACGTCCGGACGTTCCGCGCGCGCCGTGCCTTCGACGCGTTCGAGGTTCTCGAGGGGCAGCGGCAGGGTGACGGCCACGGCGGTGCCCTGCCCGGGGTCGGACTCCACGGTGAACAGCCCGCCCAGGGTCTCGGCGCGCGAGCGCATGGCGGGCAGCCCGAAGCCGCCGTCGCCCGAGCCGGAGGCGACCGACGAGGGATCGAAGCCGTGTCCGTCGTCGACGACGTCCAGGGTGACCGAGGCGTCCATGAACGTCAGGGTGATCTCGGCGCGCCCGGCCCGCGCGTGCCGCACCACATTGGCCAGCGCCGACTGGGCGATCCGCAACAGGGCCACCTCGTACGGGGTGGGCAGCACCCGTGGGCTGCCGCTCAGCGAGAACCGCACGCGCGGCCCCGGGACTCCCGCGCACAGCCGCTCCAGTGCGGCGGCGAGCGACCCGTGCTCCAGGTCCGGCGGGGTGAGGGCCCGTACGAAGCGACGCGCCTCGGCGAGGTTCTCCTGGGCCGCCTCCCGGGCCCGGGCGATGTGCGGCCGGGCCGGGGCCCCCTCGGGCAGCGCCCGCTCGGCGGCCCGCAGCAGCAGCTGGATGGAGGACAGCCCCTGGGCGAGGGTGTCGTGGATCTCCCGGGCGAGGCGCTCCCGCTCGGCCATGATCCCCGCCCCCCGCTCGGCCGCGGCCAGCTCGGCCCGGGTGGTGATCAGTTCCTCGATCAGCTCCCGGCGGCGCTCGCTCTCGCGGTACAGCGCCTGGTAGCCCAGTACGGTCGCCACTGCCACCGCCCCGCCCAGCAACGGCCCGAGGAAGGCCCCGGGGGTCACCGCGCTGCTGTGCGCGAGGAAACCGGCGATCGCCGCGCAGGCGGTCACCGCGACGGCCGTGACCCCCCAGCGCAGCCGCAGCAGGTGCAGCTCCAGGAAGTACAGCGGGAAGGCGATCCACAGCCCGTCGGGGCAGACCACGAGCAGCGCCGCCCAGGCCGCGCCGAGCCCGGCCAGCCACAGCGCCCCGGCGCGCGGCGAGCTGTGCACCGCGGGGGCCCGTACGCCGCCCGCGTAGACGACGGCGAGCAGCGCGCAGGCGGCGATCACCCACCCGGCCCGGGGCGCGGAATCGGTGACGGCCCGCCCGGCGGCGAGCGCGAGCAGGCCGAAGAGCAGCGCGTGCAGGCACAGCCGCAGCACCTTGGACACGGGCGTCAGGGCACGCGTGGCGGGGAGGACGGAGGAAACGGGAGCAGTCATGTCCGGACCAGCGTAAGTGGGGGCGGACCGGACCCGGTCAACCGAAAGTTTGATGTCCCGGCGCACCCTTCGATACGAGGATCACTACTGTGGCGCGATGCCTTGTGTCCACGCGGAAGACCAAGGTGGGGAACATGTTCGTCGCATGGAGAGATCTACGGTTCGCCAAGGGCCGCTTCGCCCTCATGGGCTCGGTCGTGCTGCTCATCACGCTGCTGGTGGGCCTGCTGTCCGGGCTCACCTCCGGACTGGCCCGGGAGAACATCTCGGCCATCACGGGTCTGCCCGCCACGCACCTGGCCTTCGCCGCGCCCACCGGGGACCAGAAGGTGTCCTTCACCAACTCCCAGGTGCCCGAGTCCGCCTGGTCGGCCTGGCGCCAGCAGCCCGGGGTGAAGGCGGCGGAGCCGCTCGGCATCCGCACCACCAACGCCGTCTCGGGTGAGCGCACCGCCGCGGTCTCGGTCTTCGGGGTGGACTCCGCCGGGGGGCTCGCACCGCGCAACGCCGGCCTCACCCAGGGCCAGGTGGTCCTGACCGAGAAGGCCGCGAAGGAGCTGGGCGGCCTGACCGCCGGGGCCAAGCTCAAGATCGGCCCGCTGGAACTGACCGTGGCGGGCGTGTCCGGGACCGCCGCCTACAGCCACACCCCGGTCGTCTGGATGGACCTCAATGACTGGCAGCGCGTCGGCAACCCCGGCACCTCCATCGACACCCTCGCCACCGTCGTCGCCGTCTCCGGGGGCGGCGGGGTGGACCTCGGCGCGGCGGATCAGGCCGCCGCGACCAAGGCGCAGACCGTGGACGAGGCCCTGGGCGCCATCGGCTCGTACCAGGCGGAGAACGGCTCGCTCCAGCTGATGCGCGGCTTCCTCTTCGTCATCTCGGCCCTGGTGATAGGCGCCTTCTTCACGGTGTGGACGATCCAGCGCAGCGGGGACATCGCCGTCCTGAAGGCACTGGGTGCCTCCACCCCGTACCTCCTGAAGGACGCCCTCGGCCAGGCCGTCGTGATGCTCGCCATCGGTACCGGGCTGGGCACCGCGCTCGCCGCCGGCTTCGGCGCGCTGATCAGCGGCGGCCCCGTGCCCTTCGTCCTGGACGCCGCCACCGTGCTCGTCCCCGCCGTGATCATGATCCTGCTCGGCGCACTGGGCGCCGCGCTGTCCATCCGGCGGATCACCGCCGTCGACCCGCTGACCGCCCTCGGGAGCGCCCGATGACCCTCCTCGTCCACGACGTCACGCTGACCTACCCCGACGGCGAGAGCCGGCTCACGGCCCTCGACGCGGTCGGCCTGGAGGTGCCCGCCGGCACCCTGACGGCGGTCATCGGACCCTCCGGCTCCGGCAAGTCCAGCCTGCTCGCGGTCGCCGCCACCCTCGTCACACCGGATTCGGGCAGGGTCGTCGTCGCGGGCCAGGACACCACGGAGCTCGGCCCCGCCGAGAAGTCGGCCCTGCGCCGGGAGAAGATCGGCATCGTCTTCCAGCAGCCGAACCTGCTGGCCTCGCTGACCGCCGCCGAACAGCTCCAGGTCATGGCGCACGTCTCCGGCCGCCCCGCGCGGGCGCTGCGCCGGCGGGCGCTTGAGCTGCTGGACGCGGTGGGCCTGGCCGACAAGGCCGACAAGCGCCCCCACCAGCTCTCCGGCGGCCAGCGGCAGCGGATCAACATCGCCCGCGCCCTGATGAACGAGCCCGCGGTGCTGCTGGTCGACGAGCCGACCAGCGCGCTCGACCACGAGCGCGGCGCGGCCGTGCTCGACCTGCTGGTCACCCTGACCCGGGAGCGTTCCACGGCCACGGTGCTGGTCACGCACGACCACGCCCACCTGGAGCGGATGGACCGTACGGCGACGATGACGGACGGCAGCCTGACGCTGAGCCCGGCCCCGCTGCCGGCGCCCTGAGCGGCGTACGAAGGCGCGAATGCACGAAGACACGAAGGCGCGAAGGCGTGAAGGCGTGAAGGCGTACGCAAAGGCCCCGGCCGCCCCCGCTTCGAAGCGGGGGCGGCCGGGGCCTTCGTAGGACGGCGTGGACCTACGCGGGGCTCTGGTTGGCCAGGGCCACCGAGAGCTCGGCGGCCACGCCCTGGAGGATCGGCACGAAGGACTCGGCCACGGCCTCCGTGACCCGGCCCGCCGGACCGGAGATGGAGATCGCGGCGGCGGTCGGCGAGTTCGGCACCGACACGGCGAGGCAGCGGACTCCTATTTCCTGCTCGTTGTCGTCGACCGCGTAGCCCACCTTGCGGACCTGCTCCAGCGCGTCGAGGAAGCCCTCGGGCGTGGTGATCGTCTTCTCGGTCGCCGCCGGCATCCCGGTGCGGGCCAGCAGGGCCCGTACCTCGTCGGCCGGGGTGTGGGCGAGGAGCGCCTTGCCCACGCCGGTGGAGTGCGGCAGCACCCGGCGGCCGACCTCGGTGAACATGCGCATGGAGTGCTTGGAGGGCACCTGGGCGACGTAGACGATCTCGTCGCCGTCGAGGAGGGCCATGTTCGCCGTCTCCCCGGTTTCCTCGACCAGGCGGGCGAGGTAGGGGCGGGCCCAGGTACCCAGCAGGCGCGACGCGGACTCGCCGAGGCGGATCAGGCGGGGTCCGAGGGAGTACCGTCGGTTGGGCTGCTGGCGTACGTAGCCGCACGCCACCAGCGTGCGCATCAGGCGGTGGATCGTGGGCAGGGGCAGACCGCTGGCGGCGGAGAGCTCGCTGAGGCCGACCTCGCCCCCGGCATCGGCCATGCGTTCGAGCAGGTCGAAGGCGCGCTCGAGGGACTGGACGCCACCGCTGGCGGCGGGGGTCTTCGAGGAAGCGTCGGTGGTGCTGGCGCTGGACGTCGGCACGGCGCGGTCCTTTCGGTGCTGGCAGGCAAGGGAGCAGCCTACCCGGCGGTCGGCGTCGGCCCCAGTGTTGGGGTCGAGGTCGTCACCGCCGGTCAGAGCGGGTTTGTCCTGGTGGCGGACATCCTCGGGAAGTTATCCGCCCGGTTCCCGGTGGTGGTAGCTACATTCTGTATAGCGAAATCCTAATTCCATCTTGTGGAAACATCCAATTGCGGTCCTGGTGTGTCAGTGGTCCGTCCGGACGCTCTTGACGGGGTACGGATCGCCGGGAAGACTCCGTCAACAGAACGTTGAATTTCGCTCTGTGGAAGTTGGATGGGGAGGTTCGGTGGCCGACGTGGCTGTGGAACTGGTACTGCGCTCGACGCGCGTCATCACCCCCGAGGGGACGCGTGCCGCTTCGGTGGCCGTCGCCGGCGGGAAGATCGCGGCCGTGCTGGCGTACGAGGCCGAGGTACCGGCCGGAGCCCGGCTGGAGGACTTCGGTGACGACGTCCTGCTCCCCGGCCTGGTCGACACCCACGTCCACGTGAACGACCCGGGCCGCACCGAGTGGGAGGGCTTCTGGACGGCCACCCGCGCCGCCGCGGCCGGCGGCATCACCACGATCCTCGACATGCCGCTGAACTCCCTGCCGCCCACCACGACGACCGACAACCTGCGCGTCAAGCAGGAGGTCGCCCGCGCCAAGGCGCACGTGGACGTCGGCTTCTGGGGCGGCGCCCTGCCGGACAACGTCAAGGACTTGGCGCCGCTGCACGACGCCGGGGTCTACGGCTTCAAGTGCTTCCTGTCGCCCTCGGGCGTGGACGAGTTCCCCGAGCTCGACCAGGAGCAGCTGGCCACCTCCCTCGCCGAGATCACCGGCTTCGGCGGCCTGCTGATCGTGCACGCCGAGGACCCGCACCACCTCGACGCCGCTCCCGTCGTCCCGGGCCCCAAGTACGCCGACTTCCTCGCCTCGCGGCCGCGCGACGCGGAGAACACCGCGATCGGCAACCTGATCGCCCAGGCCAAGCGGCTGAACGCGCGGGTCCACGTACTGCACCTGTCCTCCTCCGACGCGCTGCCGCTGATCGCCGCCGCCAAGGCCGAGGGCGTCCGCATCACCGTCGAGTCCTGCCCGCACTACCTCACCCTCACGGCCGAGGAAGTGCCCGACGGCGCCAGCGAGTTCAAGTGCTGCCCGCCCATCCGCGAGGCCGCCAACCAGGACCTCCTGTGGGACGCGCTCGCCGACGGCACGATCGACTGCATCGTCTCCGACCACTCGCCCTCCACCGCGGACCTGAAGACCAGCGACTTCTCCACCGCGTGGGGCGGCATCTCCTCCCTCCAGCTGGGCCTGCCCGCCATCTGGACCGAGGCGCGCCGTCGCGGCCGGACCCTGGAGGACGTCGTCCGCTGGATGTCCGCCGCCCCGGCGAACCTCGCGGGCCTCGCCCAGAAGGGGGCCATCGAGGCCGGCCGCGACGCCGACTTCGCCGTCCTGGCCCCTGAAGAAACGTTCACTGTGGACCCGGCCGAGCTCCACCACCGCAACCAGGTCACGGCGTACGCGGGCAAGACCCTGCACGGCGTCGTGAAGTCCACCTGGCTGCGCGGCACGCAGATCGCCGACCACGGCACCCCGACCGAGCCCACGGGCCTCCTCCTCGAAAGGCAGAACTGACAGTGGCACAGCGTTTGACTGGACTGGCCTCCTTCACCGGCAACGCGAACCCGTACGGAGGCGGCGACCCGTACGCGGACTACCGCACCGCGGACTTCCCCTTCACCCAGTACGCGAACCTCGCCGCCCGTGAGCTGGGCGCCGGTGTCATCGCCGCCAACGACGAGTTCTTCGCCCAGCGCGAGAACCTGCTGATCTCCGAGGCCGCGCACTTCGACCCCGAGGACTTCGGCCACAAGGGCAAGGTCATGGACGGCTGGGAGACCCGCCGCCGCCGTGGCGTCTCCGCCACCCAGCCCTGGCCGACCCCCGAGGACCACGACTGGGCGCTCGTACGCCTGGGCGCCCCCGGCATCATCCGCGGCATCGTCGTCGACACCGCCCACTTCCGCGGCAACATGCCGCAGGCCGTCTCCATCGAGGCCACCAACTGGGCGGGCGCCCTCGCGCCGACCCCGGAGGAGCTCCAGGGCGACGACGTGAAGTGGACGACCATCGTCGCCCGCACCCCGGTCGGCGGCCACGCGGCCAACGGCTTCGAGGTGGACGTGGAGCAGCGCTTCACCCACCTGCGCGTCAACCAGCACCCCGACGGCGGCATCGCCCGCCTGCGCGTCTACGGCGAGGTACTGCCCGACCCGAAGTGGCTCGACGCGCTCGGCTCCTTCGACGTGGCGGCCCTGGAGAACGGCGGCTCCGTCCAGGACGCCTCCAACCGCTTCTACTCCCCGCCGACCAACACCATCAACCCGGGCCGCTCCCGCAAGATGGACGACGGCTGGGAGACGGCGCGCCGCCGTGACAACGGCAACGACTGGATCCGCTACCAGCTCGTCGCCGAGTCCGAGATCCGCGCCGTCGAGATCGACACCGCGTACCTCAAGGGCAACTCGGCCGGCTGGGCCTCCCTGTCGGTCAAGACGGGCGAGGAGGGCGAGTGGACGGAGTTCCTGCCGCGCACCCGCCTGCAGCCCGACACCAACCACCGCTTCGTCCTGGACGCCCCGGCGGTCGGCACGCACGTCCGGATCGACATCTTCCCGGACGGCGGCTTCTCCCGCCTGCGCCTGTTCGGCTCCCTGACGGAGGCCGGCACGGCGGCGCTGACCGCCCGCCACCAGGAGCTGGGCGGCTAGCGAAAGTGCCGGTCGCAACCACTCGTTGATGGCGGCGATCAGCACTGCCGTTCCGTAGCGGACGGTGAGATCGGCGCCTCGGTACCGCGTCTGCGCAGGTGGGCGCGGGCGCGGTGCGTTCCTGTGGGAGCCGTACGCCTCGTCGGCCCGTACCGGGCCGGGGCGCTTGCGCGGTCGGCTCGACGAAGACCCCGCCGGGTGGCTCCTTCTGGAGATCCCCCTTTCACCGCAGCGGCGGCGTGCTGGTGGGGCACCTGCGGAGGGCCCGGCTTGATGCCCTGCGGTAGCAGCGCCTCACGTCGGGCCCGGTGGCCGTTCGTCAGATCCTCACGTTCCACGACGTGTGATCATTCACGGCCAAGACCCTCCCTCACCAGAGGTCCTAGCCCAGGTTCTCGATCTGCTCGACGATCCAGCCGCCGAGTTCTTCGGTCATCAGGGTGTGCGGCTGGTTCTGCGAGGCGAGCCGGAAGTCGTCGAGCTCGCTCGTCTCCGGTGCGAGGCCGTCGATGTCGACGTAGAGGTCGGCGTTGGTGGTGACGTCGCGGATGGCGACGGCGCTGACGGAGGGCACGAACGAGTGGTGGCGGATGGGGGCGTCGGTCTTGAGTCCGAGGATCGGGGGCTGTTCGTTGAGCTTGTCGGCCAGGATGCCGAAGCCCTCCAGAGTGCCGCCGGGGGCCCCGTCGAGCTCGGGCAGGTCGTCGGTCCGCACTTCCTTGGCCGGCGGCGGGGTCACCAGCCGCAGCTTCGCGACGAGTTGGTTGTCGCCGCTGCGCTGGGCGTAGAGGTGGGTGCCCAGGATGGTCAGGCCCTTGCCCTCGACCGTGTGGTCGCCGGGCTTGATGCCGTTGCCCTGACCGTTTCCGACGCCGTTGGCGACGCCGATCTTCAGGGGGATCGCGGGCCAGTTGCCCATCCGGTCCAGCTCGGCGAGGAGCTTCTCACGGAGTTCGTCCACGCGGGGCTTGCCGTCCCACTCCTCGATGTGCCAGGCCAGCAGCTGCCGGGCGGCCGAGCTGTTGATCTGGCGCGAGAAGCCGTCATTGAGCTTCCGCGAGTAGTGCGCGAACGCCTGGAGGCCGAGGGGGATCCAGGCGCCACGGTGCGGGGTGTCGTACGACCAGTAGAGGCCGGTCTGGTGGTCGACCTGCTCGGACTCCATCTTGACGAGGGCGTAGCGGGTGACGAGGCCGCCCATGCTGAAGCCGCCGACGGCGAGCCGGTGGTTACCCACGCGCATGGCGACGGCTCGCTTGACCGCTTCGATCACGGCGTCCGCGTTCTCCTGGATCGCGGCGCTGCGCTCGTGGAAGCCGACGACGATGACGTCGCGGCCGCGGCGGCGCAGCTCGCTGAGGAAGCCGTACTGCCCCCAGTCCAGGCCCTGCCACAGCATGTCGATGCTGCTCGGCCCCATGTTGAACCCGTCGGCGAGGATCACGGGCCTGGTCAGCCGGTCACCGCCCTCGGCGTAGTAGACCCAGGCGGTGCCGCCCGGGAGGTCCCAGACGTCGTGCGGGACGGGCGGGATCTGGGTGGGCGGCTCCTTGGGGCCGGGGGCCAGGATGATGGGCGCGGCGGTGGCCAGGGCTTCACGGATCTGCTGCTCGGTGGCCTGCTGCTCGCTCATGGGCGGTCCCTTCGAGAGTGGTCACGATGAGTATCGATGCGAACACGGAGAGTATGCATCACATTGATCACTGGGGTACAGCCCCGTCGGACGGCAGGGCCTGTCGGGGTCTTGTGACCGGGCGCGTCGTTCCGGCCTCGCCGGCGGTTGGGGCGCGGAGCCCGGGGCGGAGCCCCGTGCGCTCGGCCCGCACCCGCCCACCGGCGTGCGCCGACCCGGGCCCCGCCCGCACGCCCGGCGAGGGCTACGCGGCGTGCCCTCCGTCGACGGCGAACTCCGCCCCCGTCACGTACGCCGCCTCCTCGCCCGCGAGGAAGGACACCACGGCCGCCACCTCCCGCGGCGTGCCGAACCGCCCGAGGGCCGTCATGGCCGCCTGCGGCCCCGCGTACGGTCCGTCCGCCGGGTTCATGTCCGTGTCCACCGGTCCCGGGTGCACGATGTTCGCGGTGATCCCGCGCCCGCCCAACTCCCGGGCCAGGGCCTTGTTGAATCCGGTCAGCGCCGACTTGCTCATCGCGTAGAGCGTCCCGCCCGGCCCCGGCACCCGCTGGGTCATGCAGCTGCCGATGGTGATGACCCGCCCGCCGGAGTCCAGGTGCCGGGCCGCCGCCTGTGTCGTGAGGAACGCCCCGCGCACGTTGACCGCGAGTACGCGCTCCACGTCGGCCGGGGGCAGCTCCGCCAGCGGCCCGAGCACGCCCACGCCGGCGTTGTTCACCAGCACGTCGAGCCGCCCGAACTCCGCCACGACCTGCTCCACCGCCGCACCGGCGGACGCGGGATCCGCGGCGTCGGCCCGCACGGCCAGGGCCCGCCGGCCGAGCGCCTCCACCTTCCCGACGACCTCGGCCGCGGCCCCGGCGTCGTGGACGTAGGTGATCGCGACGTCGGCCCCGTCCTCGGCGAGCCGCAGGGCGACGGCCGCCCCGATGCCCCGGCTCCCACCGGTCACCAGGGCCACGGTGTTGTTGCTGTCCATGTCGTTCCTCCCGCATCAGTTGGTTGCGGGTTCAATCAAATCCGGCCGGGGCCCACCCCGCTGGCAGCAATCCGACCTCGCGTTCCGCGAGGGGGAGCGGCAACGACGGAGCGCCCTGCCAGGAGTGGTCTCCCAGCAGGGCGCTCGCGGATACAGCTGCTTCGTCCCGACTACCCGATCGTCAGGAAGGTGTTCCAGTCGTCCTCGTCACGGCCGGTGGCACCTCCGACGGTGGTGGCTCCCCCTTGGAAGAGCCACTGGTATCCGTTGTTTCCGACGGCCCAGATGTCGGGGATGCCGTCACCGTTGGCATCGGGGGCGCCGAGGATCTTGGGGTAGGCGGCCCTGCCCCAGCCGGTGGTGGCGTAGGTGTAGTCCTCGCCGCCTTCGGCGTTCGCCTTGGACTCCAGGGAGGTGAGGTCGACGCCGCCGTTGACTCCCGGCTTGCCCTTGCGCAGGGCCAGCCCGCGGTTGGCGTTGGTGTTGTCCCGGAAGATCAGGTCCGGGACCTTGTCCCCGGAGACGTCCCGAACGCCGACGATGTCGCGGCCGGCCCAGCCGGTGGCCATCTTTTTGTAGGAGGCGAAACTGGATCCGGTATAGCCGGAGAACGCCCAGAAGCCGTCGGCGTCCAGGGCGAACAGGTCACCCAGGCCGTCGCCGTCGATGTCCTCGGTGACGACGAGCTGCCGGAAGACGGACGGGTCGGGAGCGCTGAGGGGCAGCTGCATCTGTATGCGGCGGCCGACGTCGAACTGGCCGGTGCCGGTGCCGGGGTAGATGTAGAGCTTGCCGTCGGGCATCCGCGCGATCAGGTCCGTGAGGCCGTCTCCGGGATACCAGTCGGTGGCGTGACCGATGAGCGCGGACTGGCCGGTGGCCGGATCCTTCCAGTACCCGGGGGCCACGGGCTTGCCGTTCTCGACCGCGCCGGGGATGTAGGCGTCGGTGTCACCGACACTGTCTCCCGCGTAGGTGCGCAGGTTGCCGTCCTTGTCGATGGTCAGGAGGTCGGGGTGGCCGTCTCCGGTGACATCACCGGGCGTGTCCTGGCCGGGCCTCGGCCTCACGAGGAAACCGTAGGTGGTCTGGTTGGAGATGTTGCCGGACTTGCCGACGGTGCGGACGTAGAGGACGTTCGGACCGGAGGTGTCCACCTGGAGCGGGACCGAGACCTCATCACCACCGGGGTTGGGTACGGCCTTCTGGTCGAACAGGGGCCGGTTCAAGCTCCACTGGTACTCGCGGATGTCCTCCGCCTTGGCGCCGTTGCCCTTGATGGTGAAGTTCTGGCCCGGCGTGCTGGCAGGCTCCGTGCTCCACTCGTTGAAGTCGTCGCCCTGCGGCGGGAAGGCGGCGGAGGAGACGGCCGGGTTGGGCGGGACGGTGTGGCTGACGGTGAACCTGCACCAGCCCCCGCTACCGGATTCGTGCGGCCCGCTGCCCGACCCCGCGCCGTCCTTGTCGATGGCGCGGGAGAGCCAGTAGTAGGTCTGGCCGTCGCTGAAGGCGTTCCAGGGCACCTCGGCGGTGACCACGCCATCGCTGTTGGGCCACAGCCACTGGTCGAAGACCGTCCCACTGTCGCCCCACACCTGGATCTCGACCTTGTCGAGGTTGCCGTCGCGGTCGGTGCCCTTCACCTGGAAGGTGACGTTGGTCTTGCCGATGCCGGTCCCGGGCCAACCGATCAGGCACGGGCCGCCGGGGAAGGTCTGCATGTTCGCCGCGGTCGGGGTGTCCGGGCGCGAGTTGTAGACGACCTCGATGTACGGAGCGGCCTCGCCGTTGGCGATGAACTTCTTCCAGAAGTACGGGTCCGACTCGTTCGGGGCGGCGAACCCCAGGGACAGCGCCCCCCAGCCGCCGTTGGCGGCCTCGGCGACCAGGCTCTTGATGTCGGGGGCGATCCAGTTGTCGGGGCACGAGCTGTTGTAGCCGTACCCCGCGTACTCCGAGGCGACCACTCTGCCCCAGTAGTCCGCATTGTTGGTGCTTCCCCAGGTACTCGACGATGTGATGTACGGGGTCGAGAAGATGAGCATCTGCTTGCTGTCACACGACCACGAATAGGTCTGCAACGCCCGGACGCTGGCCGAGACGATTTCGGAGCCCTGGAGCTGACTTCCGAAGTCGAAGTTGAAAATGGAGCGGGAGGTACCGCCCGTCGTGGACTCGAATCCGACGCGGGCTTCGTTCGTGCCGCTCGCGTTGAAATTCTGGCCGTTGTAGAAGCTTGAATTCTCTGCCGCCTTGTAAAGCAGGGTCCAAGCGTGCTTGTGTCCCTTAAAGGAAGGGTCGATGAAGACCGGGTATACCGTTTCCGGAGCATTGAGCAGCGCATTGTCCGGGGTGAGGGACAGCGCATTGTCCGCAAGCGCCGCCGCGACGGGCTTCAGGCGCGCGCCCTCCGCGCCGGCCAGCCCGGACAGGGCCAGCGTCGGGTGCTGCTCGGCGACGGCGGTCGGCTTCCAGGCCGGCCGGTCGTCGGTGGTGGCGACCTTGCCGCTGGAGTCCCACATCATCGGGGTCGGCGAGCCCGCGACCTCCTCGCCCTTGGCGTCACGGGCACTCAGTGCGTCGGACGTGTCGTCCAGGTGGAACGTCATGTCGGGGCTGGCCAGACGGTACTTGAGCTGTCCCAGTAGCGGATCGGCCGCGGCCTGCTTGTCCTTGACGACGAGCAGGTGCGAGTAGCCGCCGTCCTGCGCGGTCATCACCAGGTCGATCCCGGGGCGGACGTTCTCGTACAGGGCGCGCGGGCCGTCGATGACGGGCGCGGGCAGGACGCCGGGCCAACTGACGGTCATGTCGTGACCGCCGGTGTTCAACCGGACCAGCTCGGTCCACACTTCGCCGGGCGCGTCCTGCCGCAGCGCCACCCGGTTCACGCCACGCGCGGCGCGCCCCTCGCCGCCCGCCTGCTCCTTCGACCCCCCGCTGAAGAAGACCCGGCCGTTGACCGCCTTGGCCGCGTAACCGCCCTCCACCCGCTCCAGAGAGGTGTCGATCGGCTTCCACTTGCCGTTCACATTGGCACGGAAGGCCGCACTGTGGACCTGCTTGCGAAACGACCCGTCAGGCTGCGCCCATGTCGTGGTGTTCGCACTCCGCTCAGCCTCGACCTCGACCTCTTTGCCGCTGTTCTCGGCCAGCCGGCGGGCCTCGGGCGCGGTAGCAGAACTTTCTGCGGGCCGGGTGCGTGGCTTCTCGCGTCCGTTCAGGTGGACGCCGACCGGCACCGCGACGGCCAGGGCAAGCACGGCGGCCAGCCCCCCCATGGCCCTGCGGCGCTCGAACCAGCGCACAGCCGGCGGCGCGGTCGCTCCCTCGTCCTCCGGAGCTCTTGGTGGACTGTCGTCCACGGATTCATTGACAGCCATGGTTCTTCTTCTCCCCCCTCGGGCGCCCAATTTCGCAGCCCTCGGTACACAATGACTTTCGGCCATCGACCGAAAGTGCGATGTCCGCCCCCGCAGCCATTCGCGCACAGGAGGCGCGCGCCGAGCATGAACCATTCCTCGAACATCGTCACCCCTCGCATTCGGCTTTACGCCCGCCATTTACCGTCGATTTGCATGGATTGCCCCGCCCTGTGCAGGGTGCGAAGTGATTAAGGCCACACTGGCGATCAAGGCCGTAGATTTTCTGGATTGACGGCCACAGAATCAGCGGGCTATTTATCAGTCTTCTGCCGGCCGCGCGCCATGGCCGTGGCGGCAGTGCGTGGGGGGGTCCACATGTCGCCGATTTCGGCGAACAATTCCAGCCTGCCCGGAAACAGAAAGGCCCGCGCCTGGCGCGCGCGCCTCGCCGGGCGCATCGGCGTCACGCTGTCCGTGACGCTGGTCGCAACTCTTCTGCCTGCCGAAGCCTGGGCGGCGTCACCGGGAAACCGCAGCGGCGTCGACCTGCCTGGCCTCCAGCAGGACATCAAGGCCAAGCTCGACAAGGTCGCGGCAGCGAAACTGCAGGGCTGGGACGGTGCCGCCGCGGCGCCGCCCCCGGGGTACGAGCCCTCCAGGGTGACTCCCCCGGCGGCCGGCTCGGAACCCGTGGCGCTGAATCCGGAGAGCGGGGCGCAGCTGGTCCAGGCGGGCGGGCTGCCCATCAGCATCGGCAAGGCCTCGCCGACCGAAAGGAATCCGACGCCGCCGGCCCCGTCCGGAACCTGGGTGGTGGCCGTCGAGGCGCGGACCGCCACCGAGTCGGCCGGCGTCGACGGCGCGATCATCAAGGTCACACCTCCGGCCGGCAGCTCGACCCCGGTCGACGTGCAGCTCGACTACAAGAAGTTCGAGGACCTCTACGGCACCGAATGGGCCACTCGCCTGGAGCTCAAGCAACTCCCCGAGTGCTTCCTGACCACGCCCGAGCGTCCCGAGTGCTCCGCCGCCGTGGACGTCCCGAGCACCAACGACCCCCACGCCGGGACCGTCCGGGCAACCGTCGACCCGGTCGCCGTGCCCGGGCAGGGCCTGCGCACCATGTCCGGTGGCGGCGGTGCGATGGTCCTGGCCGCTTCCGACGGGGGCTCGGGTGCGGGCGGCACCTACAAGGCCACCCCGCTCTCCCCCTCGGGCAGTTGGTCGGCGGGAGGAAGCGGCGGCGGGTTCTCCTGGACGTATCCGCTGACTGTGCCCCCGAACCCGGCCGGACCCGAGCCGAAGATCGCCTTCTCCTACTCCTCGCAGGCCGTGGACGGCAAGACGTCCGTGGCCAACGGGCAGGGTTCGTGGATCGGTGACGGCTGGAGCTACGAGCCCGGCTACATCGAACGCCGCTACCGGGCCTGCTCGGAGGACCGCGATGCGACAGGGGGTGCACCGAACAACGACAACAGCACGGACAAGAAGAAGGGCGACCTGTGCTGGGCCGGCGACAATCTGGTGATGTCGCTCGGCGGCTCCACCACCGAGCTGGTCCGCGACGCCGCATCGGGGCAGCTGGTTCCGGCCGCCGATGACGGTTCGAAGATCGAGCGGATGTCGGGCAGCGCCAATGGCGCGAAGGACGGCGAGTACTGGGTCGTCACCACCCGCGACGGCACGCGGTACCACTTCGGACGCCACAACGTCGGCACCCACGGCGACGGAGCTTCGCCGCTGACCGTCACCGACTCGGTCTTCACCGTCCCCGTCTTCGGCAACCACCCCGGCGAACCCTGCCACCAGGCGGCGTACGCCAACTCGTCCTGCCGCCAGGCCTGGCGCTGGAACCTCGACTACGTCGAGGACGTCCACGGCAACGCCATGGTCATCGACTGGCAGCCGGAGCAGAACCGCTACGCCAAGAACGCGAAGTTCAAGGAGAAGAACGCCGCTGAAGTCGGCTACACCCGAGGCGGCTACCCCACCCGGATCCTCTACGGGCTGCGCGCGGACAACCTCGCCGGAGCTCCGGCAGGCCGCGTCGAGTTCACGCTCGCGGAGCGGTGCATCGAGGAGGGCGGCGTCAAGTGCGGCAACGCCCAGTTCGATTCGAAGAACTACGGTGACAAGCAGCCCTGGTGGGACACCCCGTCCACCCTTCACTGCAAGATGGACGCGGAGAACTGCCACGTCGCCTCGCCGACGTTCTGGTCGCGAAAGCGTCTGACCGGTGTCACCACCTACGGCCAGCGCACCGAAGGCTCCACGGCCCTCTCCAAGGTCGACCACTGGTCGCTGACCCAGTCGTTCCCGAAGCAGCGCACCGACACGCACCCCCCGCTGTGGCTGGAGTCCATCACCCGCACCGGATACGGCACCGCGAAGGACAGCGGTGACAACCTGATCGGGATCCCGCTGCCGCCGGTGTCCTTCCTGGCCAACGTCCAGGACATGCCGAACCGCGTCGCGAAGAGCGCCGGCGACGCGACGCCCGACTACGACCGCCTCCGCGTGGAGACAATCCGCAACGAGACCGGTGGCGAGACGTACGTCGACTACTCGGCTCCCTGTGCGGTGGGTACGACTCACCCCAAGCCGGAGGCCAACACCACCCGTTGCTTCCCCGTCCACTGGTCCCCGGACACCGAGCTGGAGAAGCCGCCGCTGGAGTGGTTCAACAAATACGTCGTCGAGAAGGTCGTCGAGAAGGACCGCGTCGCCCGCCAGCCCGACGTCACCACCAGTTACACGTACGAAGGTGACGCGGCCTGGGGCAAGGACACCGACGAGTTCACCAAGCCCGAACTGCGCACCTACAGCCAGTGGAGGGGGTACGCATCGGTCGTGACGACCAAGGGCGTCACCGCCAACGCGGGCAAGCCCGACGCCACGGAGCAGTCCCAGACGCGCACGCGCTATTTCCGCGGCATGTCCGGAGACGGTGGTCGCGCCAAGGTCAGGGTCAAGGACTCCACCAATGCCGAGGACCTGGGGGAGGACCTTCTCCAACTGCAAGGACAAGTAGCGGAAACGATCAGCTATACGAAGGCGGGCGGCAACGTCTCCTCGCGCGTGATCAATTGGCCCTGGAGCCAGCGGACGGCGAATCGTCCGCGGCGTGGCACCACTGACCTGGAGGCCTTCCGTACCGGCACGGCCCGTTCCGATGCGTTCCAGTCGATCGAGGGCGGGACCCGTATGGTCCGTACCCAGAACACGTTCGACGAGGGGGCCTACGGTCTGCCCAAGACGGCGCAGGCCGAAGTGCTGACGTCGAACGGCACGGGGTGGACGTCCTCGGAGCAGAACTGCATCACCACCACCTACGTGCACAACACGACGAAGCACATCATCGGACTCGCCCAGAGGGTACGCAGCACGGCCGGTGACTGCAGCAAGGCGGCCACCGGGCAGGTCCTCACGGACACCCGCACCTCCTACGACGCCCTGAACGCATTCGGTACCGCCCCCGTGAAGGGGCTGCCGGTTCAGGTCGACACCCTCGACGGCGCCGGCACCGGATGGGTCACCACGGCCCGTACCGAGTACGACGCCCTGGGGCGCCCCATCAAGGCCTACGACGCGGCCGGCAATCCGACGTCCACGACCGTCAGCCCTCCCACGGGCCCCGTCTTCTCCACCACGATCACCAACGCCCTGGGCCACACCGTGACGGCGAAGTCCGATCCCGGCCGTGGCAGCGTGCTGGAATCCACCGACGCCAATGGCCGCAAGGCGAGCATGGCCTACGACGCACTGGGCCGCACCACCGGAGTGTGGACTCCCTCCCGGAAGCAGGGTACGGACAAGGCGGCCTTCGTTTTCTCGTACGACATATCCGTCGACATGCCGCCGACCGTGGTCAGTGGCGCTCTGCGGGACAACGGCACCTACGAGAACACGGTCACCGTCTACGACGGCCTCCTGCGCACGCGCCAGACCCAGAAGGAGGCGCTGGGCGGCGGCCGTCTGATCACCGACACCCTCTACAACGCCAGCGGTGCCGTGCGACAGACCGACAACGCCTACTACGCAGAAGGGGAACCGGACAAGAAGATCTTCGTCCCGGAGACGGTCTTCCACGTCCCGAACGCCACCGCGACCGCCTACGACGGCCTCGGCCGGGCGGTCCGCTCCACCACTCTCCACGAGGGCACTCCGCACCACTCCGCCGTCGTCACCTACGGCGGGAACTGGACCGTTCAGCGCAGCGCGATGTCGGCCGACGGAACGGCCCCGCTGCCGGGCAGCGAGGCGACCAGGACCTGGACCGACGCGCTGAACCGCACGACGCTGGTCCAGAAGTTCGCAGCCGCCGACCTGACTACCTGGACCGACACCAAGTACGCGTACGACGTCCGGGGCAAGCTGGCCAAGGTGACCGACGCGGCCGGCAACGACTGGACGTACTCGTACGACGCCCGAGGCCGCCTGATCGGTACGAGCGACCCCGACCTGGGAATCTCCTCCTTCGGCTACAACAACCTCGACCAGCAGGTCTGGTCCGAGAACGCGGCCGGGCAGAAGACCTTCACCAACTACGACAAGCTGAACCGCAAGACCGCCGAGGTGGAGGACGCCCCGAACG
Source organism: Streptomyces sp. NBC_00273 (assembly GCF_036178145.1). Taxonomy (NCBI): domain Bacteria; kingdom Bacillati; phylum Actinomycetota; class Actinomycetes; order Kitasatosporales; family Streptomycetaceae; genus Streptomyces; species Streptomyces sp. NBC_00273. The sequence goes on along the minus strand of NZ_CP108067.1, from coordinate 2,635,830 downwards.
GCACTCCGGTCGCCACCTGGTCCTACGACACGCTGCCGGGTGCCAAGGGCCAACCGGTCGCGTCGACCCGCCGCACCGGTGACGTCACGGTGACCAGCAAGGTCACCGGCTACGACTCCGAATACCGGCCGACCGGCACCACCCTCACCATCCCGGACGGCGCAGCCACCAAGGGCCTGGCCGGCACGTACGCCTACACCACCACCTACACCTCCACCGGCAAGGTCCAGTCCACCACGGTCCCGGCCACCCCGGGCGGCCTCGCCGCCGAGAAGCTGATCACCCGCTACAACGAGGAGGGCGCGCCGACCACGATGTCGGGCCTCTCCTGGTACACCGCGGAGACGGTCTTCAGCCCGTTCGGCGAGGTACTGCGCACGGCATCCGGCAAGGCACCGCACCGGGTGTGGACCACCAGCTTCTACGATCCGACCACCGGTCGTGTCACCGACACCAGCGCGGACCGGGAGACGACCGGACCCAACCGGATCAACGCCCGCTCCTACAAGTACGACACCAGCGGCAAGATCACTTCGGTGACGGATCGTCAGTCCGGTGGCCGCGTCGACCGCCAGTGCTACACGTACAACACGCTGGGGCAGCTCACCAAGGCGTGGACCGGCAAGACCGAGAACTGCACCGGCCCCAGCCTGAGTGACGTCACCCCCGGCCCCGACGGCGACGGCTACTGGCAGGAGTACGAGTTCGATGCCATAGGCAACCGGACCAAACTCATCAACCGCGACCTCACGAATGCGGCACTGGACGACACCACGACCTACGCGTACGGCGTCCAGGTGACGGGCAACGGCGGGCTGCCGCCGGTCAAGACCCATCCGCACGCACTCACCGAGGCCAAGCAGACCACCAAGTCCCAGAACTCGACGGTCACGTCGCTCTCCACGTACGGCTACGACAGCGCCGGCAACACGACCCGGCGGACCATCGACGGCGACACCCAGATCCTCAACTGGGACCGGCGCAACAAGCTCGCCTCCGCCAGCAGCCCGGGCATCGGCGCCGTCACCGTCACCGGTCTGGCCGGCAAGTGCCTCGACGTCGACGGCGGCAACTCCGCGGACGGCACGCCCGCCCAGGTGATGTCGTGCAACGAGTCCAAGGCGCAGAAGTGGACCCTCGGCGGCGACACCGTCAAGGCCCTCGGCAAGTGCCTCACCGCCAAGGACAGCAGGGCCCGCCTCTACACCTGCGACGGCAGCAACGAACAGAAGTTCACCTCCAGGCCCGACAAGACCCTCTACAACCAGGCCACGGGCCAGTGCGTCACCGTCCCCAACGACGATGCCGCCGACGGCAACGACCTCCACATCTACACGTGCGTCGCCGGGTCCGCCGCGCAGCAGTGGGTCTTCGGCGGCAGCGGTAGTTCGTACATCTACGATGCCTCCGGAAACCGGCTCATCCAGGAGACCGGGAGCAGTCGCACGCTGTACCTCGGTGAGGCCGAGGTCACGGTCAACCTGGCCGGCCAGGCCGTCGATGCCGTCCGCTATTACACCGGCGTCGGAGCCACTACCACCGTCCGCCAGACCAAGGGCAAGACCACGGGCCACGCCCTGACCGTCCTGTTGAGCGACCGCCAGGGGACCGCCACCACCATGGTGGAACAGGCCGCGGGCCAGAAGGTCACCCACCGCAAGGCCGACCCCTACGGCAACCCCCGGGGCGCCCAGGTCGGGAACTGGGCGGGCCAGCGCGACTTCCTGGGGACGGGCACGGACGACAGCGCCACCCGTCTCACGCACATCGGCGCCCGCGAGTACGAACCCGCGAACGGCCGGTTCATCAGCGTCGACCCGGTCATCGACATCACCAACCCGATGCAGATGAACGGGTACGTGTACGCGAACGGCGACCCGGTCAACCAGATGGACCCCACCGGGCTCGAAAGCTGCTTCCCGAACTACTGCGCAGGCACCAACGGCACCTACGGGGACTACAAGGAGGAGAACGACCCGGAGGTGGAACGGCAGCGGGTCTCGGGCGGCGTTGGCTCCAAAGGCAGCGCGAAGGGCGACGCCAAGAGCGGTACCAAGAGCACCGTCAAGCTCGTCCTCGCAGGAAAGACCCTTCCCACCGAGGAGGAACTCCTCAAGCAGGGCTACTGGCCCACCCGGACCTACCAGGAGAACCTGAGGCGCTGGGCGAACGGATACTGCTCATCAACCGGCGCCAGAGACAGGCAAGACTTCTGCGACACGGCGAACAGGATCAAGCTGACTAGTCCCAGTGGCGACTGGATGGAAGCACTGGGGATCCGAAGCACCTGGGAGTGCATCAAGGACCCGGGCTGGAACAAGAACTGCGGAATGGCCGCGGTGGACGTGACGATCACGATCGCCGGAAGTGTCATCGGCAGGGCCGCGAAAGCGGCAACGGCGGGCAGGGCGGTCACCGGAGCGGTGGTGCACGACGCCGTCGATGTGGCCATCGCCTGTCTGCGCCACAACAGCTTCACCGAAGACACGCTCGTCCTGATGGCTGACGGCACCACCAAGGAGATCGACGACGTCGAAGTCGGCGAAAAGGTTCTAGCCACGGACCCGGTGACGGGAGAGACCACGCCGAAAACGGTCACCGCCGAGATCCTGACGAAGGACGACAAGGAATACGTCGACCTGACGATCGGAGCCGGAGAAGCCGAACCCGTCATCACGACAACGGCACACCACCTGTTCTGGTCGATGTCGGCAGATGCCTGGGTTGAAGCGGGTGACCTCAAGGCAGGCATGACCCTGCGCACGGACGACGGGCGAGGGGTCTCCATCGCGCGAACCCGTTCCTACCGTGCGGACCAGGCAACGTACAATCTGACGGTCTCCGACCTGCACACCTACTATGTTCTTGCCGAGTCGACGCCGGTCTTGGTGCACAATGAAAATGGCTGGCAGGTGCCGGACGACTTCGTCATCGTTCGCGGGGGTGAGAGGCCGATGCCCGGTGCTGGCGAAGGCTTCTCCGGCGCAATGGGTACCTCGGTTGCTGAGGCGGGTGCCGGCGTTCCACATGGCAAACTTCGCGCAACAACGGCCGGGGAAATTCGCGCAGCTGGTGGCACTGTGGACTATGCACCCGAGCCAATTAGAGGCGAAGGGTCGCCACTCAACTACAACCACGTGAATGTGACACTCGGGAGCGGTGATCCATTCGGTGAACTTGAGTCCAACCCTGTGCCGAAGACCAGTCGATTGGCTCCTGATGCACTCGGAATTCCGCGATGCTGATCGGAAGATTCCCCAGTGGAGAGGATGTGAATTCGATGCCTGCAAACATCTCGTGGGGGCCGTCTGATGTTACTGGAGGTCCGCTGGATGAGGTGTTTGATGCTCTGAGGGGGATTTTCACTGACCTTCGAGTCGAGCGGCTGTCAGTTACTTGGCCGGCCGATGACGATAACGTGTGGTTCATTTCCCGTGAAGGTGGCGCGGAAATGCAACTGGATTCGCACGAAAATGGCCAACTGCCATTTCTGCTAGAATCCGACATCTCGAGGGTTGAGGTGGACGATGCTGGCCTCGCTGTCGAAACTCTGACCGCTTGGTTGCGTGGCTGAAACATTTCTGAAGGGCCCCACTGCGAGGTGTTGCAGTGGGGCCTTCGGAGTTTTGGAGGCTTGTCCATCGATGAGGTCGGCCGCCCCGCTCTGCCGCGCACGGTCGGCCAGGGTCTCCCGGCCCGGCGTTTCCTCCAGTCAGTCGGAACGGACCGAACGGTCGTGCGTGGCGGCGCGATGAGTTCTGACGGGGGCGGGAGTCTGAACCCGTAGGGGCCATCGAGCGAGGAGAACAGAGCCATGGGGAAGCTGACACTGACCACCTTCGTGACGCTGGACGGCGTGATGCAGGCGCCCGGGGGGCCCGACGAGGACCGCAGCGGCGGGTTCGAGTACGGCGGGTGGGTCGCGCCGTTCGCCGACGAGGGGATGGGGGAGTTCATCACCGAGGTGTTCGGGCGGGCCGGGGCGTTCCTGCTCGGGCGGAAGACGTACGAGATCTTCGCCTCGTACTGGCCGGAGCACGACGACCCCGCCGACCCGATCCCGGGCAAGCTGAACCGGCTGCACAAGTACGTGGCGTCGACCACGCTGAAGGAGCCGGCCTGGGGGCCGGTCACCGTGCTCGACGGGGAGCACCTGCAGGGCGAGATCGTCCGGGTCAAGGACGCGCTGGAGGGGGAGTTGCAGGTGCACGGCAGCGGGCAGCTCGCGCAGTGGCTCTTGGCCCGGGACCTCGTGGACGAGGTCAATCTGCTGGTCTTCCCCGTGGTGCTGGGGGCCGGTCGCCGGCTGTTCCCCACCGGCGGGCTGCCGACCGCCTATGAGCTGGTGAGTTCGCGTGCGACACCGGCCGGGACCGCCGTCCACACCTACCGGCCGACGGGGCGGGCTGCCTTCGGCACGATCGGCGATTGACCTCGAGCTGCGCCGCGCACCGGGCGGGTCGTCATCTGCCCGGATGCCACCGGAACCAGTAGTCGAGCCCGTCGACCCGGTAGCGGTCGCCTGCGTCGAACCCGAGCTCGCCGACCAGCCGCCGCGCACCCTCCGCAGGCTGCCGGTGCGGTGCGAGCAGTCGGGTCAGCTCGTCGTAGCGGGCGTCGACGCCACCGCGGTCCGGATGGCTCTCCAGACCGGCCTCCCCGGCTTCGCTGCGCTGGTTCCACCTGACGAAGACGGCCCACTGCTCGCGCTCCAGCACCACCGCGGCCTCGCTCGCCGGCCACACGAGGTACTCGTCGTACTCGTCGGCGTGGTCGTAGTCGTAGCTCTGGAAGTAGTGCGGCCTGCCGTCGACGTCGGCGAGGCCCGCGCGAGGCCCGTCGTACCACTCGAATTCGGCGTACACGCGCCGGAACCCGCCCGCGATCAGCCGCTGCTCGTCCCAGATCTCCGCCATGCCGGGCAGGCTACAGCGGCACCCCCTACCGAGGGTCCAGCGCCAGTTGGACCACGCGGCCCTCGCGCAGGACCAGGAGGTCCGGGGACTCGTGCTCGTAGAAGCGGATCCGGCCGACCGGGCCCGGAGGGCGGATCTGGGGTGCGAGGAGCATCAGGAGGTCCTCCAGGTCGGGGAGCTGCTCCGCGTGGATCTCCTGGCGGGCGGTCAGGGCCCAAACTCCGCGTTCGCCCGGGCCGAACTCCCCGACGAGCATGCCGCCGACGCGCCACGCCGGACCCCGGGTCGAGAGCAGTCCGTCCCCCGTCAGCTGGCGCCGCACCTCCGTGAGCACGTCGTCGGGCGTGGTGTCGAGCAGGTCGAACGCCAGGTCCAGGGCGTAGAGATCAGCCATGGGCCCGATGCTACGGGCCCGGGGCCGCAGGCCCGGAAAGGGGTCGCCCGGCATGATCGGCTCCGGTACGGTGTGCCCGCACCCGTGCGAGCCGCCGAAGTCTCCACCCCTCCCGTGATGTCGGAGACCTCCGTTGACCGTGATCTCGCCCGCCCTCGAAGCCGCCCCGCGCCGGGCCTGGTTCGCCGATCTGCCGGTGCTGGCCGTCGCCGTCGTCTGGGGCGGCAGCTACCTCGCGGCCAAGGGCATCACCACCACCCACACCGTCGTCGCCGTGCTCGTGCTCCGGTTCGCGCTCGTGCTGCCCGTGCTCGTCGTCGCCGGGTGGGCGCGGCTGCGCGCCCTGAGCTCCGCCCAGCTGCGCGGCGCCGGGCTGCTGGGCCTCGTACTCGGCGGGATCTTCCTCCTGGAGACCTACGGGGTCGTCCACACCTCCGCCACCAATGCCGGGCTGATCATCAGCCTGACGATGATCTTCACTCCCCTCGCCGAAGCCGCGGTGAGGCGGCAGGCGCCCTCCGCCGGCTTCCTCGGCGCCGCCGCCGTCTCCGTCGCCGGGGTCGTGCTCCTCACCCAGGGCGCCGGCTTCACCGCCCCCAGCCTCGGGGACCTGCTCATCCTCGGCGCCGCGCTCGCCCGGACCCTGCACGTCCTGCTCATGGCCCGCATCGAGGCCGTCCAGGACGCCGACTCGCTGTCCCTGACCACCGTGCAGCTCGGCGCCGCCGTGCTCGTCTTCGCAACTCTGGCCGCCGTGCCCGGGACCGGTGACAGCCCCTGGGCCGCCGCCGCGGACTTCGGGGCCGCCGAGTGGGCGGGGCTCGCCTTCCTCTCCGTCTTCTGCACCCTCTTCGCCTTCTTCGTGCAGATGTGGGCCGTGCGCCGCACCTCGCCCTCCCGGGTCAGCCTGCTGCTGGGCACCGAACCCCTGTGGGCCGCCGTCGCCGGCATCGCCGTCGGCGGGGAGGAGCCGGGGCTCCTCGGCTACGCGGGAGCCCTCCTGGTCCTCGTCGGCACCGCCTGGGGGCGGCGCGCCGTGACCCCCGCGGCCGCAACCGCGCCCGCAACCGCCCCCGCCACCCCCTGAGCGTGTCCGGAAAGCGCCGCAGCCACAGGTGATCACTCGCCGTACTGTGGCCCGGTGCCCCCTTTACAGAGCCGGCAGGTCCGGGAGCTCCTCCAGCCGCACCCGGCGCCGCTCCCGGCGCGAGAGTTCGCAGGCCTCCGCGATCCGGAACGCCGCCAGCGCCTCCCGGCCGTCGCACGGGTTGGCGCCCTCGCCCCGCACCAGCTGGACGAAGGCCGCGAGCTCGGCCTCGTAGGCCGGGGCGAAACGTTCCAGGAAGCCCGTCCACGGCTTGCTCGCCGGGGGCGGGCCGTGCGGTTCGGTGGAGGCGATCGGGGTCCGGTCGTCCAGCCCGACGGAGACCTGGTCCCGCTCCCCGGCCAGCTCCATCCGCACGTCGTACCCGGCGCCGTTGCACCGGGTCCCGGTCGCCGTGACCAGGGTCCCGTCGTCCAGCGTCAGCACGGCGGCCGCCGTGTCGATGTCGCCCGTCTCCCGGAACAGCGCCGGACCCGCGTCCGACCCGGCCGCGTACACCTCGACCACCTCGCGCCCGGTCACCCAGCGGACCATGTCGAAGTCGTGCACCAGGCAGTCCCGGTACAGCCCGCCGGAGGTCGCCAGGTACGCGGCCGTCGGCGGCGCCGGATCGGCCGTCATCGTCCGGACGGTGTGCAGCCGCCCCAGGGCGCCCGAACGGACCAGCCCCCGGGCCGTGCCGTAGCCCGCGTCGAAGCGGCGCATGAAGCCCACTTGGAGCAGTCCGCCCGAGGCCGAGACCTCCCGCAGCGCCGCGAGGGTCCGGTTCAGGTCCGGGGCCAGCGGCTTCTCGCAGAAGACCGGGAGCCCGCCGCGGACCGCCCGTACGACGAGGTCCGCGTGCGCCTCGGTCGCCGAAGCCACCACCACCGCGTCCACGCCCCAGGTGAAGACCTGCTCCACGGAGGGCGCGGCGGTGGCCCCGAGCCGGTCGGCGAGGCGCGCCGCCCGCGCGGGGTCGGCGTCCGCCAGCAGGAGCGAGCCGGCTTCCGGATGGCGGACCAGTGCCGCGGCGTGGAAGGACCCGATCCGGCCCGTTCCGATGAGCCCGATGCGCATGCACTCAACCTGACCCTGTCGGCGGAACCTGTCAATCCGCCCGCGCATGTCAACCTGCCCGTGCCTGCCCCGATGACCCTTCATGGTCGACTGTGGCGGATACTGAACGGCTGGACCGGAATGGAGCCGGAATGACCGGATTGGCGACCGGCTTGACGACCGGATTGTTGACCGGACCGACGACCGGCTCGACGACGGACCGAATTGGTGACGAGGGAAGGGCGCGGCGACGTGGCTAGGGTTCGGACAGGGGTACGCGTCGTGGGCGCCGTGCTCGCGGCGGTACTGGGGGCCTCGCTCGCGGGCTGCAGCAGTACGGGCGGCAAGCGCGCCGAGGAGCGCGCGAAGGCCGCCGCGGCGGGCCGGCCGGCCGTCTCCACCCCGCGCTGGACCTTCGCGATGATCACGCACGCGGGCGACGGCGACACCTTCTGGGACATCGTGCAGAAGGGCGCCAAGGAGGCCGCGGCGAAGGACAACATCAACTTCGTCTACGTCCACGACGACCAGGCGCAGCAACAGGCGCAGTTCGTGCAGAACGCCATCGACCAGAAGGTCGACGGGATCGTCGTCAGCCTGGCCAAGCCCGAGGCCCTCAAGGACGTCCTCGCCAAGGCCGTCAAGGCCGGCATCCCGGTGATCACGGTCAACTCCGGCTCCGCCCAGTCCGCCGCGTACGGGGCGCTGACCCACATCGGCCAGGACGAGGAGATCGCGGGCGAGGCCGTCGGCACCGAGCTGAACGAGCGCGGCCGCAAGAAGGCCGTCTGCGTCCTGCACGAGCAGGGCAACGTCGGCCACGAGCAGCGCTGCGCCGGTGCGAAGAAGACCTTCTCCGGGACGATGGAGAACCTGTACGTCGAGGGCACCAACATGCCCTCCGTCCAGGCGGCGATCCAGGCCCAGCTGCAGGCCGACCCCTCCGTCGACGCCATCGTCACCCTCGGCGCACCCTTCGCGCCCACCGCGGTCAAGGCGAAGGAGGCGGCGGGCAGCAAGGCCGAGGTGGACACCTTCGACCTCAACGAATCGGTCGCCCGCGACCTGAAGTCCGGAGCCCTCGGCTTCGCCGTCGACCAGCAGCCCTACTTGCAGGGCTACGAGGCCATCGACCTGCTCTGGCTCTACCGCTACAACGCGAACGTCCTCGGCGGCGGCCGCCCCGTGCTCACCGGACCGCAGATCGTGACCGCTGACGAGGCGGGCAAGCTGGAGGAGTACATCAAGCGGGGCAGCCGATGAGCGCGGCCGCACCCGTCCAGGGGCGCGACGAACGGCTCGCCCCCACCTCCACCCTGCGCAAGCTGCTCGCCCGCCCCGAGCTGGGCTCGGTGGTCGGCGCCGTCGCCGTCTTCGTCTTCTTCTCCATCGCCGCACCCACCTTCCTGCAGGCCTCCAGCCTCAGCACGATCCTGTACTCGGCCTCCACCATCGGGATCATGGCCGCCCCGGTGGCCCTGCTGATGATCGGCGGCGAGTTCGACCTGTCCGCGGGCGTCATGGTCACGACCTCGGCGCTGGTCAGCTCGATGTTCAGCTACCAGATGACCGCCAACGTCTGGGTCGGCGTCGGCGTGTCCCTGCTGGTCACCCTGGCCATCGGCTTCTTCAACGGGTTCATGCTGACCCGCACGAAGCTGCCCAGCTTCATCATCACGCTCGGCACCTTCCTGATGCTGACCGGCCTGAACCTCGGCTTCACCAAACTGATCAGCGGCACGGTCTCCACCAAGACCATCGCCGACATGGAGGGCTTCTCCTCCGCCCGCGCCCTCTTCGCCTCGCAGTGGACCATCGGCTCGGTCACCCTCAAGGTCACCGTCCTGTGGTGGTTCGCCATCGTCGCCGTCGCCACCTGGATCCTGCTGCGCACCCGCGCCGGCAACTGGATCTTCGCCGTGGGCGGCGGGGCCGACGCTGCCCGCGCCACCGGCGTGCCCGTCGTGAAGACCCGTATCGGCCTCTACATGGGCGTCGCCCTGTGCGCCTGGATCTCCGGACAGCACATCCTCTTCTCGTTCGACGTGGTCCAGTCGGGCGAGGGCGTGGGCAACGAGTTCCTCTACATCATCGCGGCCGTCATCGGCGGCTGTCTGATGACCGGCGGCTACGGCTCCGCCATCGGTTCGGCGGTCGGCGCCTTCATCTTCGGCATGACAAGCAACGGCATCGTGTACGCCCAGTGGAATCCGGACTGGTTCAAGTTCTTCCTCGGCGCGATGCTCCTGCTGGCCACGCTGCTCAACGCATGGGTCCGCAAGCGGGCGGAGGCGACCAAGTGAGTACGACCGGAAAGACCGCGACCGCGCCCGGAGCGGCCACCGCCCTGGTGAAGCTGACCGACGTCAGCAAGTACTACGGGAACATCCGCGCACTCCAAGGGGTCTCCCTGGAGGTCTCGGCGGGCGAGATCACCTGTGTCCTCGGCGACAACGGCGCCGGCAAGTCCACCCTCATCAAGATCATCGCTGGGCTGCACCGGCACGACGCCGGCACCTTCGAGATCGAGGGGGAGGAGACCGTGCTCGCCAACCCCCGGGCGGCCCTCGACCACGGCATCGCCACCGTCTACCAGGACCTCGCCGTCGTCCCGCTCATGCCCGTCTGGCGGAACTTCTTCCTCGGCTCCGAGCCCACCAAGGGCCGAGGCCCCCTCCGCCGCCTCGACGTGGAGCTCATGCGCGAGACCACCCGTACCGAGCTGCTGCGCATGGGCATCGACCTGCGCGACGTGGACCAGCCCATCGGCACCCTGTCCGGTGGTGAGCGCCAGTGCGTGGCCATCGCCCGGGCCGTGTACTTCGGAGCGAAGGTCCTCGTGCTCGACGAGCCCACCGCGGCCCTCGGCGTCAAGCAGTCCGGAGTGGTCCTCAAGTACGTCGCCGCCGCCCGGGACGCGGGCCTCGGCGTGGTCCTGATCACCCACAACCCGCACCACGCGTACCTGGTCGGCGACCGTTTCGTCCTCCTCAAGCGCGGCACCATGGCGGGCAGCCACACCCGCGACTCGATCACGCTCGACGAGCTCACCCGGCAGATGGCGGGCGGCTCCGAGCTGGAGGAGCTGAGCCACGAACTGGAGCGAGTGGCAGAATCGGGGGAAGGCGCCCCACGCGCCACGGCCGCGACGGACGGCGCAGCCGGTCGGAGCGGTCCGGCCGACGAGGCCGACCGGACCCCCCGAACCACCGCACCCAAGAGGGACGACACGACTCGATGAGCACGTACCGGGACTTCACGCTCACCCACCGGGGGTCGGCGCGAGGCACCGTCCTGCGGACCATCGGGACCCGCGAGCGCCGGTCGCACCTGACGGCCCCGCGCGTCCCCACGGTCGGCATCGACATCGGCGGCACCAAGGTGATGGCCGGCGTCGTCGACGCCGACGGGATCATCCTGGAGAAGATCCGCACGGAGACCCCGGACAAGTCCAAGAGCCCCAAGGTCGTCGAGGACACCATCGTCGAGCTGGTGCTGGACCTCTCCGACCGGCACGACGTGCACGCGGTCGGCATCGGGGCGGCCGGCTGGGTCGACGCCGACCGCTCCCGCGTGCTGTTCGCACCCCACCTGGCCTGGCGCGACGAGCCCCTGCGCGACGCGCTCCAGTCCCGGCTCGCGGTCCCGGTCATGGTCGACAACGACGCCAACACCGCCGCCTGGGCGGAATGGCGCTTCGGCGCCGGACGCGGCGAGGACCACCTCGTCATGATCACGCTCGGCACCGGAATCGGCGGGGCCATCCTCGAAGGCGGCCAGGTCAAGCGAGGCCGGTACGGGGTCGCGGGCGAATTCGGCCACATGCAGGTCGTCCCCGGCGGCCACCGCTGCCCCTGCGGCAACCGCGGCTGCTGGGAGCAGTACAGCTCCGGGAACGCCCTGGTCCGCGAGGCCCGCGAGCTGGCCGCCGCCGACTCGCCGGTCGCGTACAACATCATCGCCCGGGTCGGCGGCAACGTCTCCGAGATCACCGGACCGCTGATCACCGAGCTGGCCCGCGAGGGCGACGCCATGTGCGTCGAACTGCTCCAGGACATCGGCCAGTGGCTGGGCGTCGGCATCGCCAACCTCGCCGCCGCCCTCGACCCGTCCTGCTTCGTCATCGGCGGCGGGGTCAGCGCCGCAGACGACCTGCTGATCGGCCCGGCCCGGGACGCCTTCCGCCGCCACCTCACCGGTCGCGGCTACCGCCCCGAAGCCCGTATCGCCAAGGCCCAGCTCGGACCCGAGGCGGGCATGGTCGGCGCCGCCGACCTCGCCCGGCTCGTCGCCCGCCGCTTCCGCCGCGCCACCCGCCGCCGGGTCGAGCGCTACGAGCGGTACGAGCGCTACGCGCAGCAGCTGGGTCGGCGCGACCCCGCAGTCCCCGAGGACCAGGAAAAACAGTGACCCCGCCCACCCTGCCCCACCAGGCCTCCGCTCCCGACGTCGAAGGCACCCCGGCGCCCGCCGTCGAGGACCGCAGGCACGTCGTCAAGCGCCGCTGGATCACCGCGATCATCATCCTGCTGCTGGTCGGCGTACCCGCGGGCTACCTGGCGATCTCCACCCAGCAGAGCCGCGAGAGCGGCCGCGACAAGGCCGCCAAGATCGGCGCGTCCAAGGTGCGCCCCGGCTGGCCCTCCAAGGTGCAGCGCAGCATCTACGAGGTCCCCGTCCCGGACAAGGCCTGGCGCGTCGGGTTCCTGGAGACCAACAACTGGCGCACCAGCCGGCTGTACGTCCAGTTCGCGGTCACCCCGCCCGAACTGGACGGCTTCCTGTCCTCCCTCGGCATCAGCCGCGAGGACCTGACCCCCGGGGTCTCGGTCTCCGCGCACGACACCTCGATCGCCGGCTGGCACTGGAAGCCGGAGACCTCGTGGCTGGGCACCACCCTCGAACAGGACGACCCGCGGCCCACCCGGGACGTCACCGTCGACCTCACCGATCCCAAGGTCTCCAAGGTCTACGTCGTCTCCTCCACCACCCCGTGACCCGCCCCGGTGCCCGCTAGCCTGGGATCATGAAGCTCACCAAGCGGCTGCATTCCTGCGTCCAGTTGGAGAAGGACGGGCGCACGCTCGTCATCGACCCGGGCGCCTTCAGCGAACCGGACGCGGGACGGGGGGCGGACGCCCTGCTGGTCACGCACGAACACCCCGACCACTTCGAGGAGGGCCGGCTGCGGGCCGCCCTCGACGCCGATCCGGCGGTGGAGCTGTGGACCCTGCGCAGCGTCGCCGAGAAGCTCGCCCCCGCCTATCCGGGCCGGGTGCACACCGTCGGCCACGGCGACGCCTTCACCGCGGCCGGGTTCGAGGTCCAGGTCCACGGGGAGCTGCACGCCGTGATCCACCCGGACATCCCGCGCGTCACGAACGTCGGCTACCTCGTCGAAGGTTCCCTCTTCCACCCCGGGGACGCGCTGACCGTGCCCGGTGTCCCCGTCGAGACCCTGATGGTCCCGGTGCACGCCCCCTGGAACAAGGTCTCCGAGGTGATCGACTACCTCCGCGAGGTCAAGCCGCGCCGGGCCCTGGACATCCACGACGCCTACCTCTCCGACATCGCCCGGCCGATCTACGACCACGCCCTCGGCGCCCTCGGGGGCACCGACCACGGGCGACTCACCGCGGGGGACTCCGCCGAACTGTGACTGTCGGTGCCGGGCGGTAGGTTGGCACGTATGCGTATCGCCACCTTCAACGTCAACTCCATCACCGCCCGGCTGCCGCGCCTGCTGGCCTGGCTGGAGAGCTCCGGCACGGATGTCCTGTGCATCCAGGAGACCAAGTGCTCGGCGGAGCAGTTCCCGCACGACGCGCTGCGCGAGCTCGGCTACGAGTCGGCGGTCAATGCCACCGGCCGCTGGAACGGCGTGGCCCTGCTCTCCAAGGTCGGCCTGGAGGACGTGGTCCTAGGGCTGCCCGGCGGGCCCGACTACGAGGGCGTCCAGGAGCCCCGCGCGATCTCCGCCACCTGCGGCGGAGTCCGGGTCTGGTCGGTGTACGTGCCCAACGGGCGCGAGGTCGAGCACGACCACTACGGCTACAAGCTGGACTGGTTCCGCGCCCTGACCACGGCCGTCGCCGAGGACGCGGCCGGTCCGCGGCCGTTCGCGGTGCTCGGCGACTTCAACGTGGCCCCGACCGACGAGGACGTCTACGACCCGGCCGTCTTCGCGGGCCTCACCCATGTCACCCCCGCCGAACGGGCCGCCCTGGAGGCGCTGCGCGCCGCAGGACTCTCGGACGTGTTCCCGCGCGCGCTGAAGTACGACCGTCCCTACACCTTCTGGGACTACCGGATGCTCGCCTTCCCCAAGAACAAGGGCATGCGCATCGACCTGGTCTACGGCAACGAGCCCTTCACCAAGGCCGTCACCGACTCCTACGTCGACCGCGAGGAGCGCAAGGGCAAGGGCGCGTCCGACCACGCTCCCGTCGTCGTGGACCTCGACCTCGCCCGGTAGCCGGTAGCCGGTGCCATCCGGGCCGACGGATCCAGGCGCGCCCTGTGGTCAGGGGCGGATCCTGGTGCGACGCTGGGCGGTATGAACATCCCTTTCCTGGGCAACTGGCTGAACCGACGCGAAACGGAACAGGGCACGGGACTCGCCGCCGCCCTCGCGGACGACCCCGAGGGCGTCGCCGAGTTGTTCTCGGAGTGCGAGATGCTGCGCGTCCAGGCGAGGGCGGCCGGGCTCGAACTCGACGAGAGCCAGGGCTCGTTGGAGGCCCTGGACCAGCTGATGCCGCGCTGGCGGCGGGACCCCGAGGCGGTGCCCTGGCTCGGCAACGACGCCGGCTTCTACCTCGGGACCGTGATCATCCGGACCGTTCCGGGAGCCGCGTGGCGGGTGTGGCCCAACGGCCAGCCGGTGATCCGGCTGGCCTCGGGCCGGGAGCTGAACGTGATCGAGTCGGGCCTGTCCTGGGCGATGACGGGATCCCCCGAGCTCAGCCAGGCGTACGCCGAGGCGTCCGAGGGCTGACGCCCCGGCGTGTCGCGGCTCCCCCCGCGTGCGAAGTGCCCTTCCGGAGCCGGATAGTTTGCGCTGACCCCGGCACACCGGGGCCGACACCGAGACCGACTCCGACACGTGGGCAGGGCAGCAGATGGCCGTCGAACCGTTGATCGAGCTGCGGGACGTCAACAAGCACTTCGGTGCGCTGCACGTACTGCGGGACATCAACCTCACCGTCGGCCGCGGTGAGGTGGTGGTGGTCATCGGCCCCTCCGGCTCCGGGAAGTCCACCCTGTGCCGCGCGATCAACCGACTGGAGACCGTCGAGTCGGGCACGATCCGGATCGACGGGGAGGCGCTGCCCGCCGAGGGCAAGGAGCTGGCCCGGCTGCGCGCCGAGGTGGGGATGGTCTTCCAGTCCTTCAACCTGTTCGCGCACAAGACGGTCCGCGCCAACGTCTCGCTCGCGCAGGTCAAGGTCCGCGGCCGCAAGCGGGGCGAGGCGGACCGGCGCTCCCGGGAGCTCCTGGAGCGGGTCGGCCTGGCCGACCAGGCCGAGAAGTTCCCGGCCCAGCTCTCCGGCGGTCAGCAGCAGCGCGTGGCGATCGCCCGCGCCCTCGCCATGGACCCCAAGGCCCTGCTCTTCGACGAGCCCACCTCCGCGCTCGACCCGGAGATGATCAACGAGGTGCTGGAGGTCATGCGGCAGCTCGCCCGCGAGGGCATGACCATGGTCGTGGTCACCCACGAGATGGGCTTCGCCCGCTCCGCCGCGAACCGCGTGGTCTTCATGGCCGACGGGCAGATCATCGAGGACCGCACCCCGGAGCAGTTCTTCACCGCCCCCGAGAGCGACCGGGCCAAGGACTTCCTCTCCAAGATCCTCAAGCACTGACGGTCACTGCTCGCGCAGCGGCACCGACACGTAGCTGGGATCGGTGCGCGGCGAGGAGAAGGTCAGCTGCGCGCCGAGGGGGTTGTGCTCGATGTAGAGCGGGTCGACGGTGTCGATGACGAGGGCGAGCCGGTGGCCGGCCGGGACGTCGTAGGCGGTGGAGAACAGCTCCAGGTCCACGCCGAAGGCCCGGCCGGGAGCCTTCCCGTGGAAGGTGTACGGGGCGTTGCTGACGAGCTTGCCGATGCCGAGCGGGCCCACGTCGTAGAGGTACGCGACGAAGGTGCCGTCGCCCTTGGTGGGGGTGACGGTGGTGTGCAGCTCCACGGTGCCGCGGATCCGGCGCGCCTCGTCGTAGCGCTGCGACTGCCAGACGGCCGCGAAGGCCCGGGGCAGGAGCGGGACGGAGGCGATCGGCGGCGCCTTCACGAACTGGTCGAGGGCGCTGGAGAGGAGGAGGACGCCGCCGTTGGCGCCGGAGTCGACGTTGGCGAAGAGGTGCTCGCCGTCGGAGAGCGCCAGCCTCTCGGTGCCCCCGGAGCCGACCGACTTCCAGTCGGCGTAGCCCTCGTACCCGTCGTCGCTACGGGACTTGATCTGCACCGGGGCCTCGGTGTCGATGCCGTTGCGCTCGCCCTTGAGGTAGCGGTCGAACCAGCGGTGCGCGTTGGTCCAGGTGTCGTTGGGCAGCCCCAGCAGGCCCGTGCCCTCGGCGGTGGCGTGGTCCCCGGGCCGGAACTCCAGGCGCTTGGGGCCGGTCAGCCGCTCGTAGAACTTCGCGTACTGGTTGGGCGGGAAGATGGTGTCGCCCCAGGCGTTGCCGAGCATGATCGCGGCGCCGTTGGCGTTGATCCGGTCCACCTGTTCGGAGGCCGAACGCTTCTTGCCCCACTCGATCATCTGCTGCTCCTGGTCCAGCCGGGAGCCGAGGAAGTTGCCGAGGAGCGTCTTGAGTTCGGGTCCGGGGCGGCCGGTGAGGTATCCGGCGGCGCCGAGCATCGCGGCGGCCTGGAGGTGCTGGGTGCGGCCGGAGTAGATGGAGTCGATGAGGTCGGCCCAGCCGCTCATCGCGACCACGGCCTTGATGCGCGGGTCGTGCGCGGAGGCCAGCAGGGTGATGCCGGCGGCGTACGAGACCCCGCCGAGGCCGATGCGGTCCGCGTCGGCGGGGGAGTTGGCGAGGGCCCAGTCGATGACGGCGCTGACGTCGGCGATGTCCGGCGGGCCGGCCACCTCGATGCTGCCGCCGGAGAGCCAGAAGCCGCGGGAGGTGTAACTGACCACGACGTAACCGGAGTCGGCGAGCTTCTTGGCCTGGGCGACGTACTCGACCTGTGGCAGGCCCCAGCTGGTGGGGAGCACGATCAGCGGGTAGGTCCGGCCGCTCGAGGCCCCGGCCGGGGTGAAGACGTTGCCCTTGAGGGTGACCCCGCCGGAGCCGGGGATGTCGTGGAAGCGGATCTGCGAGGAGGCGTCGTCGGCGGCTGTCACGGTGGCGGCCGGAGCCGCCTGGGCCTGGTGCGGGGCCAGGCCCAGGGCGGTTGCCGCCAGTAGGGTCGCCACGGCCGCGGCGGTGGTGGTGCGTCGCATCCCTCGCTCCTCACGCGTACGCCGGGGTCGTCAAAGTGACCCGACGGTAACGGGAGCGCGTTACCGAAAGTAACCCGTGGGTAAGTTACGTGCCGGTAACGATTGGGCGGTCACGGTGGACCGACCGCGGTGGACGAACTGCGGCGCGGCCGTCAGCCGTTCTGCGGGGCGCCGGACAGGGCGCTCTTGGCCTTCCACTGGTCCCACGTCAGGTTCCACTCGCCGTAGCCGTTGCCGATGTCGGCGTTGCCCTTCGAACCTTCGCCGACCACCTCGAAGGCGTCGCCGATCTGGGACTCTCCGAAGAACTCCTTGGCGTTGGCGTCGCTCATGCCCACGCAGCCGGAACTGCTGTTGGCGCGGCCGAAGTTGCCCTCGTTCCACGGCGCGGCGTGCGCGTACATGCCGGACCAGGTCAGACGCATCGAGTAATCGACCATCTTGTTGTAGGCGTTGTCCAGGCCCACCGTCTGGGAGTCCATCCGGATGGTGCCCTCCTTCGACATGATCACCATCTTCCCGGACCAGGAGGCCTTCTTGCCGCCGGGAGTGCCGGCCGAGATCGGGACCGTCTTGAGCGCCTGGCCGTCCTGGGTCACCGACATCTTCTTCGTGTCGAGGCTGACCTGGATCCGGCGGTCCTTGCCGATCTTGAACTCGGTGTTGTAGTCGCGGGCGAACAGCCCGCCGCCCTTGCCGGAGTCCACGCCGTTCAGGTGCATGTCGACCTTCACGTCCGTGCCGGACTTCCAGTAGTCCTTGGGCCGCCAGTCGACGCGGTCCTTGCCGTCGTAGTCCTTGATCCAGCCCCAGGAGCCCTCGGTGTTGTCCGAGGTGGTGACCTTGAGCTGCTTCTCCACCTCGGCCTTGTTCGTCACCGGGTTGTCGAAGACGAGGGACACCGGCATCGCCACGCCCACCGTGCTGCCCTTGGAGATGTTGATCGCGACCTTGTTCACCTTGTCGGCGGGGCCGGTCTTGAACTGCGTGGTGGCGCTCTGGCTCTCGGTGTTCTGCGCCTCGACCTTGTACTCCGCACCGGGCGGGGCGTTGCGCTCCGAGGTCCAGGTCTTCCCGTCGTCGGATATCTTCCCCGGCAGCTCCGCGCCCTTGGCGTCGGTCACCTTCACCTGGGCCAACTTGCCCTCGGCGACGGTCACCGTCACCGGCTGGCCCGCCTTGACCTGATCGCCCGTGAGGTTCACCGAGACCGCCATGGCCGTCTTCGGCTTCAGCTCGGTCTTGCCCTTGTCGTCGCCGCCACCGTCGCTCCCGCCCGAACAGGCGGTGAGCGAGGCGGCCAGCAGTGCGGTGCCCGCCATGGCGGTGCGGCGTATACGGCTCAACGAAGGGCCCCTTCGAGTAGTGGTGGCGATGAACGTTCGCAAAAGGAGATGCGAACGAGGCGACTTTAGGTTCCGCATTCGGCAGAAAAGCTCGTCCTCCCGCTTGTGACGTGGACCGCAGCGAAACGGTCATCATCCGGTCACAAACGCCGCGCAGTTCGGTCACGGTCCGCTGTGAGAGTCCTGTGAGAGACCGTCAGGACGAACAGGAAGGCTGTCTGCCGTGTGTGCACTGCTCGTGAACCCCGCCCAGCAGGACCATGACCAGGACGGGCAGCTCCGGGTGCGCGCCCTGTCCGTCACCGAATACCAGACCTTCCTCCACTGGCACGGAGGCGCGAGTTTTCTCCAGTACCCGTCCTGGGCGCGGGTAAAGGACCTCTGGCGCTCGGAAAGGGTCGGATGGCACTATCCGGAAGGTGAGATTCAGGGAGCCGGACTCGTTCTCTACCGGCAATTCCCCGGCACGCGGAAATACTTCGCCTATCTCCCCGAAGGGCCCGTCGTCGACTGGTCCGACCCGCAGGTCGACCGCTGGCTGAACCCGCTCCTGCGCCACCTGCGCGCCTCCGGCGCCTTCGCCGTCCGCATCGGCCCCACCCCCGCCTACCGTCGCTGGGACGCGGCCACCGCCAAGGCCGCGACCGGGCCCGGACGGCAGATCTCCGACGTGCTCGCCACCGAGGTCGACCCGGTGGGCGCCGCCCTCGCCGACCGGCTGCGCACCCGCGGCTGGAAGCGGTGCGGCGGCGAGGACGACGGCGATGCCCAGCCCCGCCACGTCTTCCGCGTGCCGCTGGCCGGCCGCACCCTCGACGAGGTGTGGTCGGGTCTCAACCAGGAATGGCGGCGCAACGTGCGCAAGGCCACGAAGGCCGGCGTGGAGACGGTCATCGGCACCTACGCCGACCTGCCCGAGTTCTACCGGCTGCTGAGCATCACCGAGGAGCGCGACGGCTTCCGCCTCGGCCGCTCCCTCGCGTACTACGAGCAGCAGTACCGGGTCCTGAACGAGGAACAGCCCGGCCGCATGCGGCTCTACCTGGGCGTCCACCGGGGGGAGATCCTCGCCGCCCACACGATGATCACCGCCGGGAACCGGGTCTGGTACCAGACGGGCGCCTCCGCCGACCACCGCCGCGAGGTACGGCCCAGCAACGCCCTGCAGTGGCGCATGATGTGCGACGCACACGCCCTCGGAGCGGAGGAATACGACATGCGCGGGGTACCCTCCACCCTCGACCCCGACGAACGCTCGTTCGGACTGCTGCGCTGGAAGCTCGGCACCGGCGGACAGGTCGTCGAAACGCTCGGAGAGTGGGAGATACCGATGGACGGAGTCGCCAACGCGGCGCTCTACAAGGCGTTCCAGGCCTACCTGGCCCGCCGGTGACGGCCACCGACACCGAGAGCGGCACCCGCACCGGCACCGACAGCAGCGGGGCCGCCACCCCGGACGCCGCCGACGCGCCGTCCGGGAAGACCTCGGTGCTGCGCAGCGGCGCGCTCATGGCCGCCGGATCGATCGTCTCCCGGGCCACCGGATTCATCCGCTCCGCCGTCGTCGTCGCGGCGCTGGGCGCCAGCCTCCTCGCCGACGGCTACGCCGTCGCCAACACCGTCCCGAACATCATCTACATCCTGCTCATCGGAGGCGCGCTCAACGCCGTCTTCGTACCCGAGCTGGTCCGGGCCGCCAAGGAGCACGCGGACGGCGGAACCGCCTACACCGACCGGCTGCTCACCGCCTGCACCGTCGCCCTCGTGGCGCTCACCACCGTCGCCGTCTTCGCCGCCCCGCTGATCGTCTCGGTCTACACCGACTACGACGGCGCCCAGGCGAGCACCACCGTGGCCCTGGCCCGCTACTGCCTGCCGCAGATCCTCTTCTACGGACTCTTCACCCTGCTCGGGCAGGTGCTGAACGCGCGCGGCCGGTTCGGCGCGATGATGTGGACCCCGGTCCTCAACAACCTCGTCATCATCGGCGTCTTCGGACTCTTCCTCGTGGTCTCCCAGGGCAGTCAAGGAGGTGCGGCCGGCCTCACCGCCGCCGAGACGCGGCTCCTGGGCCTCGGCACCACCCTCGGCATCGTCATCCAGGCCCTCGCCCTCGTCCCCTCGCTGCGCGCCGCCCGCTTCCGCTGGCGCCCCCGCTTCGACTGGCGCGGCAGCGGCCTCGGCCGCCCGCTGCGCAACGCGGGCTGGCTGGTCATGCTCGTCCTCACCAACCAGATCGCCTACTGGGTCGTCACCCGGCTCTCCACCGCCACCGAACAGCACGCCGTGGATGCCGGACTCGCGGGCGGCGCCGGCTACACCGCCTACAGCAACGCCTACCAGCTGTGGATCGTCCCCCAGGGCATCATCACCGTCTCCCTCGTGACCGCCCTGATGCCACGGATGAGCGCGGCCGCCACCGAGGGCGACCTCGGCGCCGTACGCCGCGACATCTCCTACGCCCTGCGCTCCAGCGCCGCCCTCGTCGTACCCGCCGCCGCGCTCTTCGCCGCCCTCGCCCCCTGGGTGATGGGCAGCGTCTTCGAGTACGGCCGCATCGGCGCCGCCGACATCGAGGTCATGGCGGGCATCCTCATCGCCTTCGCGCCCGGCCTGATCGCCTACTCCGCGCAGTACGTCCTCTCGCGCGGCTTCTACGCCCTCTCCGACACCCGGACCCCCTTCTTCCTCAACCTGGTCATCGCCGCCCTCACCGCCGGACTGTCCGCCGCCGCCTACTTCCTGCTGTCCCCGCGCTGGGCCGTCACCGGCATGGCCGCGGCCTCCTCCGTCGCCTTCCTCGCGGGCGCCGCCGTCACCGCGTACGCCCTCGCCCGCCGGCTCGGCCCGCGCGCGGGCACCCGTACGGAGCGGCGCGCGACCGCCCTACGGACCCACCTGCGGCTGCTCGTCGCCTGCGCACCGGCGGCCGCCGCCGGGTACGCGGCCGCCCGTGCCGCCGACCCGTTCGGCGACTTCGCCGCGCTCGGGGCGGGAACCGTCGCCCTGGCCGTCGTCGTCGTCATCCTCGCCGGGCCGCTGCGCCTGACGGAGATCACCGACATGCTGAACTCCCTGTGGCGCAGGATCGGCCGCTGAGGAAAGCCCCCGCAACACCTTTGGGATACTGACCGGATGCCACGCGTACTGCTGATCGAGGACGACCCTTCCATCCGCGAGGGGGTCGGCCTCGGCCTGCGCCGCCGGGGCCACGACGTGAGTTCAGCCGAGACCGGCGAGGAAGGGTTGGCGCTGATGGGCGGCTTCCGCCCCGAGCTCGTCCTGCTCGACCTGATGCTGCCGGGGATCAACGGGGTCCAGGTCTGCCGCCGCATCCGCGAGACCAGCCAGGTGCCGATCATCATGCTCACCGCCCGCGGTGACGACTTCGACGTCGTCGTCGGCCTGGAGGCCGGCGCCGACGACTACATCGTCAAACCCGCCCGCACCGAGGTCATCGAGGCCCGCATCAAAGCCGTACTGCGCCGGCTCAGCGACCCCGTGGGCACCCGCTCCGGGGTCGAGCACCACGGTGAGCTGACCATCGACCGCGCCGGGCTGAGCGTCGCCAAGAACGGCGAGCGCGTGCCCCTCGCCCCCAGCGAGATCAAGCTCCTGCTGCACCTGTCGGCCTCGCCCGAGCAGGTCTTCTCCCGCCAGCAACTCCTCGAATACGTCTGGGACCACAGCTACCACGCCGACGCCCGGCTCGTGGACGCCTGCGTGCGCCGGCTGCGCACCAAGGTCGAGGACCCCGACGCGAGCCCCCGCTACATACAGACCGTGCGCGGCTTCGGCTACCGCTTCGGTCCCCTGTAGGCGACCGTGAGACGCATCGCGCCGCTGGGCCTGCGCACCCGACTGATCGCGGCCTTCCTGCTGGTCGCCGCGATCAGCGCGGTGACCACCGCCGCCCTCACCTACCAGCAGGCGCGCAACGCGATCCTCAAGCAGACCCAGGACACCGCCATCAGCACCCTGCGGGACCAGGTCGAGCAGCAGGAGTTCCGTCTTCCGCTGGACCAGCAGGAGCTCCAGCGCATCGTCATCGACCTCGGCAAGCGCGGCAAACCGCACCCGTGGATCATCTTCGGCGAGTACGGCAGCGTGCGGGTCTCGACCAACCCCGACACGCCGACCTCCAGCGTGATCACCGACAACCTGCGCGAGAAGGTCCGCCGCCACGACTACACCGCCTTCCAGCGGGTCGAGGACGCGCGCGGCAACCCGTGGCTCACCATCGGCGTCCCCGCCCTCTTCGAGCACAACGGCTTCACCGAATCCACCGGAGCCGTCTTCTACGCCAGCGTCCCGCTCTCCACCGAGAAGCAGACCGTGGAGGCCATGGTCGACGCCGCCAAGCAGGGCGCCGTCCCCGGACTGGCCATCGCCATCGTGCCCGCGCTGCTGGCCGCCCGCAGCGTGCTGCGGCCGGTCCGCGACATGCGCCGGGCCGCCCAGCACCTCGGCCGCGGCCGCCTCGACACCCGGATCGAGGTCCGGGGCGCCGACGAGCTCGCCGGACTCGCCCGCACCTTCAACGAGACCGCACGCGCCCTGGAACAGTCCGTGCGCGAGCTCCAGGACGCGGAGATCCGCGCCCGCCGCTTCGCCTCCGACGTCTCCCACGAACTGCGCACCCCCCTCGCCGGGATGCTCGCCGTCACCGAGGTCCTCGACGAGGACGCCGAACGCCTCGACGCCGACACCGCCAAGGCCCTGCGCCTGGTCAGCACCGAGACGGGCAAGCTCGCCGTCCTCGTCGAGGACCTCATGGAGATCTCCCGCTTCGACGCCCGGGCCGCCGAGCTCAACCTCGACGACGTGGACATCGCCGAAGCCGTCCGCAAGACCCTGGAACGCCGCCACTGGGTCGACGACCGCGTCGTCGCCGAACTGCCGGACCAGGTGCGCGCCCGGCTCGACCCGCGCCGCTTCGACGTCGTCCTCGCCAACCTCGTCGGCAACGCCCTGCGGCACGGCAGCGCCCCCGTACGCATCACCGTACGGACCGCACCGGGCGCGGACGGCGAACGGCTGCTGATCGACGTCGCCGACAGCGGACCCGGCATCGCCCCCGAGGTGCTGCCGCACATCTTCGACCGCTTCTTCAAGGCCGACGCGGCCAGGACCCGTTCGGCCGGCAGCGGTCTCGGCCTCGCCATCACCCTGGAGAACGTCCGCCTGCACGGCGGAACCCTCCGCGCGGCCAACGGGCCCGCCGGGGGAGCGGTCTTCACCCTCGACATGCCGCTGGAGGCCCACGGATGACAGGGCGCAGGACGAGGACGAGGTCCCGGTCGGCCGCGGCCGCGGCGGCGCTGGTGAGCTGCGCCCTCCTGCTCACCGGATGCGGGATCAAACGCAGCGGGGTGATCGACAGCGGCCACGCCGCCACCGTCAAGGTCGCCGACGGCAAGAACAACACCTATCTCTACTTCCTCTCCAAGGAGGGCGACCGGCTCGTCCCGGCCCCGTTCAGCTTCCTGGCGGGCTACGACCTCAATCCCGCGGTGCTGTTGCACCTGCTGCTGGAAGGCCCCCGCGGCCGGGCCGGCGAGGCCGGACTCAAAACGGGGCTGCCCCAGCTGCCGGCCGGTTCGGGGCCGGAGAAGCTCGCGGTGAGCCCGAGCCCGCACGCGGGGATGACGGTCAAGGTGCCGTTCGCCGTGGGCGACCTCTCGCCACTGGCCCGCATGCAGCTCGTGTGCACCATCGGCATCTCCGCCAAGAAGGACACCCTCAACCCCGTCACCCTGCAGGGCAGCGACACCACCCTCGCCCCGGCCGAATGCGACCTGAAGCGCTGAC
This sequence comes from Streptomyces sp. NBC_00273, assembly GCF_036178145.1. Taxonomy (NCBI): domain Bacteria; kingdom Bacillati; phylum Actinomycetota; class Actinomycetes; order Kitasatosporales; family Streptomycetaceae; genus Streptomyces; species Streptomyces sp. NBC_00273. The sequence continues at coordinate 2,611,765 of NZ_CP108067.1, read as the reverse complement.
GGGCGCAGCACCCCCTGACCGCGACCATGACCGCGGCCCCGACCGCGACCTTGCGGTCAGGGCCGCGCACCCGTCACGGTGGCCCCATGGACCACGCCGCAGACGTCCCCGACGTCTTCGACCCCCGGATCTACGCCGCCGGCATCCCGCACGAGCGCTACCGGCTGCTGCGCGAGCGGCACCCCGTGGCCTGGCAGGCGGAGCCGGAGATCTCGGGCTGGCCCGCCGGCCCCGGCTTCTGGGCCGTCACCCGGCACGCCGACGTCGTACGGGTCCTGCGCGACCACCGCACGTACTCCTCCTGGCTGGGCGCCACCCAGATCCGTGACCCCGACCCGGCCGACCTGCCGTTCCTGCGCCGCACCATGCTCAACCAGGACCCGCCCGAGCACGGCCGGCTGCGGCGGCTGGTGTCCCGCGCCTTCACCCCCGCCCGCGTCGACGCCTTCGCCGGACGGGTACGGGAGCGCGCCCGCGCCCTGCTCGCCGCCGCCCGTCAGGACGCCGAGGACGGCGCCGCCGACCTCGTACGCGCCGTCACCGACGAGTACGCCCTGCTGAACCTCACCGACCTGCTGGGCGTCCCGGCCGCCGACCGGGCCCTGCTGCTGGAGTGGACCGTACGGATCATCGGGTACCAGGACCCCGACGACGCCCCGGTGCCGCTCCTCGGCCCGGACGGCACCCCGCTCAACCCGCGCTCCCCGGCCCTGCTCGGCGAGATGTTCGCGTACGCCCGCGAACTGGCCGACCACAAGCGCACCCACCCCGGCGACGACGTGCTGACCGCCCTCGCCGGGGCCGGGCTCGACCCGGCCGAACTGGAGATGTTCTTCTTCCTGCTCACCGTCGCGGGCAACGACACCGTACGCAGCGCCGCCCCCGGCGGCCTGCTCGCACTGGCCGGGGCCCCGGACGCCTACCGCCGGCTCGCGGACGGATCCGTCCCGTTCGACCGGGCCGTCGACGAACTCCTGCGCGTCCACCCGCCGGTGCTCAGCTTCCGCCGCACGGCCGCCGTCGACACCGAACTGGCCGGGCGGTCCATCCGCGCCGGCGACAAGGTGGTGGTCTTCCACGCGTCCGCCAACCACGACGAGCGCGTCTTCGCCGACCCCGGGCGCCTCGACCTGGCACGGACGCCCAACCCGCACGTCTCCTTCGGGGACGGCCCGCACGTCTGCCTCGGCGCCCACTTCGCCCGGCTCCAGCTGCGGATCCTCTACGAGGAGTGGTGCGCGGCCATGCCCGCGCCGGAACTGGCGGGACCGCCGCGCCGGCTGGTCTCCAACTTCATCAACGGGATCACACGGCTGCCGGTTCGGGTGTCAGGGCGGCCCGGGTGACATCGGCCGCGAGCTCGGTCACATCGGGGCCGTAGGCATCGGAGTTGACCACCTTCAGCACCAAGCAGAAAGGATCCTTCCCGTACGTGCGGGCCAGCCGCTCGTGGTGGCGGGCGAGATAGCGGGCGGCGGCCTGGTTGCTGACCGCCGTCTGCCCGGAGAGCAGGAAGACGGGACGGCCGCCCTGTGCGCCCGTCAGTCTGGCCAGCAGCACGTACTCCACCTGCCCCTGGGCCCACCGGTAGCTCTCGCCGCCCACCTGTATCGCGCCCCGGTCCACGTGCTCCTGGGCGTCGACGTTCACCCGTACTCCCGGCAGCATCGAGGCCAGGTGCGCCACCGTACGGGTGTTGGACGTCGGGCCGCCGACGCAGAACTCGGCGCGGTCGCCGAAGCCCTGGCGCGCCTCGTCGTGGGTGACGATCTGGACGTTAGCGCCGCAGTCCTTGATCAGCGCGGAGATCTCCAGCAGCGCGAACGCGTCGTTGCGGTGCACCGACGATTCCTTGCCGCCCATCTGCCGGTTGACCACGAACAGGCACTCGGCGCCGGCCGGCAGCCCGAAGAACGCCTGCTTGCGGCGCAGCGTACGGCGCCACAGATAGGTCCGGGCGAACCAGCCGAAACCGCCGCTGACCGCGGTGGCCATCACCCCGAGCACGATGTTGCGCACGTCGTCGTTCATGCGGCGGATGGTAGCGGCCGGGCCGCCTTCCTGACGCGGGGGGTGCGGTGAAGTTACGCTGCGCGAACCAGACCTGACAGGCAGTCGACCGGAGGAACCGGATGCGCGTCCCCGCCGCACGTCAGTTAGCGCTCGTCGCCCTCGCCGGGGCGCTCGTCTCCACCGGGGCCGCGGCCCCGCCCACCACGGCCGCCCCACCGGCCAAGGTGCCGGTCGCCGCCGGCTACGGCGGGGCCGTCGCCAGCGTCGACGCCGACGCCAGCGCCGCGGGCATCGCCGTCCTGCGCTCCGGCGGCAACGCCGTGGACGCGGCGATCGCCACCGCTGCCGCGCTCGGGGTGACCGAGCCCTATTCGGCGGGCATCGGCGGAGGCGGCTACTTCGTCTACTACGACGCCCGCTCGCGCCGGGTGCACACGATCGACGGCCGCGAGACCGCCCCCGCCACGGCCACCGAGACCCTCTTCCAGGAGAACGGCCTCCCCATCCCCTTCGCGGAGGGCCAGACCAGCGGCCTTGGCGTCGGCGTGCCCGGCACCCCCGCCACCTGGAGGAGCGCCCTCGACGCCTGGGGCTCCCGCCCGCTCGACAAGCTGCTGAAACCCGCCGAGAAACTGGCCCGCGAGGGCTTCACGGTGGACGGCACCTTCCGGGCCCAGACCGAGCTCAACCAGGACCGCTTCAAGGACTTCCCGGCGACCTCGAAGCTCTTCCTGCCCGGCGGCGCCCTGCCGGTGGTCGGCTCCACCTTCAAGAACCCCGACCTGGCCGCCACCTACGCCGAACTCGGCCGCAAGGGGACCGGCGCCCTCTACCGCGGACCCCTCGCCGAGGACATCGTCCGGGCCGTGCGCACACCCCCGGTGGACCCGGCGGCCACCCGCAAGGTCCGCCCCGGCGACCTGACCACCGCCGACCTGCGCGCGTACGCGACCAAGCGGCAGGACCCGACCCGGGTGAACTACCGGGGCCTGGACGTCTTCAGCATGGCTCCCTCCTCCTCCGGCGGCACCACGGTCGGCGAGGCGCTGAACATCCTGGAGCGGACCGACCTCTCGAAGCTGTCCGAGACGCAGTACCTGCACCGCTTCATCGAGGCCTCGCGGATCTCTTTCGCCGACCGGGGCCGCTGGGTCGGCGACCCGGCAGCGGTGGACGTGCCCACGCGCGAGCTGCTGTCGCAGCGGTTCGCCGACTCGCGCGGCTGCCTGATCGCACCGGACCGTACGCTGACCAGCCCGCTGGCCCCCGGCGACCCGCGCCGCCCGGTGGCCTGCGGCGGCTCCGGTCAGGCCGCCCCGACCACGTACGAAGGGGAGAACACCACGCACCTGACGGCCGCCGACCGCTGGGGCAACGTGGTCTCGTACACCCTGACCATCGAGTCCACGGGCGGGAGCGCCATCACCGTTCCCGGACGCGGCTTCCTGCTCAACAACGAGCTGACCGACTTCTCCTTCGCCCCGGCCGCGCCCGGGGTCCCGGACCCGAACCTGCCCGGCCCCGGCAAGCGGCCGCGCTCCTCCATGTCCCCGACGATCGTGCTGGAGGACGGCCGCCCGGTGCTCGCGGTGGGCTCCCCGGGCGGCGCCACCATCATCACCACTGTGCTGCAGACCCTGATCGGCCACCTGGACCGGGGTCTGCCGCTGGTCGACGCGATCGCCGCGCCGCGGGCCAGCCAGCGCAACCAGACCACCACCGAGCTGGAGCCGGGCCTGTGGAACAGCCCGCTGCGCGCCCAGCTGGAGGCGATCGGCCAGGGCTTCCGGCAGAACCCGGAGATCGGCGCGGCCACCGGCGTGCAGCGGCTGCCGGACGGGCGCTGGCTGGCAGCGGCCGAGACCAGCCGCCGGGGCGGCGGCTCGGCGATGGTGGTCCACCCGCACGGGAAGCCGTAGGGGCCGGGGAGGGGTTCAGAGGGCCGTGAGGATCCGCGGGCCGTCGGCGGTGATCGCGACCGTGTGCTCCGAGTGGGCGGCCCGGCTGCCGTCCACGGTGCGCAGGGTCCAGCCGTCCGCGTCGCACGTGTAGTCGTCCGTACCGCCCGCGATCAGCATCGGCTCGATGGCGAGGACCAGGCCGGGGCGCAGCTTCATGCCGCGTCCCGGCGGGCCCTCGTTGGGCACGCCCGGGTCCTCGTGCATGGTGCGGCCGATGCCGTGGCCGCCGAAGCCGTCCGGCACCCCGTACCCGGCGGCGCGGCAGGTGGTGCCGATCGCGTGGGCGATGTCGCCGATCCGGTTGCCGGGCACGGCGGCGGCGATCCCGGCGGCGAGGGCCGCCTCGGAGGTTTCGATCAGCCGGAGGTCGGCGGCCCGGGCGGGACCGACGGTGAAGCTGACCGCCGCGTCCCCGGCCCAGCCGCCGAGCTCCGCCCCGCAGTCGACGCTGACCAGGTCGCCGTCCCGCAGTCGGTAGTCGTCGGGGATGCCGTGCACGATGGCGTCGTTCACCGAGACGCACACCACGGCGGGGAAGGGCACGGGTGCGAACGGCGGCCGGTAGCCCAGGAAGGGCGAGGTGGCACCGGCCCCGCGGAGCACCTCTCGGGCCACCTGGTCCAGGTCCCGCAGGGACACCCCCACGCCGGCGGCCTCCCGTACGGCGGCCAGGGCGCGGGCGACCACCCGGCCCGCGGCCCGCATCTCGTCGATCTCTCGGTCCGTCTTCAGTTTCACCATGCCAATAACTATACCGGTATAAGAATAACGGGATAGTTATTGGTGTGCGGGGTAGGATGGGGGCATGGTCCGTACCCCCCTCACCCCCGAAGAGCGCGAGCGCGGCGAGCGGCTCGGCGTCCTGTTGCGCGAGGCCCGCGGTGACCGGAGCATGGTCGAGGTCGCGGCCGGCGCCGGACTCTCCGCCGAGACCCTGCGCAAGATCGAGACCGGCCGGGCACCCACCCCCGCCTTCTTCACGGTCGCAGCCCTCGCCGCGGCGCTCGGCCTCTCCCTGGACGATCTGCTGCGACGCTGCGCCGTCGTCCCCGCCTAGGCCTGTCGTCAAAGTCCCGTCGGCTCCTGTCGTTCGGGCGGGCCCGGCGGCCAGACGGCCCAATGGGCGGTGGGAGGTGCGGAGCACGGGGCAAGCGTGAAGGCGTGTCAGCCATGAACGCATCCAAGCGAGTCGGTTTCGCAGTCGTCGGCGCCCTCCTCGCGGGCGGCCTGCTGCTCGCGGCGTGCGCCGCCCCCGAAGGCCGTCACCGCGCCGGCGACGTGGTCTTCCACCACCCCGGCGTCGTCGTCAGCCGCGGTCAGCTCCGGCAGGCGAAGCAGATGGTCGCGGCCGGCAAGGAACCCTGGCTCTCCGCCTACCGGGCGCTCCTCGGCAGTCGCTACGCCTCGCTCGACTACACCCCGCACCCGGCCGACGTGGTGCCCTGCCCCTTCAACAGCGGACCGCAGTCCTGTCTCGACGAGCGGCAGGACGCGATCGCCGCCTACAGCCACGCCCTGCTGTGGTCGGTGAACGGCAGGCCCGCCCACGCGCGCAAGGCCGTGCAGATCATGGACGCCTGGTCGGCCGTGATGAAGACGCACCGCGAGGACAACGCCGGACTCCAGGCCGCCTGGTCCGGATCCAGCTGGGCGCGGGCCGCCGAGATCATGCACGCCGACTACCCGAACTGGGCGGAGCCCCGGGTCGCCCGGTTCAAGGAGATGCTGCGCACGGCCTACCTGCCGGCCGTCCGCACCCAGGTGCCCGCCTACAACGGCAACTGGGAACTGGCCATGACCGACGCCGCCGTCTCCATCGCCGTCTTCCTGGAGGACCGAGCGGTCTTCCGGGAGTCCCTGGAGCGGTTCCGGGCGCGCGTGCCGGCGTACTTCTACCTCCGGATGGACGGCCCGCGCCCGATGGCCCCGCGGTCCGCCGCCATCCAGACGGCCGCCCAGGTCAAGGCGTACTGGTTCGACCAGGGCACCTACGTCGACGGCATCGCCCAGGAGACCTGCCGCAACCTGATGCACGTCGGCTACGCGCTCGCCGCGTCCGCGCACATCGCCGAGACCGCCTGGCACCAGGGCGTCGACCTGTACGGCGAGCAGTCCGCCCGGCTGCGCACCGCGCTGGAGTTCCACGCGAAGTACCAGCTCGGGGCCCAGGCCCCGCCGTGGCTGTGCGGGGGCAAGGTGGAGCGGACCATGGGGCCCGACCTGGAGGTGGCCCTGCACCACTACGAGACCCGGACCGGCGCGAAGCTCCCGTACACCCGCGCCCTGGTCGAGAAGACGCGGCCGGCCGGGACGGACGAGCTGTTCGTGGCCTGGGAAACGGTCAGCCACGGAGAGACCCCGCCCGCCTGATCGGCGATCCACCCCCTAGGGTGCGGACATGGACCTCGAAGAGCTCGGCAGGGCGCGGTACGTCAGCCTCACCACCTTCCGCAAGGACGGCACGCCCGTGGCGACACCGGTGTGGGCGGTCGCCGACGGGGGCGAGCTGTACGTGTGGACGCGCAGCGATTCGTGGAAGGTCAAGCGGATCCGCAACAACGGGCGGGTCACCGTGACCGCCTGCGACATGCGCGGGCGCGTCGAGGAAGGGGCGCAGCCGCGGGAGGGCGAGGCCCGACTGCTCGACGAGGCGGGGCTGCGGCGGGTGCGGAAGTTGATGTCGCGCAAGTACACCTGGCAGTTCTGGGTGGTGGACGTGCCGGCCGCCCTGGCGCGCCGGGGCAAGCGTCCGCACACCGCGATCGCCGTCAAGCTTTGAGATTCCCGTAGCCCGCCCGTAACACAGGTGGGATCCAATGCCGTCATGGAGACCGCGACTTCGCTGGCGATCAGTCAACTCTCGGGGTATTTACTGGGGTTGACGCAGAGACTGGATCCCGGGGCAGGCTGGTACGGGGAGTTCCTGCGCCGGGATCCGGAGGGGATGAAGGCCTGTCTCGACGGGGCGGCGATGCCCCCGTGGGACATGGTGGAATCGCTGCTGCGGGACCTGGCCGGGGCGCGGGGTGCGGAGTTCGCGGCGCGGGAGACCGTATACGCGGCCCAGCTGCGGGCGGCGGCCGTCGCCGTGTGGGACCGGCTGCCGGGCGGCGAGGGGGAGCTGCGGACCCTGCTCGCCGCGGCGGTGGCCCAGCGGGCCGCATCGCAGACGGCCCTGCGGAGCCTGACGGTACGGCTCGGCCGGGCCGCCGACCGGGCCGAGACGGACGCCCTCACCCGGGAACTCGCCTGGGCCCAGGACGACGTGGCCCGCGCCGTGGCCCGCCACGAAGACCTGGCCGCCCGCCTGCGGGCCCTGCACGTGGGCCCCGACGGGCTGTGGCCGGCGCGGCCGGAGGTCGCGCCGTGGCTGCCCGGGGTGCCCCGGCAGCGCGAGGCGCGCACCGCACCGAGCGCCGGGTCGAGCGCCGGGGCGAGCACCGAGCCGAGCACCGGGGCGAGCGCGGGCTCGAGCGCCGTACCGAACACCCGGCCGGACACGGCCGCCGCCGAGGAACCCTCCGCGCGGGCCGAGCCGCGGGCCGAGCCGCCGGTCGGCCGGGCCGAGGGGCGGTGGCTGCGCGGTGCGCGGCGCGCCGGGGGCGCCCGGTACGCGGGCTCGGCGGCCCCCGCGGCCCCGGCCTTCACCCCGCCGCCGGGATACCCCGGCGGGGACGGCACCCCCGGTTCTGCTCCCGGCGCCGCGCTCCCCGCGCCGCGCGGAGCCCGCTTCGCCGTTCCGGACGACCCCGCACCCGAAGCCCCCGGCCCCGCCGAGGCCGCGCCCCGCCCCGTACCGCGTGCCGAGCACCCGGCAGGGCCTGCGGCGGGCGTCCCGGGACCCGTCGCCGCCGCCCTGCTCGCCCTGCGCGCCCAGGGCCGCAGCGGCGAGGCGCACGTCCTGCTGTGCGAGGCCGCGGCCCGGCCCGCCGAGCAGCTGCCCCCACTCGCCGCCGAGCTGACCCGGGCCGGGCTCGCGGCCGACTGGGCCACCCTGCTGTGGGAGGCGGCCTCGCTCCCGCCCGAGCGACTCGCGGCGGCCGCGGCCGCCCTCGGCGCCGCGGGCCGGGAGGCCGACTGCGACGCCCTGCTGCGCCAGGGCGCGGCCCGCCCGGCCGTCGAGGTCGCGGACGCGGCGCTCGCCCTCGGCGGGGCCGGCCGGGTCCGCGAGGCCGACGCGTTGCTCGGCGCCTTCGTCCGGGTGCGCACCGCCGAGGAGGCGGCGGGCCTGGCCCGGTACGACCCCCAGTGGTTCGCCCCGCGACTGCTCCGGGCAGCCCGGGCACTGCCCGGACCCCACCACCGCGACCTGGTCCACGCCCTACGGGTGGCGGGCATCGCCGGTGCGTAACCCGCCCGCCTGGTGACCGGATTCGACCGCGGGGCGACGTAACGTGATCGACTACTCCAACCGTGCACGGCGGTCTTGCCCCACGCTGTGACGAGGCCTACGTTCTACTCCCTACGCATACCGTCTACGTGCGTAGAACTCGGCGTTCCCGTCGCGAGGAGCAGCTCATGGCCCAAGTCGTCCGCGCCGCGCTGGTCCAGGCCACCTGGACCGGAGACACCGAATCGATGATCGCCAAGCACGAGGAGCACGCCCGCCGGGCAGCCGCCCAGGGCGCGCAGATCATCGGCTTCCAAGAAGTCTTCAACGCCCCCTACTTCTGTCAGGTCCAGGAGCCCGAGCATTACGGCTGGGCCGAGGCCGTCCCCGACGGTCCGACCGTACGCCGCATGCAGGACCTCGCCCGCGAGACCGGCATGGTGATCGTCGTACCGGTCTTCGAGCTGGAGAGCGAGGGCTTCTACTACAACACCGCCGCCGTCATCGACGCCGACGGCAGCTACCTGGGCAAGTACCGCAAGCACCACATCCCCCAGGTCAAGGGTTTCTGGGAGAAGTACTACTTCCGTCCGGGCAACCTCGGCTGGCCCGTCTTCGACACCGCCGTCGGCCGGATCGGCGTCTACATCTGCTACGACCGCCACTTCCCCGAGGGGTGGCGCCAACTGGGCCTTGCCGGAGCGCAGTTGGTCTACAACCCTTCCGCCACCTCCCGCGGCCTGTCCGCGTACCTGTGGCAGCTGGAGCAGCCCGCCTCCGCCGTCGCCAACGAGTACTTCGTCGCCGCCATCAACCGCGTCGGCCAGGAGGAGTACGGCGACAACGACTTCTACGGCACCAGCTACTTCGTCGACCCGCGCGGTCAGTTCGTCGGGGAGGTCGCCAGCGACAAGGACGAGGAACTCGTCGTCCGCGACCTCGACTTCGACCTGATCAAGGAGGTCCGCGACCAGTGGGCCTTCTACCGCGACCGCCGCCCCGACGCCTACGGAGGGCTCGTACAACCGTGACCAACCCGACCCCGCTCCACAGCCGCCACCGCACCGTCCTGCCCGACTGGCTCGCGCTCTACTACAAGCACCCCATCGAGCTCACCCACGGCGAGGGCCGCCACGTCTGGGACGCCGACGGCAACCGCTACCTCGACTTCTTCGGCGGCATCCTCACCACGATGACCGCCCACGCCCTGCCCGAGGTCACCAAGGCCGTGTCCGAGCAGGCCGGGCGGATCATCCACTCCTCCACCCTGTACCTCAACCGGCCGATGATCGAGCTGGCCGAGCGGGTCGCCGCGCTCTCCGGCATCCCCGACGCCCGGGTGTTCTTCACCACGTCCGGCACCGAGGCCAACGACACCGCCCTGCTGCTCGCGACGACGTACCGCCGCTCCAACCAGATCCTGGCGATGCGCAACAGCTACCACGGCCGGTCCTTCTCCACCGTCTCGATCACCGGCAACCGCGGTTGGTCCCCGACCAGCCTCTCGCCGCTGCAGACGTACTACGTCCAGGGCGCGGTCCGCACCCGCGGCCCCCTCGCCCACCTGGACGACGCCGCCTTCACCGCCGCCGCCGTCGAGGACCTGGAGGACGTGCTCGGCCAGGCCCGCGGGGGAGTGGCCGCCCTCATCGCCGAACCCATCCAGGGCGTCGGCGGCTTCACCTCCCCGCCCGACGGCCTCTACGGAGCCTTCCGCGAGGTCCTGAACCGCCACGGCATCCTGTGGATCAGCGACGAGGTGCAGACCGGCTGGGGCCGCACCGGCGACAACTTCTGGGGCTGGCAGGCACACGCCCAGAACGGCCCGCCGGACATCCTCACCTTCGCCAAGGGCATCGGCAACGGCATGTCCATCGGCGGGGTCGTGGCCCGCGCCGAGGTGATGAACTGCCTGGACTCCAACTCCATCTCCACCTTCGGCGGCTCCCCGGTCACCATGGCGGCCGGCGTAGCGAACCTCGCGTACCTGCTGGAGCACGACCTCCAGGGCAACGCCCGCCGCGTCGGCGGCATGCTCCTGGAGCGGCTGCGCGCGATCGCCGCCACCGTGCCCGCCGTACGGGAGATCCGCGGCCGGGGCCTGATGGCCGGCCTCGAACTCACGAAGCCGGGCACCGACGAGGCCGACCCGGACGCGGCCGCGGCCGTCCTGGAGGCGGCCCGCGAAGGCGGCCTGCTGCTCGGCAAGGGCGGCGGGTACAACACCAGCGTGCTGCGCATCGCGCCGCCGCTCTCCCTCACCGTCGCCGAGGCGGAAGAGGGCGCCGAGATCCTCGAACAGGCCTTGCGCAGCATCTGAGTAGGGGGATCACATGAGCATCCGCACCCTGATCCGCGGCGGCCCCGTCGGCACGGCCTCCGACGAACTGCACGCCGACGTCCGGATCGAGGACGGCCGCGTGGCGGCGCCGGCCGCACACGGCTCGGCCGCCGCCGGAGCCCGGACGGCCGACCGCACGATCGACGCGACCCGACGGGAAGGGATTTCTCAGGCATGACCAGAACTCTCATTACCGGTGGCCTTGTGATCACCGCTGCCGAAGAGCTGCACGCGGATGTCCTGATCGAGGATGGTTGCGTCGTAGCCCTGGCGACCACAGGTAGCCAGGACTGGACTGCCGATCGGGTGATCGATGCCTCCCGGAAGTACGTGATCCCGGGTGGGGTTGACGCGCACACCCACATGGAGCTGCCATTCGGCGGCACCTTCGCGTCGGACACCTTCGAGACCGGGACGCGCGCCGCGGCCTGGGGCGGTACGACCACGATCATCGATTTCGCGGTTCAGTCGCAAGGGCAATCGCTCCGCGCGGGCTTGGACGCCTGGTACGCGAAGGCCGACGGCAACTGTGCGATCGACTACGCGTTCCACATGATCGTGTCGGACGTCAACGAGCACACGCTCAAGGAAATGGACGGGCTCGTCGAGGAAGGCGTCAGTTCGTTCAAATTGTTCATGGCGTATCCGGGGGTCTTCTACTCGGATGACGGCCAGATCCTGCGCGCCATGCAGCGGGCCTCCGGTAACGGGGGGCTGATCATGATGCACGCCGAGAACGGCATTGCCATCGACGTGCTGATCGAGCAGGCCCTGGCGCGCGGGGAGACCGACCCGCGCCACCACGGTGAGGTCCGCAAGGTGCTGTTGGAGGCCGAGGCCACGCACCGTGCCATCCAGTTGGCGCGGGTCGCCGGCGCTCCGCTCTACGTGGTCCACGTCTCCGCGGAGGAAGCGGTCGGCGAGCTCGCCGCCGCCCGCGACAAGGGCCTGCCCGTCTTCGGGGAGACCTGTCCGCAGTACCTCTTCCTGTCCACGGACAACCTGGAGGAGCCCGACTTCCAGGGCGCCAAGTACGTCTGTTCCACCCCGCTCCGCCCCAAGGAGCACCAGGCGGCCCTGTGGCGGGGCCTGCGGACCAACGACCTCCAGGTGGTCTCCACCGACCACTGCCCGTTCTGCTTCCGGGGTCAGAAGGAACTGGGCCGCGGGGACTTCTCGGAGATCCCCAACGGGCTGCCCGGAGTGGAGAACCGGATGGACCTCCTCCACCAGGCGGTCCTGGACGGGCACATCAGCCGCCGCCGCTGGATCGAGATCGCGTGTGCGAGCCCGGCCCGAATGTTCGGCCTCTACCCGCAGAAGGGCACCATCGCGCCGGGTTCCGACGCCGACATCGTGCTCTACGATCCGCACGCCGAGCAGGTCATCTCCGCCGAGACGCACCACATGAACGTGGACTACTCGGCGTACGAGGGCAGGCGGATCACCGGACGCGTCGACACGGTCCTGTCGCGCGGCGAGATCGTCATCGACCAGCGCGAGTACACGGGCCGGGCGGGCCACGGCGCCTTCGTCCACCGTTCCACCTGCCAATACCTCTAGGGGGAGCCGGGGCCCGCACGCCCCGGCTCCCGTACTCCCCAGCAAGGAGCGACGTATGGACTTCGGCCTCGTCCTGCAGACCGACCCGCCCGCCTCGCAGGTCGTCAGCCTCATGAAGCGCGCCGAGCGCAACGGCTTCCGCTACGGCTGGACCTTCGACTCGGCGGTGCTCTGGCAGGAACCCTTCGTCATCTACAGCCAGATCCTCGCCAACACCACCAAGCTGCACGTCGGCCCCATGGTGACCAACCCGGGGACGCGCACGTGGGAGGTGACGGCCTCCACCTTCGCCACCCTCAACGACATGTACGGCAACCGCACCGTCTGCGGCATCGGCCGCGGCGACTCCGCCATGCGGGTGGCCGGCCGCAGGCCCAACACCCTGGCCCGCCTCGGCGAGGCCATCGAGGTCATCCGCGACTTGGCGGAGGGCCGCGAGGCCGAGGTCGACGGCAACCCGATCCGCATCCCGTGGATCAGGAACGGCAAGCTGCCCGTCTGGATGGCGGCGTACGGCCCCAAAGCGCTCGCCCTCGCCGGTCAGAAGGCCGACGGCTTCATCCTCCAGCTCGCCGACCCGTTCCTCACCGAGTGGATGGTCAAGGCGGTCCGGCAGGCGGCCACCGACGCGGGCCGCGACCCCGACGCCCTCGCCATCTGCGTCGCCGCGCCCGCCTACGTCACCGCCGACGACTCCCCGGAGGCCCTGGCGCACGCCCGGGACCAATGCCGCTGGTTCGGCGGCATGGTCGGCAACCACGTCGCCGACCTGGTGTCCAAGTACGGCGAGCACTCCTCGATGGTCCCCGAAGAGCTCACCGCGTACATCAAGGACCGGCAGGGCTACGACTACTCCCACCACGGCCGCGCCGACAACCCCGACACCGTCTTCGTTCCCGACGAGATCGTCGACCGCTTCTGCCTCCTGGGCCCCGCCGAGGCCCACGTCGAGAAGCTCCGCCACCTGCGCGACCTCGGCGTGGACCAGTTCGCCGTCTACGACATGCACGACAACCGCGAGGGCACCATCGACGCCTACGGCTCCGACATCATCCCCGCCCTCGGCTGACGCTCGTCCGCTCTGGGCTCCGACACGGCCGAACGGCCGCATCCACCTGTTCCCGATGACCCACCACGGACCCTCAGGGTCCGGGGACGGGGCTGGCCAGGGCTGCTGCGTGGTTCCGGGGGGCTGGGAGGTCCGTGAGGGTCCAGTTCGGGGTGGGGGACGGGTCGGGGGCGGTGCCTACGTAGGGATGGGTGGCGCCGGCGGCGAGGCCGTGACCCGTGGCTTTGAGGTAGGCCTCCTTGCGGACCCAGACGCGGGCCAGAGCCGCCGGGCGCGCGGCTGGCGGGAGGGCGAGGAGGGCCGCGGCTTCCCGCGGGTGCAGGGAGCGCGCGAGCGATTCGGCCGTCTCCGGGCGCGGGTGGGTCTCGATGTCCAGCCCGACCGGGGCCGCGGCCACCGCGACCGCGGCCACGTCCCCGGTGTGCGAGAGCGAGAAGTGCAGTCCCGCCGCCGGGCCCCCGGCCAGCGCGGGTCTGCCGTGCGGGCCCCCGCAGTGCGGGCAGTCCTCCCGGACGAACGACACCCGCTCCGGCGGGATGCGCAAGTAGCCGCCCAGCAGGACCCGCAGGCCCACGTGCGCGGCCAGGTAGCGGTGCCGGTCCCCGGGGCGTACCAGGGCGGCGGCCCGCGAGCGTTCCGAGGCGTCCAGCAGGGCGTCCCCTACCCGGTGGCCGCCGATCACCTCCCGCCGGGTGTCCAGCCGCCAGAGCGCCACCGCGGCCCCGATCGGGCGGATGCCCCGACGCGGGGCGGCGGTGCCCAGGACGGACCACGGCTCGGCGCGGTCGTCCATCAGGCCAGCACGAAGCCGCTGTCAGCGCGGTAGCTCGTCGTGCGGCGGTTGTCGAGGTGGACGAAGGTGCGGTGCAGCCAGCGGTCCCGGCCGTCGTAGCGGGGCCGGAACGACGTACGGCCGTGGACGGCGACACGGTTGTCCACGAAGGCCAGCTCACCGGGCTGCAGGACCAGCATGGCCGCGACGTCGAGGAACGCGGCCTGCAGGGCCTCCAGGGCCGCCGCGGCACCCGGGTCGAGCGCGCTCGTCGCGTGGAAGTCGACCCGGACGTTCGGGTCCTGCCGGCTGCCCTCCAGGACGGCGTGCTGCGGAGCGTCCCCGGCACGGAACGACGGCGGCGGCTGCGTGACGAACCGCGGCGACTCCAGCACCTCCCGGATGTGCTCGGGGAGCAGCGTCAGCGCCTGACGGATGGAGGACACCAAGGTGCCCGCCGTGTTCGTGTGGTCGTTGCGCAGGCACAACAGGCTCACGAAGTCCGGTCGGTGCGGGTGGAAGGCGTTCTCCACGTGCAGTTCCAGCAGCGTGGAGCCCGCGTTGCTCTGCGATTCCTCACGCCCCGGGATCGGTACGACGTTCTGTACCAGCGCACCGGACTTCTCGGCCTGGTAGGCGACGACCTCGCCCAGGCACAGGCTGATCAGGGTGCTCACCGCGGCCGGTACGGTCGGCACGCGCTCCACCGACTCGGGCACGGCCGGAGTCTCCGGCAGCGCCGCGGGGTCCATGGGCAGGTTGCGCAGGATCAGCAGGCCGTCTGCGCCCGGATCGAAACGGTAGTCGCGGACTTCCTGCCGGATGCGCAGGGGCAGGCGGCCGGACAGCCGACGCGCGGTGTCGATCCAGGCACGCTCGTCGATGAGCCGGTGCGGCGCCTCGGCCAGTTCCGAGGCGAGCCGCTCGACCTCGGTGCGCTCGGCGTCGGTGAGCGTCAGGCCGACGGAGGCCTGGACCGGAGCGGGAAGGGCGGTAGTCATCGTGTGTGGTTCCTTTCGGGTGATCGCGGCCGCGGGGCGGGCGTGGTCAGTGGTGTAGGGGGGAGCTGGGTCCGGCCGCCCGCTCGCGCTCCGTGGCTTCGGCGATCGCCCGCCGCCACAGGTGCGCCAGCCGTTCCTGACCGGCCCAGACGCCGGCGAGCAGGTGGTTGACGAGCTCGCGGCCGGCAACGGCGTTGCTGAGCAGCACGGCACCGGAGCCGGACTGCGCCCGCATCCCGGTCATGGCCTGGTATCCGATGGCTTGCCCACCGTGGCCGAACTCGAGGTCCGCGCCGCTGTCGTCGAGGATGGTGCTCCAGCCGTAGTTCCGGCCCGCCCGGGCGGTGAGCATCTCCCGTACGAGCGGCGACGCCACGAGTGCGCCGGGGCGTCCCAGATAGCCGCGCCGGATCTCGACGGCCAGTGCGGCGAGGTCCCGCGCCGTCGTCCACAGCCCGCCGGCCGCCGTCTCCGGGTGCACGACGTGCCCGTCCGGGACCGGCCGGCCCGCAGCGTCGTGGCCGCGGGCGAAGGGGAGGCCCGAGGAGTCGGGATAGACGGAGTCGAAGCCACTGCCCGTCATCCCCAGCGGCTCGAACAGCAGCTCACGGACGAGGGAGTCGAAGGACTTGCCGGTGAGATCGCACATCGCCTGCTGGAGGACCGAGAAGTTGATCTGGTTCTGCCGGAAGGTCCGCCCGGGCTCCTCCTCCCGCCGCACCCCGGGGGTGCGCGCGGGCGGCCGTCCGTGCAGCACGTCCAGCACGGTCGGCACCGGGCCGCCGCGGCGGTACGGCTCCTCGACGCGCGGGTGCTGCGCCAGCCCCGACCGGTTGCCCAGCAGCGCGCGCACGGTCACCGGAGCCGGGCCCTGCGGAACCTGCCACGACTCCAGGTAGGTGTTGACGTCCCGGTCGAGGTCGACCAGGCCCTCCGTCACCAGGCGCAGGAGCGCGTACGTCGTCACGTGCTTGCTGATCGAAGCCGCGGGGAAGAGCGTCTGCGCGGTCACCGGCTCCGGCTGCTCAACACCGAGGACACCGAAGCTCTCGACCGCGGTCACCTCACCGTGTTCGATCAGCGCCACGCTCGCACCGGGTACGCCGTGCTCCTCCATCAGCGCACGCAGCCGCGGCCACGGGTAGGGGGAGGCCGCTCGGACCGTGCGCCGTGGCGCACCGGTGTGCGCGGCCATCGTGCCCAGCTCCCGCACATGACGGTCCGCCAGCCGCTGCACCGTCGCGCGGTCGTGCAGCGCCGTGCTGAACGTCCACTCCACGTACAGCTGGCCGCCGAGGAACCGGGCGTCGACCTCGAGCAGATGCCGCCGCGGCGTCTCCCCGGAGGGTTCCGGACGGATGCGACCCGGCATGAAGACCAAGGCAGGGGTCCTGCCGGTGCCCTCGTCCTTCCCGCCGTCCTCGCCGTGCTCGGTCGTCGAGGGCACGGGCCCGAGGGCGAACAGGACCTGCGGATCCGGTTGCGCCGCCAGCTCCGCCGCCTGCTCGGTGTCCGGCGCGAGATGGCGCAGCAGGCCGTAGCCGTGGACCGGCTGCGGAACGGCCCGCAGCTGCCGGCCCACGGCCGTGGCAGTGGCGTGCGGATCGTTGTTCCGGGGAAGCCGCAGCGACACCGGGTACCGGTCGGTCAGGAGCCCGACCGTACGGGACAGCGCAGCGCCCGTACGGGGATCCTGGCGCGGGTCCGTGACCACGTCGATCTCGACCCGATCGCCGCCCGACCACTCGGCGAGGGTCCGGCCCAGGGCGGCGAGCAGGAGGCCTTCCGCATCGGGGCCGGCGGCCAGTTCGGCCGTGAGCCCGGGGGAGAGCACGGCCGTGACCGAGGCGGCCGTCCGCCGGATGTGGCCCCGATCGATGGCGCAGCGACCACCGGGCGGCTGCCGGTCCAGAGGGAGCGGGCTGCCGGGAACCCGGTTCAGCCAGGTCTCCGCCTGTTCCGCCAGCTCGTCCGAGGCCGCCTCTTCGGCGAGATCGGCGGCCCGGGCGTGCCACGGCGTACCGGCGGGCAGCGGTTCGGGGTCCAGGCCGGCTGCGAGCCGGGCGTAGGCCGTGTTGAGGTCTTCGACGAGGACGGGCCAGGACCCGGCATCGACCGCCAAACCGTGCACCGTGAGCCACAGTTCACCGGGCTCGGTGTCGTCCGCCGTGACGAGGGACGCCCGGACGAGGACGCCCGTGCCCGGATCGAGGGCCGTACGGTCCGCGGCGACGGCCGCTGCGACGGCGGACGCGCGCCCGTCGGTTGGAACGGCTCCCAGGTCGTGGAGGCGCAGCAGGGGAGCGTGCTCCGTACGCGCGGACGTGTCCCCCGGTGCCCAGTGGGAGCCGTCGGCCGCCAGGACGGCATGCAGGGCGGCATGGTGACGCACCAACACATCAAGGGCCCGGCCGAGCAGTACGGGATCGGGCCGCGTGCTGAGCACGAGCCGCAGGGACCGGCCCCCGGAGGTGCCCTCGTCCAACAGACGGAACTGGCCGGGAGTCAGGGGAATGCCGTCGGCAGCCGGGGTGGGACCCCCAGCAGCTTCCTCGGGCGAGGCCATGGCGGCCAGCTCACCGAGCGATCTGGCCTGCAGGATCATCCATACGGCGAGCGTCAGACCGGCGGCCCGTCCGGCGGCCAGCACCTGGACGGCGCGGATGGAGTCACCTCCGAGGCCGAAGAAACTGTCCTCGACACCGACGCGTTCCACACCGAGGACGTCGCACCAGATCGCGGCGAGGGTCTTCTCCACCTGGGTGCGCGGCGCGACGTACTCGTCGGTGGCGGCGAAGGCTGTCAGGTCGGGTGCGGGGAGTGCGCGGTGGTTGATCTTGCCGTTGGTGGTGAGGGGGATGTTGTCGATGACGAGGAATGCGGCCGGGACCATGTAGTCGGGCAGGGTGGTCGTCAGGTGGGTGCGGAGGGCGGTGGTGTCGAGGGTTTCGTTGTTGCGGGGGACTAGGTGGGCGGTGAGTCGTTTGTGGCCGGGTTGGGGTTCGCGGACGGTGACGACGGCGTCCAGTACGTGGGGGTGTTCGCGCAGGCGGGCTTCGATCTCACCGAGTTCGATGCGGTATCCGCGGATCTTGACCTGGTTGTCGATGCGGCCGAGGGTCTCCAACGTCCCGTCGGGGAGGAACCGGGCGAGGTCGCCGGTGCGGTAGAGGCGTGAGCCGGCCGGGCCGAACGGGTTCGGCAGAAACTTCTCGGCGGTGAGGTCGGGTCGGCCGAGGTAGCCGCGGGCCAGTCCGTGGCCGCTGATGTAGACCTCACCGGCAACGCCGATCGGGGTCGGGTGCAGGTCCTCGGTCAGGACGTACATGGCGGTGTTGGGAATGGGTGCGCCGAGGGGGACGGCTTCGGTCACCGGCATGTGGTCGGGGTCGATGATCAGGCCGGAGTTGCCGATGGTGACCTCGGTGGGACCGTACTCGGTCGCCACCTTCGTACCGCCCTCGCCGGCCAGCTTCTGCCAACGCTGGGCGAGGGAGACCGGGAAGTTGTCTCCCGCGGCAATGACCACACCCGCCAGGCCGTGCGCCTGCTCCGCCGACAACTGGTGGGTGAGGAGGTCGAGGTGGCCCGGGGTGAGCTTCACGAATCCGAACGGACCGGCAGCAGCCAGCAGCGCACCCAGTTCGGCAGTCTCCAACGCATCCGGCAGCAGGGTGACCGGACGACCACAGAGCAGCGGGGTGAAGAGGTCGGGGATGCCCAGGTCGAAGGAGATCGACGAGAACAGTGGGGCGCCGCCTTCGCCCTGGGAGGCGTAGGTGTCGATGGTCCAGCGCAGGTAGTTGATCAGGCCTGCGTGTTCGACCATGACGCCCTTGGGGCGGCCGGTGGAGCCGGAGGTGTAGATGACGTAGGCGAGGGCGCGGGTGGTTGTGTCGTCGCGGTGGGGGGTGGTGGCGGGGTGTCGGGCGATGCGGCGGTGGTCGGTGTCGACCACGATCAGTGTGCCTTCGTGGAGCGGGGCGACCGTTGCCATCAGGGAGCCCTGCGTGATCAGGAGCTTGGTCCCGGTGTCGGCCAGGATGAACCCCAGTCGATCCGCCGGAAGCGTCGGGTCCAGCGGCAGATAGGCCGCACCCGCCTTCCAGATACCGAGCAGTGCCGGCACCAACTCCGGACCACGCTCCAGACAGACACCCACGAGGGTGTCGGGCTGGGCACCGGCGGCGATCAGGTGATGGGCGATACGGTTGGCCCGCTCCTCCACCTCCCGATACGACAACCGCACCTCACCGGCGACCACGGCCACCGCATCCGGAGTTAGCCCGGCCTGCGCCTCGAACGCGTCCAACGTCGAGCCCACCGGCCACTCCACACGAGCGCCATCGGCCCACGCACCCGCCAACAACCCGCGCTCCGCCTCGGACAGGAACACGACCGTCGCATCCCCATCCGCATCAGCGGCCATCGACTCCAACACCGACCGGTACATCCCGGCCAACCAACCCAGCGACTCCTCGCTCAGCACGTTCGCTGCGGCGATGAGGTTGACCGAACCTCCGCTGGCGAGGGCCGTGAGCCCGAACTGGTTGGCGCCGTCGCCGAGCGTGGACGAGACGTCCACCGTGTCCGTGTCGACCTGGTGGAAGTCGAGGTACTCGAAGAGGGCGGGCAGGAATCCGTCCGTGCTGCCGGCCGCGCGTTGGATCGCGGGCAGCGGGTAGCGGCGGTGTGACCAGATCTCGGTCTCCCGCGCATACACCTGCTCCACCAGCTCGCGCCACGTCCGCGCGCCCTTGACCACAGGGAACGGCAGCGTGTTCAGGTGCATGCCCAGCACCCGGTCACCACCCGGAGCCTCCAGCCGGCCGTGGTAGACCACGCCCGTGTGGAAGGCGTCCTCCGCCGTTAGCGAGCCCAGCACCTTCACGTGCGCCGCCAGCAGCACGCTCTTCAGCGAGGTCCGCGCCCCCGCCGCCAGCCGCCGCAGCCCCTCCTCCAGATCGGCGAACGGCACCTGACGGTGGGCGACGGACCGGTCGGGCGGGCCGTCCGTCGTGGGTGCCCAGGAGCCGGGGAGGTGCGCCGGCGCGTGCTCGTCCACCACGTCCTGCCAGAAGGACTGGTCTGCCGCATCGGTCAGTGAGGCCTGCTCGGCCGCGATGAAGTCGGCGTACCGCACCGACGGCACCTCGTACGCGGCCGGCTCCCGCCCGTCACACAGCTCCCGGTACAGACCGAGCAGCTCCATCAGCAGCGAGTTGAGGCTCCAGCCGTCCGCGACGGCGTGCTGGTAGCCGACCGTCAGCCGCCAGGCGTCGTCGGATTCGATGTGCACGGCGATCCGCAGCAGCGGGGCGTGCTTCAGCTCGGCGCCGGCGGCCTTCTGTTCGTCGACGTACGCACGGACCTTTGCGGTCCGCTGCTCGGGTGTGAGGCCGCGCAGGTCGTGGACGGCCAGGGGTACGTCGATCTCGGCGTGGACGAGTTGGAGCGGCTGGGAGTAGCCGTCCAGGTGCATCGAGGTCCGCAGGACGTCGTGCCGGGCCACCACGGTGCTCAGGGCGCGGCCCATGGCGGGTGCGTCGAAGGGCTCTGCGTCGGGGATCCGGAAGGAGTTGATGTTCTGGTAGACGTGCTCGTCCCCGGAGGCCAGCATCTCGACGAGCATGCCCGTCTGGACCTGGGAGAGCGGGTACGCGTCCACGACGCCGGTGGGCAGCGCGGTGCGGTCGTGCTCGCTGATCAACGCGAAGGGCTCGACGGCCCGGATCAGCGACTCGCCGACCTCCTGACCGGCAACGCGGCCGGCCAGCGCGGCGATCGTCTTCAGCTGGAAGACGTCGGGGATGGACACGTCGTAGCCGGCCGCGCGCAGTGCGCCGACGAGACGCACGGCGCGGATGGAGTCACCGCCGAGGTCGAAGAAGCTGTCCTCGACACCGACCCGCTCCAGCCCCAGCACCTCGCACCACACCGCCGCCAGCCGCTCCTCCACCGGAGTACGCGGCGCCACGAACCGCTCCGACACGGCGAAGGCACCCAACTCCGGTGCCGGAAGCGCCCGGTGGTCGACCTTGCCACTCGCGTTCAACGGAATCGCGTCCAGCACCACGAACGCCGCCGGAACCATGTACTCGGGCAGCGAACGCCCCAGATCCGCCCGCAGCACGGCCGAGTCCACCTCACCGTCGCCGTCCGGGACCACGTAGGCGACCAGGGACTTCTCCCCCTCGCTCTCCCGCACGGTCACGACCGCCTCGCGCACCCCGGCGCAGCCGGCCAGGACGGACTCGATCTCGCCGAGCTCGATGCGGTAGCCCCGCACCTTGACCTGGTTGTCGATCCGGCCGAGGGTCTCCAGCGTTCCGTCCGGCAGGAAGCGGGCCAGGTCACCGGTGCGGTAGAGCCGCGAACCGGCCGGGCCGAAAGCGTTCGGTACGAACTTCTCGGCCGTGAGGTCGGGACGGCCGAGGTAGCCGCGGGCCAGACCGTGGCCGTCCAGGTGCAGATGGCCGACGACTCCGGACGGCACCGGACGGAGGTCCTCGGTCAGGACGTAGGTGCCGGTGTTGGCCAGCGGTCGGCCGATGGAGATCGCGGTGGCGTTCTCCGGGACCTCCCAGAAGGTGGACCAGATGGTCGTCTCGGTGGGGCCGTAGACGTTGACCAGCCGCTGGACCTTGTCCTGCAGTGCGGCGGCGAGTGCGGCGGTGAGCGGCTCACCGCCGACCAGGGCGGTGACGGCGTAGTTGTCGAACCCGGCGGCGAGCAGCAGGCGCCAGCCGGACGGGGTGGCCTGCACGTGCGTAACGCGGTGCGCGTCGACCAAGGCCCTGAGCGCGGCGGCGTCCTTGGCTTCCGTGTCGCTCGCCAGGACGATGCGCCCGCCCGTGGTGAGCGGCAGGTGCAGCTCGAGACCGGAGATGTCGAACGAGATGGAGGTGGCGGCCAGCCAGGTGGACCGACGGGCCGGTGCCACGTCCTCGCGGAGGGAGGTCAGGAGGTTGTGGAGGGCGCCGTGGCCGATCATGACGCCCTTGGGGCGGCCGGTCGAGCCCGAGGTGTAGAGCACGTACGCCAGTCGCTCCGGATCGCATCCGGTTCCACTGTCGGGGGCGGTCGCGGGTCGTGCCGCGATCGCGTCGCGGTCGGCCGTCGGGTCCACGCGGACGCCGGTGAAGTCCGCGGTACGGTCCGCGTGCGCGGCGGTCGTGACCAGCAGCGGTGCCTGCGCGTCCGAGAGCATGTGGCCGATGCGGGCGGGCGGTAGCGCGGGATCGATGGGCAGGTAGGCCGCGCCGGCTTTCCATACGGCGTGCAGGACCGGGAGCAGATCGGGGCCGCGGTCCAGGCACACCCCGACGATCGTGTCCGGTCCGGCGCCCGCTGCGATCAGGTGGTGGGCCATGCTGTTGGCCCGTTCCTCCAGCTCGCCGTACGTGAGCCGGGTGTCGCCGGAGACGACGGCGACCGCCTGCGGCGTTCTGGCGCACTGGGCCGCGAACAGCCCGCCGGTCAGCACGGGACGGGTTGCATCGAATTGCCGTACGGACACGAGGGCTTGCTCCACTTCAGCGGGACGAGGGGCACGGCCGCACATGTGCCCCTTGCGTACGCCGAGATCCTGCGGAAGCCCGCTATAGGTGCTCTATATGCCGTGGGACAGAAATCGGCCCCGGAAGCGGGGGACTTCCGGGGCCGACGGGGAGGGCGGCGCCGCACCTGACGGGGGACAGGGGCGCCGCCCGGTCACGGGGGACCGAGGGAGGCGGAGGGGGAGCGAGGAGGGTGCCGGAGTGGGCGGCCCGACGGGGCGGCCTCAGTCGCCGTTCGGGGCCGGCGGGGTGTGCAGAGCGGCCAGCCGCGTGGTGATCTCCTCGGTCGTGGGGAACTCCAGCGTGGCGGCGACCCTGCCCCCGGACAGCAGGATGACCTGGTCCGCGTAGGCGGCGGCCGTAGGGTCGCTGGTGGCCATGACCACGGCCCGGCCCGCGTCGTCCGTCACGTTGCGCATCATGGTCAGGACCTGGCGGCTGCTCACCGCGTCCAGCGCGCCCGTCGGCTCGTCCGCGAGGAACACCGCAGGCAGGGCGGCCAGCGTCTGGGCCACGGCGCGCGCCCCTACGGCCGGTCCGGCGACGTACCCGATCTTCTTGTTGCGCAGGGCGGTCAGTTCCGCTTCGTCGAGGCTGCCCAACGCCGTGCCGTCCACGCGTACCTGCCCGCTGTCCGCCCGCTCCAGCCCGGCCACCGAGCGCAGCAGGGTCGACTTGCCCGAGCCCGCGGGGCCCATGATCGCGGTGAAGACCCCGAACGGGCACACCAGGCTGACCCGGTCGAGCCCGACGACGGGCTCCGGGCCGTGGCGGTAGGTCTTCGAGACGGTGCGCAGTTCGACACCGAGCTGTGTGGCGGGCATGGACACGAGTAGACAGCTCGGCCGGAGTGCCCGGCAATGACCCGCGGTTCACTCTTGGCGGTGGTGCCAGCCATACCCCGTATAGAGCGTCTATAGCGGCCGTTCGCAGGATCGCGATGTGTACGAAGGCAATCCGTACGCGTTCCGCATTCATTCCAAGTGATCGGGGATCGGCATGGCCGAGCTGACCGCTGCCTCGCAGGCGAACACCCAGACCTACCTCGTCGTCCTCAACGACGAGGAGCAGTACTCGATTTGGTGGGCCGACCGCGCGCTGCCCGAGGGCTGGCACGCGGAGGGCACCTCCGGCACCAAGGAGGAGTGCCTCGCTCACATCGGTGAGGTGTGGACGGACATGCGCCCGCTGAGCCTGCGCCGCCGGATGGCCGAGGCCGCCCAGTAGAACCGCGGCCCCCTCGGGGCCCATCCCGCCCGGTCCGGTGTCCCGGTCCGGGCTCTCGTATGGCCGGCGCGGTTCCGGCGGCCGTACGGCTTCACCGTCCAACGCGACCGAGCGAGGAGCTCTCGTGCCACGGCAGTCTTTTCTGCACCACCTTTTCGCGGACTCTGCGGGCCGGGCCCCGGACGCGGCCGCCGTGCTCGACGGCCCGCGCGCGGCCACGTACCGCGAGATCGACGAAGGGGCCAATCGCACGGCCCGTTTCCTGATCGCGTCGGGGATCGGCCGTGAGGACGTGGTCGGCGTCCGGCTGCCCGCGGGGGCCGAGTACACGGCGGCCGTTCTCGGCGTCTGGCGGGCGGGCGCCGCCGTGGCGCCGACGGCCGGCGGCGCGGACGCCGCGGATGCTGCGGGGGTGCGCCTGGACGCGGTCCTGCTGCCCGCCGGGGGTCGCACGGGCGCGGACACCACCGGTCGGGACGGCACGGGCCCGGCCCGTGCCCTCGTCCTCGACCCGGACGCCGTGGCGGCCTTCCCCGCCGACGATCCGGCGCTGGACCTGGAGCCCACGGCCGCGGCCTGGGTGAGCCCGGCGGGTGACGGCCCCGGCGCGCTGGTCCTGGACCACCGGACGCTCGCCAACCAGGTCCGCTGGCTGGTCGACGAGTACGGCGTCACCGCGGCCGACCGCGTGCTGTACGCGCAGGACGCGCCGGACGGGCAGGACGCCCCGTACTGGACGACGTTCACCGCGCTCACCGCGGGTGCCGGTCTCCTCGCTCCGCACATCGAAGGCCCCGCCGATGCCGTCGGCCTGCCCGTCGTGCTGGCCGAGCAGCGGGTGACGGTGCTCGTCGCAGCTCCCGACGCGCTCGCCCGTACCGCCGCCGACGAGCGGTGGCGGGAGTGCTCCGCGCTGCGTCTGGTGCTCTGCGCCGGCTCCGGTCTTGCTGCGGATACCGGGCGCGAGCTGGCCACCCGCAGCGCGGCCGAGGTGTGCACCCTGCACCTGCTGGACGGCGGGGCGCTCACCGTGACCGCCGACACGTTCGACGCCGCGGTGGCGCGCGAACTGCCCGTCCTCGGGCGCCCCGTCGACAACGTCCGGGTGCTGGTCCTCGACGAGTACGGTGACCCGGTGCCGCCGGGTGTGCCCGGTGAGCTCCACGTGTCCGGCCTGGGCCTCGCCCGCGGCTACCTGGGTGACCCCCGTACCACCGCGGACCGTTTCCGCCCCGCTCCCTACGGAACCCCCGGCGGCCGGATGCACCGTACGGACGAGGAGGTCCGCTGGCGCAACGACGGAACGCTGGAACTGCTGGGCCGGGCCGGCACGGCGACGCCCGCCGTGGCGGGGGCACCGGCCGCCACGAAGACCGGTTCGGGCCGCCCGGTCCACGTCGAGCCGGGGACCCCGGCCGAACGGGCCGTCGCGCGCGCCTGGTCCGAGCTGCTGGAGGTCGGCCAGGTCGGTCTGGACGACAACTTCTTCCAGCTCGGCGGCTATTCGCTGCTGCTGACCCAGCTGGCCCGCCGACTGCACGAGACCACCGGCGCGCAGGTCGTGCTGGCCGACCTCTTCACCGCCGTCACCGTCCGCGAACAGGCCGCGTTGCTGGTGGGGCCGACGGCCGTGCCGTCGGGCGGGCCCGTCCCGGTCGAGGCGGCGCCCGCGGTCGCGGAGACCGGGGCGACGCCCGCTGCCACGAAGACAGGCTCGGCGGTACCCGCCATCACCCCCGTGCCGCGCGACCGGCCGCAGCCCCTCTCCTCGGGGCAGCACCGCATCTGGCTGCTCAACGCCGTCGACCCCAGCCCCGAATGGGCCGCGCCGCTGTTCCTGCGGCCCCCGGCCGACCTCGGGGCCGAGGACGTCCGCGAGGTCCTCGACGCCCTGGCCGACCGGCACGAGGTACTGCGCACCCGGTACGTCAGCGAGCAGGGCGAGATCGTCCAGGTCGTCGGCGAGCGGCTGCCGATCGACCTCGCCACGGTCGAGGGCACCCGCGACGAGGTCGTCGCGCACTTCCGCGAGCAGTTCGAGACGCCGTTCGACCTGGCCTCGGGACGGGTCTGGCGGGCCACCCTCGCCCGCGTTCCCTCCGGCACCCCCGGCACGCCCGGCACCCCCGATCCGGCACCCGCCGAGGTGCTGCTGCTGGTGACCGTGCACCACATCGCCTGCGACGGCTGGTCCGCCTCCGTGCTCGAATCCGAGTTCGAGCAGCTGTGCGCCGCCCGTCTGGCCGGCATCGACGCCGAGCTCCCGCCCGTGCCGGTGCAGTACGCCGACTACGCCTCCTGGCAGCGCGCATGGCGCTCCAAGGACCGGCTCGGCGCCGAACTCGCCTACTGGCGCGAGGCGCTGGAGGGGCTCGTCCCCCTGGAACTGCCGACCGACCACCCGCGCCCGGCCACCCGCGACCCGCGCGGCGGCGTCGTCACCTTCGCCATCGCGCCGCGTGTCATGGAAGCCGTGACCCGGCTCGGCCAGAGCCGCGGCGCCACCCCCTTCATGACCCTGCTGACCGCGTACGGCGCCGTCCTCGCCCGGCACAGCGGCCAGTGGGACGTGGTCATCGGCACCCCGGTCGCCGACCGGCCCCGGCCCGAACTCGAGCGGACCGTCGGCTTCTTCCTCAACTCGCTGGTGCTGCGCTGCCGGCTCGACGGCGAGATCGCCTTCACCGAAGCCCTGGACCGGATGAGGGACACCTGCCGGGCCGCCTTCTCCCATCAGGACCTGTCCTTCGAGCACATCGTGGACGAACTGCGGCCCGAGCGGGACCCGTCGCGCACCCCGCTCTACCAGGTCGCCTTCAACCTGCACGACGGCGCGCTGATCGGAGGCATGCCCGACAAGGCGGACATGGACTACCTCCACCCGGCCCGGCAGGTCGCCAAGACCGACCTCACCCTCTACGTGCGCAGCGAGGGCGACGGGACCTGGACCGGTGCCCTCGAGTACGCCACGGCCCTGTTCCGACCGGAGACCGTCGAACGGTTCGCCGGTCACTTCCTGGGCCTGCTCGACTCGGTGACCGAGGACCCGGCACGCTCCCTGGGCGCCGCCGACATGCTGACCGACGACGAGCGCCGCCTGGTGCTCACCGACTGGGCCGTCGGGGAACGGACCGACTGGCCCGCCGGCAGCACCCTCGACATCATCGAGGAGCGCGTCGAGGCCCGGTCGGACGCCCTCGCCGTCGTCTCGGGCGACACCCGGCTGTCCTACCGCGAGCTGGACGAGCGGGCCAACCGCCTCGCCCACCACCTCGTCGCCGCCGGCGCGGGCCCCGAGACCGTGGTCGGCGTCTGCCTGGACCGGGGACCGGACCTGCTGCCCGCCCTGCTCGGCGTGTGGAAGGCCGGCGCCGCCTACCTGCCGTTGGATCCCGGCCTGCCGGCCGAGCGCCTGCGGCACGTCCTCGCGGACTGCGCCGCGCCGCTGCTCGTGACGGACTCACAGGTGGCCGCGGCCGTCGCCGGCTTCGACGGGGTGCGGATCGAGGTGGACACCGACCGGGAGAAGATCCTCGAGCGCCCGGCGACCGCCCCGCCCCGCCCGTTCGCCCACCCCGATCTGCCGGCGTACGTCATCTACACGTCGGGCTCGACCGGCCGCCCCAAGGGCGTCACGGTGCACCACCGCGGGCTCGTCAACCACCTGCGCTGGGCCGCCCGCGACCTGGCGGGCCCCTCGTCCGGCCACGGCGCCGGAACGGGCGCGGGAGCCCCGCTGTTCTCCTCGATCGCCTTCGACCTCCCGGCCACCAACCTGTACGTGCCCCTGCTCACCGGCGAGCCCGTGCACCTGCTCCCCGCGGGGCTCGACCTGTCCGGCCTGGGCGCCGCCCTGACCGCGCAGGCTCCGTACCGCTTCGTCAAGCTCACCCCCGGCCACCTGGACCTGCTCGCCGAGCAGCTCACCGACGCGCAGGCCGCCGGGCTGGCCGACCGCGTCCTGGTCGCCGGGGAGGCGCTCTCCGCCCGCACGGCGAGGCGTTGGCTGGAGCTCCTCGGTCCCGGCCGGCTGATCAACGAGTACGGGCCGACGGAGGCCTCGGTGGGCTCCACCGTGCACCCGGTGGACCGTCCCTACGACAGCGCCGTGCCGCTCGGCCGCCCGCTGCCCAACACCACCGCCCACGTCCTCGACGACCGCGGCCGGCCGCTGCCCGTCGGTGTCGCGGGCGAGCTGCACATCGGCGGCACCGGCCTGGCCCGCGGCTACCACGGCCGGCCGGAGCTCACCGCCGAGAAGTTCGTCCCCGATCCCTACGGACCGCCCGGAGCGCGCCTGTACCGTACGGGCGACCTCGCCCGGCTGCTGCCGGACGGTGCCGTCGACTTCCTCGGCCGCATCGACAACCAGGTCAAGCTCCGCGGCTACCGCATCGAACTCGGCGAGATCGAAGCCGAGCTGACCGCTCTGCCGGAGGTCCGCGAGGCCGTCGTCACCGTGCGGGAGACCGCCACCGGCGAGAAGTCCCTCGTGGCCCACGTCGTCCCGGCGGACGGCACCCTGCCCGACGCCGGCACCGCCGCCGAGGCGGCCACGGAGATCCGCCGCCGGCTGGCCCGCACCCTGCCGGAGTACATGGTGCCCGCCGCCCTCGCCTTCATCGAGAGCGTCCCGCTCACCGCCAACGGCAAGGTCGACCGCCGCGCCCTGCCCGCCGTCCTGCCCGCCGGGAGCACGGGGACCGGCGAGGACCCGACGGCCACCCCCACCGAAGCGCGCATCGCCGAAATCTGGGCGGAGCTGCTGGGCCTGCCCGGCGTCGGCATCCACGACGGCTTCTTCGAACTCGGCGGACACTCCATCCTCGCCATCCGGATGGCCGCGCGGCTCCAGGACGAGTTCGACGTGGACCTCACCATCGGCACCGTCTTCGCCCGGCCCACCGTCAGCGGACTCGCCGCGGCCGTCGAGGACCTGATCACCGCCGAGATCGACCGGCTCACCGACGCCGAACTCGCCGAACACCACCACACCAACAACAGCACCACCCCGAGGGAGCAGTAGGAATGAGCACCGGCGACATGCGGTCGACCGAGCAGGACCCGGCGGCGCAGCGTGCGGAGCTCCTGCGCCGCCGGCTGGCCGGCAAGCGCGGGGGACGACGCTCCCAGATCACCACGGTGAACCGGGACCAGGACCTGCCGCTCTCCTTCGGCCAGCAGCAGATGTGGTTCCTCAACCGCATCGAGCCCGACAGCGCCGAGTACCTCGTGCCGCTGGTGCTCCGCCTCTCCGGCACCCTCGACACCGACGCCCTGCGCGCCGCGTGGACCGCAATCGTCGCCCGCCACGAGATCCTCCGCACCCGCTACGTCCTGGCGGGCGACGAGCCCGTCCAGGTCGTGGACGCCCCCCGCGACATGGACCTCCCGCTGACCGACCTGGCCGCCGTCCCGGCCGCCGAACGCGAACAGCGCGCACGGCTGACGGCCGAGCAGGAGATCACCACCCCCTTCGACCTGGAGCACGACCTCTCGGCCCGGGCCCGCCTGATCTCCCTGGCCGCGGACGAGCACATCCTCGTCGTCACCTTCCACCACATCGCCTGCGACGCCTGGTCCGTCGGCGTCTTCGCCGAGGAACTCGGCCTCCTCTACAGCGCGTTCCTCGACGGGCGGCCCAGCCCCCTCGACCCGCTCCCCGTCCAGTACGCCGACTACGCCGCCTGGCAGCGCCGCGAACTGTCCGGCGACGCACTGGAGAAGCAGCTCGGCTACTGGCGCACCCAGCTCTCCGGCGTCCCCGTGCTGGACCTGCCCGCCGACCGGCAGCGTCCCGCCCGCCGCGACGCCGAGGGCGACGCCGTCCCGTTCACCGTCCCCGCCGCACTCGCCCGCCGAGCCGGCGAGCTGGCCCACGCACACGGCACCACCCGCTTCGTCGTGCTGCTCACCGCGTTCCAGACCCTGCTCGCCCGCTGGACCGGCACCACCGACATCCCCGTCGGCGTCACGGTCTCCGGCCGCGGCCGCCCCGAGCTGCAACAGCTCATCGGCTACGGCATCAACACCCTCGTCATCCGCCTCGCATGGCAGGACGACCCCACCTTCACGGAGCTCCTCACCGTCGGCCGGCGTACCGTCCTCGACGCATACGAGCACCAGTCCGTGCCCTTCAGCCGCCTCGTCGACGAGCTGCAGCCCGAGCGCGACCTCTCCCGCACCCCGCTCTACCAGGCCGGTTTCGTCCTGCGCGAGCACCAGGCCCCCGCCTTCGAGCTGCCGGGCCTGACCGTCCGCGCCGAGACCGCGGACCGCGTGGCCAAGGTCGACCTCACCCTCGACGTGGAGGACTCCCGGGAAGGCGCCCTGCACGCCCGGCTGCGCTACGCCACCTCGGTCCTCGACCGGAGCACGGTCGAACGCATGGCGCAGCAGTACCTCCGGCTCCTCGAGGCCGTCACCACCGACCCCGACCTGCCCGCCGGCCGGGCCGAACTGATGCCGCCCGACGAGCTCGACCAGGTGCTCGCCGACGCCCACGGCCCGGTCACCGAGGCCGACGGCGCCCTGCTGCCCGCACTCTTCGAGGAGCAGGCGCGCCGCACCCCCGACGCGCTCGCGCTGGCCGACGAGCACACCTCACTCACGTACGGGCAGCTCAACGAGCGGGCCAACCGCCTCGCCCGGCTGCTGATCGACCGCGGTGCCGGGCCGGAGGACCTCGTCGCCCTGGCCCTGCCCCGCTCCGCCGACCAGATCGTCGCCCTGCTGGCGGTCCTCAAGTCGGGCGCCGCTTACCTGCCGATCGATCCCGCGAACCCGGCGGCCCGTACCCGCTTCGTCCTCGACGACGCCCGCCCCGCCCTCGCGATCACCGTCGCCGCCACCGGCACCGTGTGCACCGGCACGGCCACCCCGCTGCCGCAGCTCGTCCTGGACGACCCCGGGACCGCGGCCGAGCTCGCCGCCCGGCCGGGCGGTGACCTCGGCGCGGCCGACCGCACGTCGCCCGTCCTGCCCGCCCACCCCGCCTACGCCATCTACACCTCGGGCTCCACCGGCACCCCCAAGGGCGTGCTCGTCACCCACGGGGGCCTGGCCAACCACGCCCGGTGGATGCGCTGCGAAGTCCCGCTCGCCCCCCACGACCGGGTCCTCTTCCGCGCACCGCTGACCTTCGACGGCGCGATCCCCGAGTTCTGGCTCCCGCTGCTCACCGGCGCCTCGGTCCACGTCGCCCCCGAGCACATCGTCCGCGACCCCGAGCAGATCATGGCGCACGTCCGCCGCCACGCCCTCACCGTCGCCAAGTTCGTCCCGTCCCTGCTCGCGGTGGCCCTGCGCGCCGTCCCCGAGGGCACCAGCCTGCCGCTCACCCGCGTCCTGTCCGGCGGAGAGCGGCTGACGCCCGCCCTGGCCGCCGAGGTGACCGAGGCCTGGGGCGTGCGCCTGCACAACGTGTACGGCCCCACCGAATCCACCGTGATCGTCGCCGCGCACGAGGTGGACGCGCAGGCCGACACCGGCCAGGTGCCCATCGGCCGCCCCGTGGCCAACACGGGCCTGTACGTCCTGGACGCGGCGCTGCGCCCGGTCCCCGTCGGGGTACCCGGCGAACTGCACGTCTCCGGCGCCCAGCTGGCCCGCGGCTACCTGAACCGGCCCGGCCTCACGGCCGACCGCTTCGTACCGAATCCCTTCGGCGCGCCCGGCGAGCGGATGTACCGCACCGGGGACGTCGTACGCCGCCGCGCCGACGGCCGGCTCGACTACCTCGGGCGCGCCGACGACCAGGTGAAGCTGCGCGGCTACCGCATCGAACTCGGCGAGATCGAAGCCGTCGTCGCCGCGCACCCGCAGGTCCGCCAGGCCGCCGTGATCGTCCGGGAGGACGTGCCGGGCGAGCCCCGGATCGTCGCCTACGTCGTCCCGGTGCCCGGCACGGCCCCCGACGCCCGCGACGTCCGGGCGGGCGCGGCCGCCCACCTGCCCGAATACATGGTCCCCTCCGCCGTCGTCACCCTGGGCGTCCTCCCGCTCACGGCCAACGCCAAGCTGGACCGGAGGCTGCTGCCCGCACCGGCCTCCGAGTCCTACGGCATCCGCGCCCACACCGCCCCGCGCGGCCCCCTGGAGGAGAGCCTCGCGGCGGTCTGGGCCGACGTGCTGCGCCTGGAGCGGGTCGGAGTGAGCGACAGCTTCTTCGACCTCGGCGGCGACTCCATCCGAGCGGTCCGACTCGCCGGGGCCCTGCGCACTGCCGGCCACGACGTCTCCATCCGCGACCTCTTCGAGCACCGCACGATCGAGGCCCTCGCCGGACACCTCGAGGCCGCCCCGCGCTCCGCGCCGCTCCCGGCCGGCACCACGGCGACCGCGACGGTCGCCCCCTTCGCGCTGATCGCCGAGCAGGACCGGGCCGCGCTGCCCGCCGGCGTGGTGGACGCGTACCCGCTCTCGCAGATCCAGACCGGCATGCTGGTGGAAATGCTGACCGGAGAAGGCGGCACCGCCTACCGGAACATCAGCTCCTTCCGCATCCCCGACACCCTCGCCTTCTCCGAGCCGGCGATGCGGGCCGCCGTCGACGTACTGACGGCGCGGCACGAGGTGCTGCGCACGTCGGTGCACCTGGAGGGCTTCTCCCAGCCGCTCCAGCTGGTCCACGAAAGCTCCGCCGTCGCCCTCGCCGTCACCGTCGAGGACATCCGGGAGCTGGCGGAGAAGGACCGGAGCGCCTACGAGAGCGCCTATGCGGCTGCCGAACGCGCCGACTGGTTCGAGCTGACCACCGCCCCGCTGCTGCGGATCGCCGTGCACATCGAGGCGGACGACGCCTGGCGGGTGACCTTCGGCCACTCCCACGCCGTCACCGACGGCTGGACCCTCAACTCGCTGCTGATGGAGCTGCTCGGTCTGTACCGGGAGCTGCGTGACGGGCGTGAGCCGGCCGCGTACGAGGTGCCTTCGGTGCGGTACGCCGACTTCATCGCGGCCGAGCAGGCCTCGCTGACCGACCCCGCCGACCAGGCCTACTGGCAGGGCGTCGTCGGCGCCCACGCCCCCTTCGCCCTGCCCACGGCCTGGGCCGACCCGGCGGACGGCGGGGAGGGCGACTTTGACCCGCAGGCCGTACAGGCCCGCGTGCCGTTCGCCGATCTGGAGGAGGGGCTGCGGCGGCTGGCGGCGGGGGCGCGGACCTCGCTGAAGAGCGTGCTGCTGGCGGCGCACGTGAAGGTGCTGGGCTCGCTGACGGCCGAGGAGGCCTTCCACACGGGTGTGGTCTATCACGGTCGGCTGGAGGCTCCGGGCGGTGACCGGGTGCTGGGCATGCACCTGAACACGTTGCCGTTCCCCGCGGTCAAGGGCGCGCGGACGTGGCGCGAGCTGGTGGAGCAGGTGTATGCGCGGGAGACCGAGATCTGGTCGCACCGCCGCTACCCCCTGCCCGCCATCCAGCGCGCCGCCGGCAGTACGGACGGATTCCTGCCCGTCCTCTTCGACTACCAGAACTTCCACCAGCGCGATGCCGCCACCCGTGCCATGGACGGCGGCCTGCGCGAACACACGAACGAGTTCGCCCTCACCGCCATCGCCCGCGACGGAGCCTTCAACCTCAACTCCTCGACCGATGTGCTGGGTCGGGTGGGTCTGGAGCGTTTGGCCGGGATGTACCGGTCGGTGTTGGAGTCGATGGCTGCGGATGCGGACGGTTCGGCTTCGGGTGCGTTCTTGTCGGGTGGGGATCGTGCTCTGTTGTTGGGTGAGTGGAACGATGCTGCCGAGCTGGTGGTGGAGGGGTGTGTCCACGAGCTGTTCGCTGCGCAGGTGGCGCGGACGCCGGATGCGGTTGCTCTGACGGTCGGTCGGGTCGGTTTGACGTATCGGGAGTTGGATGATCGGGCGAATCGTATTGCCGGTCATTTGGTGGCTGCGGGTGCGGGTCCGGATGTGATCGTGGGTGTCTCGCTGGAGCGGGGTGCGGATCTGGTTCCGGTGTTGTTGGGTGTGTTGAAGGCGGGTGCGGCGTATCTGCCGTTGGATCCGGTGAATCCGGTGGAGCGTCTGGAGTACATGCTGGCGGATGCGGGTGCGGCGTTGTTGGTGACGCATTCGGCTCTGCCCGAGTTGGAGTTCGCGGGGGCTCGGGTCCTGGTGGATGCCGATCACGCAGTGATCGAGGCGCGTCCGTCGACTGCTCCGGTGACGGGTGTGGTGGCGCAGAACCTGATCTATGTCATCTACACCTCGGGTTCTACGGGGCAGCCCAAGGGCGTCAGCCTCACCCACGCCAACGTCACCCGCCTCTTCGCCACGACCGGAGGTCAGTTCGCCTTCTCGAGTGACGACGTGTGGACCCTGTTCCACTCCTACGCCTTCGACTGGTCGGTGTGGGAGATGTGGGGAGCCCTGCTGCACGGCGGCCGGCTCGTCGTCGTACCGTCGGCCGTCAGCCGCTCCCCGCACGACTTCCTCGACCTCCTGGTCGAGGAACAGGTCACCATGGTGGGCCAGACCCCGTCCGCCTTCCGCGCGCTGGCCGCACTCGCGGCCGAGGGTGACCCGCGCGTCGACGACCTCGCCCTGCGCACGGTCATCTTCGGTGGCGAGCGCCTGGACATGTCCGAACTGCTGCCGTGGACGGGCCGCATGGGCACGCAGCGTCCCGCGCTCGTCAACATGTACGGAATCACCGAGACCACCGTCCACGCCACCCACCACCGGGTCACCGACCGTGATCTCGCCCGCCCCGCGCAGAGCCCCATCGGCTCGCCGCTCGGCGACATGGTGATCCACCTGCTGGATGCGGAGGGCCGGCTGGTGCCGGTCGGCGTGCCCGGTGAGGTCCACGTCGGGGGCCCGGCACTCGCGCGCGGCTACCTCGGCCGCGCCGGACTCACGGCGGAGAAGTTCGTCCCGAACCCGTTCGGCCCGGCCGGCTCCCGCCTGTACCGCAGTGGTGACCTGGCCCGCCGCCTCCCCGACGGCACGCTCGAGTCGCTCGGTCGGATCGACAAGCAGGTCAAGGTGCGGGGCTACCGCATCGAACTCGGTGAGATCGAAGCCCGGCTGCGCGAGCGCACCGAGATCCGCGACGTCCTGGTCACGGTCCGCGAGGGCGACGACGGACAGCGGATCCTCGTCGGCTACCTCGTCGGTGCCTCGGACACCCCCCTCGACACCGCCGCGGTCCGCTCCCACCTCGCCGAGGGGCTGCCGGACTACATGGTCCCGGCCGCGTTCGTCACCCTGGACGCCATCCCGCTGACCGTGAACGGCAAGGCGGACCTGCGCGCCCTGCCCGCCCCCGCGCTCGAGGCATTCACCTCGGAGCGGTTCGTGGCGCCGCGTACTCCGGTGGAGGAGCGGCTGGCGGCGGTGTGGTGCGAGGTGCTGGGGCTGGAGCGGGTCGGTGTCGAAGGCAGCTTCTTCGACCTCGGCGGTGATTCCATCCGCGCGGTGCGTCTCGTCGGCGCGCTGCGTGCGGCGGGCTACGACGTGTCCATTCCCGACGTGTTCGAGCTGAAGACGATCGCCGCGCTGGCCGGCCGCGTTGCCGGTCAGGAGGTCGGCGAGTCGCTGATCCGGGCCGTCGAGCCCTTCGCGTTGATCAGCGAGCACGACCGCACCGCACTGCCCGCCGGTGTCGTGGACGCGTACCCGCTCTCCCAGGTCCAGACGGGCATGCTGGTGGAGATGCTCGCGTCCGGGGACGAGCACGTCTACCAGAACATCAACTCCTTCCTGATCCCCGACACCGAGCCCTTCGACGCACAGGCCCTGCGTCGGGCCGTCGACCTCGTCGTGGCCCGGCACGACATCCTGCGGACCTCGATGCACCTGGACGGCTACTCCCAGCCGCTCCAGCTCGTCCACGACACCGTCGCCGTTCCCCTCGCCGTGCACGACGGCCGCGGCCGGTCGCAGGCCGAACAGGAGGAGCACGCCCGGACGTACGTCGAGGCAGAACGTGCCGCCGGCTTCGACCTGACGAAGGCACCGCTGCTGCGCATTGCGGTGCACCTCGACTCCGACGACGCCTGGCGCATGACGTTCAGCCACATTCATGCGATCACGGAGGGGTGGAGCTACCACACCCTGCTGAAGGAGGTCGTGGAGTGCTACCGGGAGCTGCGTGACGGGCGGGAGCCGGCCGCGTACGAGGTGCCGTCGGTACGGTACGCGGACTTCATCGCGGCCGAGCAGGCCTCGCTGGCGGATGCCGGCGACCAGGCCTTCTGGCAGGACGTGGTGGACGAGCACGCCCCGATGCTGCTCCCCACCTCATGGGCGGCAGCGCCCGACGCGCCGCTCGAACGCGGCCATGTACGTGTGCCGTTCGCCGATCTGGAGGAGGGGCTGCGGCGGCTGGCGGCGGGGGCGCGGACCTCGCTGAAGAGCGTGCTGCTGGCGGCGCACGTGAAGGTGCTGGGCTCGCTGACGGCGGAGGAGGCCTTCCACACGGGTGTGGTCTATCACGGTCGGCTGGAGGCTCCGGGTGGTGACCGGGTGCTGGGCATGCACCTGAACACGTTGCCGTTCCCGGCCGTCAAGGGCGCCCGGACGTGGTGCGAGTTGGTGGAGCAGGTGTATGCGCGGGAGACCGAGATCTGGTCGCACCGCCGCTACCCGCTGCCCGCGATCCAGCGCGCGGCCGGGAACTCCCGTGATCTGCTGACGATCCTGTTCGAGTACCTCGACTTCCACCGGATGGACACCGAAACCGTCGACGCCCAGGCGACGATGGGCGCCGGCGGCAACGAGTTCGGGCTGAACGTCATCGCCCGCAACGGAAACGTCAAGCTGAGCTGCTCCACCTCCGTCCTGAGCGAGGAGTCCCTGGAGCGGTTGGCCGGGATGTACCGGTCGGTGTTGGAGTCGATGGCCGCTGATGCGGACGGTTCGGCCCTGGCCTCGCCGGTCTCCGACGCGGAGCGTGGGTTGTTGGCGGGTGTGTGGGCCGATGGCGCTCGTGTGGAGTGGCCGGTGGGCTCGACGTTGGACGCGTTCGAGGCGCAGGCCGGGCTAACTCCGGATGCGGTGGCCGTCGTCGCCGGTGAGGTGCGGTTGTCGTATCGGGAGGTGGAGGAGCGGGCGAACCGTATCGCCCATCACCTGATCGCCGCCGGTGCGCAGGCGGACACCCTGGTGGGTGTGTGTTTGGAGCGTGGTCCGGAGTTGGTGCCGGCGCTGCTGGGTATCTGGAAGGCGGCTGCGGCTTATCTGCCGTTGGATCCGACGCTTCCGGCGGATCGGCTGGGGTTCATCCTGGCCGACACGGGGGCGAAGCTCCTGATCACGCAGGTGTCGATGACCGGGATCGTCGCTCCGCTCCACGAGGGCACGTTGGTCGTGGTCGATGAGGAGCGTGAGCGGATCGAGGGCCGTCCGGTGACGGCGCCGGTGCGGGTGACGGACCTGGATCAGCTGGCCTACGTGATCTATACGTCGGGTTCCACGGGTCGTCCCAAGGGTGTGATGGTCGAGCACGCGGGCCTGATCAATTACCTGCGCTGGACCGTTGACGCCTACGCCTCCCAGGGCGAAGGTGGCGCCCCACTGTTCTCGTCGATCTCCTTCGACCTCGGCATCCCCGACCTGTTCACCCCGCTCCTGTGCGGTCGTCCGGTCACCCTGCTGCCCGACGGCATGGAGACCGCCGAACTGGGTGCGCTGCTGGCCGCTGCCGGTCCGTTCGGGTTCGTGAAGCTCACCCCGGGCCACCTCGACCTCCTCACCCACCAGTTGTCGGCCGAGCAGGCGCACAATCTGGCGGGCGTGGTCATTGCTGCTGGGGACAACTTCCCGGTTTCCCTCGCCCAGCGTTGGCAGAAGCTGGCTGGCGTGGGCGGTACGAAGGTGGCGACCGAGTACGGTCCCACCGAGGTCACCATCGGCAACTCCGGCCTGATCATCGACCCCGACCACATGCCGGTGACCGAAGCCGTCCCCCTCGGCGCACCCATTCCCAACACCGCCATGTACGTCCTGACGGAGGACCTGCACCCGACGCCGATCGGCGTTGCCGGTGAGGTCTACATCAGCGGCCGCGGACTGGCCCGCGGCTACCTCGGCCGACCCGACCTCACCGCCGAGAAGTTCCTGCCGAACCCATTCGGCCCGGCCGGCTCACGCCTCTACCGCACCGGCGACCTCGCCCGCTTCCTCCCCGACGGGACGTTGGAGACCCTCGGCCGCATCGACAACCAGGTCAAGATCCGCGGTTACCGCATCGAACTCGGCGAGATCGAGGCCCGCCTGCGCGAACACGACCAGGTGTTGGATGCCGTGGTGACCGTGCGGACGCACGGTGCGGGGGAGAAGTCTCTGGTTTCCTACCTCGTTCCCCGCGGGGACGAGGGCCTGGATGCCGCTGCTCTCCGCACTCACCTGATGACCGTCGTGCCGGACTACATGGTTCCGACTGCGTTCGTCGTCATCGACAGCATCCCGCTCACCACCAACGGCAAGGTCAACCACCGCGCACTTCCCGCACCCGACCTCGCGGCCTTCGCCGCCACCGACGAGTACGTCGCGCCGCGCACTCCTGTCGAGGCGAAGATCGCAGCGGTCTGGTCGGAGGTGCTCGACCTGCCCACGGTCGGTGTCGAGGACAGCTTCTTCGACCTCGGCGGTGACTCCATCCGGGCCGTGCGTCTCGTCGGCGCGCTGCGTGCGGCGGGCTACGACGTGTCCATCCCCGACGTCTTCCAGCTGAAGACGATCGCCGCGCTGGCCGGCCGCGTTGCCGGTCAGGAGGTCGGCGAGTCGCTGATCCGGGCCGTCGAGCCCTTCGCGTTGATCAGCGAGCACGACCGGGCGGCGCTGCCCACCGGCGTCGTGGACGCGTACCCGCTCTCCCAGGTCCAGACGGGCATGCTGGTGGAGATGCTGGCCTCCGGGGACGAGCACGTCTACCAGAACATCACCTCGTTCCGGATCCCGGATCCCGAGCCCTTCGACGGTCGGGCCATGCGCCGGGCGATCGACATCGTCGTCGCGCGGCACGACATCCTCCGGACGACCATGCACCTGGACGGCTACTCCCAGCCGCTCCAGCTCGTCCACGACGTGGTCGAGACGCCGATCGCGGAGGACGACCTGCGCGGCCTCCCGGAGGCGGTGCAGGCAGAGCGCAAGCGGACGTACGTCGCGTCGGAGCGGGCCGTCGGCTTCGCCCTCACCACCGGACCACTGCTGCGCATCGCCGTGCACATCGAGGCGGACGACGCCTGGCGGCTGACCTTCAGCCACGTGCACACCATCACCGACGGCTGGACGGTCAACTCGCTGCTGATGGAGGTCCTCGGTCTGTACCGGGACCTGCGTGACGGGCGGGAGCCGGCCGCGTACGAGGTGCCGTCGGTGCGGTACGCCGACTTCATCGCGGCCGAGCAGGCCTCGCTGACCGACCCCGCCGACCAGGCCTTCTGGCAGGACCTCGTCGACAGGCACAGCCCCCTGCTCCTGCCGGCGGGTTGGGCGGACGAGGTGACCGGAGCCGATGCCGAGCGTCATGGCACCCGTGTGCCGTTCGCCGATCTCGAGAGCGGGCTGCGGCAGCTGGCCGCACAGGCCGAGACCCCGCTGAAGAGCGTGCTGCTCGCCGCCCACCTGAAGGTCCTCGGCATGCTCACGCCCGAGGACGCCTTCCACACGGGCGTGGTCTACCACGGCCGCCTGGAGGCCGCGGACTCCCACCGGGTGCTGGGCATGCACCTCAACACCGTGCCCTTCCCCAGCGCGGGCAACGCCGGGACATGGCGTGAGCTGGTGGAACGCGTGCATGCGCGGGAGACCGAGATCTGGTCGCACCGCCGCTACCCGCTGCCCGCCATCCAGCGCGCCGCCGGCAGCGGCCGCGACCTCCTCACGGTCTTCTTCGATTACCAGAACTTCCACCAGGTCGATGCCGACGCCGTGGACGCGGGCGGAACGATGGGAGAGGGAGCCAACGAGTTCGCTCTGTCGGCCATCGCCAGCGGTGGCGCCTTCCACCTGACGTCCTCGACCGATGTGCTGGGTCGGGTGGGTCTGGAGCGTTTGGCCGGGATGTACCGGTCGGTGTTGGAGTCGATGGCTGCGGATGCGGACGGTTCGGCTTCGGGTGCGTTCCTGTCGGACGGGGATCGTGCTCTGTTGTTGGGTGAGTGGAACGATGCTGCCGAGCTGGTGGTGGAGGGGTGTGTCCACGAGCTGTTCGCTGCGCAGGTGGCGCGGACGCCGGATGCGGTTGCTCTGACGGTCGGTCGGGTCGGGTTGACGTATCGGGAGTTGGATGATCGGGCGAATCGTATTGCCGGTCATTTGGTGGCTGCGGGTGCGGGTCCGGATGTGATCGTGGG
Organism: Streptomyces sp. NBC_00273; assembly: GCF_036178145.1. Taxonomy (NCBI): domain Bacteria; kingdom Bacillati; phylum Actinomycetota; class Actinomycetes; order Kitasatosporales; family Streptomycetaceae; genus Streptomyces; species Streptomyces sp. NBC_00273. The sequence continues at coordinate 2,571,619 of NZ_CP108067.1, read as the reverse complement.
TGTCTCGCTGGAGCGGGGTGCGGATCTGGTTCCGGTGTTGTTGGGTGTGTTGAAGGCGGGTGCGGCGTATCTGCCGTTGGATCCGGTGAATCCGGTGGAGCGTCTGGAGTACATGCTGGCGGATGCGGGTGCGGCGCTGTTGGTGACGCATTCGGCTCTGCCCGAGTTGGAGTTCGCGGGGGCTCGGGTCCTGGTGGATGCCGATCACGCAGTGATCGAGGCACGTCCGTCGACTGCTCCGGTCACGGGTGTGGTGGCGCAGAACCTGATCTATGTCATCTACACCTCGGGTTCCACGGGTCAGCCCAAGGGCGTCAGCCTCACCCACGCCAACGTCACCCGCCTCTTCGCCACCACGCGAGACCGCGTGGCGTTCGAGGAGCAGGACGTGTGGGCCCTCTTCCACTCCTACGCGTTCGACGTGTCGGTGTGGGAGATGTGGGGCGCGCTGCTGCACGGCGGCCGGCTCGTCGTCGTACCGCCGGCCGTCAGCCGCTCCCCGCAGGATCTGCTGGAGCTGTTCGTCCGTGAGCGCGTGTCGGTCCTCTGCCAGACGCCCTCGGCCTTCCGTGCTCTCGTCGCACAGGTGACGGAGGGGAACCCCCTGGTCTCCTCGCTCGCGCTCCGCACCGTGATCTTCGCGGGCGAGCGCCTGAACCCGGCCGAACTGGAGCCGTGGAAGGCACGGTTCGGGGTGAAGAGCCCTGTCCTGGTCAACATGTACGGCCCCACCGAGATCACCGTCTACGCCACCCATCACGAGATCGGTGACGAGGACCTGGCCCGCCCGGACCGCAGCGTCATCGGCCGTCGACTGCCCGACCTGACGATCCACCTGTTGGACTCGGAAGGTCAGTTGGTGCCGGTCGGTGTACCTGGCGAGATGCACATCGGCGGCCCGGGCCTGGCCCGCGGCTACCTCGGGCGCGCCGAGCTGACGGCCGAGAAGTTCGTACCGAACCCGTTCGGCCCGGCCGGTTCGCGGCTCTACCGCACCGGTGACCTGGCCCGCTTCCTGCCGGACGGTTCGATCGACTTCCTCGGTCGGATCGACAAGCAGGTCAAGGTGCGGGGCTACCGCATCGAGCTCGGCGAGATCGAGACCGTGCTGCGGGAGCACGCGCAGGTCAGCGATGCCGTAGTGACCGTTCGGGAGAGCGGCGAGGGGGAGAAGTCCCTGGTCGCCTACGTGGTGCCGGTGGGCGGCGGAACGATCGATGCCGCCGTGCTGCGGGCGGATCTGGGGCGTTCGCTGCCCGAGTACATGGTTCCGGCGGCGTTCGTGGTGCTGGACGCGATTCCGTTGAACGCGAGTGGCAAGGTCGACCACCGGGCGCTTCCGGCACCGGAGTTGGGTGCCTTCGCCGTGTCGGAGCGGTTCGTGGCGCCGCGTACGCCGGTGGAGGAGCGGCTGGCGGCGGTGTGGTGCGAGGTGCTGGGGCTGGAGCGGGTCGGTGTCGAGGACAGCTTCTTCGACCTCGGCGGTGACTCCATCCGCGCCGTGCGTCTCGTCGGCGCGCTGCGTGCGGCCGGCTACGACGTGTCCATCCCCGACGTCTTCCAACTGAAGACCATCGCCGCGCTCGCGGACGGCGGCCGGATGGGCGACGGGACCGCGTCGCTCGTGCGTACCGTCGAGCCCTTCGCGTTGATCAGTGAGCACGACCGGGCGGCGCTGCCGGCCGGTGTCGTGGACGCGTACCCGCTCTCCCAGGTGCAGACGGGCATGCTGGTGGAGATGCTGGCCTCCGGGGACGAGCACGTCTACCAGAACATCAACTCCTTCCTCATACCGGACGCCCTGCCCTTCTCCGAGCAGATCATGGGCGAAGCACTGGCCACCGTGGTGGCCCGGCACGACATCCTGCGGACCTCGATGCACCTGGACGGCTACTCCCAGCCGCTCCAGCTGGTGCACGAGCACGCCGAGATCCCCTGCACGGTCCATGACGTGCGCGCCCTGCCGCAGGAGGAGCAGGAGAAGCTCGCAACGGACTACGTCAGGGACGAGTACACGACAGGCTTCGAGCTGACGCGGGCGCCGCTGCTGCGGATCGCCGTGCACGTCGAGGCCGACGACGCCTGGCGCGTCACCTTCAGCCAGATTCACGCGATCACGGAGGGGTGGAGCTACCACACCCTGCTCATGGAGATCGTGAACTGTTACCGCAGCATGCGGGAGGGCAAGGGCGCGACCTCGTACGAGGTGCCGTCGGTGCGGTACGCCGACTTCATCGCGGCCGAGCAGGCCTCGCTGGCGGATGCCGGCGACCAGGCCTTCTGGTTGGACGTGGTCGAGAACCACAGCCCGGTCCAGCTCCCCGCCGCCTGGGCGGCGACCGAGGGCCCGCGCGAGTCGCTGGTGGCTCGTGCTCCCTTCGCCGATCTGGAGGAGGGGCTGCGGCGGCTGGCGGCGGGGGCGCGGACCTCGCTGAAGAGCGTGCTGTTGGCGGCGCACGTGAAGGTGCTGGGCTCGCTGACGGCGGAGGATGCCTTCCACACGGGTGTGGTCTATCACGGTCGGCTGGAGGCTCCGGGTGGTGACCGGGTGCTGGGCATGCACCTGAACACGCTGCCGTTCCCCGCCGTCAAGGGCGCCCGGACGTGGCGCGAGCTGGTGGAGCAGGTGTACGCACGGGAGACCGAGATCTGGTCGCACCGCCGCTACCCGCTGCCCGCCATCCAGCGGGCGGCCGGGAACTCCCGGGATCTGCTGACGATCCTGTTCGAGTACCTCGACTTCCACCAGGTCGACAGGGACACCGTTGATGTCCGGCGCAGCCTCGGCAGCGACGGCAATGAGTTCGGGCTGAACGTCATTGCCCGCAACGGGCGGATCAGTCTCTACTGCAACAGCGAACTGGTCGGCAACGGTGACCTGGAGCGGTTGGCCGGGATGTACCGGTCGGTGTTGGAATCGATGGCCGCTGATGCGGATGGGGATGCGACGGTCGTGTTCCTGTCTGACGCGGAGCGTGGGTTGTTGGCGGGTGTGTGGGCCGATGGCGCTCGTGTGGAGTGGCCGGTGGGCTCGACGTTGGACGCGTTCGAGGCGCAGGCCGGGCTAACTCCGGATGCGGTGGCCGTGGTCGCGGGTGAGGTGCGGTTGTCGTATCGGGAGGTGGAGGAGCGGGCGAACCGTATCGCCCATCACCTGATCGCCGCCGGTGCGCAGGCGGACACCCTGGTGGGTGTGTGTTTGGAGCGTGGTCCGGAGTTGGTGCCGGCGCTGCTGGGTATCTGGAAGGCGGCTGCGGCTTATCTGCCGTTGGATCCGACGCTTCCGGCGGATCGGCTGGGGTTCATCCTGGCCGACACGGGGGCGAAGCTCCTGATCACGCAGGTGTCGATGACCGGGATCGTCGCTCCGCTCCACGAGGGCACGTTGGTCGTGGTCGATGAGGAGCGTGAGCGGATCGAGGGCCGTCCGGTGACGGCGCCGGTGCGGGTGACGGACCTGGATCAGCTGGCCTACGTGATCTATACGTCGGGTTCCACGGGTCGTCCCAAGGGTGTGATGGTCGAGCACGCGGGCCTGATCAATTACCTGCGCTGGACCGTTGACGCCTACGCCTCCCAGGGCGAAGGTGGCGCCCCACTGTTCTCGTCGATCTCCTTCGACCTCGGCATCCCCGACCTGTTCACCCCGCTCCTGTGCGGTCGTCCGGTCACCCTGCTGCCCGACGGCATGGAGACCGCCGAACTGGGTGCACTGCTGGCTGCTGCCGGTCCGTTCGGGTTCGTGAAGCTGACCCCGGGTCACCTTGATCTCCTGACGCATCAGTTGTCGGCGGAGCAGGCGCACAATCTGGCGGGCGTGGTCATTGCTGCTGGGGACAACTTCCCGGTTTCCCTCGCCCAGCGTTGGCAGAAGCTGGCCGGCGAGGGCGGTACGAAGGTGGCGACCGAGTACGGTCCCACCGAGGTCACCATCGGCAACTCCGGTCTGATCATCGACCCCGACCACATGCCGGTGACCGAAGCCGTCCCCCTCGGCGCGCCCATTCCCAACACTGCCATGTACGTCCTGACGGAGGACCTGCATCCGACGCCGATCGGCGTTGCCGGTGAGGTCTACATCAGCGGCCACGGACTGGCCCGGGGTTACCTGGGGCGTCCCGACCTGACGGCGGAGAAGTTCCTGCCGAACCCGTTCGGTCCGGCCGGCTCACGGCTGTACCGGACCGGCGACCTGGCACGGTTCCTGCCGGACGGGACGTTGGAGACCCTCGGTCGCATCGACAACCAGGTCAAGATCCGCGGTTACCGCATCGAACTCGGTGAGATCGAGGCCCGCCTGCGCGAACACGACCAGGTGTTGGATGCCGTGGTGACCGTGCGGACGCACGGTGCGGGGGAGAAGTCTCTGGTTTCCTACCTCGTTCCCCGTGGGGACGAGACCCTCGAAAGCGTCGCTCTGCGGGCCCACCTGTCCGAGGCGTTGCCGGACTACATGGTTCCGGCCGCGTTCGTCGTCATCGACAGCATCCCCCTCACCACCAACGGCAAGGTCAACCACCGCGCACTCCCCGCACCCGACCTGGCGGCCTTCGCCGTGTCGGAGCGGTTCGTGGCGCCGCGTACTCCGGTGGAGGAGCGGCTGGCGGCGGTGTGGTGCGAGGTGCTGGGGCTGGAGCGGGTCGGTGTCGAGGACAGCTTCTTCGACCTCGGTGGTGACTCCATCCGGGCCGTGCGTCTCGTCGGCGCATTGCGCGCGGCCGGCTACGACGTGTCCATCCCCGATGTCTTCCAGCTGAAGACGATCGCGGCGCTGGCCGGCCGCGTTGCCGGTCAGGAGGTCGGCGAGTCGCTGATCCGGGCCGTCGAGCCCTTCGCGTTGATCAGCGAGCACGACCGCACCGCGCTGCCCGCCGGTGTCGTGGACGCGTACCCGCTCTCCCAGGTCCAGATCGGCATGCTGGTGGAGATGCTGGCCTCCGGGGACGAACGCGCGTACGAGAACATCAACTCCTTCAGGATCCCCGACGCCGAGCCCTTCGACGGCGCAGCAATGCGTCAGGCCATCGACGCTGTCGTCGCCCGGCACGACATCCTCCGGACGACCATGCACCTGGACGGCTACTCGCAGCCCCTCCAGCTCGTCCACGGCGGGATCGAGATCCCCTTCGACGTACGCGATGTCCGTGCTCTCGACGCGGCCGAACAGAAGGAACTCGCCTTCGCGTACGTGGATCAGGAGCGTGCCCTCGGCTTTGACATCGCGACCGGACCGCTCCTGCGCATCGCGGTGCACGTGGAGTCGGACGACGCCTGGCGCATGACGTTCAGCCATATCCATGCGATCACGGAGGGGTGGAGCTACCACACCCTGCTGATGGAGGTGCTGACGTGTTACCGCAGCGTGCGTGACGGGCACGGGGTGACCTCGTACGAGGTGCCGTCGGTGCGGTACGCGGACTTCATCGCGGCCGAGCAGGCCTCGCTGGCGGATGCCGGCGACCAGGCCTTCTGGCTTGACGTGGTGGAGGGCCACAGCCCGGTGCAGCTCCCGGCAGCCTGGGCGGAGGCCGACAACTCGGGTGAGGCGCTGAACCGTCGGGTGCCGTTCGCCGACCTGGAGGAGGACCTGCGTCGCCTGGCAGTCGAGGAGAAGACCTCCCTCAAGAGCGTGCTGCTCGCTGCGCACCTGAAGGTCCTCGGCTCGCTGACGGCCGAGGAGGCCTTCCACACGGGTGTGGTCTACCACGGCCGGCTGGAGGCTCCGGGTGCTGACCGGGTCCTGGGCATGCACCTGAACACGCTGCCGTTCCCCGCGGTCAAGGGTGCCCGGACGTGGCGCGAGTTGATCGGACAGGTTCACCAGCAGGAGACGGACATCTGGGCCCGTCGTCGCTACCCGCTGCCCGCGATCCAGCGGGCGGCTGGGAACTCCCGTGATCTGCTGACGATCCTGTTCGAGTACCTCGACTTCCACCTGGTCGACACGGAGACCGTCGACGTCGACGCAACGATGGTCAACGGCACGAACGAGTTCGCGCTCAACGTGGTCGTCACCCGCGGCAACTTCCGCCTGAGCTGCCTGCCCGGTGTGGTGACCGAGGAGTCTCTGGGTTGGTTGGCCGGGATGTACCGGTCGGTGTTGGAGTCGATGGCCGCTGATGCGGATGGGGATGCGACGGTCGTGTTCCTGTCCGAGGCGGAGCGCGGGTTGCTGGCGGGTGCGTGGGCCGATGGCGCTCGTGTGGAGTGGCCGGTGGGCTCGACGTTGGACGCGTTCGAGGCGCAGGCGGGTCGGACTCCGGATGCGGTGGCCGTGGTCGCCGGTGAGGTGCGGTTGTCGTATCGGGAGGTGGAGGAGCGGGCGAACCGTCTGGCCCATCACCTGATCGCCGCCGGTGCGCAGGCGGACACCCTGGTGGGTGTGTGTCTGGAGCGTGGTCCGGAGTTGGTGCCGGCACTGCTCGGTATCTGGAAGGCGGGTGCGGCTTATCTGCCGTTGGACCCGACGCTTCCGGCGGATCGACTGGGGTTCATCCTGGCCGACACCGGGACCAAGCTCCTGATCACGCAGGGCTCCCTGATGGCAACGGTCGCCCCGCTCCACGAAGGCACACTGATCGTGGTCGACACCGACCACCGCCGCATCGCCCGACACCCCGCCACCACCCCCCACCGCGACGACACAACCACCCGCGCCCTCGCCTACGTCATCTACACCTCCGGCTCCACCGGCCGCCCCAAGGGCGTCATGGTCGAACACGCAGGCCTGATCAACTACCTGCGCTGGACCATCGACACATACGCCTCCCAGGGCGAAGGCGGCGCCCCACTGTTCTCGTCGATCTCCTTCGACCTGGGCATCCCCGACCTGTTCACCCCGCTGCTCTGTGGTCGTCCGGTCACCCTGCTGCCGGATGCGTTGGAGACTGCCGAACTGGGTGCACTGCTGGCTGCTGCCGGTCCGTTCGGGTTCGTGAAGCTCACCCCGGGCCACCTTGACCTCCTGACGCATCAGTTGTCGGCGGAGCAGGCGCACAATCTGGCGGGCGTGGTCATTGCTGCTGGGGACAACTTCCCGGTTTCCCTCGCCCAGCGTTGGCAGAAGCTGGCCGGCGAGGGCGGTACGAAGGTGGCGACCGAGTACGGTCCCACCGAGGTCACCATCGGCAACTCCGGCCTGATCATCGACCCCGACCACATGCCGGTGACCGAAGCCGTCCCCCTCGGCGCACCCATTCCCAACACCGCCATGTACGTCCTGACCGAGGACCTGCACCCGACCCCGATCGGCGTTGCCGGTGAGGTCTACATCAGCGGCCACGGACTGGCCCGGGGTTACCTGGGGCGTCCCGACCTGACGGCGGAGAAGTTCCTGCCGAACCCGTTCGGCCCGGCCGGCTCACGGCTGTACCGCACCGGCGACCTCGCCCGCTTCCTCCCCGACGGAACGCTGGAGACCCTCGGCCGCATCGACAACCAGGTCAAGATCCGCGGATACCGCATCGAACTCGGCGAGATCGAAGCCCGCCTACGCGAACACCCCCACGTACTGGACGCCGTCGTCACCGTCCGCGAACCCCAACCCGGCCACAAACGACTCACCGCCCACCTGGTCCCCCGCAACAACGAAACCCTCGACACCACCGCCCTCCGCACCCACCTGACGACCACCCTGCCCGACTACATGGTCCCGGCCGCATTCCTCGTCATCGACAACATCCCCCTCACCACCAACGGCAAGATCAACCACCGCGCACTCCCCGCACCCGACCTGACAGCCTTCGCCGCCACCGACGAGTACGTCGCGCCGCGTACTCCTGCCGAGGTGAAGATCGCAGCGGTCTGGTCGGAAGTACTTGACCTGCCCACGGTCGGTGTCGAGGACAGCTTCTTCGACCTCGGTGGTGACTCGATCCGGGCCGTGCGTCTCGTCGGCGCGCTGCGCGCGGCGGGCTACGACGTGTCCATTCCCGATGTCTTCCAGCTGAAGACGGTCGCTGCGCTGGCCGGCCGCGTTGCCGGTCAGGAGGTCGGCGAATCGCTGATCCGGGCCGTCGAGCCCTTCGCGTTGATCAGCGAGCACGACCGCACCGCACTGCCCAACGGCGTCGTGGACGCGTACCCGCTCTCCCAGGTCCAGACGGGCATGCTCGTCGAGATGCTGGCCTCCGGGGACGAGCACGTCTACCAGAACATCAACTCCTTCCGGATCCCCGACGCCGAGCCCTTCGACGCACCCGCCATGCGCCGGGCGATCGACATCGTCGTCGCGCGGCACGACATCCTCCGGACGACCATGCACCTGGATGGCTACTCCCAGCCGCTCCAGCTCGTCCACGACGTGGTCGCCGTCCCTCTCGCGGTGCATGATCTGCGTGGCCTGACGGACGCGGACCAGGACGCCCGGTCGCTCGCCTATGTCGCTGCCGAGCACGAAGCCGGCTTCGACCTGGCAGCCGGCCCGCTGCTGCGGGTCGCCGCGCATGTGGTGTCCGACGACGCGTGGCGGATGACGTTCAGCCACATCCACGCGACGACAGACGGCTGGACGGTCAATTCGCTGCTGATGGAGCTGCTCGGTCTGTACCGGGAGCTGCGTGACGGGCGTGAGCCGGCCGCGTACGAGGTGCCGTCGGTGCGGTACGCGGACTTCATTGCGGCCGAGCAGGCCTCGCTGACCGACCCCGCCGACCAGACGTTCTGGCAGGAGGTGCTGGACCGGCACGTACCGCTGACCCTGCCGACCCTGTGGGCCGAGACGGGTGAGGCGGCGGAGGAACGCTTCACCCGCAGTGTTCCGTTCGCCGACCTGGAGGACGACCTGCGTCGCCTGGCCGTCGAGGAGAAGACCTCCCTCAAGAGCGTGCTGCTCGCTGCCCACCTGAAGGTCCTCGGCTCGCTGACGGCCGAGGAGGCCTTCCACACGGGCGTGGTCTACCACGGCCGGCTGGAGGCTCCGGGCGGTGACCGGGTCCTGGGCATGCACCTCAACACGCTGCCGTTCCCCGCGGTCAAGGCGGGTGCACGGACCTGGCGCGAGCTCGTGGGCCAGGTGTACGCGCAGGAGACCGAGATCTGGTCGCGCCGCCGCTACCCGCTGCCCGCGATCCAGCGTGCCGCGGGCAGCACCGACGGACTCCTGCTTTCGGTCGTCTTCGAGGCGCACGACTTCCATCAGGTCGACACCGACTCCGTGGACGTCGCGGCGACGAAGGGCGCCGGATCCAACGAGTTCGCCCTGTCCGCGATCGCCGTCGGGGGCCGGATCCTGCTCGGCACGTCCGGACGCTTCCTGAGCCGTGCGGCACTGGAGCGTTTGGCCGGGATGTACCGGTCGGTGTTGGAGTCGATGGCTGCGGATGCGGACGGTTCGGCTTCGGGTGCGTTCCTGTCGGACGGGGATCGTGCTCTGTTGTTGGGTGAGTGGAACGATGCTGCCGAGCTGGTGGTGGAGGGGTGTGTCCACGAGCTGTTCGCTGCGCAGGTGGCGCGGACGCCGGATGCGGTTGCTCTGACGGTCGGTCGGGTCGGTTTGACGTATCGCGAGTTGGATGATCGGGCGAATCGTATTGCCGGTCATTTGGTGGCTGCGGGTGCGGGTCCGGATGTCATCGTGGGTGTCTCGCTGGAGCGGGGTGCGGATCTGGTTCCGGTGTTGTTGGGTGTGTTGAAGGCGGGTGCGGCGTATCTGCCGTTGGATCCGGTCAATCCGGTGGAGCGTCTGGAGTACATGCTGGCGGATGCGGGTGCGGCGTTGTTGGTGACGCATTCGGCTCTGCCCGAGTTGGAGTTCGCGGGGGCTCGGGTCCTGGTGGATGCCGATCACGCAGTGATCGAGGGACGTCCGTCGACTGCTCCGGTGACGGGTGTGGTGGCGCAGAACCTGATCTATGTCATCTACACCTCGGGTTCCACGGGTCAGCCCAAGGGCGTCAGCCTCACCCACGCCAACGTCACCCGCCTCTTCGCTTCGATGGGTGAGCAGGTCGGGATATCGTCCGAGGACGTGTGGCCGCTCCTGCACTCCTACGCGTTCGACGTGTCGGTGTGGGAGATGTGGGGCGCGCTGCTGCACGGCGGCCGGCTGGTCGTCGTACCCGCCGAGGTCGGTCGTTCCCCGGAGGACCTGCTGGACCTCCTGGTCGAGGAACGGGCCACGGTGCTGTTCCAGACCCCGTCGGCGTTCCGCGGACTCACGGCCCTGGCCGCCGGCGCGGACCCGCGGACCGAACGGCTCGCCCTGCGCCTGCTGGGCTTCGGCGGTGAGCGGCTGCAGCCCGCGGACATCCGTCCGTGGCTGCCGCTGTGGGGCACGGGACGGCCGGTGCTGGCCAACCTGTACGGGCCGACCGAGACGACGGTGCAGTGCTCCTTCCACCTCTTCGAGGCGGGGGCCATCGTTGCGGACACGGACGTACCCGAGGACGGGAACGGGAACGGGAACGGCGGTGCGGGGCTCGGTGTCATCGGGCGTCCGCTGGCCGACCTGAGCATGCACCTGCTCGACGCCGAGGGACACCTCGTACCGATCGGGGTGCCCGGTGAGATCCACGTCGGGGGCCCGGCACTCGCGCGCGGCTACCTCGGCCGCGCCGGACTCACGGCGGAGAAGTTCGTCCCGAACCCGTTCGGCCCGGCCGGCTCCCGCCTCTACCGCACCGGTGACCTCGGCCGCCGTCTGGCCGACGGTTCCGTCGAGTTCCTCGGCCGGATCGATACGCAGGTCAAGGTCCGGGGCTACCGCATCGAACTCGGCGAGATCGAAACCCGGCTGCGCGAGCACGCCTCGGTGCGCGAAGCCGTCGTCTCCGTGTACGGAGGCGCTGCGGACAGCGGGCAGCTCGCCGCCTACGTGGTGCCCGCCGAGGGCCGGGCGGTCGACCCCGGGGCGCTGCGCGCCCACCTGGCCGCGGGCCTGCCGGACCACATGGTCCCGGCGTCGTTCACGGCTCTCGGTACGATCCCCCTCACCGCCAACGGAAAGGTCGATCTGCGGGCGCTGCCCGCACCGGATCAGGCCTCGTTCGCCACGGAGTCGTTCGTGGCGCCGAGGACCCCCGTGGAGGAGCGGCTCGCCGCCGTCTGGGCCGCGGTTCTGGGCCTGGAGCAGGTCGGGGTCGAGGACAGCTTCTTCGACCTCGGCGGCGACTCCATGCGCGTGGTGCAGCTGGTCGGCGCGCTGCGCGCTGCCGGGCACGACGTGTCCATCCCGGACGTGTTCGAGCTGCGCACCGTGGCGGCCGTCGCCGCCCGCGCGGAGGGCCGGGAGGGCGGCGCGTCGCTCGTCAGCTCGGTGGAGCCCTTCGCGCTCATCGCGGCGGAGGACCGGGCGCTGCTGCCCTCGGACGCCGTCGACGCCTATCCGCTGTCGCAGGTGCAGACGGGCATGCTCGTCGAGCTCATTTCGGCCCGCGGCGAAGGGGTCTACCACAGCATCAACTCCTTCCGGATCCCCGACGGCCGGCCTTTCGCCGCCCCCGCCATGCAGGAGGCGCTGGACCTCGTCGTGGCCCGTCACGACGTGCTGCGCACCTCCGTCCACCTGGACGGCTACTCCCAGCCGCTCCAGCTGGTGCACGCGGGAGGAAGCGTCCCGCTCGCCGTCCACGACCTGACCGGTCTGGCGGAGCGGGAGCGCGACGAGCGCGCCAAGGAGTACGTCGAGGCGGAGCGCACGGCCGGCTTCGAACTGACCACCGCCCCGCTGCTGCGGATCGCCGTGCACGTCGAGTCCGCGGACGCCTGGCGGCTGACGGCGAGCCATCTGCACGCGGTCACCGACGGCTGGACGCTCAACTCGCTGCTCATGGAGCTGCTGGCCTGCTACGGCGCGCTGCGCGACGGTGACCGGCCGGCCCCGTACGAGGAGCCCGCGGTCCGGTACGCGGACTTCATCGCGGCCGAGCAGGAGTCCCTGTCCGATCCGGCCGACCAGGCCTACTGGCAGGAGGTCGTGGAGGAGCACAGCCCGTTCAGGCTGCCGCAGTCCTGGGCCTCCGGTGCCGCCGGTGCCGTCGACGCCCCGCACGGCTCCGGCCCGGTGGAGCGGCACGGCTTCGCCGTCCCGTTCACCGACCTGGAGGAGGGGCTGCGCGGGCTCGCCGCCGAGGCGAGGACCTCGATGAAGAGCGTGCTGCTCGCCGCGCACCTGAAGGTGCTCGGATCGCTGAGCGAGGCGGAAGCCTTCCACACGGGCGTCGTCCACCACGGGCGCCTGGAGGCGCCCGGCGCCGAGGACGTGCTGGGCATGCACCTGAACACGCTGCCGTTCCCGGCGGTCAAGGGCGCCCGGACCTGGCGCGAGCTCGTGGAGCAGGTGTACCGGAACGAGACGGAGATCTGGTCGCACCGGCGCTATCCGCTGCCCGCCATCCAGCGGTTGACCGGGAGCGGCCGGGACTTGATCACGGTGCTCTTCGACCACCAGAACTTCCACCAGGTCGACACCGGCACCGTCGACGTCCAGGGCAGCCTGGGAGACGGCGCGACCGAGTTCCCGCTCACCGCCGTGGCCGGCGGGGGCCGGCTCGTACTGAACACCTCGACCGCCGTCATGGACTGGCAGACCCTGCGGCACCTCGGGGCGATGTACCGGCTCGTGCTGGAGTCGATGGCGGCGGACGCGTACGGCGACGCCACCGCCATCAGGCTGCCCGCCGCCGAGCGGGAGTTCCTGCTCGAGACCGGCAGCGCCACCGCGCACCGGGCGGTGGACCGGGCCGTGCACGAGGAGTTCGCCGCGCAGGCCGCCCGTACGCCGGACGCGGTCGCTTTGACCAGCGGCTCCGTCTCGTTCACGTACGGCGAGCTGAACGCGCGGGCGAACCGGCTGGCGCACCACCTGATCGCGCTCGGGGCGGGCCCGGACACCGTCGTCGCCGTCTCGCTGGACCGCGACGAGGAACTGGTCCCCACGCTCATCGGCGTGCTGAAGTCCGGCGCGGCCTACCTGCCTCTGGACCCGGCCAACCCGGACGACCGGCTCGCGTACATGCTGGCCGATGCCGGGGCGGCAGTCCTGGTGAGCCGGCAGGCGCAGGCGGACCGGATCGCGGGTGACTTCCGCGGCGCCGTGGTCCTGGTCGACGGGGTACCGGACCGGGCACTGATCGAGGGCCGCCCGGCCGGCGACCCCGTCACCGGGACGCTGCCGCAGCACCTCGCGTGCGTGATCTACACCTCGGGCTCCACCGGCCGGCCGAAGGGCGTCGCGGTCACGCACGCCAACATCCTGCGGCTGTTCGGCGCGATGCAGGACCGGATGCGGTTCACCGCCGAGGACGTCTGCACCCAGGCGCACTCCTACGCGTTCGACTTCTGCGTACAAGAGATGTGGAGCGCCCTGCTGCACGGCGGTCGTCTGGTGATGGTCCCGCCGGTGGTGGCCCGTTCGCCCGAGGACCTCCTCGACCTGCTGGTCGCGGAGCGGGTGACCGTGCTCTGCCAGATTCCCTCCGCGTTCCGCGGACTGACGGCGCTCGCCGCGTCGGGTGACCCCCGGATCGGCGAACTGTCCCTGCGGGCCGTCGTGTTCGGCGGGGAGCGGCTCGACCTGGCCGAGCTGGAGGCGTGGGTGGAGCGGGTGCCGCTGGAGCGGACGATGCTCGTCAACGAGTACGGTCCGACCGAGATCACCGTGCACTGCACGGCCCACGTGCTGAGTCCGGAGGACTTCCGTCACCCGTCGCGCAGTCTGCTCGGCCGCAACCTGGACGACCTCAGCGTCCACCTGCTGGACCCCGCAGGCCAGTTGGTGCCCGTCGGCGCCGCCGGTGAGCTGTGCGTCGGGGGACCGGGCCTGGCGCGCGGCTACCTGGGCCGGGCCGGGCTGACCGCCGAGCGGTTCGTACCCGACCCGTTCGGGCCCGCCGGTGCGCGGCTCTACCGCACCGGTGACCTCGGCCGGCGCCTGCCGGACGGGCGGATCGAGTTCATCGGGCGGATCGACAACCAGGTCAAGCTCCGCGGCTACCGCATCGAACTCGGCGAGATCGAGGCGGGGTTGCGGGCCCACCCGGACGTGCTCGACGCCGTGGTGCTCGTACGGGCCGACTCCGAGGGGGAGAAGTCGCTCGTCGCCTATGTCGTCGGCCACGATGACGCGCCCGCCCCGGCCGAGCTGCGTACCGCGCTCGCGGACGTGATGCCCGACTACATGGTGCCCGCGGCCTTCGTGGCGCTGGACTCCATGCCGCTGTACGCCAGCGGGAAGATCAATTTCAGTGCGCTCCCGGCGCCGGACCGGGGAGCCTTCGCCCGGGCCTCGCACGTGGCACCGCGCACCCCGGTGGAGGAGCGGCTCGCGGCGATCTGGGGCGAGGTCCTGGGTCTGCCCGAGGTCGGGGTCGAGGACAGCTTCTTCGACCTGGGCGGCGACTCCATGCGGGCGGTGCGCCTGGTGGGTGCGCTGCGCGCGGCCGGGTACGAGGTCTCCATTCCCGATGTGTTCGAGCTGCGGACCGTCGAGGCGATGGCGGGCCGGGTGGCGGGCCAGGGAGGCCGTTCGCTGATCGTGGCGGTCGAGCCGTTCGCGTTGATCGACGCGGCGGACCGAGCGCTGCTGCCCGAGGGGGTGGTGGACGCCTATCCGCTGTCACAGGTGCAGACCGGCATGCTGGTCGAGATGCTGGCCACGGCCTCGCCGCACGGCCGCAGCCTCTACCACAACGTCAACTCGTTCAAGATCCGGGACGAGCGGCCGTTCTCCCCGGAGACCCTGCAGCAGGCCGTGGCCGTGGTGACCGCGCGCCACGACATCCTGCGCACCTCCATGCACCTGGACGGGTTCAGCCGCCCGATGCAGCTGGTGCACGCGACCGCCCCGTACCCGGTGCGGACGGTCGACGTACGCGGCTACGAAGGGGCGGAGCTGCTCGACCGCAAGCGTGCCCACCTGCGGGAGGAGCAGACACAGCAGTTCGACCTGACCACGGCGCCGCTGATGCGGATCTCGGCGCTCGTGGAGTCGGACGACGCCTGGCGGCTGAACTTCACCTACAACCACGCCATTTCGGAGGGGTGGAGCTACAACGCCCTGATGATGGAGCTCCTGGAGTGCTACAAGGCGCTGCGCACGGGAGCCGAGCCCGCCCCCTACCGGGCGCCCGCGGTCCGGTACGCGGACTTCATCGCGGCGGAACTGGCCTCGCTGGCCGATCCGGCGGACCAGGAGTTCTGGCAGCGCGTCGTGCAGCAGCACGCCCCGGTCGCGGTTCCCGCCTCCTGGGCGGCGCCGGACGGTGCGCACGTCAGCCACGGTGCGAAGGTCCCCTTCCAGGACCTGGAGGAGGGGCTGCAGCGGCTGGCCGGCGCGGCGAGGACCTCGATGAAGAGCGTGCTGCTCGCCGCGCACCTGAAGGTCCTCGGCTCGCTGACGGCGGAGGACGCCTTCCACACGGGCGTGGTCTACCACGGCCGGCTGGAGGCTCCGGGTGGTGACCGGGTGCTCGGCATGCACCTGAACACGCTGCCGTTCCCGGCCGTCAAGGGCGCCCGGACGTGGTGCGAGCTGGTGGAGCAGGTGTACGCACGGGAGACCGAGATCTGGTCGCACCGCCGCTACCCCCTGCCCGCCGTGCAGCGCGCCGCGGGCAACACCCGGGACCTGCTGAGCATCCTGTTCGAGTACCTCGACTTCCACCACGTCGACACCGACGCGGTCGATGTGGCCGAGGGCCTCAACGACGGCGTCAACGAGTTCACGCTGAACGTGATCCCGAACAAGGGCACGTTCCACCTGAGCACGTCGACCGCCGTGCTCAGCCGGGAACACCTGGACCGGCTGGGCCGGATGTACCGCCTGGTGCTCGAGGCCATGGCCGCGGACCCGTACGGGGACGCCGCCGAGGCCTACGTCGCGGAGCCCGGGTCCGGGCCGTCGCCGGCCACGGTCGCGGCCGCGGTCCCGGCCGCGGAACTGACCCCGGAGCTGTTCGCCGCCCGTGCGGCCGCCTCCCCCGAGGCCGTCGCCGTCACCGCCGACGGGGTCGCCCTGACCTACCGCGAGGTGGCGGAGCGCGCCCACCGCCTCGCCCACCACCTCGTCGAGGCCGGTGCGGGACCGGGAGCGGTGGTCGCGGTCCGGCTCGACGCCGGCCCCGACCTGTTCCCGGTGCTGTACGGGATCTGGCAGGCCGGCGCGGCCTACCTGGCGCTGGATCCCGCCCGGCCCGACGGGCACGCGGCCCGACAGGCGGCGGACGCGGGGGCGGAGTTCCTCGTCGCCGCGTCCGCGGACGGGATCCCCGCCGGATTCACCGGCACCCGGGTGGTCCTGGACCGGGAGCGGGACGTCATCGAGGCCCGCCCGGCCTCCGCGCCCGGCCGTGCCACCGATCCCGGCCGGCCGGCCTGGGTCACCGTGCACGACGGTGTCCGGCAGGACGTCACCCACGCGCACCTGCACGCCCACCTGGAAGCGGGACGCGCACTGCTCGGCACCGGGCGCCGGGCCGCCTGGCTGGTGCCGGCCGACGACCTGGCCTCGCCGACGGCACACCTGGCCCTGACCACGGGAGCCCGGGTCGCGTTCGCCGGCCACCGGCAGGCATCGGACGCGGCGGGCCTGGTCGAGCTCATCGACCGGCAGCGCATCACCCACGTCCGGGCCACGGCCGGACGCTGGCAGCAGCTGCTCGACGCCGGTTTCGACAACTACGCCGTCACGGCACTGGTGACGAGCGGGGCGCAGGACGGGGACGGCCCGGACGCCGGGCAGCTCGCCGAACTCCTGGACCGCACCCAGCGCCTGATCGTCGTACGGGGCACGGAGCACGAGGAGGTGGCCGAGCTGCCGTAGCCGCACCCGGTCCCAGCAGGGGGTGCCCCGTCCACCGGACGGGGCACCCCCTTTCCCGCGTATAGCGGGTCGATAGGGCGGCGACCGACGCTGATCGGGAATCTGCCGCAGACGGGGCAGGGAGAGGCACGGACACATGACCGACCGAACGATCGATGCTGCCCCGAGACAGGACGAGGATCCCGGCGGGGCGCCCGCCGTCCCGCTGCGCCGCAACAAGGACTTCATCCGTCTGTGGGTCGGTGCGGGCATCTCCCGGTTCGGTACCACGGTCAGCGTGGTGACCTACCCCCTGCTGGTGCTGTGGCAGACGGATTCGGCCGCCGCCACCGGCTACGTCGGCTTCGCCGGCGCCCTGCCGAACCTGCTGGTCCAGCTGCCCGCGGGCGCCCTGGTCGACCGCTGGGACCGCCGCAAGGTGATGCTGTGGTGCGACGGGATCCGGCTGCTGGCCTTCCTCGCGGTCGGCGCCGCGGCCTTCGCCGGGCACGTGTGGGTGCCGTTCGTGATGGCCGCGGCCTTCGTGGAGGGCTCGCTGGGCATCTTCTACCAGCGTGCCGAGCAGGCCGTCGTACGCAACGTCGTGCCACCGGGGCAGCTGCCCGCGGCCCTGTCGCAGAACCAGGCCAGGGGCGCGGCGATCGGGCTCCTCGGACAACCGCTCAGCGGACTGATGTTCACGATGTCCCGCTGGATGCCGTTCGCGTTCACGGCGGTGGCGAACGTCATCGGGCTGCTGTGCGTCCTCTTCCTGCGCCGCGACCTGCGGCCCGCGCGGACCGAACCGCCGAAGAGCCTGCACGTCGACATCAAGGACGGGATCCGCTGGCTGTGGCGGCGCAGGTTCCTGCGCGTCATGACGGCCGTCTTCGCCGGCAGCAACCTCGCCTTCCAGGTGCTCGGCCTCACCATGATGGTCGTCGTCAAGGACAACGGCGGCACCCCCGCGGTCCTCGGCGTGGTCGCCTCCGTCGCCGGCATCGGAGCCCTGCTCGGGGCGGTCGTGGCCGGCTGGTGGGCGGCCCGGTTCAGCCTCTACACGACAGCCGTGCTCGGCCACCTCGCCTGGCTCGTCCTCATGCCCTCCATGGCCTTCCTGACCAGCCCGGTCGCCATCGCCGCGGTGGCCGCCGGGAACATGTTCGTGGCCAGCCTCTTCAACGTGACCGGCAACGTCTACATGACGCGCACCACCCCCGACGAACTGCAGGGCCGGGTGATGGGCACCTCGGCCTTCCTGACCTCCGGGGCGAACGCGCTCGGCTCCCTCGTCGGCGGTTACGCGCTCGCCTGGGCGGGCGCGGCCTGGACGGGCGTGGCCGTGGGCGTCCTGATCCTCGTGCTCACCGTCACCGTCGCGTTCAGCCCCTCGGTGCGCGCCGAGGGCCGGTCCGCGGAGTCCGGCACCGGCTGAGCCTGCCGCCCCCGCACCCGGACACGGAACCGGCCCCGCAGCCATCGAGGCTGCGGGGCCGGTCGCGCATGAGGGGAGGATCAGCCGGCCTCGCCGCTGATCCCGGCGAGGATGCTGCGCCCGTCGCCGCCCCGCAGGGCCAGGGCCGCGGGGAGCACGGCCGCCGTCAGCGCGATGGCGGCGCTCACGGCGAGCAGTTCGCCGAGCGGAACCCACGGCACCATCGCCGGGGTCTCGCCGACCAGCCGGGTCAGTGCCGCCCACGAGCCGGTGATGCTGATGGCCGAGGCGGCCGCGCCGATCACGGCGCCCGCCGCGACGCACATCAGCGTCTCCACCGTCACGGCCCGGAGCACCTGCCCCTTGGTGGCGCCGGCGAGCCGCAGCATCGCCAGCTCGCGGCGACGGTCGCTGACCGTCATCACGAGGGTGTTGGCCAGCGCGAGCAGCGCGTACAGGACCGACAGGCCGAGGATCATCAGCATGCCGTTGCGGGAGCTCTCCGCATTGGCGTCGGTGGCCGCGGCCGAGACTTCGTCGGGAGTGCTCACCTTGGCCCCCAGACCGTGCACGGCCGCTTCCAGGGCCGCCGCGGCACCTGCGCGGTCCGCGCCGTCCCGCACCCGTACGGTGATCCGGCCCGGCAGGCCGGAGCCCGCGTACGCGGAGTCCACGTACGCCCGCACGCTGTCGTTGCCCGGTGCCAGTACGGCGGCGACCCGCAGCTCCTTGGGGGTGCCGTCCGCCAGCCAGAGCTTGACCGTGTCACCGGCGTGCGGTGAACCCGGCCAGATGCTGCTCACCACGACGGACTCGGGGCCGAGGGCGGAGAGCGAGCCCTCGGACACCTTCAGCGCGGACAGGTCCCCCAGCGCCGCCGCGTCGACGGCGGCCGCCGCGCGGGCGACCGCGGGCTTGGGCCCGCGGTCGGCGAGCAGCATCGTGGGCGTGCTGACCAGCGTCGTGACCCCGGGTACGGACTGCACCCGCTGGACCACGGCCCGGCTCAGGCCCGGCGTGCCGGCCGGCGAGACGACGAAGTCCGAACGGGAGAGCTGCTGGCGGACGTTGCTGACCTGAGCGGCGTTGATGGTGTTGATCGTCCCCAGCAGGCAGCCGGCGAGGCTGATGATGATCACCACGGGAGTGCTGGTGGCGGCCGTGCGGCGGAACGCGGTCAGCGCGCTCTGCCGGGCGGTCGTCCACACGACGCCGCCCGCCTCCTCGGCGTCGGGGTCGCGGCGCCGGGCGGCCGCGGTGGGCAGCGCCGTCAGGAACCTGATCAGCGGGCCGGCGACCACCCCGGCGAGGGTGACGCAAGCGCCGACGATCAGCAGGCACAGGGAGGCCGAGGCGGCGGCGTTCGAGCCGGCCTCCGGCTGCACGGCGGCCGTACCGGAGACGGCGGCGACGCCCGCGGCCAGGGCCAGCCCACCGAGGACCCAGCGCACCAGGTTCCCGGCCCGGGAGCTCCGTTCGACCGCCGCGTCCCGCAGCGCCTCGCCGGGGGCGACCCGGCCCGCCCGAACGGAGGAGACCATGACGCCGGCCAGCGCCGTGAACATGCCGATGCCCGCCGCGCTCAGCAGCGCCCACCAGGGCACCGGCACCGTGAAGTCCGCGGTGACGATGGAGTGGTCCACCAGCCAGTTCCGGGCCAGCGGGGCACCGGCCAGGCCCATCAGGGCGCCCGTGGCCGAAGCGAGAACGCCGACGAGCACGGCCTCGCACCAGATCACGCGGCGCAGCTGGCGCCGGGTGGATCCGACCAGCCTCAGCAGGGCCAGTTCCCGGCGGCGCTGCGCGATCGACAGCGCGAAGGTTCCGGCGACGACGAAGACGGCGACGAAACCGGCCACCCCGGCCGCCAGACCGAGCGGAGTGTCCACACTGTCCATCTGGGCCAGCAGGACGAGGTGGTGGGGGTCGGCGACGGCGCGCTCGCTGCCGGTCAGGACGGAGACACGGGCACCGCCGGCCGCGGCCACGGCCTTGCGCACCTCTTCGGCCGGTCCGTAGGCGGCCAGGGCATCGACGGCGGGGGAGAGGCGTGCCGCCGCGCCGTCCGAGAAGAACAGCGCGTGTTCGAAGGGGACTTCGTCGGTGACCCCGGTGACGGTGGCGGTGCGCGGCCCGGTACCGGTCGTCAGGCGCAGCTGCTTGCCGATGAGCGCGGTGTCACCGCCGCCCACCACGAGCTCGTCGTCCGCGGCGGGCGGCCGGCCGCCCGCCAAGCGGTAGCCGCCGGCCTCGTGCGCCGACCAGCCGCGCCCCACCTGGTCCTTGGGCCCGCCCTCGAGCTGGGCGTAGAAGCTGTGGTCCTCGATGACCCGGCCGGTCGCGGCAACGGCCGCCACGAGCTGCGGGGTCAGCCCCGGCTGCTGGGGCAGTGCCGTGCTCTGGGCCTGACCGGACGTGCCGACGACGTCGATCGTGCTGTTCGGGACGACGACGACCGGCGCCTCGGACCAGCGCTGCCGGGCGGAGTCCACGACGCTGCCGGTCGCGGCGATCACCGGGATCGCCGTCGCCATCAGTCCGACACCGAAGGCGAGCGCGACGAAGGTGCCGACGAAGGACACCCAGCGCACGCGCAGGGTGGCGAAGGCGACGCTCAGCATGCGACGGCCTCCAGACTGGTCATACGGGCGGCCACCTGCTCGGCCGTCGGGGCCTCCAGGGAGCCGGCGAGCCTGCCGTCGGTGAGGAAGACGACGCGGTCCGCGTACGAGGCGGCGACCGGGTCGTGCGTCACCATGACCACCGCGCGGTCGCCGTCGTCCGCGAGGGCGCGCAGCAGACCGAGCACCTCGCGCCCGCTCTTGGTGTCCAGGGCGCCCGTCGGCTCGTCGGCGAGGACGACCGCGGGGCGGCTGATCAGCGCCCGCGCGATGGCGACGCGCTGCTGCTGGCCGCCGGACAGCTCGCCGGGCCGGTGCCGGGCCCGGTCGGCCAGGCCGACCGACCCGAGCGCCGCCAGCACCTCGGACTTCTTGGGCCGCCGGCCCGACAGCTTGAGGGGGAGCGCGACGTTCTGAGCGGCCGTCAGGGACGGCAGCAGGTTGAACGACTGGAAGACGAAGCCGATCTTCTCGCGGCGCAGCACGGTCAGTTCCCGGTCGCCCAGACCGCCCAGCTCGGTGCCGCCGACGAGCACGGTTCCGCTGTCGATGGACTCCAGTCCCGCGGCCGCGCGCAGCAGCGTCGACTTGCCGGATCCGGAGGGCCCCATGATGGCGGTGAAGGTGCCGACCGGAAAGCCGAGGCTCACCCGGTCGAGTCCTACGACGGGCTCGGGTCCGGAACGGTAGGTCTTTGCGACGGAGCGGAGTTCGACACCGAATCGTGTAACGGTCATGTTGGCAAGTACACCTTCCGGCCCATTGCGGAACAATGAACTGCGGATCAGTCATGGGGGTGGTGCCTGCACCACCCCCGGGGTTCAGTGGATGCGGATCCCGCCCTTGCCGGTGCGCACGGTCACGGCGTGCCGGGCCGTGCGGTTGACCGGGAGGGAGATCATCGGGGCCGTGTCGCTGTGCGTCTCGACGGCGTACTCCGTGCCGGCGGGCAGGGAGAGGTCGACCGCGCCGGTGTCCGTGAACACGTCGAGCGCGACGGGCGGTTCGGCGAAGTCCCCCCGCACCGCGCCCCGGGAGGTCTCCACGGACACCCGGGAGGAACGGCTGTCGGCGAGGGTGGCGGTGCCCGAGTCGGTGCGCAGCCCGACGGGACCGGCCGCACCGCGGACATCGATGGTCCCGGTGCCCGTCCGCAGATCGAGCGGGCTGGCGAGGCCACTGGCGGAGATCGCACCGGAGCCCGCGCCGACCCGGGCGGCCAGCCCGGCCGGGACCGCGATGTCCAGCCGCAGGGAGCAGCCCGTGCGGCACGTGGCCCGGACGGAGACCCGGCCGTCCCCCGAGCCGACCGACACCTCGGGCCGGGGGCCCGACCAGGTGCCCGTCGCCGCGACCCGTACCTCGGAATCGGTGCCCGGCCGCAGCGAGACGGCGGTGCCCTCGGTCTCGACCTCGAGCAGGGAACTGCCCGCGGCATCGGCCTGCAGCTCCTGCTCGAATCCGCGGGGGGCCGCGAGCAGGGCGACGATGCCCAGGCAGGCGCAGGCCACGGTGACGGCCAGCAGCGCGAGGCCGCCGCCGACGGCCCACCCGCGCTCCCGTGCCGACGCCGGACGGGCTGACGTACGGATCTCAGGCTCCCAGGTAGCGCAGGACGGCGAGGACGCGCCGGTGCCCGCCGCCGTCCTCCTTGGGCAGGTCCAGCTTCGCGAAGATGTTGTTGATGTGCTTGCCCACCGCGCTGTGCGTGATCGTCAGGGCCGTCGCGATGGTCGCGTTGGACTCGCCCTCGGCCATCAGCGCCAGCACTTCGAGCTCGCGGGCCGTCAGCGCCGTCAGCGGGTCCTGCCGGCGGCTGCGGGTCAGCAACTGCTTGACGACCTCCGGGTCGAGCACCGTCTCGCCCGCCCGCACCCGTTCCAGCGTCTGGACGAAGTCGTCCACGTCGGAGACACGGTCCTTGAGGAGGTAGCCGATCCCGCCGGTGTTCTCGCCGACGAGGTCGAAGGCGTACCGCTCCTCCACGTACTGGGACAGCACCAGGACCCCGGTCCCCGGCCAGCGGCTGCGGATCACCAGGGCCGCGCGCAGCCCCTCGTCGACGAAGGTCGGCGGCATCCGGACGTCCACGACGCAGACGTCCGGGCGGTGTTCCGCCACGGCGGCCAGCAGGGCCTCACCGTCGCCGACCGCGGCCGCCACCTCGAAACCCTCCTCGCCCAGCAGCAGCACCATGCCCTGCCGCAACAGGGCGGAATCCTCCGCGATCACTACCCGCATTGCACATCCACTTCGATCAGAGTCGGGCCGCCCGGCGGGCTGGTCACCGTCAGCGTGCCGTCGATCCCCGCGACCCGCCCGGCCAGCCCGGCCAGTCCACTACCGCAGGCCGGATCCGCCCCGCCCGCACCGTCGTCACCGATGATCACACGGAGTCGGTCGCCGTCCCGGCGGATCTCCACCCACGCCCGGGAGGCCCCGGCGTGCTTGGCGACGTTGGTCAGCGCCTCCGTGACCACGAAATAGGCCGCGGACTCGACGGCGGCCGGGGGCCGCGGCTCCGCCTGCACGTCCACGGTGACCGGTACGGGTGCGCGGGCCGCGACGGCGGTGAGCGCGGCGCCCAGGCCCCGGTCGCTGAGCACGGGAGGGTGCAGCCCCCGGGCCAGTTCCCGCAGCTCCGTGATGGCCGCACGGGCGTCCTCGCGGGCGCCCTCCACGATCTCCCGCGTCGCCTCGTCACCCGACTTGCGCAGACGGGAGACCACCCGGCCCAGCGTCATCGCCACGGCCACCAGCCGCTGCTGCGCCCCGTCGTGCAGATCGCGCTCGATCCTCTTGCGTTCCGCCTCGACGGCCGCGAGCAACAGATTGCGGCTCGAGGTCAGTTGCACGACCCGCTCGGTGAGCTCGAGATCCCGGGGCGGAGCCAGCAGGGCCCGTCCGAGCGCCGCGTCGAGGGCCGCCAGGGCCCGCACCAGGACGGGCGAGACGAACACCCCGAACAGTACGGCGGCCGCGGAGACCACGAGGGACTCGCCGAACCCGTCCACGGAGACCGGGCCGAGAGCCGCCCGGCCGCGCGGCAGCCGGTCGTAGTAGCCGGGCAGCGCCACGAGGGTGAGCGGCACGGCCCAGGCGAGCGCGACCCCCGCCCCGGTCACCACCGACACCGGGATCAGCGCCACGAAGTACCCGAGCTCCCGCCACGCGCAGCGGTCGCGGGCCAGCGACCGCAACGCGGGCAGCAACGGCCCGACCCGCCGGACGCGGGGCGGCGCCGGGATCTCCACCCGGCAGGTCGCGGCGAAGCGGCGGCGTTCCAGAGCCGCGAGCCGGCCCAGCGCCCAGCCCGCGGCGACCACGACGGGTACGCCGGACAGCGCGACGGGCAGCAGGACGATTCCGGCCACCAGCGCGAGCAGGACGGCCGCGGCCGCCAGGGCGATCGCCCCATCGGCCGCGAGATGCGCGCATCCGCCCCACAGCGCGGCCGACCGCAGCGCACGCCACGGCCGCCGCGGTATCGCGCCGCTCACACCGGCCGTTGCCATCCGCCCTCACCCCACTCTTCCTGCATTCGTCCGGCGTCCCGTGCCGCCGCCCGGTCCGCCCGGCCGGCCCGGGCGCTCAGTCCGACATGGCGACCAGCAGCCGGCGCGGACCGGTGTACGGCCGCCGGCCGTGACCGACCAGGATGTTGTCGATCACCATGACATCACCGGCCCGCCAGTCCACATCGACCGCCGCCGCCAGACCGCGGTCGCGCACCTGCACCACGTACTCGGCCGGGATCGGCTCCCCGTCGGCGAAGGTCACCGACTGCGGCAGCTGCTCGGGAGGCATCAGCCGGGCCAGCGCGGCCGCCGTCTCGTCGCCGAGCGCGGCCGGGTGCCACTGATCGGACTGGTTGAACCAGACCTCCGCCCCCGTCCGGGGGTGCCGGACGGTGGCGGGCCGGTGCTGGGTGACCCGCAGGCTGCCGTCGCGCTGCCACTGGCTGTCGGCCTGCGAGGCGGCCAGGAACCGGTCCACCTCCTCGCGGTCGGTCGTCTCGAAGGTGTCCTGCCAGCTCTTGCCGAGTCCGGCACCGCCGTGCAGGTTCTGCGTGTAGCGGACGCCGTCGGCGAACCGCTCGCGCACCTCGTCGTCCAGCAACTCCAGCCAGAGCCGGGCGTCCACCACCGGGGTTGCGCCGCCGGTCGTGGGCGCCGTGACGCAGCAGAAGGCCAGCCGGGCCGGCCAGCGGTGCGCGTACGAGAGCTCGTTGTGCATCGAGATGGTGAACTCGGCCGGGTACTCGGTCGAGGTGTAGACGTTGCGGCCCACCCGGGTGCGCGGGGAATTGCCGTGGACGTACGCGAGCCGGTTGGGCAGCAGCGCGTCCAGTACCGGGTCGAGTTCCTCCTCGGAGACCTCGAAGCCCCGGAAGACCACGGCCTTCTCCTCGTCGAGCAGGGTCTGGAGACCAGGGGAGTCCGCCAGGCGGGCCAGCAGCCCCGCGGCTCCCCGGCGGCCCGTGGCGGCGCCTTCCGGAGTGATTTCGAGCGGCTTCCAGCCGGGGTTCGCAGTCATCGCCAAAGGTCCCTTCTGATGTGCGCGTCGACGGATACCGGCTGACCGAGGACGTACGCAGCGGTGGCCGTGGCAGCCTGGTCGGGGCGCCTATACGGCCCGTATATCCAGCGATCCGCCACCTGGCCCGCCGCCTGCTGCGGGATGACCGGGCCGCGCACCGGTGTCGTGCGGGCGGCCGGGCGGCCGGCCGCGGGCCGCACCGCCAGTCCCGCGGCCAGCGGCCGCACCAGCTCGTTCAGCCGGTATCCGGGCAGATCGGTCCCTTCGGGCTCCAGCAGTCCGACCTCCACCAGTTCCTCCAGGGTCCGCTCCGCCGAGTTGCGGCTGGTGTGCAGTTCGACGGCGGCGGCCTCGGCGTGGAACGCGCGGTCGTCGAAGACGGAGAGTTCCGGCAGGGCGTGCCGGCCGCGCGGGCTGGCCTGGCCCAGGGCGCTGATGAGGGCCTGCTGGACACTGAGATCACCGAAGGCGAGTTCGTCGAGCCGGGTGCACGGGTCGGCCAGCCGCTCGGCGAGCGCGGCGGCCGACCACCGCGGCCGGGCGGCCAGCCGCAGACCTGCGATCCGCAGGGCCAGCGGCAGCGCGGCGCAGCAGGCGACGATGTTCAGTGCCGCCTCGGGATCGGCGTGGATGCGGTCGGGGCCGGCGATGGCCGCGAGGTACTCGACGGCCTCCTCGTTGCCGAAGGGGACCAGGTTGAGGGTCTCCCGGCCGGAGGCCTCCGCCGGGTGCCGGCGGCTCGTGACCACCACCACGGACTCGCGGGAGTTGGGCATCAGGGGGGCCAGCTGCCGGTCTCCGACAGCGTTGTCGAGCAGGACGAGGATGCGCCGACCGGCGATGTGGGTGCGGTAGAGCCGTACGAGTTCGTCGACGGAGGCCCCATCGGTCGGCGGTTCGACGCCGAGCGCGCGCAGGAACCCCGTCAGGACCTCTGCGGGATCCTTGGCACCGCCGCCGTCCTCGGTCAGGTCCGCGTACAGCTGTCCGTCCGGGTAGCGGTCGCGCACGGCATGGGCCGCGTGGACGGCGAGCGCCGTCTTGCCCACACCGGGCATTCCCGTGATGAACCAGCGGCGCGAGAGCGTCTCCTCTCCCGGTCGCGGGCGTTGCTGGAGCAGGCCCAGTTCGATGCGGCGGCCGGTGAAGTTCGCGACGTCCGGCGGCAGCATCGCCGGGGCGGGCCGTGCGGCGGGCGGCGCCGCTGCCCGTACGACGGGCGCTGGCTGGGACAGCGACCCGTCCAGCACTCCCTGGTGGACGCTGCTCAGGGCGGCGCCCGGGTCGATGCCCAGTTCCTCGGCGAGGACCTCGCGTCCGGCCCGGTAGACCTCGAGGGCGTCGACCTGCCGGTCGCAGCGGTAGAGAGCGGTCATGAGCTGGGCGCGCAGCCGCTCGCGCATCGGATGGTTCTGCGTGAGGGCGGTGAGGTCGGGTACGAGCGCCTGGTGCCGGCCGAGGGCCAGTTCGGCCTCGATCCAGTCCTCCGTCACGCCCAGGCGCAGCTCCTCGAGGCGGGGGCGTTCCGCGTCGGCGAGGAATTCGGTGACATTGGTCAGGGCGGGTCCGCTGAACCGCTTCAGGGCGGCGCCGAGATCCCTCGACGCCTCCTCGTGCCGCTCCTGCCCGAGGAAGGAACGGCCGGAACGTGCCAGTTTCTCGAATTCGGCGAGATCTAATGAGGCGTGCTGAGTGTGGAGCTGATATCCGCGCGGCCGCCGAATCAATTCGACCTCGTCGCCGAGACGTTTGCGCAGCCGGGATACGTAGGTGTAGATCTGCGCGTTCATCGTGGCCGGCGGATCCCAGGACCACAGCATGTCGCAGAGATGCTCGTCGGATACGGTCCGGCCTTCGGCCAGCACCAGCGTGGCGAGGACAGTGTGCACTTTCGTGCCAGGAAGGTGGATCACCTTGCCGTTGCCATCGACGACTTCAACTGGGCCGAGAATTCGTAGTTCCAATGTTCCCCCGTGTTCATTCATTTCTCCGCGCATGTTACGCGCGAAAAAGGCAGACGCCGGGGTCGAATTCATCGACGTGAATAGGTCGTATTCCATAAAATCCCGGCGGCGCTGCCGCTGCAAAGTATCGGCCGCAGGGTGATTACAAGTCAAACCCAGATGATCTTCGATCGGCATGTTGAGTGCAGTGCACATCTACCTCCAATCTCCTTGATTTCGCCGTGAGTTGACGGTGGAACCAGTGGTTCCGGTGGGGGGTCCGCAGGCTGGTAGGGTGTAAAGGTTAAGCAAAACACGGCCGGTTTGGTGTGGGTCGTCGCGTCGGGCCGGGCGGACGCCCGGAGCCCCGGCTGATGAGTTTTCAGCCGGGGCTCGAGAGAAGGAATTGCCGGGGGGTTCCCGTTGTTCTGCGGGGTTCAGCCGGACTGCGGCTCGACGATGACTTTCGCGTGCAGATCCGGCACGCTCAGAGCGGTGATCGCCTCGGCCAGTCCATCGAGTCCGGTGGTGCCGGTTATGGCCACTCCCGCGTCGATCTGCCCTTCCGCTATATCCCTCAGCGTCTGCCGGTACTCGGCCGGGCTGCCGCCGAACGAGCCGCGAATGTCGAGTTCCTTGCCCGCCACTACGCCCGGCTCTACGGAGTCGGGCCGCAGGCAGACGCCCACCAGCATGATCCTGGCCGCCGCCGGGGCGCCGGCGACGACCTGGGCGAGCATGCCCGGAGCCCCGACGCACTCGAAGATCACGGTTTCGGTGGCCTTGATGCCCCGGTATTCGGCCGCCATCCGGTCCATCATTCCGGGAATGACGCCGAGCGAGGTCCACCGGTCGTACGGTGACTCGGCCGCCGGATCGACCAGGATGTCGGCGCCGAGCCGGCCGGCCAACTCCCGCCGTCGGGCGGAGAAGTCGACCGCGACGACCGGTCCGTGACCCCGGGCCTTGAGCGTGGCGACGACTCCCAGCCCGATCGGCCCCAGCCCCAGGACCATGGCCACTGTGCCGGGCGCGACTTCCGCCCGGCGCACCGCCCTGGCGGCGACGGAGAAGGGTTCCGTGAGCGCCGCGGTCCGCGGATCCAGCCCGCCCGGCACCGGCAGCATGAAGGCCTCGGACAGCAGCATGTACTCGCCGAAGCCGCCGGGGAAGGCCGGCGTGTAGCCGATGATCCCGCTGCCCTGGGGACCGAACCCGATCGGCGGACCGCACACCGTCGTACCCGTCGGCAGCATCCGGGCGGTGCCCGGACCGTAGTCGACGACCTCGGCCACGAACTCGTGGCCGAGCACGATGCCGTCCCGGATGTCGTACGGGACACCGCCCGAGCGGCGCGACACCTCGGCGAACGCCCCGGGGTCGTCCAAGGCGTGCAGGTCCGAGCCGCAGATCCCGCAGGCGAGGGTGCGTACCAGCACCTGGCCCGCCTGCGGTACGGGCATCGGGACCTCTTCCACGCTGAGCTTCCCCGAGCGGGTGATGGCCGCGCGCATCTGTGGGACCTTCCTGATCGGTGGTGGGTGCGGGGGAGCGGGTCAGGCGGCCGGAACGCCGGCCAGCAGCTCGCCGAGCAGGCCGGTCAGCGCGTTGATCGTCGGGTAGTCCCACGCCAGGGTGGGCTCGACCTCGATCTCGAACTCGTCCTCCACGTCGCCGACCAAGGCCAGCGCGTACACGGACTCCAGCCCGTACTCGACGAGCTTGACGTCCGGCAGGATGTCCGCTTCGGGGATCTCCAGGTAGAACGCGACCTTCTCGGTCAGCCAGGCGGCGATGTCCTCGGGGGTGGTGGGCTTGCTCATGACGGTGGTCCTTTCGTGCGGTGGCCGGACGGCCGTGGGGACGTGCGTGGGGGGTTCACAAGTGGCGGGCGAAGTCGGCCAAGGCGGCCGTGACCTCCTCGGGCCGCTCCTGTTGCGTCCAGTGGCCGCAGCCCGGCAGCGCGATGCTCGCGCGCAGGCCGGGTACGGCCCGGCGCAGTTCCTCGTCGAGCCGGGAACGGTCGGCGCCGCGGACGACGAAGTCGTCCTCGCCGGCCAGGTACAGGGCCGGGACGGCGATCCTGGCGCGGTTGAAGGGGGCGGTCAGCTCCCAGTTCGCCGTCAGGTTGCGGTACCAGTTCAGGCCTCCGCCGAAGCCGGTGCGGGCGAACGCGGCCGCGTACACCGCGAGATCGTCCTCTCCCAGCCAGCCGGGCAGCCCGTCGGAGGGAGGGTAGACGTCGAGTAGTCCGCCACCGTCGGGCACCACGGGGGAGAAGGCGGCGGCCCCGCCCGACGTGCCCGCGAAGAGCCGCCGCAGCGAGCCCGCCACGTCGCGCTCCCACTCCGCCTCCACGACGCCCGGCCGCTGCATGTGCAGCATGTAGAAGCCGTCCCCGTGTGCCCGGCGCATCGCGGGCAGCGGCGGCAGGCCCGCCCGCGGGCGGTACGGGATGCTCAACCCGGCCACACCGCGCACCAGGTCGGGGCGCATCAGAGCGGTGTGCCAGGCGATCTGGGCCCCCCAGTCGTGCCCGGCCAGGACGGCCCGCTCCGCGCCGAGCGCGCCGATCAGCGCGACGACGTCACCCACCAGGTGGTGCACGGTGAACTCCCGCACGTCCTCGGGGCTCTCCGTCTCCCCGTACCCCCGCATGTCGGGCGCCACCGCGTGGAAGCCGGCCTCCGCGAGGCCGGTGAGCTGGTGCCGCCAGGAGTACGAGAGTTCGGGGAACCCGTGGAGCAGCAGCACCAGCGGTCCTTCGCCCGCCTCGGCGAGGTGCGTCCGGCGACCGGCCGCGCGCACCGTGCGGTACGTGATCTCAGCCATGCCCGGAACCGTCCCCGCCCAGGCCGAGGAGCCGCGCCCACTCGGTACCGTCCATCAGGCGGAGCCGGGCCACCGGCAGCCCCGGATCCGCGACTGCGGCGTCCAGCGCACGCACGAAACAGCCCCCGAGCCGGGCCACGGTGGCCTCGTCGAAGAGGTCCGCGTCGTAGCGGAACTCCATGGTCAGGGAGTCGGTGCTCTGCCGGATGCTGACCGCGAGGTCCAACTGGCCCTCGGCCTGCGGGAGGTCGTAGGGGTGGAGGAGGAGTCCGGCGAACCGGGCGGTCCGCCGGTCGTCGGCGCTGTCCAGCAGCAGGCGCAGCAGCGGGTCGGGCGTCGCGGTGCCGATCATGTTGAAGGTGATCCGGCACAGCGACGAACCAGCGCCCGTGCGGGGGCGGTTGGCCGCCCGTGTAATCA
Source organism: Streptomyces sp. NBC_00273 (assembly GCF_036178145.1). Classification (NCBI taxonomy): domain Bacteria; kingdom Bacillati; phylum Actinomycetota; class Actinomycetes; order Kitasatosporales; family Streptomycetaceae; genus Streptomyces; species Streptomyces sp. NBC_00273. Next base: position 2,541,091 of record NZ_CP108067.1, on the reverse strand, counting down.
GCTCGAACGGGTAGCCCACTCGGGCGAGGCCGCCCTTGACCTGGCGGTCGGCGGCCAGCGCCGCGTCCCGCAGGGTGGTGCCCGGGGTGAAGTCCGCCCTGAGGACGAGCGTGTTGATCAGGTTGCCGACCACTTCGCGGACGGCCGGGCTGATCCGGGTCGTCGTGGGGCAGCCGAGGAGGAACGCGTTCTGCCGGGTGTACCGGTGCAGGGTGGCCTGGAAGGTGCCCAGCAGGTAGGAGAAGAGCGAGACGCCGTCTGCGTGTGCCGTCCGGCGCAGCGGCTCCACCCGGTCCGCACCGAGGTCGATGCGGTGGGTGCGGCCGTTGCCGCCGCCGTGTCCTGCCGGGCGCGCGCGGTCCAGGGGAAGTTCGGCGGGCACGGCACCCTCGCAGACCTCCCGCCAGTACTCCTCCATCCTCGCGCCGCGGGGCGAGGAGAGCAGCGCGCTCTCCTTGGCCACGTAGGTGTCGTGACTGCCGCTCGGGGCGCCGGTCTCCGGCTCCTCGCCCGCGACGAGGTCGCGGTAGGCGTGCATCATGTCGCGCAGCACCAGCCAGTTGGACGTGGCGTCGGTGGCGATGTGGTGTCCGGCGACCAGCAGGACGGCGTCCTGGGGGCTGCGCCGCAGCAGCCGGAAGCGGAAGGCGCCCCTCAGCCCGAGGTCGAAGGGGGCCAGCAGCTCCGCGCGGACGGCCGCCCGCAACGCGTCGTCGTCCGTCCCGGGCAGCTCACGGACGACGAGGGGTGCCGTCGGCTCCTCGTGCTGGATGCGGACGGGCTCGCCGTCGCTCTCGGCGAACACCGAGCGCAGCAGCTCGTGCCGGCGGGCGACGAGGTCGACCGCCCGCTCCAGGGCGGCGGTGTCGAGGGCGGAGCGCACGTGGAGGGCGACACCGGTGTGGTAGGTGCCGCCCGTGGGCGACACCCGGTGCAGGAACCACAGGGCGCGCTGGGCGTGGGAGAGCGGATGGCGGCTGGGCATGGCGAGTGGGTTTCAACTCCGGCCGTGATCGTCGGAACAGGGTGTGCGGTGTGCGTCGCGGGAAGCGGATCGGCAGGGCGCCGCGGGGGCGGGACGGTACGGGTCGGCGGCGCGGCGGGGTCCGGAGCGACTGCTGCGTCCGGGCCGGCCGCCGCCGTCACCGACCCGTGAACTCGGCCGGCCGGCCCTCCACCGCGGCCCGGATGCCACGCAGGTGGTCCTCGGTGGCGAAGAGCGCGGCGTACTCCGCGCGCTCCAGGTCAAGTGCGGTGCCCATCGGCAGACCGATCCCGCCGTCGACCGCGCGCTTGGCCGCGGCCAGCGCGGCGGTCGGCCCGGCAGCGAACCGCCCGGCCAGGTCCAGTGCCGCAGTGAGGACCCGGGCATCGGGCACCACCTCGTCCACCAGCCCGATGTCGTAGGCCTCGGCCGCCGTGAGGCGACAGCCCGTGAAGATCAGCTTCTTGGCCCGGCCCGGCCCCACGAGCCTCGGCAGCCGCTGCGTGCCGCCGGTCCCCGGGATGATCCCGAGCCCCGTCTCCGGCAGCCCCAGCAGCGCGCCCTCGCCCGCCATCCGGTAGTCGGCGCACAGCGCCAGCTCCAGCCCTCCGCCCAGGGCGTGCCCGCAGATCGCGGCGATCACCGGCTTGGGGATGTCTGCGACCGCGTCGAACGCACGGTGCAGCAACTGCGTGTGCGCCGAGGCCTCGGCCGGGGTCCGGCCGGCCAGGCCGCCGAGGTCGGCGCCGGCGGCGAAGACCCGCTTGTTCCCGTAGATCAGCACGGCGCGGACGGCCGGGTCCGCGCCGACCCGCGTGCAGGCCTCCGTCAGCTCCTGCGGCAGCCGGGGATCGACCGGGCTGAAGGCGGGGCGCAGCAGCCGGATGGTCGCGACGGGTCCCGTGCCGTCGACACGTACGTACATGGCCATGGGGAGCCCTTTCTCAGACGAGCCGGCGGCCGGTCAGGTCGAAGCCGCGCCGGTCCTCGTACCGGCGCATCAGCTCGGCGAAGACGGCGGCCTCACCCGCGTCGGCGCCGGCCACAGGCGGGCGTCCGAGCCGGTCGGTCAGCCGGGAGAGCGCACCCGCGAGCCAGGCCGGCTCGCGCAGGAAGGCTCCGGAGCGGTCGGGGTCGTGCAGCCAGACGCCGAGGCAGCAGGCCGCGGCCAGCAGCACCGCGTACCGTTCGGCGATCTCGAAGCTCACCGGGCCGGCCAGCGGGGTTCGGTCCCGGGGCGCCAGCTCGCCGCAGGCCTCGCGCAGCGCGGTGAGTTCGTCCGTCAGACGCTTGCAGAGCGCCCCCAGCACCGGCTCTCCGCGCAGCCGGGCGGCCGCCTCGGTCAGCGTCCCCATCAGCGGGTCGTGGCGCCCCGCCGTGATGCCCAGCCGGTCGAAGTCGAGCTCGGGCAGGGCACTCGACAGGTCGAAGACGGCGGCCGGGGCCGCTTCACCACCGAGCCAGCCGGTACGGGCCAGCCGGGGCAGCTGCGGGATGATCGTCGCCTGGCAGACGGTGCCTCCCGCATGGACGAGGGAGGCGACCGGCAGGTCCCGGGCGTGCTTCTGGAAGATCGCGTGCGGTCCTTCGCGCAGGAAGGCACGCGCGCCCAGCACCACCGACAGTGCCTGGCCGCTCTCGTGGAAGAGCCGCGGCACCAGGTACTTGACCGCCGCCGCGTACACGCTCGTCTGCCCCGGCAGCAGGTGCAGGGCGCGACACACCGAAGTGGCGAAGCAGTCGGCGATCAGCAGATCGAGGAAGGCTCCCACCAGCACGGACCGGGCGTGCGGCAGCTCGGCGACGGCCCGGCCGTACAGGCGGCGGTGGACGGCGAAGTCCGTGACGGTGCGCAGCTGCTGGTCCGCCATGCCCACGGCGGCGGCGGGCAGGACGGCGCGGGTGACCTGGAAGGCCCGCAGAATCGTCTCCATGGCCTGGCCGGCGGTGCCGGTCAGGGCGCTCGCGGGCAGCGGGCAGTCCAGGAACTCCAGTCCGCCCAGGTACATGCCGCGCACGCCCGAGGTCCGGTATCGCGGTAGGAAGCGCAGCTTCTCGCGCGGTGCGGCGGCCATGTCGACCAGCACCATCGAGTGGCTGCGGCTGCCCGGGGCATCACTGGTCCGCGCCAGGACCGTGACGGCCTCGGCCCGCGCGAGGTTGTTGATGATCTCCTTGCGCCCGCTCAGCACGAGCTGGCCTGCGCGCAGCTCGCCCCGGAAGGCGGTGTGCGCGACGTCGTTGCCCGTGGACATGTCGGTGTACGCGGCGGCCACGCGCCCGTTGCGCAGGAGTACGTCCGCCAGCCAGCGCTGCTGCTCCGGGCTGCCCTGCGACCAGACGTTGACCGATCCGACCAGGTTGCTCGCCCCGTGCCCGAGGGCCAGCGAGCCGTCCCGCCGGAACAGCGGGCGCAGCACCCGGGCCAGCCGGTCGGCGCGGTCCAGCCGGCCCCCGAGCCGTACCGGGACGAACTCGGAGCCCAGTCCGTACGCATCGAGCGCCCGCTCACCCGCCTGCAGCAGGTCACCGCGGTCGTCGGCAGCCAGGAAGGCGTCGAAGGAGAAGGGGTTGTCGCGGTCCTCCGGGTCGCCCAGCAGGGCCTCCAGCGGTTCCGGAGTCTCCGGATCGTCGTACGGGGTGGTGCTCATGCGCTGTCCTTCACCAGGGAGTACGGCAGCAGGGACGGGAGGCGGCCGCCGGCGTGCTGCGCCGTCAGGTGGGGGACCAGCCGGTCCAGCACCTCGTCGTGCGCGGGCAGGCCGGGTCGCAGCCGCGCCAGCACCCGGGTCAGCGCGGCCTCCAGCCACAGGCCGCCGCTCCAGAGGCCGTCGCCGTCGTCGAGGGCGTGCCGGTTGCGCAGCCACAGGTGCAGGGCGGCCGAGCCGGCGTGCACCGCCGCGTACCGCTCCGCCGTCGTGAAGGCCCGCGCGGGTACGGCGACAGCCGTCGGCCGGTGATCGGCCATCGCGTCGAGGACCGCGTCGGCCTCCGCGAGCAGCTGCTGCGCCGCCGCGGCCAGCGACGCCGGTACGCCGCCCCTCGCGGCTTCCGCGGTGATCTCCGTGACGGCCCCGGCGAGGGACTGGGTGAGGCTGGAGCCGGCACGCGGCAGCAGGCTCAGCCCCTCGCGGTCGAACTCCGGCAGCGGCGCGTCCAGTACGGTGGCCGCCGCCAGCCCCGCGGCGTCCACGGTCCCCTTGTGCGACCGGCGTACCAGCAGCGGGAAGTGGTTGACCAATGCATGCAGGTTCACCAGGGTGTTGCCGTCGAAGGTGCCGACGATCCGGTGGTCGCGCTGCACCTTCTGGAAACGGCCGTGCTCCCAGGTGTCGCCGGCGAGCAGCGACCGGGCGCCGAGGACGGTACCGAGCCGGGCGAGGACCTCGTCCACCACGGTGGGGACCAGGTACTTCGCCACGGCCGACACCACGGACAGCTCACCGGTCAGCGCGTGGATGCTGCGGGCCGAGACGAGGGTGAGCGCCTCGCAGAGCAGCACGTCGGCGTACGAGCGGGCCAGCAGCCGACGGGTCTGCGGCAGGTCCAGCAGCCGGTGCCCGTACGCCTGCCGGTGGCGGGCGAAGCCGACCGCCAGATCCAGGGCGTTGTCCGCCGCGCCGAGCGAGAGCGAGGCGCACAGCGTGCGGGTCAACTGCAGGCTCTTGAGGACGATTTCGGTGCCCGCACCCTCGGTGCCCACCAGGGCCGAGCCCGGGACGGGAGCGTCGGAGAAGGAGAGTCCGCCGATGTCGGCGCCACGGATGCCGTGCAGCTTCACACCGGGCAGCGGACGCCAGGACTCCCGGGGCAGCGCCTGCTTGTCGACCAGCAGCAGACTGAAGCCGCGGGCGCCGGCCGACGCATCCGCGTCCGTCCGGGCGAGCAGGCACACCAGCTCACCGCGATTGGCGTTGTTGATCAGCCACTTCTCACCGCTCACCCGGTAGCCGTCGCCGTGTGCGGCCGCGGTGACCTCGCCGGCCAGCAGATCGCTGCCGTGCTCGCGCTCGGTCAGGCCCCACGAGACCACCGCCCCGTCCGCGATCCGCGCGCCCAGCGCGCGAGCCTGCTCCGGGGTACCGCCGACCCAGGCGCTGACGGCGCCGAGGAAGGTCTTCCCGTGCGCGATGGCCACGGTCAGGTCCCGCCGGGCGACCGCGCGCATCAGCTGCAGCGTTTCGTCGTAGCGCTGCAACTCGCCGCCGTACGCGACCGGGACGTACGCCCGCGGCAGGCCCAGCAGGTCCAGCTCACGGCAGATCTCGACCGGGAACTCCTCTCGTTCGTCCAGCGCTCCGCACCGGGCGTACGAGAACAGCCTTCCGCCGTTGCCGGGATCGCCGAGCCCGCTGTCGAGGAGCGCCGCGCGGCGCTGGACGGGGTGCGGGCTCACGCCGCGCCCGCAGTGCCCGTACGGCGCGCGGAGGCCGAGCGGTCCGCGGCGAGCGGCTGCAACTCGCCGGACAGGTACAGCTCCCGCATCAGGGTGCGCTGCACCTTGCCGCTGGTGGTCTTGCGGATCTGGCCGGGACGCAGCAGCAGCAAGTGGGGGATGCCGACGCCGACCCGGGTCGCCAGCTCCGCGCGCAGCCGGCGTGCGAGCGCCGCCAGTTCGTCGGCATCGGCCCCGGCCCGCCGTACCTCGTGCATGACCACGAGCTGCTCGCCGGATCCCGCGGTGGCGCCGTCGCCCGCAGCGGGCACCGTGCAGACGCTGCCGCTGAGCCCCTGGAAACCGTCGAACATCGAGGCCAGCTCACGCTCGATGTCGTGCGGGTAGAGGTTGCGGCCGTTGATGACCAGGACCTCCTTGATCCGGCCGGTGACGTAGAGCCGACCCTCGTACAGGGAGCCGGTGTCGCCCGTGCGCAGATAGCCTTCCGCGCCCTCCGCCGTGACCGCGCGGAAGGTGCGCTCGGTCGCCTCCTCGTTGCGCCAGTAGCCCGCACCGACGCTGGCGCCGCGTACCCAGATCTCGCCGATCCGGCCGTCGGGAAGGGTCTGCCGGGTCACCGGGTCGACGATGAGCACGCTGAGGTCGTGCACCGTGCCACTGCTGACCAAGGTCGGCGTACCGGCACCCGCCGGGACGGGGCGGATCTCGTTGGCCGCGAGCGCGTCCCCGTCCACCGGCAGCAGGACCGGGGCCTCGCCGGGCCCGGTGCCGCTGACGATGAGCGTGGTCTCGGCCATGCCGTAGCAGGGGCTGAAGTGCTCCGGGCGGAAGCCGGCGGGCGCGAACCGCTCGGCGAACCGGCGCAGGGTGTCCGCGCTCACCGGCTCCGCGCCGTTGCCCGCGTTGACGAGGGAGGAGAAGTCCAGACCGGCGAGCTGCGCGTCCGTGATGCGCCGGGTGCACAGGTCGTACGCGAAGTTGGGCGCGACCACCGTGTGGATGCGCTCCCGGCCGATCAGGTCCAGCCACACGTGCGGCCGGCGCAGGAAGTCCATGGAGGCGAGCTTGAAGGCCGTGCCGCCCTGGTACAGCGGGGTGAGGAGCATGCCGATGAGCCCCATGTCGTGGTGCTGCGGCAGCCAGCTGCAGGTGCGGCTGTCAGCGTCCACCCCGAAGGCCCGTGCGTTGAGGCACAGGTTGTGGGCGAGCGAGCCGTGGGTGACCACGACGCCCTTGGGGGAGCTGGTCGATCCGGAGGTGTACTGGATGATCACCGGCGTGTCGACGGTGACCGGGGGCACCTCCCAGCTCGGCGCGTCGGGCAGCTCCAGCAGGTCGGTGGCCACGCAGGCGAGTTCCGCGGGACCGGCCTCGGCCAGGAAGGCACAGGCGTCCTCGTGGGTTGCGGCGTCGGTCAGCACCAGGCGGATGCCGGCGTCGCGCACGATGCCGTCCGAGCGCGAGCTGTGGCCCCGCTGGGTACTCGGCTGCGGCGCGGGCACCGCCACCACACCCGCGTACATGCACGCGGCCAGGGTGCTGATGAACTCGGGGCCCGTCCCGTACAGCAGCATCACCCGGTCGCCGATCGAGCACCGTCCGCGCAACCACGAGGCCAGGGAGCGGGCACGGCGGTCCAGTTCACCGTAGGTCAGCGGCTCCTTGACGGGGCCGGCCGCGGTGGTCCGTACGAAGACCACCGCTTCCTTGCCGGGAATCTCACGACCGTGCTGTTCCAGCCGGGTGACCAGGTCAACGGACATCGGGGTGGGGCTTCCTTCCTGAGCGGGCGGTGCGTGGGGGCGTCGGCGGATCAGCCGTTGGTGCGGCGCGCCGCGTTCAGTACCCGGCGCAGCCTGAGGTCGGCCGCCAGATGTCCGGTGATGTGGGCCAGCAGGGGCTGTTCCTGGGCCTGGAGGTAGAAGTGGTCGCCGGGGAAGACCCGGGTCTCGAAGGCGCCGGCGGTGTACTGCGACCAGGCCGTCAGGTCCTCGGCCGTGCAGTGGGCGTCCTCCGCGCCGGCGTACGCGACGAGCGGCGCGCGGTGCCGGCGGGCCCCTTCCGCCGGCCGGTAGGCGGCGGACAGCCGGTAGTCGGCACGGATGCTCGGCAGCACGAGCTGCAGCAGCGCGGGGTCCTCGATCGCAGCCAGCGAGGAATGCCCCAGCCCGCGCAGCTGCGCCAGGAACTCGGCGTCGCTCTCGGGCTGGCTCTGCTCCCTCTCACGACGGTGGGGCGCCTCGGACCCGGACACGAACAGCCTCACCGGGGCGATGCCGTGGTCGGCGTCGAGTCGCAGCGCCACCTCGTGGGCGACCACCGACCCCATGCTGTGACCGAACAGGGCGAGCGGTACGTCCCCCAGGTCGCGCAGTGCGGTGGCGATGTCGTCCGCCATGGCCTGCAGGGAGGGCGCGAACGGCTCGCCCATCCGGTCCTGGCGGCCGGGGTAGCAGGTCGCGAGGACCTCGATCTCCTTGGGCACCGCGTTGGCCCACGACCAGTAGGAGGTGGGTGCACCACCGGCGTGCGGGAAGCACACCAGGCGCAGCTCCGGGTCGGGAGTGGTCCGGTACGAGTGGAACCACCGCACGGCGGAGTTGGTCATGAGCGTCGTCCTTCGGGACCGGTGGCGCGGGGAAGTCCCGTGCGTCGTCAGCAGCCCCGTAACGCTGTCTCCCGGACCTATACACCGCCCATATCGCACATACGGACGGACCCGTGACGGGCCGCGTCGCGGGCGGGCGGACCGTGGAGGGCCCGCCCCGCGTTCAGGGTCGTGGAGTCCGAGTGCGGACGCCGACCGGCCCTACGGGCAGATCTGCCGCAGCCCGGCGGCCCGGCAGCGGACCGGGGCGGCGGCTGCCGCCCCGGTCCGCCGGCCCGCCCCGGCCCGTGGTTCCCGGAGCGGTGACCGGTGTTCGGTCAGGGAAGGAGCGGGAAGAGGACGAGTGTCAGCGGCGCCGTCACGGAGGAAGCGGCGTAGCAACTCGTCCCCGCGAAGGACGCGGTGTAGCTCGTCGCCGTGATCACCGTGCTGGGAACCGGCAGCATCGGCGGCGCCAGAGTCGCCACTCCGCTGGCGTTGGTGAGCGCGGTCCCGAGGACGATGGGTCCGAGCGTCGTGTTCGCCTTGAAGGTGACCAGTTGTCCCGGGAGCGGAGCGGCGCTCGAGGTGACCTTGAGCGTGGCGCTCATCGACGGGATGACGAACGTGCCGTTCGTCCGCAGGCGGATCTGCGCCGGGGCCGCCGTGAGCGTCGTGGGAGCCGGGTTCACGGTCAGGTTGGCCGCCATTGCGGAGGGACTGTGGCAGGTGCCGCCGTTGTAGACGGCGGTCACCGTGCCGCTGGCGCCCGCGGTGGTGGTGACGCAGGCCGTGCCTCCGGCGTTGAGCGTCACGGTCTGGCTGAAGCCGCCGGGGCCGGTGAAGGTGACCGTCCCGGTGGGCGTGCCGCTGCCCGGCGCGACGGTCGTGACCGTGGCGCAGAACGTCACCGGGCGGCCGCAGACTGCGGGGTTGGGGGTGATGGTGAGCGCGGTCGTGGTCTGGGCGTTGTTCACGGTCACGCCCGTCGTGCCGTTCGACGGTTTGAAGCATCCGTCGCCGTTGTAGGCGGCCGTGACCGTGCCGCTGGCGAGGCTGCTCGTGGTGACGCACGCCGTGCCGCCTGCGTTCAGGGGCACCGTCGTGTTCAGTCCGCCGGGGCCGGTGAAGGTGACGGTTCCGGTGGGGGTTCCGCTGCCGGGTGCGACTGCGGTGACGGTGGCGCACACTGCTACGGACTGGCCGCACACCGAGGGGTTGGGGGTCACCGACACGGTGGTGGTGCTGGCCGCCTGGTTGACGGTCACCGGTGCGGTGCCGGTCGATGAGGAGAAACATCCCGCGCCGTTGTAGACGGCCGTGACCGTGCCGCTGGTGAGGCTGCTCGTGGTGACGCACGCCGTGCCGCCGGCGTCCAGGGGTACGGTCGTGTTCAGCCCGGCCCCGGTGAAGGTGACGGTTCCGGTGGGGGTGCCGCTGCCGGGTGCGACCGCGGTGACGGTGGCGCACACCGTCACGGACTGGCCGCACACCGAGGGGTTGGGGGTCACCGACACGGTGGTGGTGCTGGCCGCCTGGTTGACGGTCACCGGCGCGGTTCCGGTGGACGAGGAGAAGCATCCGTCGCCGTTGTAGACGGCGGTGACGGTGCCGCTGGTGAGGCTGCTGGTGGTGACGCATGCCGTGCCGCCTGCGTCGAGGGGTACGGTCGTGTTGAGTCCGCCGGGGCCGGTGAAGGTGATGGTTCCGGTGGGGGTGCCGCTGCCGGGTGCGACTGCGGTGACGGTGGCGCACACGGTCACGGTTTCGCCGCATACGGACGGGTTGGGTTCGACCGATACGGTGGTGGTGCTGGCGGCCTGGTTGACCGTCACGTCGAAGGGGCTGTCCGAGCTGGCGAAGCAGGAGTCGCCGTTGTAGGTGGCCGAGTACGTGCCGCTGGTGAGGCTGCTGGTGGTCAGGCAGGCCGTGCCGCCTGCGTCCAGCGCGAGTGTCACGTTGAGTCCGCCGGGGCCGGTGAAGGTGATGGTTCCGGTGGGGGTGCCGCTGCCGGGTGCGACTGCGGTGACGGTGGCGCACACCGTCACGGACTGGCCGCACACGGACGGGTTGGGTTCGACCGTCACCGATACCGTGCTCGACGCCTGGTTGACGGTCACCGGCGCGGTTCCGGTCGATGAGGTGAAGCATCCGTCGCCGTTGTAGACGGCGGTGACGGTGCCGCTGGTGAGGCTGCTGGTGGTGACGCATGCCGTGCCGCCTGCGTCGAGGGTCACGGTCGTGTTGAGTCCGCCGGGGCCGGTGAAGGTGATGGTTCCGGTGGGGGTGCCGCTGCCGGGTGCGACTGCGGTGACGGTGGCGCATACCGTCACGGTCTCGCCGCATACGGACGGGTTGGGTTCGACCGTCACCGATACCGTGCTGGCTGCCTGGTTGACGGTCACCGGTGCGGTTCCGGTGGACGAGGTGAAGCATCCGTCGCCGTCGTAGGCAGCCGTGACCGTGCCGGTCTCCAGCGCGGTCGTGGTCAGGCAGGCCGTGCCGCCGGCGTCCAGGGGTACGGTCGTGTTCAGCCCGGCCCCGGTGAAGGTGACGGTTCCGGTGGGGGTTCCGCTGCCGGGTGCGACTGCGGTGACGGTGGCGCATACCGTCACGGTTTCGCCGCATACGGACGGGTTGGGCTCCACCGTCACCGATACCGTGCTCGACGCCTGGTTGACCGTCACCATTGTGGTGTCGGTCGATGAGGTGAAGCATCCGTCGCCGTTGTAGACGGCGGTGACGGTGCCGCTGGTGAGGCTGCTGGTGGTGACGCATGCCGTGCCGCTTGCGTCGAGGGGTACGGTCGTGTTGAGTTCGCCGGGGCCGGTGAAGGTGATGGTTCCGGTGGGGGTGCCGCTGCCGGGTGCGACTGCGGTGACGGTGGCGCACACGGTCACGGTTTCGCCGCATACGGACGGGTTGGGTTCGACCGATACGGTGGTGGTGCTGGCGGCCTGGTTGACCGTCACGTCGAAGGGGCTGTCCGAGCTGGCGAAGCAGGAGTCGCCGTTGTAGGTGGCCGAGTACGTGCCGCTGGTGAGGCTGCTGGTGGTCAGGCAGGCCGTGCCGCCTGCGTCCAGCGCGAGTGTCACGTTGAGTCCGCCGGGGCCGGTGAAGGTGATGGTTCCGGTGGGGGTGCCGCTGCCGGGTGCGACTGCGGTGACGGTGGCGCACACCGTCACGGACTGGCCGCATACGGACGGGTTGGGTTCGACCGTCACCGATACCGTGCTCGACGCCGGGTTGACCGTCACGTCCAGTGAACCCGTCGACGACAGGAAGCAAGTGTCACCCGTGTACGTGACGGTGACCGTGCCGGTCTCCAGCGCGGTCGTGGTGACGCACGCCGTGCCGGCGGCGTCCAGCCCCGCGACCTGAGTGCTGCCGTCGGGCAGCAGGAAGGTGACGGTTCCGGTGGGGGTGCCGCTGCCGGGTGCGACTGCGGTGACGGTGGCGCACACCGTCACGGTCTCGCCGCATACGGACGGGTTGGGTTCGACCGTCACCGATACCGTGCTCGACGCCGGGTTGACCGTCACGTCCAGTGAACCCGTCGACGACAGGAAGCAGGTGTCACCCGTGTACGTGACGGTGACCGTGCCGGTCTCCAGCGCGGTCGTGGTGACGCACGCCGTGCCGGCGGCGTCCAAGGCCACGGTCGTGTTGAGTCCGCCGGGGCCGGTGAAGGTGACCGTTCCGGTGGGGGTCCCGCTGCCCGGTGCGACTGCGGTGACGGTGGCGCACACCGTCACGGTTTCGCCGCATACGGACGGGTTGGGCTCCACCGTCACCGACACCGTGCTCGACGCCGGATTGACCGCCACGTCCGCGGTGCCGGTCGACGGGGAGAAGCATTCCTCGCCGTTGTAGACAGCCGTGACCGTGCCGGTCTCCAGCGCGGTCGTGGTGACGCACGCCGTGCCGCTCGCGTCCAGGGGCACCGTCGTGTTCAGCCCGGCCCCGGTGAAGGTGACGGTTCCGGTGGGGGTGCCGCTGCCGGGTGCGACTGCGGTGACGGTGGCGCACACGGTCACGGTTTCGCCGCATACCGAGGGGTTGGGGGTCACCGACACGGTGGTGGTGCTGGCCGCCTGGTTGACGGTCACCGGTGCGGTGCCGGTCGATGAGGTGAAGCATCCGTCGCCGTTGTAGGTGGCGGTGACCGTGCCGGTCTCCAGCACGGTCGTGGTCAGGCAGGCCGTGCCGCCGGCGTCCAGGGTTACCGTCTCGTTGAGTCCGCCGGGGCCGGTGAAGGTGATGGTTCCGGTGGGGGTGCCGCTGCCGGGTGCGACTGCGGTGACGGTGGCGCACACGGTCACGGTTTCGCCGCATACGGACGGGTTGGGTTCGACCGTCACCGACACCGTGCTCGACGCCGGGTTGACCGTCACGTCGAACGTGCCGGTCGATGAGGAGAAACATCCGTCGCCGTTGTAGATGGCCGTGACGGTGCCGCTGGTGAGGCTGCTGGTGGTGACGCAGGCCGTGCCGCCTGCGTCGAGGGGTACGGTCGTGTTGAGTCCGCCGGGGCCGGTGAAGGTGATGGTTCCGGTGGGGGTGCCGCTGCCGGGTGCGACTGCGGTGACGGTGGCGCACACGGTCACGGTTTCGCCGCACACGGACGGGTTGGGTTCGACCGTCACCGATACCGTGCTGGCTGCCTGGTTGACGGTCACCGGTGCGGTTCCGGTGGACGAGGAGAAGCATCCGTCGCCGTTGTAGGCGGCGGTGACCGTGCCGGTCTCCAGCACGGTCGTGGTCAGGCAGGCCGTGCCGCCGGCGTCCAGGGTTACCGTCTCGTTGAGTCCGCCGGGGCCGGTGAAGGTGACGGTTCCGGTGGGGGTTCCGCTGCCGGGTGCGACTGCGGTGACCGTGGCGCACACGGTCACGGTTTCGCCGCACACGGACGGGTTGGGCTCCACCGTCACCGACACCGTGCTCGACGCCGGGTTGACCGTCACGTCGAACGTGCCGGTCCCGCTCGCGTAGCAATCGTCGCCACCGTAGGAGGCGGTGACCGTGCCGGTCTCCAGCACGGTCGTGGTGACGCAGGCCGTGCCGCCCGCGTCCAGCGGCACCGTCTCGTTGAGGCCGCCGGGGCCGGTGAAGGTCACCGAGCCCGACGGATTGCCGACGCCCGAGGAGACCGGTGCCACGGTGGCACAGAGCGTCACGGTCTCGCCGCACACCGACGGGTCGGGGTTCGCCGAGACGGTGACCGAGACGGGCGCAGGGTTGACGACGTGGAGGGTCAGCGGGGAGTTCGACCCGTTGAAGTCCGCGTCGCCGGTGTAGAAGGCGGCTGCCTGGTGGAAGCCGACGTCCAGGCCGCTGAAGCTGACCTGCGCCTGCCCGTTCACGTCCACGGGGGCGGTCAGCACCGGACCGTCGTCGCTGACGATGAAGGACACCAGCCCGGTGGGGGTTCCCGCGCCCGGCGGAACGGGGGTCACTTGGGCGGTGGCGGTCACCGTCTCGCCGCAGACCGAGGGCTCGGGGTCGAAGGCCAGCGTGGTGGTGGTGTTCGCGAGGGTGACCTCCTGGGTGTCCGCGCCCGTGGACGGGTCGTACTCTGCGTCGCCGGAGTAGTTGGCCTCCATCCCGTGGAGACCGACCTCCAGATCGCTGGTCGTGTACTGCGCCTGGCCGCTCATGTCGAGCGGCACCGTCGCGACGGGCACGGCGTCGACGACGAATTCGACGCTGCCGGTCGGGGTGGGGCCGGCGACTTCCGGCTGGACGGTGGCGGTGAAGGTGACCGACTGGCCGAAGACGGACGGATCCGGTGCCGAGGTCACGGTGGTGGTCGAACTGGCCATGGTGTGGCTCCCTTTCGGATGACCCGCGGAAGCAGATGATTCTCTTCGCCCGCATGGCACTTGGCGGAGCACGGAACGCACGAGAAAACACTGGTGGGACGTTCCGTTAAGAGCCCTTGTCCACGCGGAGTCGGGCCACATCACCTGCTGATATCAGCAGTAGGCCTTCCGGCTGAGGACTTGGGCTAGATGGGTGAACGGAACACCACTCGTTCGGCTCAGCGCACTTAGGCGCGCGAGAGGCGATAAACCCGGATTATGCGGCGCCTTGGTGCATTCCCGCGAGAGGAAAGGTTTCCCTTTCCGTCGTTTTCCGGGTGCATAGCTGGGCGGTGCCGGGGCGTACTCGCGCTCCCAGGACAGTCTGGCGGACTCGCGGGCAGAAGAGAAAGGATTCCGCGCTGGGCGAACCGTGGTATTCCTCCGCGGTATTCGCAATTCCAGGGGTGCCGCGACACGCCGCAGCCCCTCGGCACACCGGCTGTCCGGTACGCCGAGGGGCTGCTGGTGGGGGCGGGTTGCCCGCCGGGGTCCGCGCCGTGTCACCGGCGCGGTGGTGCGGTGGTGCGGTGGTGCGGTGCGACGTGCGGCCCGTTACGTGTCCGGGGCGTCCCGGAGGACGTGCGTCCACGGGAGCCCGCCGCTTCCCGGTGCAGGCGGCGGGCCTACTGGCGGACCGCCGTGATGGAACCGTGCCCGCCCGCCCTCTTGTTGGCGGCGTCGGCCTCCTGTCGCGTGGGGTACTGGCGCGTGACCCCGTTGGGGAGGACTAGTCGGTAGACGAACGTGGACCGGCTGGCGCGTCCGCAGTTGCATGCCATGGTCTTCCTCCTTCTGGTCGGCCGCTCCGGCGGCCGGTCAAGGGGAGGGTCGGGGGAGTTCCGGGGTAGGACCGGGCCCCCGGCCCGTTCCCTTTACCCTTTATCCCCGGGCACCGCACGCCGACACTCGCCGCCGTATAGTCATACTTATTTGTGGCGGCGATGATCTGCATTACCTCAACGTGACCGTCAATCAAGCCAGTTGGCGGCGAGTCCGGTGAGGTAGGAAAGGGTAAGTGCCGTGGCACCCACCTGGAACCACGTTTCCTCACCGGCCCAGTGGGCGAGCACGGTGACGGCGCCCGCGACCCAGATGCTGACGCACCATCCGCAGGTGGCCAGATAGGCCGGGTGGGAGTCTTCGCCGAAACGGTCGGCGATCCGGGAGCGGAACCCCGCAGCGAGGGCGTCCTTGGTGATGAATCGGGTGACGCGACAGACTGTGCCGAGCGACAGGAGGAAGATCAGCGCACTCATGGAATTCATCGTAGGGTTTCCGCTCTCCTCCCCTCTCGTGTTTTCTCGAATCCGGCGGGAGGGCCGGATCGGCCGGGAATGCCGGGAAGCACCTGTGTGCCGCGCGGAAGATTTCGAGTCGAGTGAGACGGCTGTGTCGCTGTGTGGCTCGTGGTGGTCGGCCAACTACTTCGTGTTCGCGAACTGGCTCTCGCTGTACGGGTTGTCGTTCCCGAACGGCGGATCGCCGCCGGGAACGTACTCGAAGGCGGCATGAGCGGACACGGGGCGACGAAGCTCACCGCGCGGGACCTGCCTCCCCCGGGGCCGGTTCACCCCGTGGACATCCGGTGTCCAGGCGCCGGTACGGGAATGGCGGTGGGGTTTGTCGGTCGGGCGTGCTTTGCTGGAGGCATGATCGATGAGTTCCTGGCCCATGGCCTGTCCGATGTGGAAGAGGCCGTCCGCAAGGCGGCGGCGATCGAGATCATGCCGAGATTCAGGCAGCTCGCCGAGCACGAGGTCGACGAGAAGAACGGCCCCCACGACCTGGTGACCGTGGCCGACCGCAAGGCCGAGGAGTACCTCACCGCGGCCCTGACGCAGCTGCTGCCCGGCTCCGCCGTGGTCGGCGAGGAGGCCGTGCACGCCGATCCCGGGGTGTACGCGGCGTTGCGCGCGGACGCCCCGGTGTGGATCGTCGACCCCGTCGACGGCACCCGCCAGTTCGTGAACGGCGACCCCGCCTTCTGCACCCTGGTCGCGCTGGCCCTGCGCGGGGAGATCCTCGCCTCCTGGACCTTCGCCCCGGCACTGGAGGAGCTGGCGACCGCCGTGCGCGGGCAGGGCGCGTACGTCAACGGCGAGCGGATCCACAGCGGTTCGCCGGAACGGGGCGCCGCGCTGCGGGTCGCCATCGCCCACCCGCTCTACACGACTGACGAGAACAAGCGGACGCTGGCACGGCTGGACGTGCCCGGGGTCGCGGCCCGTCCGTGCGGCTCGGCGGGCCTGGAGTACCTGAAGGTGGCCCGCGGCGAGATGGACGGCCTGGCCTTCACCTGGCCGTCGGCCTGGGACCATGCGGCCGGGCTGCTGCTGGTCGCCGAGGCCGGCGGCGTGCAGAGCACGGTCGACCGGGTCCCCTTCCGAGTGGACCGGGACAACGCGCTGCCGTTCGCCGTCGGGCGGGACGAGGCCACCACCGTACGCATCCGGGAGCTGCTCCGGGGCGCCTGACCGGGCCCGGTGCGGTCCCGGCGGGTCCGGATGGTCCGGGCTGCGCAATATCCTGGAGGCGCAGGCGCCGCCGGAGACGAAGGAGTCGCAAGTGCCGTCGATTCTCGATGTGGTCGTGGTGGGGGCGGGGCCGAACGGGCTGACCGCCGCCGTCGAACTGGCCCGGCGCGGCTTCTCGGTGGCCGTCTTCGAAGCCGCCGGTACGGTCGGCGGCGGTGCCCGGACGGAGGAGCTCACCCTCCCCGGCTTCCGGCACGACCCCTGCTCGGCAGTGCACCCGCTCGGGGCCGGCTCGCCGGTCTTCGCCACCATGCCGCTGAAGCGGTACGGGCTGGAATGGCTGCACGCCCCGCTGCCCATGGCGCACCCCTTCGACGACGGCACGGCCGCGGTCCTGTCCCGCTCGGTCGCGGAGACGGCGGCGTCCCTCGGGCCGCGCGACGCGGGCGCCTACCGGCGTCTGGTCGGGCCCTTCCTCGGCAAATGGGACACCCTGGCCCGGGACTTCATGTCCCTGCCGAGCACCGCGCTGCCCCGGGACCCCCTCACGCTCGCCCGCTTCGGGCTCGCCGGACTGCCGCCTTCCACCTGGCTGCTGAGCCGCTTCCGCGACGAGCGGGCACGCGCGCTGTTCGCGGGCCTCGTGGCCCACGTCATCGCACCGCTCGGCGGGATCGCCACCAGTGCGGTGGGCCTGGTCTTCGCGCTGGCCGCGCACGCGAACGGCTGGCCCATGCCGCGCGGCGGCTCGCAGTCCGTGTCCGACGCCCTCGCCGGGTACCTGCGCGACCTCGGCGGGACCATCCACACCGGCTTCGAGGTCAAGCGGCTCGACGACCTCCCGCCCGCCCGCACCTACGTCTTCGACACCTCGCCGACCGCGCTGGCCCGCATCGCCCGCCTGGGGCGCGCGTACGACGGCTACCGGTACGGCGCCTCCGTGTTCAAGCTCGACTACGCGCTGGACGGCCCGGTCCCGTGGACGGCCGAGGCGCCGCGCCGTGCCGGCACCGTCCAGATCGGCCCGCGCGCCCGCGACATCGACGCCGCCCTCCAGCTCGCCTCCGGCGGCCGGGCCCCGCGCGCCCCCTTCCTCATCACCGCGCAGCCCAGCCTGGTCGACCCCGGCCGGGCGCCCGAGGGCAAGCACGTGTTCTGGGCGTACGGACACGTTCCCGCGGGCTGGGACGGCGATCTCACCGAGGCCGTCGAATCCCAACTGGAGCGCTTCGCCCCGGGCTTCCGCGACCTGGTGCTCGCCCGCGCCACGGCCGGCCCGCCCCAGCTCGCCGCCCGCAACCCCAATTACGTCGGCGGGGACATCGCCTGCGGGGCCGCTTCGGGCCTCCAGCTCCTGCTGCGCCCCAAGATCTCCCTCACCCCGTACACGACGGCGCACCCGGCCGTCTTCCTCTGTTCCTCGGCCACCCCGCCGGGCCCGGGCGTGCACGGCATGTCCGGGCACAACGCCGCCAAGGCGGTCTGGCGGCACCTGCGAAAGGGCTCCTGATGGTCCGCATCACCCTGGTCCGCGGCGACATCACCGCGGAGAAGGCCGACGCCATCGTCAACGCGGCGAACTCCTCGCTGCTCGGCGGCGGCGGGGTCGACGGCGCCATCCACCGGCGCGGCGGGCCGGAGATCCTCGCGGCCTGCGAGGACCTGCGGCGTTCGCACTACGGCAAGGGGCTGGCGACGGGCCGGGCCGTCGCCACCACGGCCGGGCGGCTCGCCGCCGGGCACGTCATCCACACGGTGGGCCCGGTCTGGTCGCGCGAGGAGGACCGGTCGGCGCTGCTGGCCTCCTGCTACCGCGAGTCGCTGCGGGTCGCCGACGAGCTGGGGGCCCGTACGGTCGCGTTCCCGGCCATCTCCACCGGCATCTACGGCTGGCCGATGGACGACGGGGCGCGGATCGCGGTGGAGACGGTGCGCAGCGCCCGTACCGAGGTGCAGGAGGTGCGGTTCGTGCTCTTCGACGCGGCCGCCTACGAGGCCTTCGAGACGGCGGTGGCGGCCGCCTCCTGAGCCGCCCGCCGGGCCGCCCGCCGGGCCGTCGTCAGCGCGGCGAGCGCCCGGAGGCGCCCGGGGCGGGCCGCGGATAGGTCCGGGACTGCTTGACGCTGCCGAACGCGAAGCTCGATTCGATCGAGGCGATCCCGGGGATGGCGTGGATCCGGTGGCGCACCAGGGATTCGTAGGCTTCCAGGTCCTCGATGACGACCCGGAGCAAGTAGTCGCTGCTGCCGGCCATCAGGTAGCAGTCCTGGATGTGCTCGATGACCGCGACGTGCTCCTCGAAGAGCCGCACCGCCTCCGCCGTGTGGCGTTCCAGGCGGATCCGGACGAAGACGGTGACCGGGAGCCCGAAGGCGACCTGGTCGACCATGGCCGTGTAGCCGCGGATCAGGCCCGCCTCCTCCAGCCGCCGTACTCGGCGCAGACAGGGCGACGGGGAGAGCCGGACGCGGTCGGCGAGGTCCTGGTTGGACAGGCGCCCGTCGGCCTGCAATTCCCTGATGATCTGTAGATCCACTGCGTCCATGGGCACTCCTTGGCAGATTCTGCCCCAAACGTATGTCCGAGAGGCAGAACTGGCAATCGGCTGCCCCGCCCCAAGCCCTAGCGTTGCCCAGGCACGGACCGGATCGGTCCGGGTCTCAGAGGCTGGAGCAATTCCTTGGTCGCGACGAACACCACCCGGGCGACCCTGCCTCCCGATGCGGCGGGCCCGCGGGCCGGACACCCCGGCCGGCGCGGGCTCTCCCCACAGGCCGAGGGCATGCTGGCCCTGCTGGTCACCGTGTCGATCTGGGCGGCCTTCGCGCTCAGCGCCCGGGCCCTCGGCGGTTCCTCCTTGCTGCCCGCCGACGCGGCCCTGCTGCGCTTCGGCGTCCCCCTCGTCGTTCTGTTCCCCGCCCTGTGGCGGCGCCGGCGCGCCATCGCCGCGGTGCGGCCGGGCCCCGCCGTGAAGATCGTCTGTGGTGCCGGGGTGCCGTTCTTCCTGGCAGCGATGCACGGTGGCGCGCTGACGTCCGCCGCCTTCGTCGGATCCATCGTCCCCGGCATGGTTCCGCTGTTCGTCTCCATGATCATGATCCGCCGTGGCCACGGCGCCCCCCGGGGCACGCAGGCCGCCGGGCTCGCCCTGATCGCGGCCGGTGTGGCCGCCCTCGTCTGGCGCTACGTCGTCCCCGTCGACACCGACGTACTCGCCGGCGCCGGCACGCTCCTGGTGGCCAGCGGCCTCTGGGCCCTCTACACCGTGGGGCTGCGCGAGGTCGACCTCGACCCGATCGGGTCGATCGGACTGCTGTGCCTGCCCTCCTTCGCCGTGATCGGGGTCCTGGTGCTGACCGGGGTGCTCCCCACCGGCATCGCGCACGCGGCGGGCAGCGACATCGCGCTGTTCCTCGTCGTGCAGGGGCTCGGGGTCGGCCTGTGCGCGGGCCTGCTCTACGCCTTCGCCATCCGCCGCCTCGGCGCCGAGCGCAGCGCCGTCTTCGGCAGCCTCAGCCCCGTCGCCGTCGTCCTGCTCGCCGTCCCGCTCCTCGGCGAGAGGCCGACCCTCGCCGTACTCGTCGGCGTCCCCCTCATCACCGCCGGCGTCGTCCTCGCCAACCGCCGCCCTCGACCCAAGGTTCCCGCAGATGCTTGAGCTCCTCCCCACGCCGCCCACCGACCCGCTGTGGGACCTGACCTACGAGTTCGGCAGTGACGAGCGGCCCGAACGCCTCAACCTCGTCCTCGGGGTCTACCGGGACCAGACGGGCACCACACCCGTCATGTCGGCCGTGCGCGAGGCCGAGATCCGCCTGGCGGAGCGCTCCGACTCCAAGGAGTACCGCGGGCTCTCCGGCAACGCCGCCTTCAACCGTTCCCTGCTGGAGCTGGTCCTGGGCCAGGCCGGACCGACCGATCGGGCCGCGGCCGTCCAGACCGTCGCGGGCTCCGGCGCACTGCGGCTGCTGGCCGATCTGATCTGCCGGACCCGCCCGGGTGCGACGGTGTGGATCAGCGACCCGGCCTACGTCAACCACCGGCCCATCCTGGAGGCCTCCGGGCTGCGCGTGCGCACGTACGGCTGGCGCGACGCCGAGGGCGGCTTCGACACGGCCGGTGTGCTGCGGGAACTGCAGGACGCGCAGCGCGACGACGTGGTCCTGCTCCAGGGCTGCGCCCACAACCCCACGGGCGTCGACCCGCTGCTGGACGACTGGGAGGCGCTCGCCGAGTCGGCGGCCCGCCGTGGCTGGGTGCCCTTCGTCGACCTCGCCTACCACGGGCTCGGTGACGGCCTGGAGGCCGACCTGCTGCCCACGCGGATGCTGGCGGCGCGGGTGCCGGAGATGCTGATCGCGGTCAGCTGCTCGAAGAACTTCGGCCTCTACAGCGACCGCGTCGGCTGCGCCATCGTGCTCGGTGCCTCGGGCCAGGCCGTGCGGCACGCCGAGACCGCCCTGCAGAACGCCGCCCGGACGCTCTACTCGATGCCGCCCGAGCACGGCGCGGCCGTCGTGACCACGATCTTGGAGGACGAGGGGCTGCGGGCCGCCTGGCGGGCGGAGCTGGACGTCATGCGCGGCCGGATCATGGACAACCGGGCCGATCTGATCGCCCACCTGAGCGCGCTCGGCTGCGCGGACCAGGCGCGCTCGCTCGCCCGGCAGAAGGGCATGTTCTCGATGCTGCCGCTGTCCGCGCAGCAGATGCTGCGGCTGCGCAGGCAGTACGCCGTCTACGGCACGACCTCGGGGCGGATCAACATCGCGGGCATCCCGGCGCACCGGATCCCCTGCCTCGCCCGGGGCATCGCGGGCGTCCTCGGGACGGCCGAAGCGCCCCGTACGATCCCGACGCTCCCGCGTCAGCAGCAGTCCGGAGCGGCCGCCGTCCAGGCGTAGGGGAGAGCCGCGGGGGAGTCCGCCCGCCCGCGGGGGAGTCCGCCCGCCGAAGACAAGACAGTCCCCGGCAGTCCGTCGTTTCCATGAGCCATCCGCCGTCGCCGATGGCTCCCCTGGTCGACGAGTGCTGCCGGGGGCCTGGCCAGAGCCTGGACAAGGGTCACGCGGGCCTGAGGACGTCTCCAGAGGGAGGTGCGGCGCTTTCCGGTATTCCGGTGTATTGATGAGTTTCCTCCCAATTCGCACCCAGTCAAGGCTTTGTTCGGACGTAGTCTGTAAAGAAATCCGCGTCGCGCTCGGCAGAGCCCGACGGAAGGTGCTGCCATGACCACATGGCCGGTTTCAGGAGCGGCCCGAGGGCCCGGCGCCACGGTCTGGGCGCCCGAAACAGTCACCGCAGACCCGTACAACGCCCAGACCCCCTCGGCCGCGCTGGCCGAGCCGGTCACCCCCGTCGGGGCCTTCTTCGTACGCGACCACTTCGGCATCCCGCGGACCCCACCGGGCCGCTGGCGGCTGCGGGTCGGCGGCGCCGCGGCCGCCGCGCCCTTCGCCCTCGGCTACGAAGAACTGCTCGCGATGGACCACCGGGAACTCGACGTCGTCGTGGAGTGCGCGGGCAACGGCCGCAGCCTGATGACGCCCCGCCCGCCCGGCCTGCCGTGGGGCCAGCAGGCGGTGGGCTGCGCGCACTTCGCCGGAGTGCCCTTCCGGCTCCTCGCCGAGCGGGCCCTGATCGGACCGTCGGCCGTGGAGGTCGTCTTCACCGGGGCCGATTCCGGCCCGGTGCACGGCCGCCGGGCGGCCTTCGAGCGCAGCCTCCCGCTCGCCGTGGCGCTCCACCCGGACACCCTCCTCGTCACCCGCATGAACGGGGAGCCGCTCGCCCCCGAGCACGGGGCGCCGGTCCGCCTGGTGGTCCCCGGCCGCTACGCGGTCGCCGACGTGAAGTGGCTGGTCGGGGCCCGGGCCGTGACCCGCCCGTTCACCGGTGTCTTCCAGAGCGAGGAGTACCTCTACGTGGCCTCCCGCGGCACCCCCGAGGGCCCGGTGACCGGCGTGCGGGTCAAGTCGCTCATCATCGAGCCCGAGCCGGACACGGCCGTGCGCCGAGGCCACGAGACCCTCGTCCGCGGCCGCGCCTGGTCGGGCGACGGGGTGCCGCTGCGGAGCGTCGAGGTGCGCGCCGAGTACGAGGACGACGACCGCCACCGCGAGCGCGGCTGGCAGGGGGCCCTGCTCGAAGCGCCCGCCGGGCCGTACGGCTGGAGCAGCTGGTCGTACCGGTGGACGCCGCAGCGGCCCGGACCGTACCGACTGGTCTCCCGCGCCACCGACGCCCACGGCGACACGCAGCCGCCGCGGGCCCCGTGGAACGCCCGCGGCTACGGCTGCAACCCCGTGGCCTGCGTCGAGGTGGTGGTCGTATGAGCGACACGGGGATTCTCCCGAGGAGGTCCGGGGAGGTCCGCGCCCCGGTCAGGACCAGTGCGACACAGAGCCCCGCGCCCACCCCTCGGATAGGGTGAATCGGTAGGAATCAGACCCCCCGGGGTGAGGTCGGTGCGTTGGACACTTACCAGGCGACGAGCGAGGTGCCGGACCCGCCGCCCGCGGCTGTCGGGTACGCGGGCGTACTCAGCGAGCTGCTGCCGATCGCCCTGTGGCGGGAGGACGCCGACGGACGCATCGTGGAGTGGTCGCTGGCCGCCCAGGACCTCCTCGGGCACCGCCCCGAGGACATCATCGGCCTCCCCGGCAGCGCCGTGCTCGTCCCCGAGGCCAATCACGAGCTCGCCGACCAGCTGACCCGCCGCGTCCAGTCCGGCGAGACCGTCGTCGGCACCCTGCCCGTGCGCCACCGCGACGGTCACCGCGTCCCCATGGAGATGTGGATCGTCCCCGCCGCCGACCCGCAGGGCCGGACGGGGGCCATGCTCATCGCCGTGGAGACCTCCGAGGTGCTCCACATGCGGGACTCCCTCGCCGCCCTCCAGAGCCTGTTCACCCAGTCGCCCATCGGCCTCGCCACCCTCGGCACCGACCTGCGGTTCCTCCGCGTCAACGACGCCCTGGCCCGGATGAACGGCGCCTCCGCCGCCGAGCACCTCGGCAAGCGGCTCACCGAGGTGGTCCCCGGCGTCAACGCCGACGCGCTGGAGGCCACGATGCAGCAGGTCCTCGACCGGGGCACCGCCGTCGTCGACGTCCGCCGCACCGGACGGACCCCCGCCGACCCGGAGCACGACCGGACCTGGTCCTGCTCGTACGCCCCGCTGCTGGACGGCTCCGGCCGGGCCCTCGGCGTGATCGCCTCGCTCATCGACATCACCGAGGGCCAGCAGGCCCAGGCCGACGCCGAACGGGCCCGGCACCGGTTCGCCCTGCTCGCCGAGGCGGGCACCCGCATCGGCACCACCCTGGACCTCCACCAGACCGCCCAGGAGATCGTGGACGTACTGGTGCCGCAGCTCGCGGACTCGGCCGACGTACAGCTGCTCGAAGCGGTCCTGCTCCCCGACGAGGGACCCGTCCCCGCGGCCTCCACGCGCGGCGTCCTGCGCCGCCTGGCCGCCCACTTCCCCGACCCGACCGCCCCCACCGCGAAACTCGCCCCCGGCCAGACCTTCCAGATCCCCATGGGCACCACCTACGAGCAGGTCATCGCCGAGGGGCGGCCCATGAACCTCTACCTCGCCGACATCCCGGCGCTGATCACCTCCCCGCGCGCCGAGGCACTGCGCACCTACCTCGCCACCCTGGGCTCGGCCCGACTGGTTCCGCTGGTCGCCCGCGGCACCGTGCTCGGCGCCGTCGCCGTGACCCGCACGCGCGAGCGGGAACCCTTCGACGAGCAGGACTGCGTCCTCGTCGACGAGCTGGTCGCCCGCGCGGCCCTCAACATCGACAACGCCCGGATGTACACCCTCCAGCGCCAGGCGGCCCTGACCCTCCAGCGCAGCCTCACCAACAGCGCGCTCCCCGAGGTCCCGGGCCTCGAACTCACCGGGCGCTACCTGCCCGCCAGCGACCACGACGTCGGCGGGGACTGGTACGACGTCATCCCGCTGCCCGGCGACCGGACCGGGCTGGTCATCGGGGACGTCATGGGCCACGGGGTCCACGCCGCCGCCGTCATGGGGCAGCTGCGCACGGCGGTACGGACCCTCGCGCGCCACGACGTGCCCCCGGCGCGGCTGCTCCGCTCGCTCGACGCCGTCGTGGCCGACCTGGGCGAGGACGAGATGGCCACCTGCGTGTACGCCGTCCACGACGCGGCCTCCGGCGTCTGCGTGATCGCCCGCGCCGGCCACCCGCCGCCCGCCGTGGTCACCCCGGGCGGAGCCATCACCTTCCTCGACGGCCCGCCCGGCACCCCGCTGGGCACGGGCGGGCAGGACTTCCGCACCGAGGAGGTACGGCTGCCGCCGGGGAGCCTGCTCGTGCTCTACACCGACGGCCTCATCGAGGCCCGCGACCGGGACCTCGACCAGGGCATGGCCCAGCTGGCGGGGGCCCTGCGCCGGGTGGAGCAGCCCCTGGAGGAGCTGTGCGAGGGGATCTTGCGGCTGCTGCTGCCCTCCGCACAGCAGGACGACGTCGCCGTGCTGCTGGCCCGCACCCGGGCGGTGTGACCCCCCGGGCCCCGGGTCCGGGCCGGAGCCCCGGCCCGGCCCGGCCGCCGGAGCGCCGGGTCACCAGGCCAGGTCCTCCAACGCGTCCAGGTCCAGCGGATCCGGCAGCAGCGGCTCCGGGCCCCCGGTCAGCGGCAGCTCCGCCCAGATGACCTTCCCGCGCTCGGTGTAGCGGGTGCCCCAGCGGGCGGCGTACTGGGCGACGAGGAACAGCCCGCGCCCGCCCTCGTCGGTGGTCGTCGCGTACCGCAGGTGCGGTGAGGTGCTGCTGCCGTCGGAGACCTCGCAGACGAGGGCGCGGTCGCGCAGCAGCCGCACCCGCACGGGCGCGCTCCCGTACCGGATGGCGTTGGTGATCAGCTCGCTGAGGATCAGCTCGGTGGGGAAGGAGAGCTCGTCCAGCCCCCACGCGGCGAGCTGCGCCGCGCCCGCGTTGCGCACGCGCGAGACGGCTGCGGGCTCGACCGGCACCTCCCATTCGGCGATCCGGTCGGCCTCCAGCCGCCGCGTGTCGGCGACCAGCAGGACGATGTCGTCGCTCGGCACCGGGAACAGCATCGTGGCGAGCACGTCCGAGCAGGCCTGGTCGGGGCTGCGGCCGGGCCGCGCCAGCGCCTGGCCGAGCAGCTGCAGTCCGGTATCGAAGTCCCGGTCGCGGTCTTCCACCAGGCCGTCGGTGAACAGCACCAGCCGGCTCCCCTCGGGCAGCGTGAACTCGGCGGCCTCGAAGGGCATGCCGCCGACGCCCAGCGGCAGCCCGGCCGGCAGCTCGGGGAACTCGACCGCCGCGCCGGGGCGGATCAGCGCGGGCCCGGGATGGCCGGCGCTGGCCATCAGGCACCGCCCGGAGACCGGGTCGTAGACCGCGTAGAGACAGGTGGCACCGGTGACCCCGGCCGGCTCGGCGGACCCGTCCGGAGCGTCCTCGGAGCTCCCCTCCTCGGCCCCGCCCGCGAGCCCCCTGCCGGTGTCGTTCTGGTCGATCCGGTTGATCAGCTCGTCCAGGTGTCCCAGCAGCTCGTCGGGGGGCAGGTCCAGGGTGGAGAAATTGTGCACCGCGGTCCGCAGCCGACCCATGGTCGCCGCGGCGTGCACCCCGTGCCCGACGACGTCGCCGACGACCAGCGCCACCCGGCCGCCCGGCAGCGGGATCACGTCGAACCAGTCCCCGCCGACCCCCGCCTTCGCGGGCAGGTAGCGGGAGGCGACGTGCACCGCGTTCTGGGCGGGCAGCACCCGGGGCAGCAGGCTGCGCTGGAGCGTCACGGCCATGGCGTGCTCGCGGGTGAAGCGGCGGGCGTTGTCGATGGAGACGGCCGCACGCGCACCCAGCTCCGCCGCGAAGGAACGGTCCTCCTCGTCGAAGGCCTCCGGGGTGTCGGCGGCCCGCCAGAAGTTGGCCATGCCCAGCACCACGCCCCGGGCCTGGAGCGGTACGGAGATCAGCGAGTGCAGCCCGTACTCGAGCGCCACCCGGGTGCCCTGGGAGTCCTGGGCCCGCCACCCCATGGCCGCGTTCAGGTCGGCGGCGAGCACCGCGTGCCCGGCGTCCAGGGCCGCCGCCATCGGGGCCGTCGGAAAGACGAAGCGGATGATGTCGCCGACCGGCTGGAGCGGCGAGTCGGCCCGCACGCCGGTGATCGCGGCCCGGCGCATCTCGGTGTAGATGCCGGTGACCAGGGAGGGCTCGTCACCGTGCAGCACCGGCTCCAGCAGCTCCACCGTGACGAAGTCCGCGAACCGGGGGACGGCGACCTCCGACAGCTCCTCGGCGGTCCGCACCACGTCCAGGGTGGAGCCGATCCGCACACCGGCGTCGTAGAGCAGCTGGAGCCGGCCACGGGCCACCTCGGCCCGGCCGGAGAGGGCGGCGAGCTCGGTGGAGTCGCGCAGGGTCACGACGCTGCCGGTGGACATGCCCTTGTACCGGGCGGTGGGCCGCACGTTCACGGCGAGCAGCCGGTCGCCCGCCAGGTGGACGTGGTCCGTCACGACCCGGCCGGAGGCCAGCAGTTCGGCGGTGCGCGGGTCGAGGCCGAGGTCGGTGACGTGCCGGTTCTCGGGATCCGGCGGCAGGCCGAGCAGCCGGCGGGCCTCGTCATTGGCCAGGACGAGCCGCTGGTCGGCGTCGATGATGACCACGCCCTCGCGGACGGCGTGCAGGACCGCCTCGTGGTGCTCGTTGATCCGGCTCATCTCGGCGGCTCCCAGGCCGCGGGTCTGGCGGCGCAGCCGGCCGCTGACCAGGGCGGCGCCACCGGTGCCGAGCAGCAGGGCGCCCGCGGCCGCACCGAGCAGCAGCGGGAGTTGGCCCTCGACGACCTGGGAGACGTTCTCGACGTCTATGCCGGTGCCGACCAGGCCGATGACGACGCCGTCGGCATTGCGTATCGGGACGACGGCCCGAACGGCGTCGCTCGGCTCGCCCCGGAAGGTCTCCGTGAAGGCGCGGCCGGCGACGGCGCGGCTGAGGTCACCGGTGGCCCGCTTGCCGATCAGCTCGGGGCGCGAGTCGGTGTAGCGGATCCCGGCGGTGTTCATGACGGCGATGAAGTCGACGCCCGAGCCCCGGCGGGCGGCCTCGGCCAGCGGCTGCAGCAGGGCGGTCGGATCCGTCGAGAGCAGCGCCGACGCGATACCGGGGGCGTGCGCGAAGGACTCCGCCGCCGCGAGCGCGCGGTGCCGGGCGTCGCGCTCGCTGTCGTACTGGGCCTGGAACACCAGGGCCGCCGCGGCGGCGGCGATCAGCAGGAGGACGATCATCGCCTGGAGGGCGAAGACCTGACCGGCGACGCTGTGTGCCCACCGGGACAGGCGCGCGAACAGGCGCGAGCCCCACCCGGTCGGCTGGCGACCAAAACGTCCGGTCATGAGCCCTTTCTAACACTGTCCGGGGGGTTTGGTGCGGCTGCCGGTGCGCAGGAGGCCGCACGGTACGCGCGAGGGCCGAGGCCGACGTGCGCGGTGAAGTGCTGGCGGAAGGTGACCTCACTCGCGAAACCGGCCCGCCGGGCCACTTCCGGCACCGGATGGTCGGTGCGCTCCAGCAGCTTGCGGGCCGCGTCCAGCCGGTGGCCCAGCAGCCACCGGTGCGGGGTGGTGCCGGTGGCGGCGGTGAAGTGCCGGGCGAAGGAACGCGGGGACATCCCGGCCCAGCCGGCCATGGTCGCCACGGACAGGGGCTCGTGCAGCGAACGCAGGGCGCGCGCCCGCACGGCGGCCAGTGCCTCGGCCGTCCGGTCCGCGGCCGGGACGGGCCGGTCCAGGTACTGGGCGTGGTCCCCGGTGCGGAAGGGGCCCGTCACCATGGAGCGGGCGATGGCGGCGGCGGCCTCGGCGCCGTGCGCCTCCCGGACGAGGTGCAGGCACAGGTCGATCCCGGAAGCCACGCCGGCGGAGGTCCACAGCCCGCCGTCCTCGACGTAGAGCGGGGCGTCCTCGACCACGATCCCCGGGTAGCGTGCGGCGAGCTGCGGGGCCAGCCACCAGTGGGTGACCGCCCGGCGGCCCTCCAGCAGGCCGGCCTCCGCCAGGATGAACGCCCCGGCGCACAGGGCGGCGACCGGCACGCCCCGGCCGTGCGCCTCGCGCAGGGCGGCGAGGACCGGCGCGGGCGTCGGATCGGCCGGCTCGGCCAGCGCCGGTACGACGACCAGGTCCGCGGTCGCCAGCCAGTCCAGTCCCCGGTCGGGGGTCAGCGTCAGCCCGCCGGGCAGCGGGATCGGACCGGGCTCCAGGGCGCACCGGCGCAGCTCGAAGCCCGGCACCCCGGCGCGGCTGCGGTCGGGGCCCCAGACCTCGGTGATGACGGCGAGGTCGAAGCTGCGGATACCGGGCTGGACGACGATCGCGACACGGCGCATCCGGCCAGTCTGCCAGGCGGCCACCACTGCCAGACTGGCAGGATCCCATCGGTACGGGGCCTCGCGGGCGCTGTCGGGCCCGCTGCCCGGCGGACAGCATGGAGCCATGACAACGACCGCGATCGAGATCGCCCCCAACAGTGCCCTGCTGGTCATCGACGTGCAGAAGGGCTTCGACGAGGGGTCCTTCTGGGGGCCCCGCAACAACCCGGCGGCCGAGGACAACATCGCGGCCCTGATGGACGACTGGCAGGCGGCCGGCCGCCCGGTGGTGCTCGTCCAGCACGCGTCCGTGCAGCCGGGTTCGGTCCTCGCCGCTGACCACCCCGGCCACGCCTTCAAGGACCTGGTGGAGAAGCGGAGCGAGGGGGCCCTGGTGGTCACCAAGACCGTGAACTCGGCCTTCTACGGCACCCCGGACCTGGCCGACTGGCTGAAGGCCCGGGGCATCGGCCAGCTGGTGCTGGTCGGCATCCAGACCAACATGTGCGTCGAGACCACGGCCCGGATGGCGGGGAACCTGGGCTACGACGTGCTCGTCCCGCTCGACGCCACGCACACCTTCGACCTCGCCGGGCCGGCGGGCCTCGCCCTGACGGCGGACGAACTCGCCACCGCCACCGCGGTGAACCTCCAGGGCGGCGGCTTCGCCCGCGTGGTCACCACGGCCGACCTCCTCGCGTCGTAGCCGCCGGGCCACGACCGGCCTGCGCCGGGCAGATCCAGCCTCGCCGGCGGGGCTGTATGTGGGCCGGCGGGGCCGGAAAGGTTGAGGGCCCCGCCCCCGGGACAAGGGGGTCGGGGCCCTCGAGGGAGGCGGCCGCGTCAGAGCACGTCGGCGGCGATGTTGGCGGCGACCTGCTCCAGCAGGGGACCCGCGTTCGGGATGGACTTGGCCGGGTCGGGCTCCAGGTCCGTCAGCGGGTACGCCTTGCGGATGCCGGCCCCCTCCAGCGCTTCCTGGCTCAGCAGCAGCCGGCCGCAGACGGCCACCACGGGCTTGCCCGCCGCGCGCGCCGCGGCCGCGACGCCCGCCGGGGCCTTGCCGTGCAGGGTCTGCTCGTCCAGCGATCCCTCGCCGGTGATGACCAGCGTGGCCCGCTCCAGCGCGGGGGCGAAGCCCAGCACCTCCAGCATCAGCTCGATGCCGGGACGGAACGTCGCACCGAGCAGCAGGGCCCCGTAGCCGATGCCGCCCGCACCACCGGCACCCGGGAGCACCGCGCACTCGGCGGCCTTCGCGCCGATCGACTTCTCCAGCACCACGGCGAAGTGCGCCAGCGCCGCGTCGAGCGTCGCCACGTCCTCGGGCGAGGCACCCTTCTGCGGGCCGTAGACCGCGGCGCAGCCCTTCGGGCCGGTCAGCGGGTTGTCCACGTCGCTCGCGAGGACGAACTCCACGTCCGCGAAGCGCGGGTCGACCCCGGACAGGTCGGCGGAGGCCAGCTCGGCCAGTGCGCCGCCGCCCGGACCGACCGGTTCGCCGTTCGCATCCAGGAACACGGCGCCCAGCGCGGCCAGCATGCCGGCGCCGCCGTCGGTGGTGGCACTGCCGCCCACGCCGAAGACGATCGAGCGCGCGCCCGCGTCCAGGGCGGCCTTGAGCAGCTCTCCCGAGCCGTACGTGGTCGCCGTCAGCGCGGCGAAGGTGCCCGCCGGCAGCAGCTGCAGCCCGGAGGCCTCCGCCATCTCGACCACCGCGGTGGCCCCGCGCAGCGCGAAGGCGGCCGTGACCTGGTCGCCGAGGGGTCCGGTGACCCGTACCTCCCTGCGCTCGAAGCCCGCTGCCACGGCTGCCGCGACCGTTCCGTCGCCGCCGTCCGCGACGGGGAGGGTCTCGATCTCCACGTCCGGTACGGCCCTGCGGAGACCGGCCGTCACCCGCTCCGCGACCTGCACGGCCGTGAGCGAGCCCTTGAATTTGTCCGCGGCGATGAGCACGCGCGCGGCCTCGTTTACTGCTCCGTCCGTCACCTTGCTATTCCCTTGCTATCGAACAGTGCAGTCGCGCCGCCATGAGCTTATCCGGAGGATCCTCCTATGCCCATGAGTGGCCTGGGCCACACCCGGCGCGCCATGCCTCTAAATGCGGATATACGCCCGCATAGTGGGGCCGCATGAGCGCGGAATCACTGGAACAGCCGGGTCCGGACACTCCGGGAGGGCGATCCGGCGCCCCCGCGGACGGCGCGCCCGACCACGCCGTCGTCACCCTGGGTGTGATCGCCGTGCTGGCCGTCGTCGCCTGGGCGGCCCTGGCCGGGGACTCCTTCGACACGGCGTCGAGCACCGCGCTCTCCTGGGCGCTGGGCAACTTCGCCTGGCTGTTCGTGATCGCCGCCGACGTCTTCCTCGTCCTGTGCGTCGTCCTCGCGATCAGCCGGTTCGGCCGGATCCGCCTCGGCGCCGACGACTCCGAGCCCGAGTTCACCAACCTCGCGTGGATCGCGATGATGTTCAGCGCCGGCATGGGCATCGGCCTGATGTTCTACGGGGTGGGGGAGCCGCTCACCCACTACCTGGCCCCGCCCCCGGCCTCCGGGGCGGCCCCCCGCACCGGCGCAGCCGCCCTCGCGGCCATGGAGTACTCCTTCTTCCACTGGACCCTCACCCCCTGGGCGATCTACGGCATCGCCGGCCTCGCCCTGGCCTACGCGACCTTCCGCAAGGGCCGCGGCAACCGCCTCAGCTCCGCCTTCGTCCCCCTGATGGGCGAGGAACGGGCGGGCGGCCGGGCCGGCAAGGCCATCGACCTGCTGGCCGTGTTCGCCACCGTCTTCGGCACCGCCACCAGTCTCGGCCTCGGCGCGCTCCAGGTCTCCAAGGGGCTCAGCCTCACCACCGGCATCGAGGACTCCGTCACCGTCGAGCTGGTCATCATCGGCTCGCTCTCGGCGGCCTTCGTCCTCTCCGCCTTCTCCGGCCTGCACAAGGGGGTGAAGTGGCTCAGCACCATCAACATCGTGCTCGCCGCCACCTTGATGTTCTTCGTCTTCGTGCTCGGGCCCACCGTCTACATCCTCGACGTGATCCCCTCGAGCATCGGCGGGTACCTGAGCGAGCTGGTGCCCATGGCCAGCCGCACCGGAGCCTTCACCGACTCCAAGTGGCTCGGCGCGTGGACGATCTTCTACTGGGCCTGGTGGCTCTCCTGGGCACCCTTCGTCGGCACCTTCATCGCCCGCATCTCGCGCGGCCGCACCATCCGCGAGTTCCTCATCGGCGTGCTGCTCGTCCCCAGCGGGGCCACCGTCATCTGGTTCTGCGTCATGGGCGGCACCGCCATCCGCCTCGACTCCCCCGGCGCCGTCGACTTCGCCGTCAAGATCAAGGACGGTACGGAGGCCTCGCTCTTCGCGATGCTGGACGCCCTGCCGCTCTCCGCGGTCACCTCGTGGGTCGCCATGGTCCTGGTCATGACCTACTTCGTCACCAGCGCCGACTCGGCCTCCCTGGTGATGGGTTCGCTCACCAGCCGCGGCTCCCTCAACCCGCCCACCTGGCTCGTCGTCACCTGGGGCGTGCTGATGGCCGCCGTCGCCGCCGTGCTCCTCGTCGCGGGCGGCCTGAAGTCCCTGCAGACCGCCACCATCCTGGTCGCGCTGCCCTTCGTCATCGTCATGATGCTGCTCTGCTGGGCCCTGGTGAAGGAACTCCGCACCGACCCAGGCGCCGGACCCGCCCGTCACCACCCCCTGCACGGCATGCGGGACGCGGTCCGGGCCATGGTCGGCGACGCCCTCACCGAACAGGGGACGGCCCGCCACCCGCGGCTGCGGCGCGGGGCCGGGCCCGGATCCCGGTCCCGGTCCCGGGGACGGGACCACGAGGACGGCGGAGGCCCGGGGCCCCCACAGGCGTGACGCCTACGGGGACCCCGGGCCTCCGGGGTGTCCGCGAGCCCGTCAGGACAGCTCGTACACCGCCATCCGGCCGTTGTCGTAGACCTTCTTCGCGAGATCGGCCAGGAGCGGCGACTCGGCGCCCGACGGGCGGTGCGCCACCACGTAGCGGACGTGGTGCCGGTCGTGGAGCCGGCTCAGGATCTCGGCCGTCGGCCGGTAGACGGCGTCCTCGTTGAGCCGGAACAGCTCCTGGTCCCAGAAGGGTCCGTTGTAGGCGGCGGAGCCACCCGACAGCGCCATGGCCCGCGGTGCGTACGCCCAGCCCTCGACCAGCACCGACCGCTCCGAGTACGCGCTGAGCCACTGCGAGCGGACGTTGTCGCACGACGCCCCGGCGGGCAGCGGGCCCTCCAGTTCCCAGCAGTGACTGTTGGTGGCCAGCACGTCCGACGGCTCGCTGTGGGCGCGGATCCAGCGCGCCGCCTGCACCTGCGAGCCGGGCATGACCCAGGAGTACGACCACAGCGATTCCCGGGACTGCAGGACGTCGTGGAAGAGCCCCGGGGTGCCGGCCGTGAGGGCGGCGGTCAGCAGGACGATCCCGCCGCGGCCGCGCAGCGCGGGCCACACCCGGCCGCCGAGCCGCCACAGGACCGCGCCGACCAGGGCGGCCAGGAGCAGTACGGCGGCCAGGGCGAGCGCGGGCAGCAGCACGGAGTAGGTGGCCGCGCGCCGTTCGTCCCCGGCGAGCCGCAGCACGTAGGTCGACCAGCGGGCGGAGTAGCGGTAGATCCCGAAGGTGAGCAGTGCCGAGAGGGCGAGCACGCCGAAGGCGAGTGCGGCCTTGGCCTTCGCGCCGAGCGCGGCGCGTTCGAAGGTCTCGCAGAAGCCCCAGGCCGAGAGCACGGCCCCGAAGGGCAGCGCGGCGAGCGTGAAGTAACTGGCGTTGTAGCCGTTGACGGCCAGGTAGGCGCACGGTCCCGCCACGGAGGCACCGAGCAGGAACCACTGGACGGGCTCCAGCCGGAAGCGCCGCTTGGCGATCAGCGGGATCATGCCGAGCAGCTTCAGCTGGTGGTTGAGCACGAAGGCGACCAGGGTGCCCACGACCACGAGGGCCTGGAACGCCGGCGAGCGCAGGTGCCCCGGATCGGCCCAGTAGCCGCGGATGTTGCCGAACGGGATCACTTCGAGGCCGTAGCTCTCGAAGTGGAAGATGACGGCCGTCGCGAAGAGCTGGGCACCGCCGAGGACCGCGCCCAACCCGACCACGTGCCACGGGATGCGCCGGGTGGTGATCAGCAGGACGAGGCCGGTCAGGGCCAGGCCGGCCAGGGTGACGGGCAGGGTGCTCGCCTTGGCCGCGGTGGAGGCCAGGGCGAACAGCGCGACGAGGACGTACACCCCGCGGCCGAAGAGCGGGGCCCGGTCGGCGCCCTCGCCGTCCGTGGCCGCCCCGTCGTCCTTGCGGCTCCTGCGCAGTGCGTCGCCGACGACCCCCATCAGCGCGATCAGCAGCGGCTGGCTGTACGTCTGGGAGAGGCTCGACCAGGACATCAGCCGGACTGCGGGGGCGCCGAAGGTCCAGGTGGGGACCGGGTTGGGGTAGGCGGCGGTGAACTCGGCGACCGCGAAGACCAGCAGCGCGGCCAGCGGCCCCGCCCAGGCCCGCCCGATCAGGCGCTGGGCCACTACGGCGGTGATCACCATGCCGAGCGCCGCCAGCGCGGGGACCATGAGCCTGGACTCGATCACCGCGAGGTCGAGGTGGCCGACCATGTCGGTCATCGCCATGTGGGCGAAGGTGAACCAGTGGTAGTACAGGGGCTCGCCGGAGGCCTGGGGCAGCGTCAGCGGGACGTTCTGCTTCGCGTTCGCGGCGAGCGACAGCATGTACGGCATGTCGCCGAAGAGCCTGCTGTCCTCCTTGTCCGGGAGCACCGGGTACAGGGACAGGAAGACCTGGTGGAAGTAGACGCTGCTGAGCATCACCGTTCCGGAGACCGACCAGGACCAGCCCAACGAGGGGCTGGTGTACCCGCGCGGACGCCAGTGCCGGCGCAGCTTCGGTAGGGCCGCGAAGGGGATCACCACGGCGAGCGGCCATGCGAGCGCGAGTGCCTGGGCGCCGACGCCGACGAGGACCGCCCAGGCGGCCAGTTCCAGGACGAGGCCGGTGACCGCACCGAAGGCGAGGTCCTCGACCAGCGAGTGCGGCCGCCGGCGCAGGGAGCGGAAGACCAGCGTGCCGGGGAGCATGACGCCCCAGAGCACGTAGAAGGTGTACCGGGCGACGTCGCTGACCGGGGTGTCCGAGGCCAGCAGCAGGGAGACCAGGAGGAGGTACGCGGCGGCCGCCGGCAGGAATCGCCAGAACGCGTGCGGTACGGGCCGGTCGGTCGTGCGGGACGGGGACGAGCCGCTCAGCGGCCGCGCCCCGAGGGCGGTCCGCTCGGGCGCGGCGCTGCCAGTTGTACCCATGTCTTTTGTTTCTTCCCTACCTGCTATGCGTCGGCCGCCCCGGTCCGGGGCGGCCGGGAGCGCCCCGGACCGGGGCGCCAGGGATCAGGCCGCGTACTCGGAGACCCGCTGGTCGCGGCCGGCGGCCGCGGAGTCCTCGGCGGAGTCGTAGCCGACGAAGTAGGCGGGACGGGCCTGGACGGCCGAGTAGATCCGGCCTATGTACTCGCCGAGCAGGCCCACGCAGATGAGCTGGACGCCGCCGATGAAGAGCATGCCGATGAACAGCGACGACCAGCCGGGCACGGTCGAGCCGAACGCGTACTGGAGCGTGGTGTAGATCGCCAGGCAGAAGCAGACGAGGAAGCTCAGCAGGCCGAGCCAGGTGGCGAGCCGCAGCGGGCTGGCGGAGAAGTTGGTGATGCTGTCGAGGGCCAGGCGGACCATCTTGGACAGCGGGTAGTGGGTGCTGCCGGCGACCCGCTCCTCGCGGACGTAGACGACCTCGCCGCTGCTGAAGCCGAGCCACGGCACGAGCAGTCGGTAGACCGGCTGGTGCTCGGGCAGGGACTTGAGCGCGTCGACGGCGGCCCGGCTGAGCAGACGGAAGTCGCCGGCCTGGTTGGGCATGTTCTTGCCGACGAGCTTGCGCATCAGCCAGTAGTAGACGCCGGCCGTGCGCCGCTTGAAGAAGGTGTCGGTGCCGCGGTCGCCGCGGACGCCGTAGACGATGTCCAGGTTCTTCTCGCGGGCCAGCTCGTACATCTCGACGATCTTCTCCGGCGGGTCCTGGAGATCGGCGTCGATGCTCACGACGTACTCGCCGTAGGCCCGATGGATGCCGGCGGTCAGCGCGGCCTGGTGTCCGGAGTTGCGTGCGAAGCGCACGATGCGCAGCTCGGGCCACTCCTGGCGGATCTTCTGCATGATCATCGGAGTGGCGTCGGTGCTACCGTCGTCGATGCCGACGACCTCGTAGCTGATCCCCATGCCGTCCAAGATCGGGCGCAGGCGCGCCACGGTCAGGGGCAGGGCCTCCTGCTCGTTGTAGATCGGGATGACGACGGACAGCACGGGTGCCGGCCGGTCGGCTGCGTCGCGTGCCGGGGCTGCTGCGTTCTGCATGGAGGGGCTTGTCTTCAATCTCCGAGTGCGGAAGACCGCCGGCGGGTGCCTGACGATCTGACCTGCCGAGAGCAGGACGTCGGCAGTGGACCACCAGGCCGACGACGCGGAGGCGCACCAGCTACCGGAGCCCTTGGTGCCACAGGGCGGAAGCGAGTGACCCGGGCGAGCGGCAACAATATCATCAGTAGGACAATCGTCACGGGGGCGTCCGTGGTACCCGAGCGGACCGAACACCCCGTGCCACCCGGCACCACCGCGGTCCTCACGGAGGAATTAGGGTGGCGGCGTGACCACCGCAGATGACTACGCCACGTACATCGCGAGCCTGCCCCGGGTGCTGGCCGGCGCGGCCGCCCTCTACCGGGACGCCGAGGGTCGGGTCCTGCTCGTCGAGCCCAACTACCGTGAGGGTTGGGCGCTGCCGGGCGGCACCGTCGAGTCGGACCAGGACGAGTCGCCGCGCACCGCGGCCCGGCGCGAGAGCGCCGAGGAGATCGGCCTCGACCTCCCCCTCGGTCGTCTGCTGGTCGTCGACTGGGTGCTGGGCGCCGGCCGCCCGCCGCTGGTCGCTTACGTCTACGACGGCGGCGTGCTCGACGGGGCCCAGCTCGCCTCCGTCACGCTGCAGGAGGAGGAGCTGATCTCCTGGCGGCTGGTCGAGCCCGCCGAACTCACCGTCCTCCTGCCCCAATCGCTCGGACTGCGCGTCCAAGAGGCGTACCGGATCGTGCAGTCGGGCGAGGGGACGGCGGAACTGGAGAACGGCCGGCGCCCGGTCACCTCGTGACGGCGCTCCGTAACACCGGACTTACCTCGACCAGGACAGAATCAGAAGATGATCACGATGTACGCCTGGCCCAGCACCGCCGACGGGCCCGACGCCCTTCCCATGGTGCACTTCACCACCGACCAGCAGGCCGGTGGTGAAGTCACTCCGGACGGGACCCCGGTCTGGCTCTTCGACACCGCGATACGCGAGGGCGGCTGGGCGCAGTTCACCGACTTCGAGGGCTGGTCCGTCCCGGCCGCCGACTGGCAGGCCTTCTACCGCCGCGAGGACGACCTCCTCGCCGTCACCGGTCCCGGATCCTGCGAGGGCTGGTACCAGGGCAACCTCGGCGCCGACCCCGACTGGGTGGCGGCCGCCACCGCCCAGCAGAGCGTCGTCCTGCTCGCCGCCCCGGTCCAGCACCCCTCGCTCTACAACTACGCAGTGGAGGCCGGAGCCGCCTTCGCGCTGCTCGTTCCGCTCCTCGTCGTCTGACCCGACCGGGTCAGGCCAGGAGCTTGGCCTTGGCGCGGTCGAACTCCTCCTGCGTGATGTCGCCCTTGTCCTTGAGGGCCGAGAGCTTGTGCAGCTCGTCCGCGCTGCCGCCGGAGCCCGCCGTCTTCTGGACGTAGTCCCGGAAGGCGGCCTCGTTCTCCTGGACCTGCTTCAGGTCGCGCTCGCCCATGCTCTTGCCCCGGGCGATGAGGTAGACGAACACGCCCAGGAAGGGCACCAGGAGTACGAAGATCAGCCATCCCGCCTTCCCCCAGCCGCTGAGGCTGTGGTCACGGAAGATGTCCGTGATGACCTTGAAGAGCAGGAAGAACCACATGATCCACAGGAACAGGTACAGCATCGTCCAGAAGATGTTGAGAAGCGGATAGTCGTCCATGCCCGACTCCGATCATGTAGCGGTATTCCATTCATACAACCGCTTCAAAAACTCCGCATTTCGGAATGGGGCAGGGGCGGACCGGCCTCCGGGGCCGACTTTCAGGACAGGACGTCAGGCCTGCTCTCCGGACTCGAAGGCCAGCAGTCGGACCTTGCGGTCGAGCCCGCCGCCGTAGCCGGTCATCCCGCCCGACGCGCCGATCACCCGGTGGCAGGGCACGATGATGCCGACCGGGTTCTTCCCGTTCGCCAGGCCCACCGCGCGCGAGGCGTTGGGCTTGCCCAGCTTGGCCGCGAGCTGCCCGTACGACCACGTCTCGCCGTACGGGATCCGCACGAGCTGGTCCCAGACGCTGCGCTGGAAATCGGTGCCCTCCAGACGCAGCGGGAGGTCGAACTCGGTGAGCTCGCCGGCGAAGTACGCGGTCAGCTGGCGCGCCACTTCGGGGAAGGGCTCCTCGGCGGCGGCCACCCGCTCCCCGAAGGACTCCTCGGCCGGCCGGTGGCGCTGCCCGGTCATGTAGAGGCCGCTGAGGACGCCGTCCGTGGCGACCAGGGTCAGCGGGCCGTAGGGGCTTTCGACGACGGTGTGCGTCTTCGCGCTGTTCGTGGTGGATCGCATCGCTGGTGCTCCTCAGACGGGCAGGTGGTTGATGGGGTGGGCCTCGGTGGCCCACAGGTACTGGACGGCGTACGCGCGCCAGGGCCGCCATGCGGCCGCCCGCGCGGTGAGCGCCGAGGGGGTGGACGGCAGCCCGAGCCCCTGCGCCGCCCGCCGGATCCCCAGATCGGACGGCAGGAAGGCGTCCGGGTCGCCGAGGGCCCGCATCGCGATCACTTCGGTGGTCCACGGGCCGAAGCCGGGCAGCGCCGTCAGCTGGGCCCGCGCCGCCTCCCAGTCACTGTCGAAGCCGAGCGCCAGCGAGTCGTCGGCGAGCGCCGCGACCAGGGTGGTCAGCGTGGCGCGCCGGCTGCGCGGCAGGGCCAGCGCCTCCGGGTCCAGCCCGGCGAGCGCCTGCGGGGAGGGGAAGAGGTGGGTCAGCCCGCCCAGCGGGTCCTCGATCGGCTCCCCGTGCGCGGTGACCAGCCGGGCCGCGTGCGTGCGCGCCGCCGCGGTCGAGACCTGCTGGCCCAGCACCGCCCGTACGGCGAACTCCGGCGCGTCGACCGTACGGGGTACCCGGCGCCCGGGAGCCTTGTCCACGAGCGGGGCCAGC
Source organism: Streptomyces sp. NBC_00273 (assembly GCF_036178145.1). Lineage (NCBI taxonomy): Bacteria > Bacillati > Actinomycetota > Actinomycetes > Kitasatosporales > Streptomycetaceae > Streptomyces > Streptomyces sp. NBC_00273. The sequence continues at coordinate 2,502,067 of NZ_CP108067.1, read as the reverse complement.
AGCGGATCGGAGCGCAGCTGCTCGTCGACCGCCTCGGGGTCGGCGTCCAGGTCGAGCATCCAGCGGCAGCGGCTGATGGCGATGGTGAGGTCGCGCAGGTCGGTCAGGGCGAGCCGGCAGCCGATGTGGTCGGGCTGCGGGGTCAGGGCGACGACCCCGGTGCCGTAGGGCAGGCGCAGGGTGCGCCGGTAGGCGCCGTCGCGCCACTCCTCGACCCCGGGGACGGCGGTCGCGGCCAGGTGCCCGAAGAGGTTGTCGGGGTTCAGCGGGGCCCGGAACGGCAGCCGCAGGCTGATCGTCCCCGGGATCCGGGGCGGGGCGTTCCTACTGCGGCCGGCCTTGACGGCCCGTTCCCGCAGCTCGCTCGGGGACAGGGCGAAGACCTCGCGGACCGTGTCGTTGAAGGTCCGGATGGAGGAGAACCCGGCGGCGAAGGCCACGTCACCCATCGGGAGCTCGGAGGTCTCGATGAGCAGCCGGGCGGTCTGGGCGCGCTGGGCCCGGGCCAGGGCCAGCGGACCGGCGCCGAGCTCGGCGTTCAGCTGCCGCTCCACCTGGCGGGTGGAGTAGCCCAGCCGGGTGGCCAGGCCCGGCACCCCCTCCCGGTCCACCACGCCGTCCTGGATCAGCCGCATCGCGCGTGCGACGGCGTCGGCCCGGGCGTTCCACTCGGGCGAACCGGGGCTCGTATCGGGCCGGCACCGCTTGCAGGCGCGGAACCCGGCCTGCTGGCAGGCGGCCGCGCTGGGCAGGAAGGTCATGTTCTCGACCTTCGGCGGTACCGCGGGGCAGCTGGGCCTGCAGTAGATCCGGGTGGTCAGGACGGCGGTGAAGAACCAGCCGTCGAAGCGGGCGTCCTTCGACTGCACGGCCCTTACGCAGCGCTCGGTGTCGGTGTGCATGCGTCCAGCTTCGGGGTTCCGGTTACGGCGGGCTGGCAGTTTTCCGACATCAAGGCTATCCCCCGGCGGGGCGCTCGGCATGGGTCCGGCCGACTCCGGGAGTGCGAGCACGACCGCCCGTCCCTCGCCACGGGCGTCGGTCTTCGGGCAGGGCACCCGGCCTCGGCACGGGCTCCGGCCTTCGGGAACGGGCCCTGGTCTTCGGTTCGGACCCCGGCTTTCGGGTGCGCCCGGACGGGTACGGCCCCCGGGAACGGCAGAAGGCCCCCGGATGCCATCGGCATCCGGGGGCCTTCTGAGGTACGGCTAGCGCAGCGTCGTGGCGCGGGCCTCGCGACGGTTGTGCCGGAAGGTGTTGGCCTTCCGGGTCGTCGCGAACAGCGGAATGGTCGCCGCCATGGCGATCTGCAGGGCGCAGCCGGTCTGGAGCAGCAGCTGACCGCCCGGGGCGTCGAACGCCCAGGCCGCCAGCAGCCCCATCGCGCTGATGATCCAGCAGAGCATCGCCACCGCGAGGACGCCCCGCGGCTTGGGGTACTCGACCCGGCTCACCATCAGCCAGGCCACCCCGATGATCGCCAGCAGCGTCGGGACGAACGGCAGCTCCAGCAGCACGATCGAAACGACCGTGAGCGCGCCGAAGGGGCTCGGCATGCCCTGGAACATGCCGTCCTTCATCGTCACGCAGCTGAATCTCGCCAGTCTGAGCACCACGGCGAGCAGCACCACGATCGCGGCCAGCGCCGACATCTTCTGGTGCGCGTCGACGGCGACCATGCCGTAGACGAGCACGAAGTAGGCCGGCGCGAGGCCGAAGCTGATCAGGTCGGACAGGTTGTCCAGCTCGGCACCCATCGGCGAGCTGCGCAGCTTGCGGGCCACGATGCCGTCGAAGAGGTCGAAGACCGCGGCGAGCAGCATCAGTATCACTGCCGTCGCGGCGCTGTTACGGGCCATGCCCGATTCGCCGCTGCCGGTGAGGTGCGGAATGAGGATTCCGGTGGTGGTGAAGTACACCGCCATGAATCCGCACGTCGCGTTACCGAGAGTGAGGGTGTCCGCTATCGACAGCCGCAGCGAGAGCGGCATGTCGTCCTCGGCGGACTCCTCCTCGGCGGGCTCGGGAACCCAGCCCGCGGCCGGAGTCTCAGGGTCAGTCACGGTCAATTCGTGTCACCCCCGCGGTGGTGGCCTGACCGACCTCGACCGCGACTTCGACGCCCTCGGGGAGGTAGATGTCGACGCGGGAGCCGAAGCGGATCAGACCGATGCGTTCGCCCTGCTCCACCTTGGTTCCGGCCGGCAGGTACGGGACGATGCGACGGGCGACGGCGCCGGCGATCTGCACCATCTCGATGTCACCGAGTTCGGTGTCGAAGTGCCAGACGACGCGCTCGTTGTTCTCGCTCTCCTTGTTGAACGCCGGGACGAATCCGCCGGGGATGTGCTCCACGGACGTCACCGTGCCCGCGAGGGGCGCACGGTTGACGTGGACGTTCAGCGGGCTCATGAAGATCGCGACCCGGGTCCGTCCGTCCTTCCACGGCATGATGCTCTGCACCACACCGTCGGCGGGCGAGATGACACGGCCCTGAGCGATCTCACGCTCGGGGTCGCGGAAGAACCACAGCATGCCCGCGGCGAGCGCGGTGGCGGGCACGGCCGCCGCGGCCCAGCGTCCGGACTTGCGGGCCCGGGTGAGGCTGAGCGCCGCGGTGGCGACGGTCGGCAGAAGCCACGGCGATGCTCCGCGCGCGAGGCGTACGCCAAGGAGGCTGTCGCGAGGTGCAGAGGTTTGGCTGTGGGGCATGGATGACCTTCGTAGCGGGTGATTGCCGCGCCGCAAACGGGGGGACGGGACGGCGGCTTTACTGGAATGCTATCGGTTGCGCGCAACAACTGGGCAAGCCAGAAGCCGAGTCGATGACCGTCAGCCAGTCACTGCCAGTGATCCTTTCGCAACGAACCCATGGATGATTCGCTGCAAAAGGGACTTTCAGCCCTGAAGCCGGTACTCCTCGAGCAGGCGTCGCCCGATGATCATTTTCTGGATCTCGGCGGTACCTTCACCGATCAGCAGCATCGGGGCCTCCCGGTAGAGGCGCTCGATCTCGTACTCCTTCGAGAATCCGTATCCACCGTGGATGCGGAAGGCGTCCTCGACGACCTCCTTGCAGTATTCGGAGGCGAGGTACTTCGCCATCCCTGCTTCGAGGTCGTTTCGTTCCCCAGAGTCCTTTTTGCGTGCTGCATTGACCATCATCGCATGGGCGGCTTCGACCTTGGTAGCCATCTCGGCCAGCTTGAACTGAATCGCCTGGTGCTGGGCGATCGGCTTGCCGAAAGTGTGACGTTGTTGGGCATAGGAGACGCCCAGCTCGAAGGCACGCTGAGCGACGCCACAGCCACGCGCCGCCACGTTCACGCGGCCGACCTCGACCCCGTCCATCATTTGGTAAAACCCTCGGCCCGTCTGACCGCCGAGTACCCGATTGGCCGGAATGCGCAGTCCGTCCATGATGAGCTCGGTCGTGTCGACGCCCTTGTAGCCCATCTTGTCGATCTTGCCGGGGATGGTCAGGCCGGGGCGGACCTCACCGAAGCCGGGCTCCTTCTCGACGAGGAAGGTCGTCATCGACTTGTGGGGCGCGGTGCCCTCGGGGTGTCCTTCGTCACTCCGGACGAGAACGGCCACCAGGGTGGAGCTGCCGCCGTTCGTCAGCCACATCTTCTGGCCGTTCAGGACGTACTCGTCGCCGTCCTTCACCGCCTTGGACGTGATGGCCGACACGTCGGAGCCCAGCGCCGGCTCGGACATCGAGAACGCGCCGCGCACCTCGCCCAGGGCCATGCGCGGGAGGAAGTGGTCCTTCTGCTCCTGCGTGCCGTGCTGCTTGAGCATGTACGCCACGATGAAGTGGGTGTTGATGATGCCCGAGACGGACATCCAGCCACGGGCGATCTCCTCGACGCACAGGGCGTAGGTGAGGAGCGACTCACCCAGGCCGCCGTACTCCTCCGGGATCATCAGGCCGAAGAGGCCGAGTTCCTTGAGGCCGTCGACGATCTGCTGCGGGTACTCGTCACGGTGTTCGAGCTCGGTCGCGACCGGAATGATCTCCTTGTCGACGAACTCCCGGACGGTCTTGAGGATCTCCCGCTGGACGTCGGTCAGCCCGGCGGTCTGGGCGAGTCGGGCCATGGCTACTTCCCCTGTTCCTTCAGCGTGGGGCGGCCGGGCTGCTCGCCGCCGCGCTCCTTGATGTACGTCTCGGTCGGGACCATCACCTTGCGCCGGAAGACGCAGACGAGGGTGCCGTCCTGCTTGTAGCCCTTGGTCTCCACGTAGACGATCCCGCGGTCGTTCTTCGACTTCGACGGGGTCTTGTCGAGGACCGTGGTCTCGCCGTAGATGGTGTCGCCGTGGAAGGTCGGCGCCACGTGCCGCAGGGACTCGATCTCCAGGTTGGCGATGGCCTTCCCGGAGACGTCCGGCACGGACATGCCGAGCAGCAGCGAGTAGATGTAGTTGCCCACGACCACGTTCTTGCCGAAGTCGGTCGTGTTCTCCGCGTAATTGCTGTCCATGTGGAGCGGGTGGTGATTCATGGTCAGCAGACAGAAGAGGTGGTCGTCGTACTCGGTGACCGTCTTCCCGGGCCAGTGCTTGTAGACCGCCCCGACCTCGAACTCTTCGTACGTGCGTCCGAACTGCATCGGGATCAGGCCTCCGGGATCTCGAACTTGGTGGTGCGCTCCATGCCGGCCGCCCGGCCCTTGCCCGCGATGACCAGGGCCATCTTGCGGCTGGCCTCGTCGATCATCTCGTCGCCGAGCATCGCGGAGCCCTTCTTGCCGCCGGCCTCCGAGGTGCACCAGTCGTACGCGTCGAGGATCAGCTCGGCGTGGTCGTAGTCCTCCTGGGAAGGGGAGAAGACCTCGTTGGCCGCGTCGACCTGACCGGGGTGCAGCACCCACTTGCCGTCGAAGCCCAGCGCGGCGGCCCGGCCGGCCACCTCGCGGTAGGCGTCCACGTCGCGGATCTGGAGGAAGGGGCCGTCGATCGCCTGGAGGTTGTGCATGCGGGCCGCCATCAGGATCCGCATCAGGATGTAGTGGTAGGCGTCCGCCGGGTAGCCGGGCGGCTGCATGCCCACGACCAGGGACTTCATGTTGATGGAGGCCATGAAGTCGGCCGGGCCGAAGATGATGGTCTCCAGCCGCGGCGAGGCGGCGGCGATCTCGTCGACGTTCACCAGACCCTTGGCGTTCTCGATCTGCGCCTCGATGCCGATCTTGCCGACCTCGAAGCCCATCGTCTTCTCGATCTGGGTCAGCAGCAGGTCCAGGGCCACGACCTGCTGGGCGTCCTGGACCTTCGGCAGCATGATGCAGTCGAGGTTCTGGCCGGCGCCCTCGACGACCGTGATGACGTCGCGGTAGGTCCAGTGGGTGGTCCAGTCGTTGACGCGCACGACGCGGGTCTTGCCGGTCCAGTCGCCGTTGTTCAGCGCGTCCACGATGGTGTGGCGGGCGCCTTCCTTGGCGAGCGGCGCGCAGGCGTCCTCCAGGTCCAGGAAGACCTGGTCGGCCGGCAGGCCCTGGGCCTTCTCCAGGAACCGCGGGTTCGAGCCGGGCACCGCGAGGCAGGAGCGACGCGGGCGAAGGCGGTTCACCGGGTGGACTGGCGTGGTCATGCGGGGACCTCCGTGCTTGCAACGAATTCGTTGTCGATGTCGAGGGGGGCGAGCTTGTTGGCCTTGCGGATCTCGTCGACGATACGGCCGATGATCTCCGTGATGCCGAAGTCCTTCGGCGTGAAGACCGCGGCGACACCCGCGGCCTTGAGCGTCACGGCGTCGGCGTTCGGAATGATGCCTCCGACGATGACGGGGATGTCACCCGCCCCCGCCAGTCGCAGCCGTTCCAGGACGTCCGGGACCAGAGCGCTGTGCGAACCGGACAGGATGGACAGTCCCACGCAGTGCACGTCCTCGGCCAGCGCCGCGGAGGAGATCTCCTCCGGCGTCAGCCTGATGCCCTGGTAGACCACCTCGAAGCCGGCGTCACGGGCCCGGACGGCGATCTGCTCGGCGCCGTTGGAGTGCCCGTCCAGACCGGGCTTGCCGACCAGCAGGCGCAGCCGGCCCGAGCCGAGCTCGTCGGCGGTGCGGGACACCTTCTCGCGGACCTCGTGCATCGGCGTGCCGGGCTCGGCGGTGACCGCCACCGGGGCCGAGGAGACCCCGGTCGGGGCGCGGAACTCGCCGAACACCTCGCGCAGGGCGCTGGACCACTCGCCGGTGGTGACACCGGCGCGGGCGCACTCCAGCGTGGCCTCCATCAGGTTCTCGGTGCCCGCCGCGGCCTCCTTGAGGCGCTCCAGCGCCTGCTGGGTGGTGGGGAAGACGAAGGGATCGCCGTTCCCCTGCCGGTCCGAGGACTCCTGACGCTCCGCCCGCCAGCGGACGATGCGCTCGACGGTGAGCGCCTCCGTTGCGGGGTCGACCGTCATGATGGCGCCGTCCAGGTCGGAGGTGAGCGGGTTCTCCTCGGTCTGCTGGAAGCAGTTGACACCGACGATCTTGTCCTCGCCGGCCTCGATCCGCGCCCGCCGCTCGGCGTGCGAGGAGACCAGCTCGCCCTTCAGGTACCCGGACTCGACGGCCGCCATGGCGCCGCCCATCTCCTGGATCCGGTCGATCTCGGCCAGGCAGTCGGCGACCAGGGAGTCGACTTTGGCCTCGATGACGTGGGATCCGGCGAAGATGTCCTCGTACTCCAGCAGGTCGCTCTCGAGCGCCAGGACCTGCTGGATGCGCAGCGACCACTGCTGGTCCCAGGGCCGGGGCAGACCCAGCGCCTCGTTCCAGGCGGGCAACTGCACGGCGCGGGCGCGGGCGTCCTTGGAGAGGGTGACCGCGAGCATCTCCAGCACGATGCGCTGGACGTTGTTCTCCGGCTGCGCCTCGGTCAGCCCCAGGGAGTTGACCTGGACGCCGTAGCGGAAGCGACGCTGCTTCGCGTTCTCGATGCCGTAGCGCTCCTTGGTGACCTTGTCCCAGATGCGGCCGAAGGCGCGCATCTTGCACATCTCCTCGATGAAGCGGACGCCCGCGTTCACGAAGAAGGAGATCCGGGCGACGACCTCGCCGAAGCGTTCCTGGGGCACCTGGCCCGAGTCGCGCACCGAGTCGAGGACCGCGATCGCCGTGGACATCGCGTACGAGATCTCCTGGACCGGGGTGGCCCCGGCCTCCTGGAGGTGGTACGAGCAGATGTTGATCGGGTTCCACTTGGGAATGTGGTTGACCGTGTACGCGATCATGTCCGTCGTCAGCCGCAGGGACGGCCCCGGCGGGAAGACGTGCGTCCCGCGCGAGAGGTACTCCTTGACGATGTCGTTCTGGGTGGTGCCCTGGAGCTGGGCGATGTCCGCGCCCTGCTCCTCGGCGGCCACCTGGTAGAGCGCCAGCAGCCACATGGCCGTGGCGTTGATCGTCATCGAGGTGTTCATCTGCTCCAGGGGTATGTCCTGGAACAGCCGCCGCATGTCGCCCAGATGGGAGACCGGGACCCCGACCCGGCCCACCTCGCCGCGGGCGAGGATGTGGTCGGGGTCGTAGCCGGTCTGCGTCGGCAGGTCGAACGCGACCGACAGGCCGGTCTGGCCCTTGGCGAGGTTGCGGCGGTACAGCTCGTTGGACGCCTCGGCCGTGGAGTGGCCGGCGTACGTCCGCATGAGCCACGGACGGTCCTTCTGGCGCTCTGTCATCTCAGGCTGTCCCTTAGGCCTTTGAACGGTCTCAGACGTTGCGGAAGCGGTTGATGGCGTCGAGGTGCTTGGCGCGCATCTCGTGGTCGCGGACGCCCAGGCCCTCCTCGGGGGCCAGCGCGAGGACGCCGACCTTGCCCTGGTGGAGGTTGCGGTGGACGTCGTAGGCGGCCTGGCCGGTCTCCTCCAGGGAGTAGACCTTCGACAGGGTGGGGTGGATCTTGCCCTTGGCGATCAGGCGGTTGGCTTCCCACGCCTCGCGGTAGTTGGCGAAGTGCGAGCCGACGATCCGCTTCAGCGACATCCACAGGTAGCGGTTGTCGTACTGGTGCATGTAGCCCGAGGTCGAGGCGCAGGTGGTGATGGTGCCGCCCTTGCGGGTGACGTACACCGAGGCGCCGAAGGTCTCGCGGCCCGGGTGCTCGAAGACGATGTCGATGTCCTCGCCGCCGGTCAGCTCGCGGATCTTGGAACCGAAGCGCTTCCACTCGCGCGGGTCCTGGGTGTGCTCGTCCTTCCAGAACTTGTAGCCCTCGGCGTTGCGGTCGATGACCGCCGTGGCGCCCATGGCCCGGCAGATGTCCGCCTTCTCGGGGCTGGAGACCACGCAGATCGGGTTGGCGCCGCCGGCCAGCGCGAACTGGGTGGCGTAGGAGCCGAGGCCGCCGCTGGCGCCCCAGATCAGGACGTTGTCGCCCTGCTTCATGCCGGCGCCGTTCTGGGAGACCAGCTGGCGGTAGGCGGTGGAGTTGACCAGACCGGGGGAGGCGGCCTCCTCCCAGCTCAGGTGGTCGGGCTTCGGCATCAGCTGGTTCGACTTGACCAGGGCGATCTCCGCCAGGCCGCCGAAGTTGGTCTCGAAGCCCCAGATGCGCTGCTCGGGGTCGAGCATCGTGTCGTTGTGGCCGTCGGAGGACTCCAGCTCGACCGAGAGGCAGTGCGCGACGACCTCGTCGCCCGGGTTCCAGGCGTTGACGCCGGGGCCGGTGCGCAGCACGACGCCCGCGAGGTCGGAACCGATGACGTGGTACGGCAGGTCGTGGCGCTTGGTGAGCTCCGACAGGCGGCCGTAGCGCTCCAGGAAGCTGAAGGTGGAGACCGGCTCGAAGATCGAGGTCCACACGGAGTTGTAGTTGACCGAGGAGGCCATGACGGCGACCAGGGCCTCGCCCGGGCCGAGCTCCGGCACCGGGACCTGGTCCAGGTGCAGGGACTTGCGCGGGTCCTTCTCGCGCGAGGTGAGCCCGGCGAACATCTCCGCCTCGTCCTTGTGCACGGTGATCGCGCGGTAGGACTCGGGAAGCGGCAGGGCCGCGAAGTCTGCTGCGGTGGCGGACTGCGACTGAATCGCGTCCAGGATGTCCTTCACGGTGAGCCTCCGGCTAGCGCTGATGAGGGTGCGCTGAGGTAAACGGGGTGCGTGGTGCGGGTGCGGTGTGCCGTCGGTCCGGCTGGTGCAGTGGTGCTGGGCGACGCCCGTGGTGAGGCGTGCGGTGCCTGGTGACGCAGGCGATCCGGGGCGCGTTCCACGCCGGGTGGGCGTGGGTCGCGGGGACATCCGGACGACTTCAACGTATGGCACCCCGTGTCACCCGGCAAGGCACCGCGTGCCAAAACTTTCTCTCATTTGCCGATTGACCTGCACCGATGAGCGATGATCGATCAGAGTTACCCGCGAGTAGGGGCAAGCCGGACAAACGAAAGTGGCCGCCCCCGGAACGGGAGCGGCCACTGTGACCAGGGGCACCCCCAGCGGTCACTGGGGGAGTGGTTCCTACTTGGCGCGCAGTGCCTCTTCGATGGTCCGCATGACCTCGTCCAGCGGAGCGTCGGTACGGGCCACTGCCACCAGCACCTCGCCCTGCGTGCGCACGGCCGCCGGAGCGGCCGGTTCCGTGCTCAGGGTGCGGCCCGCGCCGATGCCCGTACCGAACGTCTTCCGGACGATCGAGAACGCGTGGTCCAGCTGCGCCTCGACGTCCCCCTGGCCGCCCGCGCGCAGCCAGCGCCGCAGCACGTGGTTGTGGGCGGTGACCACCGCCGAGGCGGCCACCTCGGCCAGCAGCGGGTCGTCGTTGCCGTCGTGGTGGTCGTGCTCGTCGAAATGGGCCAGCAGGTAGCGGGTGAACAGCCGCTCGTACCGGGCCACGGAGGCGATCTCCCGCTCCCGCAGCGCCGGCACTTCGCGGGTCAGCCGGTAGCGCTCCACCGACACCGCCGGCGAGGCGGCGTACATCTTCATGACTTCCTTGATCCCGCGGCACACCGTGTCGAGCGGGTGCTCGTGCGCCGGGGCCACGTCCAGGACGGCCTCGGCGCGGGTCAGGGTGTCGTCGTGGTCCGGGAAGATCGCCTCTTCCTTGGACCGGAAGTGCCGGAAGAAGGTCCGCCGCGCCACCCCGGCGGTCGCGGCGATCTCGTCGACCGTCGTCGCCTCGTACCCCTTGGTCGCGAAGAGCTCCATGGCCGCGGCGGCGAGCTCGCGGCGCATCTTGAGCCGCTGGGCGGCCGCCTTGGTGCCGGCCGGACTCTCCGGGGTGTCGGAGGCCGTGGCGGCGCGGGGCGAGGTCTTGGCGGGCTGGGACATAGAGCGAAAGTACTTCATTCGTGCAGGGGTGCGCGCCTGCGGGGGGTGAGAGAGGGGTGGATGCGGGGGAGGGCCCGCACTGGGCTCGTGAGGGTTGGCCCGCCGTGAGGGTCCGGCGGGCCCGAGCAGCCCTCCCCACGCATCCGGCTCGTGGCCCGACGGATTACCGGCGGGCGGCGTACTCACGGAATCCGCGGCCGGTCTTCCGGCCCAGGCAGCCCGCCGCCACCAGGTGCTCCAGCAGCGGGGACGGGGCCAGGCCCGGGTCGCGGAACTCCTTGTGCAGGACCTTCTCGATGGCCAGCGAGACGTCCAGACCGACCACGTCGAGGAGCTCGAACGGGCCCATCGGGTAGCCGCCGCCCAGCTTCATCGCCGCGTCGATCTGGTCGATGTCGGCGTAGTGCTGCTCGACCATCTTGATCGCGTTGTTGAGGTACGGGAACAGCAGCGCGTTCACGATGAAGCCGGCCCGGTCGCCGCAGTCCACCGGGTGCTTGCGCACCTTGAGGCAGATCTCGCGGACCGTGGCGTGCACGTCGTCGGCGGTCAGGACGGTCCGGACCACCTCGACCAGCTTCATCGCCGGGGCCGGGTTGAAGAAGTGCATGCCGATCACGTCCTGCGGACGCGAGGTCACGCGGGCGACCGCGATCACCGGCAGCGAAGAGGTGGTGGTGGCCAGCACCGCACCCGGCTTGCAGACCTTGTCCAGGGTCGCGAACAGCTCCTGCTTGACCGCCAGGTCCTCGGCGACGGCCTCCACGGCCAGGTCCACCTCGGCGAAGGCGTCCAGCGATCCGGCCGGGGTGATCCGGTCCAGGGTCTGGGCCGCGCCCTCCTCGGTCAGGCGGCCCTTGGACACCGCACGGCCCAAGGACTTCCCGATCGCGGCCTTGGCGGCCTCGGCCTTCTCCTGGCTGCGGGCGGCGAGCACCACGCCGTAACCGGCCTGGGCGAAGACCTGGGCGATCCCGCTCGCCATCGTTCCCGAGCCGGCCACGCCGACCGAGCTGACGGGACGGCCGGTGCCGACCAGGGACCCGTCGAGCGGGGTCTGCAGGTCGCGGACGATCACCGAGCTGCCCGGCGCCTCGTACGTGTAGAAGCCGCGGCCGGACTTCTGCCCGGTCAGGCCCGCCTCGGCCAGCTGGCCCAGGATCGGGGCCGGGGCGTGCAGCCGGTCGCCGGAGGAGGCGTACATGGCCTCCAGGACGGTGCGGGCGGTGTCCACGCCGATCAGGTCGAGCAGCGCGAGCGGGCCCATGGGCAGCCCGCAGCCGAGCCGCATCGCCGCGTCGATGTCCTCGCGGGAGGCGTACCGCGCCTCGTACATGGCGGCGGCCTGGTTGAGGTAGCCGAAGAGCAGGCCGTCGGCGACGAAGCCGGGCCGGTCGCCGACCGGAACGGGCTCCTTGCCGAGCTCACGGGCCAGATCGGTGACCGCCTCGACGGCCGGCGGGGCGGTCAGGACGCAGGAGACGATCTCGACCAGCTTCATCGCGGGGGCGGGGTTGAAGAAGTGCAGGCCCAGCACGCGCTCGGGACGCAGGGACTCGGCGGCCATGCGCGTCACCGACAGGGCGTTGGTGCCGGTGGCCAGGATGGCGTCGGGCCGCACGATCGAGTCGAGCTCGCGGAACACCTGCTGCTTGATCTCGTACGACTCCGGGACGACCTCGATGACCAGATCGGCCTCGGCGGCGGCGCCCAGATCGGTGAAGGTGCGGAAGCGGGCGAGCACGTCGGCCCGCTCCTGCTCGGTGAGCCGCTCCCGGGCGACGGAGCGCGCGGTGGCCGCGGCGAGGGCGGTCGCGGCCCGCTGGGCGGCGGCCTCGCTGATGTCGATGCCGATGACCTCGCGGCCGGCCCGGGCGAGGACCTCGGCGATGCCGGTGCCCATCGTGCCGAGGCCGACGACGGCGATGGTCTGGAGGGTGGGCTGACTGGACTGACGGTCCATCGAGGGACTCCAGTGGATGAGGGTGACGACTGAGAGGGCGCGCGGCGCACGGCGCGCGCGGATGCCGTACGGAAGAGCCGTGCGGTGAAGGACCCGGGGTGAGCGGGCCCGCAGAGAGGTGCCCGCGGAGAACGAGTCCCTGGGGCGGAAACGGCGGAACCCTGTCCCGGGGTCACACCGTGGAGAAACGAACCGACCGGCACGAGGCGGCTGCGTCACCAGGCCGCCCTCGTACGTGTTGCAACGACAGTAACCCGCCGGTAACTGGTCCGCCAGAGCGCGGAGATGTGACCTGTACCGCCCAAATGTACCGATCATCGATCATCGATCAACGGGCTGTCTCCGATGTCCCGAAACCCGGCACGTCGACCGCTGTGTCCCCCTAAGGTGGCCGGGTGAACGACGTGCTGGAGCGCCTGCGGGCGGAGGCGGGACCGTCACCCGAGTACGAGGTGCTGCTCACGGCCGCCCCCGACGGTCTCGCCGCCTCTCTGACTTCGGCCGGGCTGCCCCTGTGGGCCCGCGAACTGGCCGCGTACCGGCTGGGCCTCGCGGGAGACCGCCGCGCCTTCGAATCCCTCGTCCTGCTCCTCAACCACCGGGACCCGGCCCGCTGCGCGGCCGCCGCCGAGGCGCTGGCCGCCCTGGACGACCCGCGCACCGCCCGCGCGGCAGCCGCCCTCGCCACCAATGCCCTGCGCACGGCCTACGCCCTGCAGCCCGTGCGCTTGCTCACCGTCCTGCGCGCCCCCGAGTCCGTACCGGCCCTGATGGCCACCCTCTCGCGGCTGCTGCACCCGCACGACCCGTACTGGCGGGTGGCACTGGCCTGCATCGAGGGTCTCGGCGCGCTCGCCGACCCCCGCGCCCGCGAACTGCTCGTCCGCGCCCAGTCCCACCCCCGGCTGGCGGTGGCGGCGACGGCCGCGCTGCGCAACCTGCGCTGAGGCGCGCGGGCCGGGGCGCGCGGGCCGGGGATCGCGGCCCGCTATGCGGCGATGACCGCGAAGGCCTCTATCTCGACCAGGAGTTCGGGCCGGAACAGCGCGGAGACCTGCACGGCCGAGGAGGCCGGGAGGCGGTCGGCCGGGATCACCGCGTCGCGGGCCTCCCGCACCGCCGGGAGGTGGGCGACGTCCGTCACGAAGTAGGTGAGCTTCACGACGTCGTCGAAACTCGCCCCCGCCGCCGCCAGGCACCGGCGCAGGTTCTCGAACACCTGCCGGGCCTGGGCGGCCGGATCCCCCTCGCCCACGACCTCGCCCCGCTCGTCGAGCGCGCACTGTCCCGACACGGCGACGAAGCGCCCCGTGCCCCACGCGACGTGGCTGTAGTGGGGGCTCGCGGCGACTCCTTCCGGCGCGGCGATGCGGGTCAGGTGGCTGCTGTGCGACGGTGTCGTGGTCATGGCCACGATCTTGCCCCTTCCCCTTCCGCCCCGACAGGGTGGACCGGGCGGGCGTCAGCCCCGGAAGCCGAGCAGGCCGTGCAGGGCCGCACCGCCCGCGGAGGCGGGCACGGCGCGGGTCGCCGTCGTCGGCTTCGGGGCCGCCTGGGCGGGGCAGGTGGCGTCCGTGGCCCTGCCGGTCGTCAGGTAGGCCGACACCTTCTCGTCCAAGCACTTGTTGCCGCTCAGGGCGATGCCGTGGTTGCCGCCGCCCTCCTCCACCACCAGGGCCGAACCCGACAGCTTCTCCCGCATGCTGAGCGCCCCCTCGAAGGGGGTCGCCGCGTCGTCCGTCGCCTGGAGCAGCAGGGCGGACGGGAGGTCGGCGTTGGTCACGTCCGGGGCCTCGAGCGGCTCCGTCGGCCAGAACGCGCACGGGGCGTTGTACCAGGCGTTGTTCCAGGTCATGAACGGCGCCTTGGCATGGGTGCGCCACATGTCCGCGCGCCACTGGTTCCAGTCCTTCGGCCAGGCCGAGTCCCGGCACTGCACCGCCGTGTAGACGCTGTAACCGTTGCCGGCGGAGGGCTCCACCGCGCCGAACCGCTCGTAGGCGGCCACCAGCGGCTTCGGGTCCTTGGCCACCGCGTACGCGGCGAAGGCCTCGGCCAGGTTCGGCCAGTAGCCGTTGTAGTACCCGCCGGGCATGAAGGTGTCCTCCAGCTCCGCCGGCCCCACCTTGCCCCCCGCCGGGCTCTCGCGCAGCGCGTCCCGCATCGCGTACCAGGCCCGCTCGACCTCCGCCGGGTCGGTGCCGAGCTTGTAGGTGGCGTCGTACTGGGCCACCCAGGCAAGGAACGCCTTGTGGCGCGCGTCGAAGGCGAGGTCCTGGGCGAGGTTGTCCTCGTACCAGACCCCGCCCGGGTCGACCACGGAGTCCAGGACGAGCCGGTGCACGCGGCCCGGGTGGAGCTTGGCGTACACCGCGCCCAGGTAGGTCCCGTACGAGTAGCCGAAGTAGCTGATCCGCTCCGCGCCGAGGGCGCCGCGCAGCGCCTCGATGTCGCGGGCGGACGAGACGGTGTCGATGTACGGCAGCACGTCCGCGTGCTTGGCCCCGCAGGACTCGGCGAAGGAGCGCACCCGGTCCAGGTTGGCCCGCTCGGTGGCCTCGTCCATGGGGACGGAGTCCGGCCGCGCGGGCTTGAAGTGCCCGGCCGCGCAGTCCAGGGCCGGCTCGCTCTTGCCGACGCCCCGGGGGTCGAAGCCGATCACGTCGTACTGGGCGGCCACCTCCTTGGGCAGGGCGGAGGCGATGTATCCGGCCAGGCTGCGGCCGCTGCCGCCCGGGCCGCCCGGGTTGACCAGCAGCGGGCCCTGGGAGGTGGGGCCGGTGTGGGGGACCCGGGTCAGGGCGAGGGTGATCTGGCGGCCGTCCGGACGTGCGTGGTCGAGGGGCACCTTGAGGGACGCGCACTGCAGCGTGGGGTACCGCGGGGTGGTGCAGCCGGTCCAGCGCAGCGCCGCCTGCGCGGGCGCCTGCGCGGGCGCCTGCGCGGCCGGATCGGCCGGGGCGGCGGGCGCGGCCGTCACCGGGCTCGCGAGCGCGGCGGCGACGGTGGAGATCGACAGCAGGACAGCGGCGCGCTTCTTCAAGGGGTGGAGCATGGGGCCTCCCAGCCGAGGGTTCTGGGCGGAATCGTCCCGGAAACCACGCCTGGAAGGCGGGATTGGGCCGCCGATTGGCCCGATGTGATGACCGTTCAGGCGGCGCCGGCCGTCACAGGAGGCTGAGCTGCGTGGCCCCGGCGGGCGCGGAGCCGTCCGGCCGCTCCGGCGTGACGATCTTGCGGGCCTCGCCCCGGCGGGCCGGGCCGATGCCGAATTCGGCCGCCAGTTCGTGGACTTGGCGGGTGATCCGGCGTTGGTACCAGGTGGGCGCGTACGACCCGCCCGCGTACATCCGCTCGTACCGGGGGACCAGGTGGGGGTGGTGGGCGCCCAGCCAGGCCGTGAACCACTCGCGCGCGCCGGGCCGCAGATGGAGTACCAGGGGTGTCACGGAGGTCGCGCCGGCCTCGGCCACGGCCCGTACGGTCGCCCGCAGCTGCTCCGGGGAGTCCCCGAGGAAGGGGATCACCGGGGCCATCAGCACCCCGCACTCGATCCCGGCGTCGGTGAGCGCCCGCACGGCGCCCAGCCGGGCGGCGGGGGAGGGGGTGCCCGGCTCGACGGTCCGCCAGAGCCCGGTGTCGGTGAAGCCGACCGAGACCGATATGCCGACCTCGGTGACCTCGGCGGCCTCCCGCAGCAGGGGGAGGTCGCGCAAGATCAGCGTGCCCTTGGTGAGGATCGAGAACGGGTTGGCGCGGTCGCGCAGGGCTTCGATGATCCCGGGCATCAGCCCGTAGCGGCCCTCGGCGCGCTGGTAACAGTCGACGTTGGTGCCCATGGCGATGTGCGCGCCGGTCCAGCGGGGCGAGGCGAGCTCGCGGCGCAGCAGTTCGGGGGCGTTGGTCTTGACGACGATCTGCGAGTCGAACCCGATGCCGGTGTCGAGGTCGAGATAGCTGTGCGTCTTGCGGGCGAAGCAGTACACGCAGGCGTGGCTGCATCCCCGGTAGGGGTTCACGGTCCATTCGAACGGCATGCGGGAGGCGCCGGGCACGCGGTTGACGATCGACCGGGCGCGTACCTCGTGGAAGGTGATCCCCCGGAACTCGGGGGTGTCGATGGTCCGGGTCACGACGGCGTCGGCCCCGAAGAGCGCGGCCGGCCCCGCGGACCCCTCGGTCAGGTTCTCCCAGCGCACGGTGCGCCTCCCTCGGTAGCTCTGCGCCGAGAATAGAACAAATGTTCCCATGATCGTGCGGGCCTCGAAAATAGCTGGTCGGCGCTGCGGCCGGCGTGTGAGGCTGCGCCGCATGGCGGGATACAGACTGACGGTGTGCCTTCCGGGCGGGGCCCGGGACCGGCTGGTGGAAGCGGTCGGCGAGGCGATGGCGCCCTTCGAGATCGGGGGGCCGCGGCCCTACTCGGACGACCTGTGGATCTGGGACCACTGGTGGATCACGGGCGGCGCGGACGACGGCGGCTACCCGATCCGTCCCGGTCACGAAGCGGACCCCCGGATCGTTCACGACCAGCCGCTGCGGGACGGCACCCGGAGGCCGAGCCGACCGGGCTGGTGCACGGGCGGGCCGCGCGGACTGCTCGCCTTGGGCGAGCCGCAGCAGCGGGCCGCCGAACTGGCCGGCATCGCCTGGGACCGCTGGCACGAGATGGCGGCGGAGCACCCGCCGGGCCGGCCGTGGGAGGAGTTCGCCCCGGCGTCGGCGTTGGCGCCGGAAACGGCGCACGACCTCCGCGTCGACGCCGAAGCCCGGCACGCGGGCTGGGAGAGGTACCTCGCGCAGCCGCCCGCCCCCGCCTTTCGCGAGTGGCTCGCCGGGCTGCCGGACCATCTGGATACCGGGTTCTTCGGCAATGTCCTGCGCCGCGAGGACGACCCTCTCGGGAGGGTCGGCGGCTACGGCCGGGAGGAATTCCTCGCCTTCGGCGCCGACCGGGCGGTCGCGCACGGCAACGTGCTGACCCTCGACGGTTGGTGGTGCGAGCAGGGCTACGATCCCGTCCACGGTGCCTGCGACGACCAGGACGCCTGTCCGCACACTCCGCCGTACGCGCAACGGCCGGGGGCGGGAGAGGCCCACCTCGCCGGCCTCCCGGACGACACCCTCCTCGTGTACGTCCGCTGCCACGTCTGATCCGGATTTGGGCCACCGGCCCGGAGGTGGTTGGCTTCGCCGTGACGAGCGATCACAACTGCTGGAGGAACAGCTATGGCGCAGGTCGAGGCCACCACGGAGCGGATCATCGCGGCCGACGCGGAGACCGTGTTCGACGCGCTGGCGGACTACACCGGGACCCGCGGGAAGCTGCTGCCCGAGCACTTCAGCGAGTACGAGGTGCGCGAGGGCGGCGACGGCGAGGGCACCCTGGTGCACTGGAAGCTCCAGGCCACCAGCAAGCGCGTGCGCGACTGCCTGCTCGAGGTCAGCGAGCCGACCGACGGCGAACTGGTGGAGAAGGACCGCAACTCCTCCATGGTCACCACCTGGCGGGTCACCCCGGCCGGTGAGGGCAAGTCCAAGGCCGTGGTCACCACCGTCTGGAACGGCGCCGGCGGCATCGGCGGCTTCTTCGAGCGCACCTTCGCGCCCAAGGGCCTCGGCCGGATCTACGACTCCGTGCTGGAGAACCTGGCCACCGAAGTGGAGCGCTGAGCAACGGCGTTGACGGTGGGGCCGGCACAGCGGCCTCACCGGATCGGGTGAACCCGGAGCGCCCGCGCACCACAGCTCGCTCGGTCGAGGGGCGGACGCGCCGACGGGCGGACTGCGCCGACGCGCCGACGGCTCGTGAGACGGACGGCTCACGACCGGGATACCGCGCAGCGACGGCCGCGCACCGACGGGCCGCGCGGCGGGGGTCGCGCACCGCGCGCCGCGCCGGGGCGCGAGCCCCACGGCCACCGGGGGTCTCGGCGGCTAGGGTGGCACTCTGAGCGCAACCGACCGCCCGGGGGCCTGATGAAGATCCTCATCTCCGCCGACATGGAAGGCGCCACCGGCGTCACCTGGCCCGCGGACGTGCTGCCCGGAACCCCGCAGTGGGAACGCTGCCGCGCGATGTTCACCTCCGACGTCAACGCCGCCGTGCTCGGCTTCTACGACGGCGGAGCCGACCAGGTCCTCATCAACGAGGCGCACTGGACCATGCGCAACCTGCTGCTGGAGAAGCTCGACGCCCGCGCCGAGATGATCACCGGCCGCCACAAGACCCTCTCCATGGTCGAGGGCGTCCAGCACGGCGATGTCGACGGCATCGCCTTCGTCGGCTACCACACCGGGGCCGGCTCCGAGGGGGTCCTCGCCCACACCTACCTCGCCAACTCCATCACCGGAGTCTGGGTCAACGGGACCCGCGCCAGCGAGGGCTTGCTCAACGCGCACGTCGTCGCCGAGTACGGGGTCCCCGTCATCCTGGTCACGGGCGACGACCTGACCTGCGTGGACGCCGCCGGATACGCCCCCGGAGCCGCGACCGTCGCCGTCAAGGACCACGTCTCGCGCTACGCCGCCGTGTGCCGCACCCCGGCCCGTACCGCCGCCGACATCCGGGCCGCGGCCAAGGAGGCCACCGCCCTGGCCGTGCGCCACGATCCGGTCCGCGGCGGCCCCTTCACCGTGGAGCTGGAGTTCGACGCCGCGCACCTGGCCATGTCCGCCACCGTGGTCCCCGGCGTGGAGCGGTCCGGGGAGCGCAAGGTCGCGTACACCAGCGACACCATGTACGAGGGGATCCGGGCCTTCAAAGCGGTCACGACGGTCGTCTCGGCGGCCGTGGAGGAGCAGTATGGCTGACATGTGCGCAATCAACGCCGAGATCCCCGCCGGTGCAGGCGCCGGAGCCGTCGACACCGCGGAGCCGGTGGACGCGGCGGGCACATCGGCCGGCGTCGACGTGCTGGGCGTGGCGGACGTGGTGGACGCGGTGGCTCTCGACGAGGCCGTCGAGTTCACCTCCGGCCTCATCCGGATCGACACCACCAACCGGGGCGGCGGCGACTGCCGCGAGCGCCCCGCCGCCGAGTACGTCGCCGAGCGGCTCGCCGCCGCCGGCCTGGAGCCGCTCCTGCTGGAACGCACCCCCGGCCGCACCAACGTGGTCGCCCGGATCGAGGGCACCGACCCCTCCGCCGAGGCCCTCCTCGTCCACGGCCACCTCGACGTGGTCCCTGCCGAGGCCGCCGACTGGAGCGTTGACCCCTTCTCCGGCGAGGTGCGCGACGGCGTGGTCTGGGGGCGCGGCGCCGTCGACATGAAGAACATGGACGCGATGGTGCTGGCCGTCGTACGGGCCTGGGCACGCGCGGGAGTGAAGCCGCGCCGGGACATCGTGATCGCCTACACCGCCGACGAGGAGGACAGCGCGGTCGACGGCTCCGGCTTCCTCGCCGACCACCACCCGCACCTCTTCGAAGGCTGCACCGAGGGCATCAGCGAGTCCGGGGCCTTCACCGTGCACGACGGCCCCGGCGGCCGCGCCCTCTACCCGATCGCGGCGGGGGAGCGCGGGACCGCCTGGCTGAAGCTGACCGCGCACGGCACCGCAGGTCACGGCTCCAAGCCGAACAGGGCCAACGCCGTCAGCCGGCTCGCCGCCGCCGTCGCGCGGATCGGCGCGTACGACTGGCCGGTCCGGCTCACCGACACCGTCACCGCCTGCATCGTCGAACTCGCCGCCCTACAGGGCCTGTCGGTGGACCCGCGGCGGCCGGACCTCGACGTCGACGCGCTCCTCGACCGGCTCGGCCCGGCCGGCGCGCTGGTCCGCGCCACCGTGCGCAACAGCGCCAACCCGACCATGCTCAGCGCCGGTTACAAGCTCAACGTGATCCCCGAGCACGCCACCGGCTATGTCGACGGCCGGACCGTGCCCGGCGGCGAGGCCGAGTTCACCGCCACCCTCGACGCCCTCACCGGCCCCGACGTGCGCTGGGAGTTCCACCACCGGGAGGTCGCCCTCCAAGCCCCCGTGGACGGCCGGACGTACGGGATCCTGCGCGAGTCGGTCGAACGGTTCGACCCGGCCGGCCACGTGATCCCGTTCTGCATGGCGGGAGGCACCGACGCCAAGCAGTTCTCCCGCCTCGGCATCACCGGCTACGGCTTCTCCCCGCTGAAGCTGCCGCCCGACTTCGACTACTGGGCCCTCTTCCACGGCGTGGACGAGCGGGTGCCCGTAGACGCCCTGCACTTCGGCGTCCGCGTCCTCGACCACGCGCTGCGGACCCTGTGAACGGGGCCCGGTGATGGCGGCGACGACCCGGCCCTACGGCAGCTGGCCCTCACCCATCGACGCGGGCCTCGCCGCCTGTCTCGACGGGCGGCCCGAGTACCTCGGCACGGTCGGCCCCGAGGTGTGGTGGACCGAACCCCGGCCCGAGGAGGCCGGCCGCCGTACCCTGGTGCGCCGCCGCCTCGCCGACGGCGGGCCCGAGATCACCGAACTCCCCGCCCCGTGGAACGTGCGCAGCCGCGTCACCGAGTACGGCGGCCTGCCCTGGGCCGGGGTCGAACGGCCCGCCGGCGGCCCCCTGCTGGTCTTCGTCCACTTCGCCGACCAGCGGCTGTACGCGTACGAGCCCGACGCCCCCGGTGGCCCCGAGCCGCGGCCCCTGACCCCGGTCTCCCGGACCGGCGGCGGCCTGCGCTGGGCCGACCCGGTGCTGCGCGGCGACGAGGTCTGGTGCGTGCTGGAGGAGTTCACCGGGCCCGCGCCGACCGATGTGCGCCGGGTGCTGGCCGCCGTACCGCTGGACGGCTCGGCGGCCGGGAACCGCGGCGCGGTGCGGGAGCTGACGCACGACCGGTACCGGTTCACCACCGGGCCCCGGCTCTCCCCGGACGGCCGGCGGGCCGCCTGGCTGGTGTGGGACCACCCCTCGATGCCGTGGGACGGTACCGAGCTCAGGGTGGCCGAGGTCACCGGGGACGGGGAGCTCGCCGACGCACGGACCGTACTCGGCGGCCCCGACGAGGCCGTCGCCCAGGTCGAGTGGACGGCCGAAGGGACCCTCCTCGCGGTCAGCGACCGCGGCGGCTGGTGGAACCCGTACGGGGTGGACCCGCGGACCGGCTGGGCGATCAACCTCTGCCCGCGGGAGGAGGAGTTCGGCGGCCCGCTGTGGAAGCCGGGGCTGCGCTGGCTCGCCCCGCTCCCCGGGGACACCCCGCACCCGGCGGGCTCGCCGCCCGGGCTCGTCGCCGTCCTGCACGGGCAGGGCTCCTCGGTGCTCGGCATCCTCGACCCGGAGAGCGGCGACCTGGTGGACGCCGCCGGGCCGTGGACCGCCTGGCAGCCGACCCTCGCCGTGCACGGCACCCGCGTCTACGGCGTCGCCGCCAGCCCGCGCAGCGCGTACGAGGTGGTCGAGCTGGACACCGCGACCGGGCACGCCCGGGCGGTCGGCGGGCAACGCCCGGACCCGGTGGACCCGGCCTACTACCCGGAGCCGCAGAGCCGCACCTTCCTCGGCCCCGACAACCGCCAGATCCACGCGCACGTCTACCCGCCGCACCACCCGGCCGTCCGGGCCGCCGCCGACGAACTGCCCCCGTACGTGGTCTGGGCGCACGGCGGACCCACCGACCACGTGCCGCCCGTACTCGACCTGCACATCGCCTACTTCACCTCGCGCGGCATCGGCGTGGTCGAGGTGAACTACGGGGGTTCCACCGGATACGGCCGCGCCTACCGGGAGCGGCTGCGCGAGCAATGGGGCGTGGTGGACGTGGAGGACTGCGCGTCGGTCGCCCGCGCGCTGGCCGCCGAGGGCACCGCCGACCCCGCCCGGCTCGCCATCCGCGGCGGCAGCGCGGGCGGCTGGACCGCGGCGGCCTCGCTGGCCGCCACCGACCTGTACGCGTGCGCGGCGATCATCTACCCGGTGCTGGACCTGGTGGGCTTCGCCGAGGAGACCCACGACTTGGAATCGCGCTACATCGACAGCCTGGCCGGGCCGCCGCAGACCCTGGCCGTACTCAACCGCGAGCGTTCCCCGGTGGCCCGCGCCGACGGGATCACGGCGCCGTTCGTGCTCCTCCAGGGGCTGGAGGACCCGGTCTGCCCGCCGGCCCAGGCGGAGCGGCTGCTCGACGCCCTGCGGGACCGGCCGGTGCCGCACGCGTACGTGACCTTCGAGGGCGAGGGTCACGGCTTCCGGCGGGCCGACACCATGATCCGCGCGCTGGAGGCAGAACTCTCCCTGTACGCGCAGGTCTTCGGGATCGAACGCACCGACGTGCCGCGGCTGGAACTGGACGGCTAGCGGGTGCGCAGGCTCCGGGCGACGGAGCCGAGCAGCAGGGCGCCGGGGGCGATGCCCGCGACGGCCGCGATGACGGCGAGGGAGGCCCCGCAGGCGACCAGGACCAGACCGGCGGCGCCGCAGGCGGCCATCGCGGCTGCCAGCGGCCGGAGCGACGGCATGCGCCAGACGGCGGCGAGACCGAAGAAGTGCAGGCCGACGACCAGGCTGAGCCAGGGCACCGCGGCCTGCGGGGCGTGGAACACGAGGTTGATGACGAGGAAACCGGCCAGCGCGACGGCGACTTCGGCGGCCACCACGAGGAGGAAGCGCCGCCCGAACCGCCTCGGCGCGGCCCCGCCCTCGCCGCCGGCGGGAGGCGTCCGTACCCTGCGCAGCGCGACGAACAGCCAGACGAACGAGGCGATCGCGAGGACGCACACCGGCACGGCGGCGGCCGTGGGCAGGGCGCCGGCATTGGCCAGGACGAAGACGAGCCCGAATATCGCGCCGATGAGTCGGCCTGCTTGATTCGATGTCACGTCGCCAGTCTCACTAGAAGTTGATCATTGGGCAAAAAGCCAGACCCGCAGCGGACCGATGGCGGCGAAGCCGGCCCGGACCGCCGCCTCCAGGTCCTCCCCGTGCTCGTAGCCGACCACGTCCAGCTCCGGCCACCGGTCGGAGACCGCGCCGAGGACACCCGCCCAGGCGGCCCCGAACAGGTTGGACACGCCGACCACACCCCCGCCGGTGCTGGCCACGGCCCCGGCGACGATCCGGCCGTCGGCGCGCCCGGCCAGGAAGACGATCCCCTCGCCGAGCAGGCCCGGCCGGAACGGCCCGCCGCCCCCGGCGGCCTCCCAGGCCGCCAGCTCCTCGGCGCCAGAGACCTCGGACCACTCCAGCCCGGCCGCCTCCGCCTCCGCTTCGGGGAGCGGCGCCCCGGCGGGCCGATGGATCCACTGCGCCTCGAACAGCACCTCGAAGCCCGCCCCGACCAGGTCCAGGTCGGCGAAGCTGTCCTTCACGGAGCAGCCGTGGGAGGCGATGTCGACGCCCCGGACCACGTTCCGCGCCGGTACACCCGGTTCCAGCGTCACGGCATCCGGATACAACGGCGGAGTCCGCCGCGCACTGGACCACAGCTGCTCGCCGTCGTACCGCGGCGCCAGCCCGTGCGCCCGACACACCGCGTCGCACCAGGCGGCGTTGTTCACCGCGGCCCTGCGGAGCAGGCCCATCCTCGCCTCGTCCATGATCACCCGGCCGATGCTGCCACACGACCCGGCCTGACATCAGGCCCATGCGCCGGCCGAGCCACGCGGCGCCTGTCACCGCATGCACGAATATGATCACCACCCCGAAACCCGCCGAGGTGATTCGCCGAACCATGCGGTCTTGACGATGCCTGACTCGAAATGGCCGTGCGCACGGCCTGGGATGACTTCCGTCATGCGAAGGGCCGGGCGCCAGGAGTAGGAGCCGATGAGGTGGAGGGGACCGTGAAGGTGGCATTCGACGGCGGTTGGTGCGCGGCGGTGACGCGCGAGCCGCTGCGCATCACTCCGCGCTTCACGACCGACTCCGTGCGTCTCGTGCCGTACGCGAGCGTGGGGGAACGTGAACGGTTCGTCCTGGGCACCTTCGGTAGCGAGCACTGGCTGTGGGACGCCCCCGACATCCTTCGGTTCGACAAAGACAGTCGGGCCTTGGTCGGAGCCGAATTCCAGATGCCCTACGGGTCCCTGCACGCCGAGAACGCCGACCGCGTTCCCGTCGTGCCCGCAGTGCGCCCCGGTGGGCTCCGTGCGGACGAGGTCCAGGACTTCCGGCACGAGATGTGTACGGTGCTGCACCGCGCTCCCGGGGACACCGTACTGACCTGTCTGCGCGACCTCGACGTCCTCGACGAGCCGCTGGAGGCCCGCATCGGCATCGCACCCGACGTGGCGCTCCTGGTCCAGCGGGGTGTCGTGGTCGGCTGGAGCCTCACCGATCCCGTGCGGTATCTGACCAGCGGATACGCAGATCCGGATCCCGCCCCGCCGTCGCCTGCCACCCGTCGCCTGTTCACCGCGTGCCTGGATCTGGTCACCTCGCCGCTGATCGACGAGGTGACGGACCGCGAGCCGGCCGCCCTGGCCCGGCTGCGGGCCGTCGACGAGGCGCTGCGGAACCAGCGCGAGGACCGGCGCCGGGTCGACGCCCTGTCCGCGCTGATCGGCGACCTGATGGTGGACCACGGGCACCGGTGACGCGGCCGGCCCGGTGGGGCGGCGCCGGGGAAATGCCGGGCCCTGCGGGGTCGCATCGCACAGGATGAGGGCATGCGAACCCTCGTGCTCCTCGACGCCCCCTCCAACCTCGGGCTGCGCCCGCCCGCGCCCGGCGCCGTACCGGGCGTCTACAAGCTCGCCGGGGCCCTGCGCGAACAAGGCCTGCTGGCCCGGCTCGGCGCCGTCGAGGGCGGGGTGGTGGTGCCACCGCGCTACGACCGCGGCGACTGGCGGGAGGGCGACGGCGTGTTCCACGCCGAGGCCCTCGCCGCGTACACCGTCACCCTCGCCGACCGCATCGAACGGCACCTGCGGGCGGGGGAGTTCCCCGTCGTGCTCGGCGGCGACTGCTCCATCCAGCTCGGTGCGGCCCTCGCCATGCGCCGCCTGGGACGCTACGGCCTCGCCGCGATCGACGGCTCCGCCGACTTCCGCCACCCCGGCAACGAGGCCGTCAACGGCCCCGTCGGCGCCGCCGGCGGCGAGGAGCTGGCCCTGTCGACCGGCCGCGGCCAGGCGGACCTCGCCGACCTGGAGGGCCGCGGCCCCTACCTGCGCGACGAGGACGTACGGCTCTTCGGGCTGCGCGACGGCGACCCGGACCTCGCCGAGCTGCACGCGGCCCGGATCTCCGTCGCCACCGTCGGGGAGATCCGCCGGCGCGGCGCGGGGCCGGTGGCCCGAGCGGCACTGGACGGGCTCCACCCGCCGGACACCGCCGGGTTCTGGGTGCACCTGGACGCCGACGTGCTGGACCCGGGCGTCATGCCGGCCGTGGACAGCCCCGACCCCGGCGGCCTGCTCCCCGACGAACTCGCCGAACTGCTCGCCGTCCTGGTGGGCTCGCCGCGCTGCGCCGGGCTCAACGTCACGATCTACGACCCGGACCTGGATCCGGACGGACGTGCGGGCGCCCTCCTCGCCGACCTGGTCGCGGGCGCCTTTGCGTAATCCTGACCGGTGGTGATCCGCGGAACCCCTGTGCACCGGCCGCCGTGGCGTGTTCCATTTCCCTCATGGCCACCACCGTCCGACGCGCCGTACTGACCCTCCCCGCAGCCCCGTTGGGCTCGGACAACCCGCTGCCCGCCCTGCGCGCGCCCGACGAGGTGCACGTACTGGACGAGCGCGCCCGTGAGGGGATGCCGCGCGACATGGCGCGGCAGATCGGCTACGAGCCGTTGCGCTCGCTCCTGCCCGTACGCATCCGCGACGGATACGGACGGGAGCGCGCGGAGCGGGAGTTCGAGTCGATCGTCATCGAGAACGATCACCTCCGGGTCACCGTGCTCCCGGGCCTCGGCGGGCGCGTCCACTCGCTCGTCCACCTGCCGACCGGCCGTGAACTCCTCTACCGCAACCCGGTCTTCCAGCCCGCCAACTTCGCGCTCAACGGGGCCTGGTTCTCCGGCGGCATCGAGTGGAACACCGGTGCGACCGGGCACACCACCCTGTCCTGCGCCCCGGTGCACGCCGCGCTCGTCCCGGCCCCCGACGGGGGCGAGATGGTCCGGCTGTGGGAGTGGGAGCGCCTGCGCGACCTGCCCTTCCAAGTGGACCTGTGGCTGCCGGAGGACTCGGAGTTCCTCTACGTCGGTGTCCGCGTGCGCAACCCGCACGAACGCCCCGCCCCCGTGTACTGGTGGTCCAACATCGCCGTCCCGGAGGACTCCGGCACCCGGGTGCTCGCCCCCGCCGACGAGGCCTGGCACTTCGGCTACGAGCGCGCGCTGCGCCGCGTCCCCGTTCCGGAGTGGGAGGGCGCGGACCGCACGTACCCGCTGCGCGGCGAGTATCCGGCCGACTTCTTCTACGAGGTCCGGGGCGGGGCCCGGCCGTGGATCGCCGCCCTGGACGCCGCCGGGCACGGGCTCGTGCAGACCTCCACCGCGCGCTTGAGCGGGCGCAAGCTGTTCGTGTGGGGCGCGGGCGACGGCGGCCGGCGCTGGCAGGAGTGGCTGACCGAGCCGGGGACCGGCGGCTACGCGGAGATCCAGGCCGGGCTCGCCCGGACCCAGCTGGAGCACGTACGGCTGGAGGGCGGGGCGGAGTTCAGCTGGCTGGAGGCCTACGGGCCGCTGTCGGCGGATCCGGCGCAGGTGCACGGCGCGGACTGGGCGGCGGCCCGCGGCGCGGCCGAGGGCGCGCTGGACGCCGTACTGCCGCGGGAGCGCGTGGACGCGGCGTACGAGGCGTGGCGCGGCCGCGCCGACACCGACCCGGGGGAGCGGCTGGCACAGGGCTCCGGCTGGGGCGCGTTGGAGCTGCTGTGCGGGGGCTTCGAACTGCCGGGCACCCCCTTCGAGGAGGACGTGCTCGAGGAGGAGCAGGAGCCGTGGCTCCAGCTCTGGCGCACGGGCGCCCTACCGGCCCCGCGCCGGGTGGTCCCGCCGGGGCCGAGCCTGGTCGCCGCGCACTGGCGGGACATGCTGGAGACGGCCCCGGCGGATCCGCTGACGGAGTACCACCTGGGCGTGGCCCAGTGGCACGCCGGGGACGTGGCCCAGGCGGTGCGCAGCTGGGAGCGGGGGCTGGCGCTGGCCCCCTCGCGGTGGCCGTTGCTGCGGTGCCTGGCGGTGGCGGACGCCCTGGCGGGCGACGCGGAGCGGGCGGCCGACGGATTCGCGGCGGCCTTCGACGACCTGGCCGCGGAGAGCCGCGGCGGTGAGCCGTGGACGGCCGCGGAGTCGGCGCTCGGCCAGGAGGCGATGGCCGCCCTCCTCGCGGCGGGCCGGCTGCCGCAGGCCCGCGCCGTCTGGGACCGGCTGCGGCCCGCCCTGCGCGAGCAGGGCCGCTTCCGGCTCCTCGCGGCCCGGCTCCTCGCGGCGGAGGGGCACGTGCGGGCGGCCCGCCGGGTCTTCGAGGACGGCTTCGAACTGCCGGACCTGCGGGAGGGCGAGGAGACCCTCGCCGAGGTCTGGTCCACCCTCACCGACTGCCCGCTGCCCGCGCGCTACGACTTCCGGATGCGGCCGCCTACTTCTTCTTGATCCCGTCGAAGCAGAGTACGAACCGCTTGCCGGACTTGTGCCGGGCCCTGTCGGCCTGCTCCTCGTAGCCGATGTCCGAAACTCCCTGGCACCTGGCGGTGTCCACCGTGTCGTGGAGCACCTGGACCACCTTGAACGCGGCGTCGGGGTCGCCGCAGTCGACCACGCGCAGGTCGGGGAAGATCGGGTCCCCGTTGTTCTTGAGGCAGTCGCCGGCCTCGGCGCGGTCGGCGCCGTCCTGGCTCAGGAAGTAGCCGACGGCGACGGCGGCGAGGACGACCACGGCTCCGGCGATCCCCAGCGCCTTCCGGACGCCGATGCCCCCGTTCCGGGACGGCGCGGCGGGCAGCGGGTCCGGTGACTGCTGGGGCGAGGCTCCCTGCGGCGGCTGCTGGCCGTGAGGGCCGGTGCCCGGCTGCGGCGGTTGGGTCATGGGTCTGTCCCCCGGGTGTGCGTGGTCGCGTATTGACGCGTGCACGCTATATCAGCCAGGTGATCACCCCGACCGGCGTGGCCACCCGGCGTCGGGCCCGACGCCAGGGCCGGCGTCAGACCCGGCACAGGATCTCGGCGTTCAGGACCGAGAACCACGCGTCGGGGTGCGCACCCCAGGCGTGCCAGGCGTCGGCGACGGCCGCCAGGTCCGCGGCCGTCGTGTGGCCGCCCCGAGTGGCGACGGCGGCGTACGCGGAAGCCTGCGTACGGTCCGCCCACAGGGTCGACCACCAGGCGGTCTCCTCCGGGGTGGCGAAACACCAGGCCGTCGCCGAGGAGGTCACGTCCGTGAATCCGGCCCGCCGGGCCCAGGCCCGCAGGTGGCGGCCCGCGTCCGGTTCGCCGCCGTTGGCGCGGGCCACCCGCCGGTACAGGTCCAGCCAGTCGTCCAGGCCCGGCGCGGCCGGGTGCCAGGTCATCGCGGCGTAGTCGGCGTCGCGCGCGGCCACGATCCCGCCCTGCCGACACACCCGACGCATCTCGCGCAGCGCCTGGACCGGATCGCCCACGTGCTGCAGCACCTGGTGCGCGTGGACCACGTCGAAGGAAGCGTCCGGGAAGTCCAGCGCGTGGACGTCCGCGGTGGCGAAGGACACGGCGTCGCCCAGGCCGCGCTCCCCGGCGTACGTGCGGGCCTGCACCAGGACGTCCTCGGCGGCGTCGACGGCGGTGACGTGGCCGCCCGGCGCGACCAGCTCCGCCAGGTCCGCGGTGATCGTGCCCGGGCCGCAGCCGACGTCCAGCACCCGCATTCCGGGGCGCAGCTCGCCGATCAGGTACGCGGCGGAGTTCTCGGCGGTGCGCCAGCGGTGCGAGCGCAGCACCGACTCG
This sequence comes from Streptomyces sp. NBC_00273, assembly GCF_036178145.1. Taxonomy (NCBI): domain Bacteria; kingdom Bacillati; phylum Actinomycetota; class Actinomycetes; order Kitasatosporales; family Streptomycetaceae; genus Streptomyces; species Streptomyces sp. NBC_00273. The sequence continues at coordinate 2,472,983 of NZ_CP108067.1, read as the reverse complement.
TGGTGGCCGTGCGTGTAGACGGCCGTCTCCTTGGCGGCCGTTTCCCCGGCGGCGGTTCCCCTGGCGACGTTCATGACCGGACCCCTCCTCGTTTCCTCGTCGAAGCGTTGCTCCCACCGTAGACGATCAGTTCGTCATGTGAGATAGACGTTTTGACATGTGGACAGGAGTTCTGTGCACCAAGGGGATGGGGCGGGGCGGTGGCAGGCCGATGCGGGTGCGAGGAGAGTGGCTGAAGGGGGATACGACCCCAGGGCAGAGGGCGGTGAGGGTCATGACGGACACGCTGCTCGAACGGCACGCCGAGGCGCTGAGGCTCTTCGGTGAACGGGTGCGTGAGATCCGCGGCGACCAGTGGGGGGAGCCGACCCCGTGCACGGAATGGAACGTGCGGGAGCTGGTCAACCACGTCACCGCGGAGCAGCTCTGGATCCCGCCACTGGTCACCGAGGGGCGGACCGTGGAGGAGCTGGAGGGCGGGTTCTCCGGCGACGTGCTGGGCGTCGACCCGGTCGCGGCCTGGGACCGGGCTTCGGCCGCCGCGCACGCGGCCTTCGCCGCGTCCGGCGCGATGGACCGGACCGTGCGCCTGTCGTACGGGCCCGCGCTCGGATCGGCGTACTGCTCGGAGCTGACCGCCGACTGCATCGTGCACACCTGGGACCTCGCCCGGGGCATCGGCGCGGAGGACCGGCTGCCCGACGGCCTCGTCGAGTTCTCGATCAAGGAGATCATGCCGTACGCCGACGGGCTCGCGGCCAGTGGTGCGTACGCCGAACCCGTGGAGGTCCCGGCGGGCGCGGACGCGCAGACGAGGCTCCTGGCGATGGTGGGGCGCAAGGGTTGACACGCGGCACGGGGGCGGGCGTCCCGCGCAACGGGCATACAGCCCTAAATAATCGTATAAAGGTCAGGTCCGGCGGGGCGCCGCGGGGCATCGCGGTGCGTCGTGGGGCACCGCGGTGCGTCGCGGGCCCGGCGGGCGTGGCAGGGCGAGCGCGGAAGGCGGAAAGCGGTGGCGGGGATGCAGCGCACGGCGGCGGAGGGCCGCGGCCCGGTCCGGTACGGCCCGCCCGCCCCCCAGCCCGGCTTGCCCGTGCTCCCCGAACTGGTCTCCGTCCTCGCCGCAGCCGCCGGACGCGCCGCGCCCGAGCCCCCGGGCGGCGGCGAGGCCGTGCGGGAGGCCGCCTGCCGGCACTGGGGCCGGCGCGGGCTCGCCACCTCCCCCGAGAGCGTGGCGGCGGGCCCCGGAGCCCCCGCGCTGCTCCTGGCCCTGCTCGGGGCTTACGGGGGAGACGTGATGCTGCCCCGTCCCTGTCCCGCGTGGTGGACCCCGCAGGTCCGGCTGCTGGGACGGCGGGCCTACCACGTGCCGACCCCGGCCGAGTGCGGCGGAGTGCCGGACCCCTACGCCCTGCTGGAGACCGTCCGGCGGGTGCGCGCCGAGGGCGGCGACCCGCGCGTGCTGCTGCTGTCGGTCGCCGACGACCCCACCGCGACCGTGCCGCCGCCCGAGATGCTGCGCGAGGCCTGCGAGGCCGCCGAATCCGCCGGGCTGCTCGTCGTCAGCGACGAGAGCTGGCGGGACACCGTCCACCGGCCCCACGACACCCTGGTCCTGAGCCCCGCAGAGATGCTCCCCGAACGGGCGGCCGTCCTCATCGACCTGGCCGGCGCGATGTTGCCGGCCGGCTGGCCCGCCGCCGTCGTCCGCTTCCCCGACACCCCGCGCGGGACCTGGCTGCGCGCCCGTACGCTCGACGTCCTCACCGCCACCGGGGCGATGGTCGCCGGGCCGGTCGCGGCGGCCGCCGCGCACGCCCTCGACGAACCCGACGCCGTCACCGGGCGCGCGTACGCCGCCGCCGCCCTGCACGGGGTGGTGGCCGCCGCCGCGCACCACCGACTGCTGGAGGCCGGGGCGCTGGCCCGGCCCCCGCAGGCCGGCCGGCACCTGTACGCCGACCTCACCCCGCTGCGCGCCGGACTCGCCCGGCACGGGGTCGGCGACGCGATGGAACTGGAGGACTGGCTCGGCGGCCGGCTCGGCGCGCCCACACCGGGCGGGCAGCGGTTCGCCGACGAACTGGGCGCGCTGCGCGTGCGGTTGTCCACCGGGCCGCTCTTGGGCGCCACCCCGCAGGAGCGGCTGGCCGCGCTCACCGCCCGCGATCCGCTCGCGCTCCCGCACGTACGCGACTCGCTTGAGCTCCTCGGATCAGTCCTGGCCGGGCTGGCCTGACCACCCGACCCCGGTGAACGGAGACTTCGCGATGAGGGACCGGACGGATGCCCCCGCCCCCGCCCCTGCGCCGGCCCCGGCCCCGGCCCCGGCCCCGGCCCCGGCCCCGGCCCAGAGTCCGGCCCCTTCGCCCGACTCCGTACCCGACCTCGCCCCCGCCGCACCGGAGCGTGCGTCCGCGCCTCGACCGCTCGGTGAACACCGCCGCTGGCCCCGCTCGTTCGCGGACCGGCTGACCACCCCGCTGCCCGGGGTCCGCGGCTACGCCCGCCTCGCCCGCGAGGGCGCCTTCCGGCCGGGCCCCGAAGGCCTGCGCGGCATTCCCGACCTGCCGTACGGGCCCGGCCCGCTGCCGCCGGCGCCCCCCGGCAGCGTCTGCGTCACCTGGGCCGGGCACGCCAGTTGGGTCCTGCGGACCGGCGGGCTGACCGTACTGACCGACCCGGTCTGGTCCCGGCGGATCCTCGGCACCCCGGCCCGGATGACCCCGGTCGGGGTGCGGTGGGGGGATCTGCCACCGGTGGACGCGGTGGTGATCAGCCACAACCACTACGACCACCTCGACGCCCCCACCCTCAAGCGGCTGCCCCGGCGCACGCCCCTCTTCGTACCGGCGGGCCTGGCCGGCTGGTTCCGCCGCCGCGGCTTCACCCGGGTCACCGACCTCGACTGGTGGGAATCGGCCGAACTGCGCGGCGTGCTCTTCGAGTTCGTCCCCGCCCACCACTGGTCGAAGCGGTCGCTGATCGACACGTGCCGGTCCCTGTGGGGCGGCTGGATCCTCACCGACACCCTGAGTGCGGCGCCGCGGAAGCTCTACTTCGCGGGTGACACGGGCTACGGGCACTGGTTCGGCGAGATCGGCCGCCGCCACCCCGGCATCGACCTCGCCCTCCTGCCCGTCGGCGCGTACGCCCCGCGCTGGTGGCTCGGCGACGTCCACGCCGACCCGGAGGAGGCCGTCCGGGCCTGTCTCGACCTCGGCGCCCGCCGGATGGCCCCCATGCACTGGGCCACCTTCGTCCTCTCCGCGGAACCGGTCATGGAACCCCTGTCCCGCACCCTGGTCGCCTGGCGCCGGGCCGGCCTCCCGCGCGAGGACCTCTGGGACCTGCCGATCGGCGCCTCCCGCACGCTGCCCCCAGAGGGGGCCGTGACCGGCGCCGGGGCCGCGGACGGAACCGCGGCGGGGGCCGGCGACTGACGCGGCCCCGTCGGTTCAGTGGTGCCAGGCCTGCCCGCCCACGTTGTGGATGAACCGCTGGAGCACCTTGAGGGTGATCAGGTACTCCTCGTCGGAGATCCCGGCGTGCCGCTCGTCCCACAGGTCCCCCTGCAGGGCCGCGGCCTTGGCGAAGAACTCGCGCCCCTCGGGGGTCATCTCCAGGCGCCCTTCGGCGTCCTGGGTGATCCAGCCCTGGACGATGACCGTGTCCATCTCCTCGGACAGCGCCCCCTCGCCCACCGCGAGGTACCCCCGCAGCGTCTCGGTCACCTCGTCCCGGGTCCTGACCTCGTCGCCCGCCAGCGCGACCCGGGCGAGGATCCACCACTGCGGCTGGCTGGTGCCGAGCCCGGCGAGCGCGCCACGGGTGCGGTTCACGACCGCCTCGTAGGCGGCCCAGCTCCAGTAGCCGATGGGCTGGCGGATCAGTTCGGCGTCATCGTGCGAGTACTCCATGGCGGATCAACTCCCCGTTGGTGGTGCAGCCTGGTGCGCTGTCCAAGACCCTATGAACTCAAGCGCACTTGAGGTCCAGTCGCCGGCCGCACCCGTCCCGATCCCGCCCCTGCGGGGATGGGGCGGGGGTGCGGCGGAGGGTGTGGGGGGTCGGCCTCCCCTGGCGAGATTGGCCGGTTCCACCCGTCTCGGGGGCCGAGCGCGACGGTCGGGATGCGCGTACGAAGACCTCCCGAGCGAGCCACCGCTCCCCGGGCATTGGAGTGGCCGTCGGCCGCTCCGATGGCGTGGCTCCCGCGCCCGCGCCCGACGCTTCCTAGGGTCGGCGGGGGCACGGCACCGGGCCGGCCGACCGTCCGGATCAGGTGGGTGAGTCGTGGAACGCATGACGGCCGAGTCACGAACGCACGAACCTCCGGCCGCCCGGCGGTGGACCCGGCGGCTGGCCGCCGCGGTGGCGCTGCTGATGCTCTGCGCGCTCCCCGCGGGCGCGGCGGGCGCGGCCGGCGCCGCGCCGCCCGGCGACGTACGGTCGCCCGCCGGGTCGCCCCTGTACGCGTCCGACTACGGCAACAACCGGGTGGTGGCCCTGCCTGCGGACGGCGGGGACCAGAGCACCGTCCCCCTCGACGGCCTGGTGCGGCCGACCGGTCTGGCCTGGGACGCCGCGGGCCGGCTCTACGTCTCCGACACCGGCAACAACCGGGTCCTCGTGCTGCCCCCGAACGGCGGGGAACAGACCGTCGTTCCCACCGTTGACCTGTCGCGCCCGCTGGGGCTCGCCGTCGACCCGGCCGGGAACCTCTACATCGCCGACAGCTTCAACGACCGGATCGTGAAGGTGCCGGCCGGCGGCGGGGGCCAGACGACCGTCCCCACCACCGGGCTGCTGCACCCCTGGGGGCTGGCGTGGGCGCCCGGCGGGGAGCTGTACGTCTCCGACTTCGTCAACGACCGCGTCGTCAAGGTGGCCGTGGACGGGAGCGGCCAGAGCACCGTGCCCACCACCGGGCTCTCCCAGCCGACCGGACTGGCCCCGAACGCCGCCGGTGACCTCTACGTCGCCGACAGCGGCAACAACCGCGTGGTGAAGGTGGCCGCGGGCAGCGGTGCGCAGAGCACGGTGCCCACCACCGGCCTCAGCTCCCCGCTCGGCCTCGCGCTCGACGGATCCGGCAACCTCTACGTGGCCGACGGCTTCAACAACCGGGTGGTGCGGGTCCGCGAGTCGGGCGGCGGACAGGTCACGCTCGCCTTCACCGGCCTCAACACGCCGACGGGTCTCGCGTTCCCACCGGCCGCCGCACGGCCGGGACGGCCGGGACACGACCGGGACCTATAGGGGTCGGCGGGGGAGTCGAGGGCCGGCTCAGGGTCGCGGCCGCAGGCGGCGCCAGAGCGAGGGCCCCGTGCTGATCGCGAGGGCCAGGCCGACCGCCAGGGCCACGCCCTTCCAGGGCTCCGCGAAGAGGGTGCCGCCCAGGATGCCGATCAGCCCGTACGTCGCCGCCCAGGCCAGGCAGGCCGGGGCGTCACCACGGGCGAAGCGGCGGAGCGGCATCTGCGCCAGGAGACAGGCCAGCATCACCGGGATCCGGCCCGCCGGGACCAGCCGCGAGAGGACCAGGACCAGTACCCCGTGCTCGTCCAGCCTCGTCCGCGCCTGCTCCAGCCGCTCCGGCGTGGCCCGGCCGCGCAGTGCCTCCAGCCAGCGCGAGCCGCCCCGTGAGCGCACCCCGCGCTGCCCGAGCCAGTACAGCGTCATGTCCCCGGTGAAGGCCGCCAGCGCCGACACCGCGAACACCAGCAGCACCCGGTAGGGCGGCGACTGGTGGTGGAAGGCCACCACCGCCGCCGAACTCACCAGCGCACCCGTCGGGATGACGGGCACCAGCGCACCCAGGGCCACCAGCAGGAACAGCGCCGGGTACCCCACTGCCTGCTGGGTGCTCTCCGGCGGTACCTGGCCGGCCGCCGCCGCGAGCTCGCGCCACGTCACGGCAGCCGCACCCGCTCGCCGTGCTGCGGCACCCGTACGGTCACCTTGGGCGCCAGTTGCCGCGCGAGTCGCTCGAACTCCTCGCCCGGCGCGTGGAATTCGTGCGGCCGCACCGCGTCCAGCCCGACGGGCCAGTACGTCCCGTAGTGCACCGGGACCGCCGCCGCGGGCGCCAGCCGGGCCAGCGCCCGCGCCGCCCGCCCCGCGTCCAGGTGCCCCGGGCCGAGGTACGGTCCCCAGCCGCCGACCGGCAGCAGGGCCACGTCCACCGGCCCGACCTCCTCGGCCATCGTGTCGAACAGCCCGGTGTCCCCGGCGAAGTAGGTCCGCGCCGCGCCCTGCACCACGTACCCGAGCGCCGGACACAGGTGCGGCCCGAACGGCAGCCGCCGTCCGTCGTGCCGCGCGCCGACCGCCCGGATCCGTACGCCGTCCCGTACGGGGACCTCCTCGCCCGGCACCACCTCCGTCACGGCCAGCCCGCGCAGCCCGGCGACCCGCGCCAGCCCCGGCACGGCCCGGCGCGCCCCGCGCGGCACGACCAGCCGGGTGCCGGGTGCGAGGCGCGCCAGCGACGGCAGGTGCAGGTGGTCGGCGTGCAGATGGGAGACCAGCACCACGTCGGCCACCGCCGCCTCGGGCGGGGGCACCGCGCCGCGCCGCCGCCGCAGGTGCGCGAGCCGCCGCGCGAACAGCGGGTCCGTGAGCAGCCGGACCCCGGAGTCCTCGACGGTGCACGTGGCATGACCCCACCAGGTGATCTCCACCGGCACCCGGACCTCCCTCCCTCGAGCCCCGTTCACGAGCCTAGAGTCTGCCCGGCGCGGGCGCTCGGAACCGGATCTCGGCAGCCCCCTCCTCTACCGCGGAGTAGCGGAGTAGGGTCCGGCGGCATGGAAGAGTTGCGCGTGGCCGCGATCACCAGCCTGGCCCCGCTCGAAGACCTCGACGCCGACCCCTTCGCCGTGGACACCCGCGGCCAGCACTCCATGTGCGCGCGCTGGGCCGCCGACCGGGGCTACGTCGTGACGAAGCAGTTGCTGGTCTACGGACTGCGGGCCGACCACTGCGGGCTCTGGTCCGACGTCGACACCGGGCAGGTCGACCTCTTCGTCGCCGCCAACCACCGGGTGCTGGCCCGCGCGCTGCGCTCCGTCGAGGAGTTCACCGCCGAGTGCGAGCGGCGCGGCGTACGGCTGGAGACCGCCGGGGACGAAGAGCCCCGGTACACCTCCGCGATGAAGGCCGAGGTGCACCGCAGACTGTCCATGCCGACCGCCGGCTACGACGGCACCTGACCTGACCTGACCTGACCTGACCTGACCGGCCGCCTGACCCACGCCGCCCCGATCCGCCGCCCGCCCAGCCGCCACCCATGCGCCACGGCGCGCCGTCCGCGCCGTCCGCGTCGCCCGACCGGGTGCGCCGGGCTGTGCGAGCCTGGAAGGCGGACGGGGCGCGCGGGAGGTGGCGGCGTGGGGCGAGGACGGTGGCGGACCGCGGGCAGCGCCCTGGTGCGGGTGTTGCTGGTCTGGGCCGTGTCCACCCTCACGATGCTCGCCCTGGCGGGGATCCTGCCGGACTTCCGGCTCCAGTCCGACGACGGCGACAGCATCACGCAGATCGGACTGACCGCCGCGTGGGCCGCCGGGGCCTTCGGTCTGCTCAGCGCGCTGGTCTGGCCGGTGCTCGTCCGGGCCCTGCTGCTGGTGCCCGCCCTGGTGCTCGGACTGCTCGTCTTCTTCCTCAACGGCTCGCTCCTGCTGATAGCGCTCGACCTGATCCCGGACGGCCGCAGCGAGGTGGCCCCGGAGACCGCGGTGGTCGTCGCCGCCGTGATGTCCGCAGTGGCGTCGGCGACCTCCACCGCCCTCGCCGTGCGCGACGACGAGGCCTACCGGCGGCGGCTCTACCGGCTCGCCGACCGGCGCCGCCGCCGGCAGGGCAGGGCGGTGCCGTCCCGGGCCGCCGAGACCCCGCCGGGCCTGCTCGTGCTCCAGCTGGACGGGGTCGGGTACGAGGAGCTGCGCCGTGCGTGCGACGGCGGACTGATGCCCACCGTCACCGGCTTGCTGGAGGGCAACCACCGCGCCCGGCCCTGGCGCACGGACTGGTCGAGCCAGACCGGCGCCAGCCAGCTCGGGATCCTGCACGGCTCCAACTTCGATGTGCCCGCCTTCCGCTGGTACGAGAAGGACACCGGCGAGGTGATGGTCTGCAACCGGCCGACCAGCGCCGCCGAGCTCCAGCGGCGGGCGGTCGCGTGCACCGGGGACGGCGGACTGCTGACCCTGGACGGGGCGAGCCGGGGCAACCTGTTCAGCGGCGGCGCCGACCAACTGGCGCTGGTGCTGTCGGTCTCGGCCCGTCGGGGGCGGGCCAACCGGTCCCGCGCGGGCTACTTCGCGTACTTCTCCGATCCGGCCAACGCCGTCCGTACGGCCGTGTCCTTCGTGGCCGAAGTGGTCCGGGAGGTCGTCCAGTCACTGCGGGCACGGATCCGCGGGGACCGGCCACGGGTGTCGCGCGGCGGGCTGTACCCGCTGATCCGGGCCTTCGCGACCGTGGTCGAACGGGACGTGGTCGTCGCGGCCGTGATCGGCGACATGCTCGCCGGGCGCTCCGCGGTCTACGCCGACCTGGTGGCCTACGACGAGGTCGCGCACCACTCGGGCCCGCGCGGCCGGGACACCGACCGGGTGCTGCAGCGCCTGGACCGGAGCCTCGCGCTGATCGCCCGGGTCGCCGAGCACGCGCCGCGCCGGTACCGGATCGTGCTGCTCTCCGACCACGGCCAGAGCCCGGGCGAGACCTTCCTCGGCCGGTACGGACTGACCCTCAAGGACCTGGTCCGGGCCGGTTGCGGGCTGCCGGTCCCGCGCCGGGCCGGTCGCACGCGCAGCGGGGCCGAGGCCCGGGCGGCCGTGCTCGCGGCGCTCCACCGGCCGGTGGAGGAGGGCGAGGAGGCGCACCCGGGACCGGGTTCCGACCCGGTGGTGCTGGCCTCGGGCAACCTCGGCCTGATCTCCTTCCCGGACCTTCCCGGCCGGGCGTCGCGGGCGCGCGTGGAGCGCGCGCACCCCGCCCTGCTGACCACCCTGGCGAACCATCCCGGCGTGGGGTTCCTGCTGGTGGACGGGGTGGTACTGGGCCGGGACGGAAGGGCGGCCCGGCTGGACGTCCCGGGGGAGGCCGAGGAGCTGCTGGCTCCCTTCGGCCCGGGCGCGGCGCAGGCCGTCCGGCGGACCGACGCCTTCCCGCACGTGGCGGACGTCATGGTCAACTCGGCGTACGACCCGGAGACGGGCGCGGTGCACGCCTTCGAGGAACAGATCGGCTCGCACGGCGGGCTGGGCGGGGAGCAGGGGAACCCGTTCCTGATGTGGCCCTCGGAACTGTCGGACCCCGGTGCGGAACTGGCCGGCGCGGAGGCGGTGCACGCCGTGTTGCGGCGCTGGCTGCGGGAGGCGGACGGGCCGCAGGTACCGGTGGTGGCCGCGCCCCTGGCTCCGCCGGTGGGCGAATCGGCGCAGGAGCCCGCGGCGCCGCTCGCGGCGGCCCGCGAGGCGCCGGACCCACCGCGTACCGGGCACACCCGGGCGGCGACCGGGGTGTCCCCGGGGCGCCCCGGGACGGAGGCGTGGAGGTACGGCGCCGTAGCCGACGTCGAGGGTCCGGGAGGAGTACCCGGACCGGGGCTCCCGGACCCGGCCGGGCGGCAGCCCGCGGACCCGGCTGGTGGGCCGCCGCCCGCGCCCGGTCCGGGTGAGCGTCCCCAGCGTGCGGTGCCGCAGGATTCCCCGCCTGAGGACCCCATCGGCGGAATCTTTCCGTCCGATGGGTTGCCCGCGCGGGACGAAACCCGCTGATTTGGTGCGTCCCGCCCGGTGGTCGACCATGTGTCGACCTGCCCACCATGTGAGACGACCCGAGGCGCACCACCGATGACCAGCACCGCAACCCTGCCCGCCGAGGCCGCCGCACCCCCCGAGCAGGGCCGCGACCCCCACGCGCGCCGCTTCGGCCTGCCCGTCGCGACCTGCCTGGTCATGGGCAACATCATCGGTGGCGGGATCTTCCTCCTCCCCGCCTCGGTGGCTCCCTTCGGCACCATCAGCCTCGTCGCCTTCGCCGTCCTCACCGCCGGCGCGATCGCCCTCGCCCTGGTCTTCGGTCGGCTCGCCGAACGCCACCCGCAGACCGGCGGCCCCTACGTCTACGCCCGCGCCGCCTTCGGCGACTTCGCCGGCTTCCTCGCCGCCTGGAGCTACTGGATCACCGCCTGGGTTTCGAACGCGGCCCTGGCCGTCGCGGCCGTCGGCTACCTCACGGTGCTGTTCCCCGCCGCGGGCGAGCACAAGTGGTCCATGTGCCTGGCCGCCCTCGCCGTCCAGTGGCTCCCGGCCCTCTCCAACCTGGCGGGCACCCGTTACGTCGGCGCGGTGCAAGTCGTCGCCACCGTGCTGAAGTTCGCCCCGCTGCTCCTGGTGGCCGTCGGCGGGCTGTTCTTCTTCGACCCCGCCAACCTCGGCCCCTTCCGGGCCACCGACCAGAGCGCGGCCGGCGCCGTTTCCGCCTCCGCGGCGATCCTGCTGTTCAGCTACCTCGGAGTCGAGTCCGCCACCGTCAGCGCGGGCGAGGTCCGCGACCCGGCCCGCAACGTCGGCCGGGCCACGGTCCTGGGCACCGTGGGCGCCGCCACCGTGTACCTGCTCGGCACGGTCGCCGTCTTCGGCCTGGTCGCCCATGACCGGCTGGTCTCCTCCACCGCCCCCTTCACCGACGCCGTCAACGCCATGTTTTCCGCAGACGGAGGGGCCGGCGGCACTTGGGGCGGCACCGTGGTCGCCTGCGCCGCCGTGATCTCGATGCTCGGCGCCCTCAACGGCTGGACCCTGCTCAGCGCGCAGACCCCGTACGCCGCCGCCAAGGACGGGCTCTTCCCGAAGGCCTTCGAGACGAAGAAGCGCGGGGTCCCCGTCGTCGGCGTGGTCGTCACCGTCGCCCTCGCCTCCGCCCTCACCGTCTACAACTACACGTCCGGAACCCAGGGCGTCTTCGAAAGCCTGGTCCTGATCACCACCTTCACGGCGACCGTCCCCTACCTGCTGGCCACCGCCGCCCAGATCTACTTCCTGCTCTCCGGGCAGCGCGAGCGGGTCCACCCCGGCCGCCTGGCCCGCGACGGCGTCCTCGCCGCCCTCGCCTTCGGCTTCTCGATGTGGCTGGTCGCCGGCTCCGGCTACGCGGCCGTCTACCAGGGCGTGCTCTTCCTCTTCGCGGGCGTGCTCGTCTACGCCGCCATGTCCGCGAAGAAGCACCGCGCCGCCGCGTCACCCGCGGAGTAGCTTGGAAAGAGGGGCCGCCCAGGGGGCGCCAAGGGGTCACCATGTCCGCATTCAGGAAGAGCATCGACATCGACCGCAGGCCCGAGGACGTCTACGCGTACCTGACGGATCCCACGCACCTGCCGGAGTGGCAGGACAGCGCCGTATCGGCCGTCCCGGTCGGCGATCTCCCCGTGCACGTCGGTTCGCTGATCCTCGTCACCCGGCAGATCGGCCGCCGGCGGGTACCCACGACCATGGAGTTCGTGGAGCTCGACCCGCCGAGGAGCTGGCACGTGCACGGGGTCGACGGGCCGGTACGACCCGACGTGCGCGGCACCGTCGAACCCCTCGACGGCGGCGCCCGCTCACGCGTCACCCTGGACGTCGACTTCGAGGGCCACGGGCTGGGCCGGGCCCTCGTACCCCTCGTGGTCAGGCCCATGGTCCGCAAGGAGATGCCCCGGGGCGAGGCGAAGCTCAAGCACCTCCTCGAAACCCGCTGAAGGCGCGCGGCCGGGGGGAAAAGCGGATGCCCCGGGGCGTGTGGTGCGGCCACACTGGCCGCACCACACACCGCCACACCCCCGAGGACATCCACGCCCGTGCAGGCCGCCGTCACCGTCACCCCCGCCCAGATCCCCGAACTGCTGCTCGGCCTCGCCACCGTCCGGCCGGTGTTCCTCTGGGGGGCTCCCGGCATCGGAAAGTCCTCGCTGGTAAGGAAGTTCGCCGACGCGCTCGGGCTGGAGTGCGTCAGCCTGCTCGGCACCCAGCTCGCCCCCGAGGACCTGATCGGCGTCCCGCAGATCCGCGACGGCCGGTCCGTCTTCTGCCCGCCCGAGGCCATCGCCCGCGACGAGCCGTACTGCCTCTTCCTCGACGAGCTCAACGCCGCGAGCCCGGACGTCCAGGAGGCCTTCTACTCGCTGATCCTCGACCGCCGGATCGGCTCCTACGAGCTGCCGGCCGGCTCCATCGTCATCGGCGCGGGCAACCGGGCCACCGACAACGCGCTGGCCCGGCCGATCGCCTCCGCGCTGGTCAACCGCCTCACCCACGTCCACCTCCAGGCGTCCGCGGGGGACTGGCTGGTCTGGGCCGGCGAGCACGGCATCCACCCCTGGGTCACCGACTACCTCACCGACCGTCCCGACCACCTCTGGTCGCAGCCGCCCAAGACGGAGGAGCCCTTCTCCACCCCGCGCTCCTGGCACATGCTCTCCGACGCCCTGCACTCCTTCGGCGCGGAACTGGACGAGCAGACCCTCAAGGTGATCGCGCACGGCACCCTCACCCCCGCGCACGCCGTCTCCTTCTGCGGCTACGCCAAGATCGTGCGGCACAGCTTCGGCATCGAGGCGATCATGAAGGGCGACGCCTCCTGGCCCACCCGCCCCGCCGACCGCGACCTGCTCTACTACCTCGCCGAGGCCTTCCGCGGCCGCCTGGTCAAGGAGCTGCCCGCGCAGCGCGAGCACGTCTCGCCCGCCCTGCGCCAGACCGCCTACCGGGCCAAGGCGCTGCTGGTCCAGCTCGCCGAGATCTCCGTGGAGGTGGCGCAGACCGTCATCGCCGAGGACGTCGACGGCCTGCCGGTGCTGCCCTCCTGGTTCCTCGTGGAGGCCGCCCGGGACATGCCGCGCCTGGTCGAGGCCCGCCGGTGAGCGTGTCGCGCCCCCGGCCGAAGAAGGCCGCCCCGCCCGACCCCGCCGCGCAGGCCTTCGCCGAGGGGCTCGCCCTGGTCAAACGGAACCCGGCCCTCGCCGCCGTCGGCGGAAGCGTGTGCGAGCAGTCCAAGTGTCCCCGGACCCCCGCCGCGGGCCTGGTCGCCGTGGACTCCAACGGCGTCCTCCACGTCCGCTCCGGGCTGCGCGCCGACCCCGCGGCCTGGGCCTGGGCCCTCGCCCACGCCCTGCTCCACCTCGGCTTCGGCCACGTCCCGGCCGCGGCCGTCGACCAGCGCGTGCAGCCCGACCGCTTCGACCTCGCCGCCCGCTGCGCCGTCGTCAACCGCTTCCTGCTGACCCAGCCGTCGCTCCGGCCCCCGGACGACCTCCCTGCCGAGTACCCCGGCGGTGACGAGGAACTGCTCGCGGCCCGCTGGCGCCGGGACGGCATCCCCGCCGCCCTCGCACACTGCGGCACCGCCGGCGACCACCCCGACCAGCTCCTGGTCGCCTGGCCCGCATGGAACTCCGCCCAGGTCCCCGACTGGGAGACCGCGTTCGCGCACGCCCTGACCCGCAGCGTCTCCGCCGCCATGGAGGTCGCGGGCGGGCGCCGCGACCGGGTCACGGGGCAGCGCGTGGCGCAGCGCCCGTGGGACCGCGCCCTGAACTGGTTCGTCTCCTCGTACCCGCTCCTCGGCGGCCTGGCCAGCGGCCTGAAGATCGTCGCCGACGCCGAGCTGGCCCGCGCCCAGGGCATCGACATCGCCGCGGTCAGTGCCACCGCCGGGGAGATCTACGTCAACCCGCTGCGCAGCTTCGAGGACGAGGAATGGCGGTTCATCCTGGCCCACGAGATGCTGCACGCCGCCCTGCGCCACGGCGAGCGCCGCGGCGCCCGGGACCCGTACCTGCACAACGTGGCCGCCGACTACGTGGTCAACGGGTGGCTCGTCGAGATGGGCGTCGGCGAGATGCCCGCCGGGCTGCTGTACGACCCGGAGCTGAGGGACCTCTCCGTCGAGGAGGTCTACGACCGGATCACCGCAGACCTGCGCCGGATGCGCCGCCTCGCCACCCTGCGCGGCAAGGGCCGCGGGGACATCCTGGGCGAGCCGCTGCCCCACCCGGGCAGCGCGCCGTACACCGACCTGGACGAGTTCTACCGGCGCGGCTTGGTCCAGGGCTTCGACCTGCACGCGTACGGGGAGCGCGGCCTGCTGCCCGCCGGGCTGATCCAGGAGATCCGGGCCCTGGCCCACCCGCCCGTGCCGTGGGACGCCCGGCTCGCCCGCTGGTTCGACGAGTACGTGCCGCGCCCCGAGCCGGTACGGAGCTTCGCGCGTCCGGCGCGCCGCCAGGCTTCCACCCCGGACATCCCGCGCGCGGGCCGCTACTTCCCGCCCGAGGAGGTCGCCCGCTGCACCTTCGGCGTGGTGCTCGACACCTCGGGGTCGATGAACGCCGCCCTGCTCGGCAAGGCACTGGGCGCGATCGCCTCGTACGCCGAGGCCCGCGACGTACCGGCGGCACGGGTCGTCTTCTGCGACGCGGCGCCGTACGACGCGGGCTATCTGCCCCCGACCGAGATCGCGGGCCGGGTACGGGTCCGCGGGCGCGGCGGCACCGAGCTGCAGCCGGGCATCGACCTGCTGCAGCGGGCGGAGGACTTCCCGCCCGGGGCCCCGGTGCTCGTGATCACGGACGGCTGGTGCGACATCCTGCGCATCCGGCGGGAACACGCCTACCTGATCCCCCAGGGCGCCTCCCTGCCGTTCACCCCCAAGGGCCCCGTCTTCCGTCTGACCTGACCTGCCCTGCCCTGACCGGACGCAGAACGCCCCCGACCCGCGGATCCGCGGGTCGGGGGCGTTCTGGAGGAGATCGACTCAGTCGAGGTAGTCGCGCAGCACCTGCGAACGCGACGGGTGGCGCAGCTTCGACATGGTCTTGGACTCGATCTGGCGGATGCGCTCACGGGTGACCCCGTACACGCGGCCGATCTCGTCCAGGGTCTTCGGCTGGCCGTCGTTGAGGCCGTAACGCATGGAGACCACGCCCGCCTCGCGCTCCGAGAGCGTGCCCAGGATGGACTGGAGCTGCTCCTGGAGGAAGGTGAAGGAGACCGCGTCCGCCGGGACGACCGCCTCGGAGTCCTCGATGAGGTCACCGAACTCGCTGTCGCCCTCCTCACCCAGGGGGGTGTGCAGGGAGATCGGCTCGCGGCCGTACTTCTGGACCTCGATGACCTTCTCGGGGGTCATGTCGAGTTCCTTGCCCAGCTCCTCCGGGGTGGGCTCGCGGCCCAGGTCCTGGAGCATCTGGCGCTGCACGCGGGCGAGCTTGTTGATGATCTCGACCATGTGCACGGGGATGCGGATCGTGCGCGACTGGTCGGCCATGGCACGCGTGATCGCCTGCCGGATCCACCAGGTCGCGTACGTGGAGAACTTGAAGCCCTTGGTGTAGTCGAACTTCTCCACGGCGCGGATCAGGCCGACGTTGCCTTCCTGGATCAGGTCCAGGAAGAGCATGCCGCGGCCCGTGTAGCGCTTGGCGAGGGAGACCACGAGGCGGAGGTTGGCCTCCAGCAGGTGGTTCTTCGCACGGCGGCCGTCCTCGACCAGGATCTCCAGCTCGCGCTTGAAGGCGGGCTTGTGGTCCTCTTCCTCTTCGAGCTTGTACTCGGAGAAGAGACCCGCCTCGATGCGCTTGGCGAGCTCCACCTCCTGCTCGGCGTTGAGGAGCGGCACCTTGCCGATGAGCTTGAGGTAGTCCTTGACGGGGTCGGCGGTGGCGCCGGCCACCATGACCGTCTGCGCCGGGGCGTCGTCCTCGTCGTCGTCGGACAGGACGAAGCCCTGGGTGCCGCCGGCCTTGGGCGCCTCGTCCTCGGCCTCGTCGACCAGGTCCTCGGCAGCCCAGTCCTCGCCCTCGACGACGGGGGTCTCGCCCTCGTCGGCGTCCTTGGCGCTGGTCTTCTTCGCCGCGGTCTTCTTCACGGCGGTCTTCTTCACGGCGGTCTTCTTGACCGTGCGCTTCTTCGGCTCGGCGGCGGCCTCGGCCGACGCCTCGTCTCCGATGGCAGCGGCCGACGAAGCGGATATCGCCGTGGCGGTGGTGGCAGCCGTGGCCGCGGTGGTGACCGCGGTCTTGCGGGCGCCGATGGGGCGCGGCGCGGCGGTGGCCTTCTTGGCCACGGTGCGGGCCGGGGCGGCGGCAGCCTTGCGGGGCTTCTTGGCGGCAGCCTTGGTGGCGGGGGCCGCGCTGACGTGAAGGGCGACACCCTCCTCGTCCAGGACCTGGTTCAGGCTGCGCAGGACCCGCTTCCACTGGTCCACCGGGATGCGGCCGGCCTCGAAGGCCTGGCGCACGTCGTCACCGTTGATGTGACCCTGCTCGCGGCCGCGCTCGACGAGCGCGACAAGGGCCTCGGATTCGGCGATCTCCGGAGGGAACGTACGGGACGGGCTGAGCGACACAAGGAGCCTCTCGTTGCGAACAGATAAGGGTGGACGGGACATCATCGCGCGAACTCGGGAAACAGACCGGAGGGGGGTCTGTATTCCGGGCCGCGCGAGGACACCTGTCGGTTCATCGCATGCCCGAGTCGATTCGTTACGCGCTGAATTGAGTGACCTGCGCCACGCTGTGGCCACGCAACCGATCCGGCGTAGATCCGTCCGCCCTTCAGATCAGCCCGTTTTGCGGGCTTCGATGAGGAAGCGGGCGGTGTGAGCGACGAACGGACCTTCGCGTTCGATCCGTTCGTGGAGCTCGCGCAACCGGTCCCGGTACTGCCCGACCGTGAAGCCGGGCACCATCCAGATCACCTTCCGTAGAAAGTAGATCACGGCTCCGATGTCGTGGAACTCCGTGCGCAGTCGCTCGGAGCGCAGATCGAGGACTTCGAGCCCGGCCGCGGTGGCGTCGGCAACCGCGTCGTCGGGGTGCCGGGCGCGCCGGACCTCCTCCGGCTGCGGGCCGAGGAAGTACTCGACGAGCTCGAAGACGCTCGCCGGACCGACCTGCTGCGAGAGGTAGCTGCCGCCCGGCGTCAGCACCCGCGCGATCTCCTTCCACCAGATGGTCACCGGGTGCCGGCTGGTCACCAGCTCGAAGGCCGCGTCGCCGAAGGGCAGCGGCGGCTCGTCGGCGTCGGCCACCACCACCGCGCCCAGCGGGTGCAGCAGCCGCGTCGCCTTCTCGATATTGGGCGGCCAGGACTCGGTGGCCGCCGTCAGCGGCGGCAGCGGAGCGCAACCGGCCAGGACCTCGCCGCCGCCGGTCTGGATGTCCAGCGCGGACCGCACCCGGGCCAGGCGGTCGGCCATCAGCCGTTGGTACCCCCAGGAGGGACGTTGCTCGGTGGCCCGGCCGTCGAGCCAGGAGAAGTCCCAGCCGTCCACGGAGACGGACTCGGCTTCGGCGACAAGATGGTCGAAAGTACGCGTCATGCATTGATCGTCCCAGGTCGGACGCCCGACAACCACCGAATATGTCGACTACAGTGGTCGGCGGGCCGTGACTGGCGTTCGGGTGGATCACCACCGGGGAGCGGCCCGGCGTACCTGTGGACCTCCGGTACGTCGGCTGCCGCGCGCCTGGGCGAACCGCGATCCGCAGCGACGTTCAGGAGACCCCGTGACGACTGCCCAGACTGCCACTGCCACTGCCACTGCCACTGCCCCTGCTGCCGGCTCCGCCCAGCTGATGGACGGCACGGCCCTCGCCCGCCGCATCTCGGAGCAGACCGCCGCCTACGCGGCGAAGATCACCGAGCGCACCGGCACCGCGCCCTGCCTCGCGACCGTGCTGGTCGGCGAGGACCCGGCCTCCGTGACCTACGTCCGCATGAAGCAGAACCGCTGCGCCAAGGCCGGGATCACCTCCCGCCACGTCGAGCTGCCGGCCGAGACCACCACCGAGGAGCTGGTGGCCACCCTCACCGCGCTGTCCGAGGACCCGGAGATCAGCGGCATCCTGCTCCAGCACCCCGTCCCGCACCACATCGACGAGCGCGCCGCCTTCGAGGCCATCGCCCCGGGCAAGGACGTCGACGGGGTCACCATGCACTCCTTCGCCGCCATGGGCTTCGGACTGCTGGGCTTCGTCTCCTGCACCCCCGGCGGCATCATGCGGCTGCTCGCCGCCTACGACGTCGACCTGACCGGCAAGCACGCCGTCGTCGTCGGCCGCAGCGCGATCCTGGGCAAGCCGGCCGGGATGCTGCTGCTCGAGCAGAACGCCACCGTCACCTACTGCCACTCGCGCACCCAGGACCTGCCCTCGATCGTGCGCCAGGCGGACGTGCTGGTCGCCGCCGTCGGCAAGGCCGAGTTCATCCGGGGCGAGGACATCAAGCCGGGCGCGGTGGTCCTGGACGCCGGGTACAACGAGGGCAACGTCGGCGACGTGCACTTCGAGTCGGCCGCCGCCCGGGCCTCGCTGATCACGCCGGTGCCGGGTGGTGTCGGCCCGATGACCATCGCCGTACTGCTGGAGCAGACCGTGCAGGCGGCCGCCGCGCAGGCCGGACTGGACCTCGCCGAGCTCTGATCCCACCACGCGGCTCCCGCGTACGACGTACGCACGCGCTCACGCACGCACGCCCCGGCCCCGGTCCGGGGCGTCGTGCTTTCCCCGGGAGCCGGTGGGCCGGTCCGGACGCACGGGGCCCGTGCGCCTCAGGCGCCGACCGGGTCGGGATCCGGGTCCGCCCACGGGCTGGTGCCGGTGTCCGGGCCGGTGCCGGTGTCCGTGCCGGGTGCCCGGTCGAGCCCGGCGACGGCCCGCTCGGCGGCGGTGAGCGGCGGCGCCTTCAGCGCGCCCCGGTCCGAGGCGCGCAGGACGTGCCAGACCACCGACGGGTGGATCCAGTGGGTGGGTGCGGTGCTCATGGTGAGGACCTTGAGCAGGGCGGCGGTGAGCGCCTCGTCGGTGGTCGCTCCCGTCATCAGCCGGTTGACGTACCCGTTGAGCAGGCCGGTGCCGGCGCGCGGCTTCATTCCGGTGGCCCCGGGATACAGGATGTCCTGCGACGTGGCGAGCTCCCAGGCGGTGCTGACCTGCGGGGCGATGGCGCGCTGCGCCTCGCGGCCGATGCCGGGGTGCCCCAGTCCCTTCGCCCGCAGCAGGGTGCGTACGGCCAGGATGCCCTGGGCCGCGACGGACATGCCCTGTCCGTACAGCGGATTGAAGGTGGCGACGGAGTCGCCGACGGCGAAGAACCCGTCGGGCAGCTCGGCCTTCTCGAAGTAGATCCGGCGGTTGGCGGTGCCCTGGGTGACGGCGACGTCCGTCAGGGGCTTGCGCCCCTCCAGGAGCTCACCGACGATCGGGTCGCGGACGGCCTTGGCGAACGGGATGAAGGCGTCGGGGTCGCCGGTCGGCTGGCCGCCCCGGGTCCCGGAGAGGGTGGCCTGCCACTGGCCGTTCTCGATGGGCACGATCGTGGCCGTCCGGCCCGGTACGGGCACCCTGGGATCGGACTGGACGTTGACGATGGGGAAGCCCATCTCGTGGGCTCCGGCCGGGGCTTCGAAGATCCTCGTCGCGTAGACGAGGCCCGAGTCGACCTCGGCCAGCCGGATGCCGGTGACGCCGAGCGCCTGGAGCCAGGTCCGGGCGCGCGAGCCGCGGCCGCTCGCGTCGATCACGAGGTCGGCGGTCACCAGCCGGCCCGCTTCCTCAGGGGTGTCGACCAGCACGCCGGTGAC
Source organism: Streptomyces sp. NBC_00273 (assembly GCF_036178145.1). Taxonomy (NCBI): domain Bacteria; kingdom Bacillati; phylum Actinomycetota; class Actinomycetes; order Kitasatosporales; family Streptomycetaceae; genus Streptomyces; species Streptomyces sp. NBC_00273. The sequence goes on along the minus strand of NZ_CP108067.1, from coordinate 2,453,345 downwards.
CCGGGACGCCGTGCCCTCCAGGGCGCGGACCCGGCTCCGCTGGAGCGTGGAAACCCCCTTCAGACCGGTCACCCGGGCGCGGACCACCGAGTCGAGGAGATCGCGACTGCAGGAGATGTTGAACTGCTTCTCCCCGCAGCGCGGGATCCATCCCTGGGCGGTCTTGCTGACCAGGTCGGTGGGCAGGCTGCGGCGGATGGCCCCCGCCTTCGTCCAGTCGTCGGTGATCCCGGGCAGGATCCGCTCGATGGCCCGGGCACCGCCCGACCACAGCAGGTGGGTGTGTCGGGCCTGCGGGAGTCCACGGCGCGGGGCCGGACCCTCGGGCAGCGGGTCGGCGTCGATGACGGTGACCGTGGCGTGCTCGGCGAGGACGGCCGCGGTGAGGAGGCCGGCCAGACTGCCGCCTATGACGACTGCGTGGCGGGGCGGGGTGGACTGGTTCATCGTGGCGTGCTCTCTGTCAGGGCCGTGCCGAGGGCATCGGCGTGAGGGATGCGGCGACCGGCGGCTGCGGGTCGCGGCGTGGCACGGGGCTTCCCCAACCGAGTGAGGACTTGATGCGCTCGATGGCTTCGGGGAGCTGCTGCTCCCGGGGCGACGGCAGGTAGGAGCGCAGGGCGTTGCCGAGGTGCAGGCCGAAGGTTTCGGCCCGGACCTCGTCCGGATCCCCCTGGTCGGCGCGGGCGGCGGCCTGCCGGACCACTGCCTCCAGCCCGGACGCGGAGGCCAGTAGGTCGGCGAGGCGGCCCGGGTGTCCCGCCAGCCGGGCGGCCACCAGCATGCCCGGACCGACGCTGTCGCTGGTTCCCTCGTCCAGGTGCCACAGTTCGTGGCACGCGATGACGAGCTGGTGTTCGGGCCGGGTGTGCTGCTCGACGATGATCAGGTCGACGTCGTCCAGCTCGAGCCACAGCCCGCTCGCGGTGTCGGGCGGGAAGGAGGTGAAATGAACATCGACCTTCCGCTCTCCGCCGCGCCGCTCCGCGTAGGCGGTGCACAGCGCCCCGATGATCTCCCCGGCATCGGCCGGCGGCGTCAGGCGTGCGCCCTCCAGTAGATCGGAGGCCAGTTCGCGCATGGCCCGGGTGGTCCTCATGGTGCTTCTCCCTCAGCGGCGGCGCCCTCGGCCGGCGCCCCGCCCTTCGTGCCCGGCACCCCGAGCTGCCCCTCGCGCGCGAGGAGGTCGTCCAAGTGGTCGGCCAGTGACTTCCAGCCCTGGGGCGACAGCCGCCCGGCCCGCGTGACGATGCTGCGTACGTCGTGCGCCCGCAGCACCGCCAGCATCGGGTTCTCCCGGTCCCGCACGGTGGACTCCAACTCGCCCTCGATCAGGGCGAGGGCGCTGGAGAGCGCCTCGGTGTCGTCGGCCAGCAGGAAGCCGCCCTCGACGCCGTAGAAACGCTGGATCCCGGCGGCCGCGGCGAGGTTCGGCAGGCCCTCGCCCTGGGCGAGGCGGGTCAGCGACTGCCCCGACGCGTCGAAGGACCTGGCGATGGCCGCCAGCGAGTGGGGCTGGCCGTCCTCGCGTACGCGGGTGCGGCGCAGGTGCTCGAACCGTAGGTGCACCTGCTCCTTGAGGGGGAGCCGGGGCGGCCTCCCGTCGAGGGTGAGCCGGATGGCCTGCGGGGTCATGCCGGTGAGGTACGACAGGCGCTCCAGGTCGTCCCGTCCGTCGGGGGCGGTGGTGGCGGACAGGGCGAGGGCCCGTTCCACCGCGCTCTTGCTGTCGGCCAGGAGGAAGCCGGCATGGACGCCGAAGAACCGCTGCACACCGGCAGCATGACCCATCCGGGGCAGCCCGGTACCGGCGTTGAGCGGTCCGAGGGAGGCGCCGGGCGCATCGAAGTCGTCGGCGATGGCCGCCAGCGGCCACTCCCGGCCGTGCTTGTCGCGCCGGGTCGCGCGCAGTCGCAGGAACCGTTGGTGCACCCGCCGCTCCAGCGGCGCCTCCACGGCGGTGCCCGCCACCACCTGGGGCACGCGGCCGGGTTCGACCCCGGACAGATGACTCAGCCGCTCCACCGCCAGCACCGCGGACGGATCCTGACCGTGCTCCTGCGCCAGGGCCCAGGTGCGACGCCAGACGGCGGCGAGATCGGGTCGGGCGGTGGCTCGCACCGGCGGATTCTCCATATGTCGACAAGGCGTTCGAGTGATTCGGCTTCGCGAAGCCTAGCCCCCCGCCCCTGGCCGAACCAGGGGAACCCCAACGTTTCCTGCCGTACAGCTCAAAAAGGGTTGGGGTCCCTCCGCCGTCGCCAAACCGGAATAACAGGCTTCGGCTGTAGGGCGGATGAGGCAGCTGGTCGCTCCTGATCCGTTTACGATCGACCCATGACCTCACCTCAGTCGGATGCCGCGTAGGGCCCCGCGTGCGCTCAGGGCCACCGCGCCCCACAGGCAGAGCGACGGCAAGACGAGCACGCTGCTCATCAGCGCGTGCCCCGGGCCTCCGGTGTGCACGGACGTCCACACCTACCTCTTCGTCGACGGCATCGACGTGGTGGCGGGCAGCAACAGCGGGACGGCCGGACTCCACCCGCGGCAACTGCTCCGGCCGGGCGGGCCGCTCCATCCGACGGACATGCCGCGCAGCGCGGTCGTGGCCACCGAAGTCCGGCCCGGGCCAGGGCCGGACCCGCTGACCATCCGGGTTCGGCTCCGGGGCGGGACGGTCATCTGGTCCGACCTCATGTACGCGGGCCCCGACGACACCACCGTCGAAGAGGTCCGCTTCCACCTGGAGCAGTACCTGGGCGAGATCGAGCGGGCCTACGCGGCCTTGCAGGATCACCCCTGAGACCGCACGGCGCCTCCGGGGCGGGAGTGCAGGTGCGCGGGGCGGGCGGGCTCCGCGGGTTGTCAGTGCTCTGCCGTAGCCTCGTGCAGTTGATGTCCTTGACCCGACGGGGGTGGGTATGGCGACGTGGCTTCTGGCCTGCAACCAGGAGATGTTCGAGCTCGACAGGTACCGGAAGGACGGCCACGAACTCAGTTCCTGGAGCGTCGGGCGGTACCTCAAGCACCTGGCCGCCGGCGACCGGTTCGTCATGTGGGTGACGGGGCCCCGGGGCGGCCTCGTCGGCAGGGGGCGCATCACCGGCGCCCCGACGCAGCAGGCGAGCGCCCCCGACGAGTACTGGCAAGAAGACCCCGGAACGCGCTGGTACGCGCCGCTGGTCATGGACGAGTGGCTGGGGCGGGCGGTCCCGCGTCAGCGTTTCCAGGAGGACGCGCGCTTTCAGGAGGGGTCCCCGCTGGGCTCCCTGTTCGCCACGAACCCGCACCGGGTGACGGAGGAGCAGTGGAGCGCCTTCGAAGAGGCCTTCGCTGAGGGGCAGGCCGAGAACGCGGCGCCCGCTTGGCACCTCCTCCCGGGCCAGACCATCAAGCGCAAGGAGCTGCACGACCGGTACGGCGGTAGCCGCCAGGGCGGCATCAGCAAGTGCGCCAAATCGGACAACGTGCTGTTGTTCAGCGATCCGAAGACGGGTCACCAGCACGGCTACTTCGACAAGTGGGCCGAGGACGGCACGTTCCACTACACGGGGGACGGCCAGATCGGGCCGCAGACCTTCGACAGCCTGGGGAACGCCTCCACCCGGGACCACGTCAGCCTGGGGCTCGCGTTGCGGCTCTTCGAAGGGTCGCGCGGAGTCGTCCGCTACGTCGGCGAGTTCGCGGTGGACCCGGAGCAGCCGTATTCGTGGGGTGAGGCCCCGGAGACGGGCGGCGGGCCGCTGCGCAAGGTCATCCGGTTCCACCTGGCGCCGGTCGGCAGCACCACTCAGCCGGCGAGCGTCCCCGTCGGTTGCGGATACCGCGTGGCGGACGAATCGGTAGAGCCGTCCCCCGCCCAGCTCAGCCCCTCCGACTCCGATCTCGTGGGGAGGAACCTCAAGGCGCACCGCAAGCTGCAGAACGACTTGGCGAAGGCGGCCGCCGCGCACGGACTGGAGGTGCTCTCACCGGGCATCGGCGACCCCGACTTCGACCTCGGGTGGCGGCTGACCGCTGCCGGGCTGACGGTGTGCGAAGTGAAGTCGCTGACGCCGGCCAACGAGACGCGTCAGCTGCGCACGGGCATCGGGCAACTCCTCGACTACCACGACAGGCTCAAGGACAGGGCGGACTCCGTGCGCGCCGTTCTCTGGGTGGAGCGCGAGCCGTTGGAGTCGCGGTGGGTCGCCCTGTGCGAGCGCGTCGGGATCACGCTCGCTTGGCCCGGCCGTGAAGACGACGTGCTCGCCTGAACGCGATCGTCCACGCGTCCGGCGGGCGGTACGCCCGGTCGCCCGGCCGGCAACTGGCACGGGCAAGGGCCGGCACCCCCTGAGCACACCCCGGAGGGGGCCCGTTACCTCCGGGGTAACGAGCCCCGGCCGGGGACGTGCAGGGAAGGGCGCGACTGTCATCAGCTCGCACCCCAAGCCGTCCATGCCAGTCCATACAGATCCACACTGAGTTGCCGTCGGTGGCTCCCCGATTGGCTCCCCCGTAAGCGCACCCACGCTTCTTGTTGCACAGGAAGCCATGCCCCCTCCGCCCACCAGGCAGGTCACCTCCCCTCCTTGCCCCAACTGGGCCCCGGTTGGCAGCCATTGGTCGTTGCCAATTACCTCCAGCCACCCTCCGACGGCCCACAGGCGGCACCGCAATCGGGGAGCTTCGCCTCTGATCACGGCTCCGGAGGCCCCGTGTGCGCTACGCGTATCGCGAGGCCAAGGGCCTGGAGGCGACATCCGCCGCCTCGCCCGTCCACGAATAGTCCGCAGAGCTGGCGGGGCAGGAGTGTTGGCCGCCCGTCTGTCCCCCGACGGCGCTGCGGCGGCCGGGGGAGTCCTGATTCTGGTGTTCGGCTGCACCGGTGGGCCCAGGTTTGGTGTGATCTGAGGGTGAGTGGAGTAGTAGAGACCATCATCCCCTCGGCTTCGTCATTTGCAGCTGCCGGCATTGCCGCGTGGTTGGCCGTGAGAGGGGTACGCCATCAGGCAAACATCCAGCGCGAACTAGCAGTAGGTACTCAATCTGCGCAACGAGAGTCTGAGGCTCGTGCAGCGAGGCGGGAGGCGTACGCAAAGTTCATTTCTGCTGCTGTGCGCACAGCGGGGCTGGTTGTCCGCGTGAGCGAGGTGGGCATCACTGCGGACGAATACCGAGATCGCCGTGAGGGCGCGCAACAAGCTCTGAACGAGGTAATCGAGCATGAGGCGATCGTGAGCGTCGAAGGGCCGGAGGGCGTCGCTCTTGCGGCTGCTCAAGCGCGCCGAAGCCTCGACCACGAGCTGGCTGTTATTTTGGCGCACCATCAGGCTCAGGAATCTTGGGAAGCCGTTGAGCAAGCAGGGAGTGCCCGACGGGAGGCGGTCGGGAGAATGACCACAGCTGCTCGCCGCGTCTTCAACGGGGAAAGCACCTTTGCGGCTCCGGCTCCGTGCAGGGTGGGATAGCCGCCCGTTGACGTCAGGTTTGGATGCAGAAGCCCCGCCGGGATCGGAGGGGCTTCGTTCTGGTGGGCGCGGACGGTTTCGAACCGCCGACATCTGCTTTGTAAGCTCGCCCGGCGACTACCATTCACGGACCGAGCCCAAGCCGCAGAGCCCTCCCTAGGCGGCTTGTGAGTGCCACGATCCACCAACGGTGATGTCAGTTGCGGATGTCAGTAGTCGGTCACCACCAGGACCACTTCTTCTTCCGAAGCCCCTGCTTCTTAGCCTTGGCTGCCGCCTCCTCGCGGTCTGCCTCCCCGCGGGCTGTCCAGTCGCCCTGATGCTGGTAGCACTGGCCGCTGCCCACGATGGCCGGCGTCGCCACCGGCCAATTTTTTCGCGGCCCCACACTTCGGCTGGGTCACTTCGCCTCGCCCCCTCCCTTGCAGCCGCACGGACGCTGGCAGCGTCTCGCCACCTGCGTCGGCTGGGAAGGCGCGCACTGGAGCACAGCGGGGCATGCAACTCCGGAGGCCCCGCGCGTCTCGGGTATTTCTGCAGGTCAGGTCCCATATGTGGTCTCTCCTGCCATGCCGGTCCACGAATAGCCGCGACTCCCCGCTCACTCCCAGGTCGGCGACGGCTACTCGTGGGCTTGCAGCACTGTCTGAGCTATCGCACCGGCTCATCCCCAGATCACGGCCTCTGCGTCACCAGAGGACAGGCTTCCATGAGGTGCCAGTGAGGTTGACACACGTGACGTTGAACGCTCGACATTAGGTACGAGAAGTCGACAAAACGCCTGCTCAGGCCAGGTGTGGGGAAGATTCCAGCCACCAGATGGCGTCATCTAGATGTTGCGCTTATTTCGACTGTTTCGGATACTGTGACTAGCCATCGCAGGCATACTGTCTACCTGAGCAGCGAGGGGTGTGAGATGACCAAGACAGACATCAGGCCAGTGACGATCCCCCCCGAGCAAACTGCGTCCACGAACCGAGCGCTGCAGCGGGTTCGCAGCTACCTGGAAGCGCACAAGGACCGTCGCGAGATCACAGTCACCGTCGAGGACGGCGAACCCGAGCAGCTGACCCTTCCTCGCGAGGCGGTCGAGCTCTTGGCCGGCCTTCTTGCGCACCTGGGGGCTGGCCGCGGTGTCTCTGTTGTGCCAGCGGATGCTGAGCTAACCACCCAGCAGGCCGCGGACATGCTCAACGTTTCCCGACCCTTCCTTGTCGGACTACTGAACGCCGGCGAGATCGAGTATCGGAACGTCGGGACTCACCGCAGGATCAAAGCGTCATCGCTCGTGGAGTACAAGCAGCAGGATGACCGCAGGCGCCGCGCTGCCGCCGATGAGCTTACGGAGCTCGGCCAGGAGATGGGATTGATGTAGTCAATGGCATTCGTCGCCATTTATGACGCCAATGTGCTCTATCCGAGCGTCCTGCGTGACGTGCTCATCCGGGTTGGCGCTGCAGGCCTGGTGCAAGCTAAGTGGACGGACGCGATCCTTGACGAGACGTTCCGGAGTCTCGAGGCTAACCGGCCCGACCTGAGCCCAGAGCGTTTGAGTCGCACGCGCAGTGCCATGAAGGGGGCGATTCGAGACTGTATGGTCATCGGATACGAGCCCCTTATTGATGCAATAGAACTGCCGGACCCTGACGATCGCCACGTCCTGGCGGCGGCGATACGCGCGAAAGCGCAGGCGATCGTCACTTTCAACCTGAAGGATTTTCCGCAAGAGGCTCTGGCTCCATGGGATGTAGAAGCGATCCATCCTGATGCATTCTTGGAGGCGCAGATCGACCTGAATCCGCAGATTATATATGCGGTTCTTCAGCAAATTTCCGATGGGTGCAAGAAACCGCCTCTGGCTGTTGCGGATCTGATCGAAAGTCTCGAACGAACCGGCCTTGTCTCTTCGGTAGCCGCCCTGCGGGCCTTGAATTAGTGCTACTTGGGCGCCCCTGAGATTCACCGGATACGCTGCCCTTCCGATCCGTAGCTCTATCCGGATCGGTCCGTAACGGGTTACACCGGCGGCTTCAATGCCCTTCCGGGGTCCCGGCGACCGGGGGAGGTTGCGGTACGACACTGCCATAGCGCAGACCCTGCGGGCCCCGACTCGCGCCGGGGCCCCGGGAGCGTTAGTCGGCGTAGTCGCGGGGGTCGTAGCCGTGGTTGCAGGCCATGGTGTGCTCCTTCGAGGTCGGTGCCGTTGACCTGATGGGCACCGCCCAGAACCGTGCTGCCCTCGGGATCAGGGCAGCGGTGCCGACCGGCAGTCACCACCTAGTCGCCCCAACCCCGCGGCCTGCACGCGCACCTCGGGCTCACCGTCACTGACCTGCGTCCCAAAGCTGATCAGAATGTTGGCAACAGGCCGCGACGGGCTAGCTCTTCTTTGATCCAAAGCTCGCGCTGCTGATGAGCCCACAGGAACTCGGTGACCCGAGTATCGCGCTTGCTCTGATTGGTCCGGGCCACCTGTTGGCCGAGTACCTCCTGCACCTTGTCCCGCAGCTCCGCGAGCTTCGGCCTCGCCGGATCATCGGCACTGATCCGAGCGTCGAAGGTGGCCAGCGCTTCACCCCACAGCTGCGCGGAGTAGGCGTCCGCTCCCTCCGAGTCCTCGTGGCTGCGAGACTCCATCTTCAACATCTCCGTGGCCTTCTCCCTGCCTTCCTTCAGCACAGGAAGAAGGGAGAGCAGGGTGGAACTGTCCAGCGCGCCGTAGACGGTCTGCCAACCGTCGGTCTTGTCTGCCATACCAGCACGCTAGCGATCTGCGAAGCATGAAATGACGTGGTTGGAAAGATCCCTCGGGTCCAAGGCCGAGCAAACCGTCAACGCCGCCTGCCACGAGCCGCTTGCGAGCTGCCTTAACCACTCGACCCAGCTCCCAACCCGTCTGCCGTCGACCCACACGTTTGTGGAGCGGACGCCAGGAGCCCTGTCTGCTCGGCTTGCCTGGGTCGATGGCAGCGGGATGGGAGCTCCTGCACGCACCACAACGCGCCGGCGGCCGGGCTGGAGCGGGGCGGAGACAGGAGCGCAGGCCCGGGCGACGCGCCGCGCGCGCCGCGCTGTGCGCGGCGGGTGCCTTGATGTAGTAGGGAACCTTCACCGCAGCGCAGCGTGTTCATAGGCCTGGTGGTCGGTCTGGAACGGGTAGTCGGCCAGCAGATGACCGATTCAGTTCAGGGATGCGGGGAAGGTCTGGAGCACGGAAGGGTTGGTTTTTCCCGACGACCACGGGAAGCAGCGAACGTCGACCAACGTATTACGCAACTTCCGTTCGTTGCTACGCGAGGCCGGCGTGAAGAGTCCCGAGAAGTGGACAGTCCGGATGCTCCGCACGAGCTGTGTATCGCTGCTGTCCGCTCACGGCATTCCCATCGAGGTGATCGCCCTCGTCGTCGGACACAGCGGAACGCACACGACGGAACGGGTGTACCGCAAGCAGCTTCAGCCCGTCATCAGAGATGGCGCGCAGGCCATGGACGAGATCTTCGGATCTGGGAGAGGAGCGGCGCTATCCGGTGGCCCCGAGGGCTGATCTGACCCTGCGTGGCCCCCAGTTTGGCTCTCTTGTGCCAGGTCTTCGCCTGGCGCGAGGGGCTGACCTGGGGGCAACGGCGCATGCCTGCCCCAATTGGGATTACCTCCGGGGTAATCGACCCTCCTCGCGGACCCCGGCACAGTGGACGCATCGGGTTCCGGGGCCGCGCACTCGGTCCCGGGATCCGTGTCCCGCCTGGCCGTTCGACCTCGATGGAGGCTGATTCCCATGTCCGCGACCCCGCTCGCCGGCTTCACCCGCAATCGCGTCCCGCAGACCGCCCTGCGCCGGATCCTCGCCCTCGACTCGGTCGTCACCACCGCCAACGGGCTCGCGTACGTCGCCCTGTCCGCCCCGCTCGGCCGGCTGCTCGGGGTCGGGCAGGGGCTGTTGCTGGAACTGGGGATCCTCCTCGTCGCGTACGGGGCCGGCGTCGGATGGCTCGCCTCGCGGCCGCAGCCGCCCGTCCTGCCCGTGAAGCTCGTCGTCGAGACGAACTACGCCTGGGCCGCCCTCAGCCTGGCGTCGTTGGCCCTCTGGTTCGAGCCCACCACCGCCGGGCTGCTGTGGATCCCGGCGCAGGCCGTCACCGTGGCCGGCTTCGCCGTGCTCCAGCAGCTCGCCCTGCGTTCGGGCTCAGCCTCCCAGTGAGCGCAGGTACTTCACCGTCGCCGGGTCGGCCGGGAGCATCGTCTCGATGGCCAGCTCGGCGACGGTCACGTCCATCGGCGTATTGAAGGTCGCGATGGACGACACGAACGACAACAGGTGCCCGTCGTGCTCGATGACCAGCGGCAGCGCGATGTACGGGGTGGACTCCTCCGGAGCGCCGTCGCCGCCCGGGCGCTCGGCGACCGGATAGGCCGACACCTCCTCGTACAGGGCGCGCAGCGGCTCGGAGCGGGCCAGTGCGATCTGCCGCTCCATCTGCGCCAGCAGGTGCCCGCGCCACTCCTTGAGGTTGTGGATCCGCGGGGCCAGGCCCTCGGGGTGCAAGGTGATCCGCATGGCGTTCAGCGGCGGGGTCAGCAGGTGCTCCGGTAGCCCGTCCAGCAGCATCGCGATGCCCCGGTTGGCGGCGACGACGTCGTACACGGCGTTCACGACCAGGGCCGGGTAGGGCTCGTACCCGGCCAGCAGGCGGGCGATGCCCTCGCGCAGCGTCTCCATCGCCGGGTCGTCCAGCGCGGTGTGCGCATAGCGCGGGGCGTAACCCGCCGCGAGCAGCAGGGAGTTGCGCTCCCGCATCGGTACGTCGAGATGGCCGGCGAGCCGCAGCACCATCTCCTCGCTCGGCCGGGACCGGCCCGTTTCGATGAAGCTGATGTGCCGGGACGAGGAGTCGGCGCGGCCCGCCAGCTCCAGCTGGCTGATGCCGCGCCGCTCCCGCCAGGCGCGCAGCAGGGTGCCCACACTCGTCGTCGTCATGCGTACGACGTTAGCCGAGAGGGGTCAGCCCAGGTCGAAGACGTTCCGCAGGCCGAGACGGTAGCGCCACCGGTCGTGCCGTTTGGCGGGCTCCAGTTCCGGCGCCCGGTACATCGGATGGACGGTGCACCGCGGGGCGTCGGAACCGTCGTGGTCCAGCAGGGAGTTGACGGCCGCGCGCGCCGAGGCGTTGGCCCCTTCCATCGTCGCGAGGTCGATGTCGACGGCGACGTAGTCCCCGCTGAGGAAGAAGTTCGGGATGCGGGTGCCCGCGCTCGGTCGGTTGTGCAGGGTGCCGACCGGGTGGATCAACAGCTCGTCCTGGTTGGTGGGGTGCGGGGTGCCGAGCCCGTCCACGCCCGGGTCCAGGAACCACGAGTGCAGCGTGGAGTCGGTCAGCAGGGTCCGCCCGGTGTCGTTGAGGGAGGCCTTCAGCTGGGCCCACACCTCGCGCGCCACCTCCTCGCGCGTGCACTGCTTGGCCGTCTTTCCGTACAGGATCCCCGGTTTGTCCCACTCGGAGATGTCCACCGACAGGCAGTCGACCGCCGTCCCGTCGCCGTAGTCGGCCGGGAAGTCTCGGGACGGCCAGTGCTCGGCCTGCTGGATCGCCGTCAACGACCAGGGGGAGTCGATGCAGTTGAGGTGGCCGTGCACCAGCTCGGCCCGTTCGGTCAGATAGAACTGGATGCCGGTCATCCAGTCCGTCTCCAGCGCGTCGCAGCGCCCCAGCATCGGATCGGCGGCCCGTAGCGCCGCGCTCCAGGTGCGGCGGGCGTGCTCGACGGGCAGCGCGCTCACGTAGTGGTCGGCGGTGACGGTCCGCCCGGCGCCGTCCGGGCCCTCGACGGCGACCCCGCTCACCCGACCGCCCGCGTACCGCACCTCCCGCACGGTCCAGCCGATCCTGAACTCCACGCCGAGGGAGCGCAGATGGGCCTCCCAGGGGTCGATCCAGGCCTCGTTGGTCGGCAGGTTGAGGATCCGGTCGGGCGGGCCGTCCGCCCCGCGCCCCAGCAGGTTGAGGACGAAGGCCTCGCCGAGGGTGCCGACCGTACGGGTGGAGGCCTCCTCGGCCTTGGTCGCCACGATGTTGCGGGTGATGCCGACGGCGAGGATGCGCCGGTACTCGTTCGACATCCGCTCCGCGCGCACGAAGTCCCACCAGGGCGTCCGCTCCCAGACCTCCTCGCGCCGCTCGTCGCAGCTGGTCAGGAAGACCAGCACGCGGTCGACGAAGTACGCCGTCTCGTGCGGCGGGAGCCGGACGAGCGTCTGCAGGATGCCGGCGAGGGCGCGCCGGATCTCCTCGGGCGTCAGCTCGGCGGGGGAGTGACCGGGCCACGGGATCGGTCCGCGCAGGTCCTCGCGCCCGGCCGCCCGGGCGAACATCATCTCGCGCGGGGCGACGAGGTTGTCCCACACCCCGGCCGCGTTCCCGGGGAACGGGATGCGCCGCATGGTGTCGGGCAGGTTGTGGTAAATGCCGGGGATGAAGCGGAAGCCGTGCTCGGCGGGCAGTGGCCGGCGCCCGCCGCGGGCGCTTCCGGGTACGTCCATGCTGCGCGCCTTGCCGCCGAGGGCCCGGCGCTCGTACACGGTCACGGCGTATCCGCGCTCGGCGAGTTCGTGCGCCGCCGTCAGGCCCGCCACCCCGCCGCCGAGCACCGCGACGCGCCGTCCGGCGGGAGCCGGTCCGGTCCCGGCGGCTGCCGCTGGAGTCGCCCCGGCCCCGGCCGGGACCGCCCCGGCGGCGGCCGCCGCGCCCGCGCCCGCGATGAACGTACGCCTGGAACTTCCTGTGCCCGCCATGACGGATGCCCCCTCGTTACCGCCGGTAACAGTGTGTTCGGTGCAGGAGCCTATGGGGGGTGCGACGGACCCGGAAGGTGCAGGAGCACCCGAGCGCACTATGGCGCGAAAGGATTGGTCCGGTGTGCACTGTGGGAACCTTGACTACACGTCACGGGGAAAAGGAGCCGGTGCATGCCGAGTGAGCCGTTGTCACAGAAGGAGATCGAGGACCGGTTGCGGGAGCTCCCCGGCTGGGCCTTCGAGGACGACCGGATCTTCCGCACCTACCGGCTGGGCACGCATTTCGCCGCGAGCGCCCTCGTCGTCCATATCGCCACCGTCCAGGATGAGTTGAACCACCACTCCGACCTGACCCTCGGCTACAACACGGTCCGGCTCTCCGTGAACAGCCACGATGCCGGTGGTGTGGTGACGGAGTCCGACTTCGCCCTCGCCGAACGCGTCGAGGCCCTCGCCCCGGCCCACGGCGCGAGCTGATGACCACGCACATACCGTCCGTGAGATCCCTGCTCGACTACGACGCCGAGGCCGAGGCCTACGACACCACCCGCGGCGGCGTCCCGCGCGCCGAAGCCGCGGCCGCCGCCGTTCTCGAGCTGCTCCCCGCGGACGCGCAGACCCTCCTCGACATCGGCTGCGGCACCGGCATCGTCACCAGCCGGATCAGGCGCCCCGCCCTACGCGTCCTGGGCGCGGACGCCTCCCACGGCATGGCCGCGATAGCGGTGCGGCGCGGCATCCCGGTGACCCTCGCCGATGCGGCCCGGCTGCCGGTCCGGTCGCAGTCCCTGGACGCGGTCAGCGCGGTGTGGCTGCTGCACCTGCTGCGCGAGCCGGGACTGGTGCCGGCGGTGATCGCCGAGGCCGCCCGGGTGCTGCGGCCCGGCGGGGTCTTCCTCGCCACCGTGGACAAGGACTCGGCGCACGACGTCGGCAGCGACATCGACGCCGTCTTCGCCGCGCACCTGACCCCGACCCCCTCGGACGCCTCCGGGGAGGTCGAGGCCTACGCGGCCAGGGCGGGCCTGCTCGCGGTCGGCGAGGCGCTTTTCACCGGCCACGGCCAGGGCCGTACCCCGCGCGGCTCCGCCGAGTCCCTGCTCGCGGGCCGGTACGCCTCCCGGATCGTCCCGCGCGGCATCACCGCGCAGGAGCTGGCGGCCCGGCTGGAACTGCTGCCGGACCAGGACGTCCCGCGCGCGGAGCCGACGTACCGCATACGGAGCTTCGTACGCGTCTGACCCGCGCGGAGGGCTGACCGGACCCGGACCCAGACCCGGACCCGGACCCGGATCGCGTCACACGTCGAACTCGGCCGGGTCCGGCCCGATCCGCCGGCCCGCCGCGCCCGCGCCCAGGGCGTCCAGCGCCGCCATGTCGGCGGCCGCCAGCTCGAAGCCGAACACGTCCAGGTTCTCCCGGATGCGCGCGGGGGTCACCGACTTCGGGATCACGATGTTCCCGTGCTGCAGGTGCCAGCGCAGCACCACCTGCGCGGCGCTGCGGCCGTACGCGGCGGCGATCGCGGCCACGGCCGGGAGCGTCAGCAGCTCCTTGCCCTGGCCCAGCGGGGACCAGGCCTCGGTGGCGATTCCGCGGCCGGCGTGCTCGGCGCGCAGCTCGGCCTGCGGGAAGAGCGGGTGCAGCTCGACCTGGTTCACGGCCGGGACCAACTCGCTCTCGGCGGCGAGCCGCTCAAGGTCGGCCGGGCGGAAGTTCGACACGCCGACCGCCTTGGCGCGGCCGCTCGCCGCGATCTCCTCGAAGGTCTTCCAGATGGCGACGAAGTCGTCGCGCATCGGGCGCGGCCAGTGGATCAGGTACAGGTCGACGTGGTCCAGGCGCAGCTTGGCGAGGGAGTCGTCGAAGGCGCGCAGCACCTGGTCCCGGCCCCACGTCTGCTTCGGGCCGTTCCACAGCTTGGTGGTGACGAACAGCTCCTCGCGCGGCAGCCCGGAAGCGGCGACGGCCTTGCCCGTGCCCTTCTCGTTGCGGTAGATGGCGGCCGTGTCGATGCTGCGGTAACCGACCTCCAGGGCGGTCCCGACGGCGCGCTCCGCCTCCGCGTCCGGCACCTGCCAGACGCCGTAGCCGAGCTGGGGCATGAGCGTGCCGTTGTTGAGCTTGATGGCGGGGACCTGGTTCACGTCTGGTCGTTCCCTCACGTCGGAGCGTTGATGCGTCGGTGCGGTGATGCGGCGGTCGTGGAGCGTCGCACAAGGGGCGATAACCGGCCCCTCGTACGACGTATTCCCGCCAACTTTCCGTGCGCGCCCTCACGCGGTCCCGAGGTACGCCTCCCGCACCAGCGGGTTCGCCCGGACCTCGGCCGCAGTGCCCTCGGCCAGCACCGTCCCGAGATCCAGTACGACGACCCGCGCGCACAGCTCCATCACGAAGGCCACGTTGTGCTCGACCAGCAGCACCGCGCAGCCCTCCCGCTCCGCCAGCACCCGCACGACCTCCGCGAGCCGGCCGCGCTCGGGCGCGGACATGCCCGACGCCGGCTCGTCCAGCAGCAGCACCCGGGGCGGATCGGCCACCGCACGGGCCAGCTCCACCATCCGGGCCTGCCCGACGGGCAGCCCGCCGGCGTACGAGGCCCCGAGCGCGCCGATCCCGCAGTCGGCCAGCACCCGCTCGCCGCGGGCCCGGCGCTCGCGCTCCCGGGCCCGCCGGGCCGGCAGGGCCAGGAGATCGGCGGCCGGCCCGCCCCCGCCGCCCCGCCACTCCTGCGCCACCAGCATGTTGTCGGCCACGCTCAGCTGGCCGAACAACTGCTGCCGCTGGAACGTCCGGCGTATCCCGTGCCGGGCCCGCCAGACGGGGGAGCGGCGGGTGACGTCCGCCCCGTCCAGCAGCAGCCGCCCGTGGTCGGGGCGGCGGATCCCGGACAGCACGTCGAACAGCGTGGTCTTCCCGGCGCCGTTCGGCCCGATCAGCCCGCACACCTCGCCCGCGCGCACCCCGAGATCCACCCCGGTCAGCGCCCGGACGCCGCCGAAGCGCACACCGACCCCGCGGGCCTCCAGTACGTACCCGCTCCCGCTCATGTCGCCATCCCCAGGTAGGCCTCGGTGAGCCGGTCCGCCTCCACCTCGGCCCGGGGGCCGCACCAGGAGACCCGCCCCTGGGAGAGGTAGGCCACGGTGTCGGCGATCCCGAGGATCTCGGCCGCCTTCTCCTCCACCAGGAGCAGCGCCGTCCCCGCGTCGCGGAGCTCGGTGAGCAGCGCGTACACCTCCTCCACCACGCGCGGGGCGAGCCCGAGCAAAGGTTCGTCGGCGATCAGGACCGCGGGCGGCCGCTGGAGCAGCGGAGCCAGGGCCAGCATTTGCTGCTCCCCGCCCGAGAGCGCTCCGGCGGGGATCGCGCGCCGCTCGGCGAGCCGCGGGAAGCGGGCGTAGACGGCGGCCCGGGCGTCGGCGTCTTCCAGGTACAGGGCCAGGTTCTCCTCGATGGTGAGCGCGGGGAAGATCCCGCGTCCTTCGGGGGCGAGCAGCACCCCGGCCCGCGACCGGCGCACGGCCCCGTCCCGGGTCGCGTCCCGCCCGCCCACGTACACCGCCCCGGCCCCGACCGGCAGCAGCCCGGCGGCGACCCGGCAGGCGGTGCTCTTCCCGGCCCCGTTCGGTCCGAGCACGGCGAGGATCTCGCCCGCGCGGACGGTGAGATCGACCCCGTGCAGCACGAGCCCCCCGTCGTACCCGGCCGTGACGCCGCGCAGCTCCAGGGCAGGCCCTGCGGGACTTTCGGGGCTCAGCCCCGCGAGGCCGGGCTGGTTTGCCCGCAGGGCAGATTCAGCCTCGCCAGGGGGCCCCTCCCGGCGGTAGCTGGGGGAGTTCGAGGCGCGGGGGTCCGGGGGCGGAGCCCCCGAGGGGTCCGGGGCGGAGCCCCGGGAAGTGGCGGCGCGCCGCCGCGCCAGCCGCACCGGCACCGCCGCGCAGTACCCGTCCGGATCATTGGCCAGGGCCAACCCCGCCAGCCCGAACAGGATCACCGGCAGGTGCGCCGACGCCGTCACGTGGTCCGCCAGCACCCGCGGGGCGACGGCGAACACCAGCCCGGCCACCACCGCGTACTGCGGCCGGCGCACGCCCGCCGCCACGACCACCGCCAGCCACACCAGCCCGGTCATCGCCGTGAAGTCCGTCGCCGTGATCCGGGTGTTGTACGACGCGTACAGCACGCCCCCGAACCCGGCCAGCCCCGCCGACAGCGTGAACAGCAGCAGTTTCGTGCGCAGTACGGAGACCCCCGAGGCGACGGCCGCCGCCGGGGCCGACCGGACCGCCAGCATCGCCCGCCCCGACGGGGAGTGGCGCAGCGCGGTCAGCCCGGCCGCCACCAGCGCGACCAGGACCACCAGGGCCACCCCCAGCGCCCGGTCGTCGGAGAGGTCCACCGGTCCGAACACCGGCCGCGGGATCGACCATCCCGCATCGCCGTTGCGCAGCCAGCGCAGCTGGAACAGCACCTGATCGGCCAGGAAGGCCAGCGCCAGCGTGGCCAGGGCCAGGGACCTGCCCCCCAGCCGCAGCGCCGGCAGTGCGACGAGCGCCCCCAGTAGGGCCGCCGCGCACGTGCCCACCGCCAGGGCGGCCACGAAGGGCCAGCCCCGGCTCATGAGCAGCCCGGCCACGAGCGCGGCGCCGGTCACGAAGGTGCCCTGCGCCAGCGACACCATCGCCCCGAGCCCGGTCACCACCGTGAAGGACATGAACACGAGCGCGATGGCCAGCCCCTGCGCCAGCAGTCCGCTCCAGAAGGGGGTGGTCACGGTGTAGAGCGCCACGCACAGCGCTGCCGCACCCGCTGCCCACACCCCCCACCGTCGCCCCCACGAGGCCCCGGCCAGATGGTCGACCGGCGGCTCGTCCACGGCCGCGACCCCCGCCGTCCGCGCCGTACGGGTCAGTACCAGCAGCCCGCCGAACAGGATCAGGAAGGGCACGGCCGTCCGGAAGCCGGTGACGGACTCGGCGAAGGACGCGTACCCCGCCACCAGGTTCTGCAGCACCCCCAGCCCGAGTCCGCCCGCGAAGGCGAGCGGCACGGAAGCGAACCGTCCGATGACCGCCGCCGTGGCCGACACGAACAGGAAGAGGGTGAAGTCGTGCGCCGACAGACCGAGCAGCGGGGTCGCCAGCACACCTGCGAGGCCCGCCAGGCCCGACGCGATCATCCAGGCCACCGACGACAGCCGGTCGGCGCTGATGCCGCGCAGTTCGGTCAGCGAGCGGTTGTCGACGGCTGCCCGCAGCTGCAGCCCCAGCCGCGTGTGCCGCATCAGCACCCACAGGGCCACCGCCACCAGTGCCGTCACCACCCAGGTGATCAGCTGGTCGGAGTCGATGCCGACGCCGTCCGCGAGCTGCCAGGACCGCGCGGGGCTGGGCCCCACTCCCGGCAGCCCGAACTGGTTCTCCGCCGGCTTCACCGGCGCGCCCGCCTCCGCCAGCAGTTCCACCAGCCACAGCCCGGCGGCCGGCAGCGCCACCAGCAGCCCGATGGTGGCCACGATCTGCGCGGTCTCGCCGACCCGGGCGAGCCGCCGGAACATCAGCCGGTCCAGCCCCCAGCCGAGACCGGGGGCCAGGACGAAGACCACCAGGAGGGCGGCCGGGACGGCGGGCCAGCCCAGCCCCGAGTGCAGCTCGTAGAAGGTGAGCGCGCACAGGTAGGCGGTGGCCCCGTGCGCGAAGTTGAACAGTCCGGACGCCGAGTACGACAGCACCAGCCCGGTGGCGAGCAGTGCGTACAGGGCGCCGGAGACCAGACCGCTCAGTGCGAAGACGAGCAGATCCCCCATGCCGCGGCCCTACTTGAAGGGGATGGGTTCGTAGCACTTGAACGGTACGGAGACCTCGTACGCACCGTTCTTCAGCTGTACGAGCGCTCCGCAGCCGAAGCTGTCCTTCTGCCCCTTGGGCTCCGCGCGGTCGCCGACGAGCGTGCCGGTGTCGGAGAAGCCCTGTGCGGCGGCCTGGAAGGACTCGACGGTCAGCTCCTTGCCGGCCTTCTGCGCGATGGAGAGGAAGAGGTCGGCCGACATGTACCCGGTGAGGGTGTGCATGCTCAGCGGGACGTCCTGCCCGCCCGCGGCCGCCTTCACGTCGGCCTTGAACTGCGCCATCTTCGGGTCGGTCGACTCGAAGGGCTGGAACTGCAGCAGCACGTGCACCCCGTCGAGGGCCTGCTTGGTGGCGTCCTTGGCGAGCAGCCCGGGGTCGTAGTCGGTCGGGTCGGAGAGCAGTCCCTGGTAGCCGCTGCGCTTGAGCGCGGTGAACAGTCCGATGTTGTTCGGGGTCTGCATGACGGAGACGACGGCGTCCGGCGCCTTTCCGTCGTTGGCGGCGAGGATCTCCTTCACGTACGCGGACCAGTCGCTCGGGACGGCGGTGGCGGGCACGAAGGCCTTGGCGTAGGAGACCTTGAACCCGGCGCTGGCGAAGCCCTGCTGGAAGGTCCGGATGCCGAACTTGCCGGCGTCGCTGTCGTTGGCGATGATCGCGACCGATTTCCCCCGGGCCCCGCCGAGGATCTGACCGATGCCCTCGGGCCAGGTCTGGTTGAGGGTGCCGCCGGGGGTGGGGACCAGGCAGCCGTTGAAGCCGTAGATGTGCTGGGGTCCGCAGAAGGCGGGCAGGGTGCCCCAGCCGAAGGTGGGGACCTTCTCCTGCTCCAGGAAGTCGGCCCCGGAGAAGGTCACCGAGCTCATGGGGGAGACGGCGAAGACCTTGTCCTGCTGGACGAGTTTGCGGGCGGCGGCCAGGTTCTTGGCGGGGTCCTGACCGTCGTCCTCCGCGCCGAGGTAGTCGATCTTGCGTCCGTTGATCCCGCCCTCTGCGTTGGCCCGGAGGTAACGGGCCTTGGCCCCGAGGTCGGTGTCCTTCTTGCTGTAGCCGCTGGCGCTGGTCATCGACACGATCCCGCCGACCTTGATCGAGTCGTCGCTCACTCCGCGGGAGTTGCCCGTCGTGCCGCCGGGTGCACCGGGGGAGGTTCCGTTGGTGGAGGCGGAGTTGCAGGCGGAGACGAGCGCGAGGGCCGCCGCCGCGGCGGCCAGGGTGCGGATCGGTCGCAACATGTCGGGGATCCCCTCCGGTTGGAATCCCCGCATTCTGTGCGTGACCTGACGGTTCGTCAATATTGTCGACGAGTAGAAATGACGATCCGTCAGTTACGGGGTGCGGGCGCCCGGCGGACGGCCCGGACCTGCGTCGCGACGGCTCCCGGCCGGACCCGGCTCAGGAGGAGTACAGGGCCGCGACCTCCTTCGCGTACGCCTTCTCGATCGCCCGGCGCTTGAGCTTCAGCGAGGGGGTCAGCAGACCCCGCTCCTCCGTGAACTGCTCACCCAGCACCCGGAAGGTACGGATCGCCTCCGCCTGCGAGACCAGGGTGTTCGCGGCCACCACCGCCCGGCGCACCTCGGCCGTGAGCTCGGGGTCACCCACCAGCTGCGCCGCCGGCAACTGCGGGCGGCCGCGCATCGACAGCCAGTGCGCTATCCCGTCCATGTCCAGAGTGAGCAGCGCCGCGATGTACGGCCGGTCGTTGCCCACCAGCACGCACTGCGACACCAGCGGATGGGAACGGACCCGCTCCTCCAGCGCGGCGGGCGCGACGCTCTTGCCGTTGGAGGTCACCAGGATGTCCTTCTTGCGCCCGGTGATGGTCAGGTACCCGTCCGCGTCCAGCCGGCCCAGGTCGCCGGTGGCCAGCCAGCCCCCGCGCAGGACCGCCTCCGTGGCCCGGGGGTCGTTGAGGTACCCGGAGAAGATGTGGCTGCCGTGCAGCCAGACCTCCCCGTCGTCCGCGATGTGCACCGTACTGCCCGGAATCGGCCGCCCCACCGTGCCGTACTTGGTCGCACCGGGCGGGTTCGCGGTCGCCGCCGCGCACGACTCGGTCAGCCCGTACCCCTCGAACACCGTGATCCCGGCCCCGTCGAGGAACAGCCCCAGGCGGCGCGACATCGCCGACCCGCCCGACATGGCGTGCCGTACCCGGCCGCCCATCGCCTCGCGGACCCTCCCGTAGACGAGCCGGTCGAAGAGCTGGTGCTCCACGCGCAGCGCGGCCGACGGACCCGGCCCGGTGCCGAAGGCCTTGCGCTCGCGCGCCTCCGCGTACCGCACGGCCGTCTCCACCGCCCGGTCGAAGGGGCCCGTACGTCCCTCCGCCTCCGCCTTGCGGCGGGCGCCCGCGAAGACCTTCTCGAAGACGTGCGGGACGCCCAGTACGAAGGTCGGCCGGAAGGCGGCGAGGTCGGGCATCAACTCGGCCGCCGCCAGTACCGGTTGGTGGCCCAGCTTCACCCGGGCCCGGACGGCGGCCACCTCCACCATCCGCCCGAACACGTGGGCCAGCGGCAGGAAGAGCAGGGTGGACGGCTCCTCGCCCTGCCGGGCCTGGAAGACCGACTCCCAGCGGCTGACCAGGGTGTCGGTCTCGTACATGAAGTTGGCGTGCGTCAGCACGCACCCCTTCGGCCGGCCCGTCGTCCCGGAGGTGTAGATGACGGTGGCGGTCGCGCCCGGCGTCACGGCGCCCCGGTGGCGGTGCACGACGTCCTCGGCGACCCCGCGGCCGTCGGCGACGAGCTCGTCCACGGCCCCGGCGTCGAGCTGCCACAGCCGGCGCAGGTGGGGGAGCCGGTCGATGACCGATCCCACCGTCATGGCCTGGTCCTCGTCCTCGACCACGCAGGCCGTGCAGTCGGAGTCGAAGAGGATCCAGTGCACCTGATCGGCGGAGGACGTCGGGTACACCGGGACGGGCTGGGCGCCGATCGCCCACAGGGCGAAGTCGAAGAGGGTCCACTCGTACCGGGTGCGGGACATGACGGCGACCCGGTCCCCGAAGCGCACCCCCTGGGCCAGCAGTCCCCGGGCGAGCGCGAGCACTTCGACGGCCAGTTCCCGGGACGTCACGTCCCGCCAGAGGCCGTCGGTCTTCCGGCCGAGCACCACCCGGTCCGGCTCCTCGCGGGCGTGCTGGAAGACGATGTCGGCCAGGCCGCCGACGGGTGCGCCCGTGACGACCGGTGGGACGGTGATCTCGCGCAAGGCCCCGCTCCTCTCCGCGCGCCGCGGTGAACGTACCGCACGGTCAACAGGGGGTGACCGGCCTTCGGATACCTCCACAAGACCTCCCCAGTGATCACGGTGTTCACGCCGTTGACGTGCGACTGAGGCGGTCCGCGCCGGAGAGCACGGCCGCGGCCAGCGCCTCGGCCGCGGCTGACGGACGCGGCCCGCGGAGCAGGGCGAACTCCACCGGACCGAGCTCCGGCAGCCCGCCGACCCGCACCAGCCCGGGCGGGATCAGCCCCCGGGCGTGCGCCATCACGCCGAGCCCGGCCCGGGCCGCCGCGATCAGGCCGCTCAGGCTGCCGCTCGTGCATGCGATGCGCCACGCCCGCCCCTCCTGCTCCAGCACCTCCAGCGCCCGGGCGCGGGTGATTCCCGGGGGCGGGAAGACGATCAGCGGAACAGGGCGCTCCGGGTCCACCCGCAGTCCTTCCGCCCCGATCCACACCATCCGGTCCCGCCACACCAGCCGGCCCCGCTCGTCCCCCGGACCCCGCCGTTTCGCCAGCACCAGGTCGAGACGGCCCCCGTCCAGCCGCTCGTGCAGCGTTCCCGAGAGCTCCACCGACAGCTCCAGATCCACCTCGGGGTGCTCGTGCCGGAACCCTTCGAGGATCTCCGGAAGGCGCGTCAGCACGAAGTCCTCGGATGCCCCGAACCGCAGCCGCCCGCGCAGCCGGGTCCCCGCGAAGAAGGCCGCCGCCCGCTCGTTCGCCTCCAGGATCGTCCGCGCGAAACCGAGCAGCGCCTCACCGTCCTCCGTCAGCCCCACGCTGTGCGTGTCCCGGACGAACAGCGGCCGCCCCGTCGCCTCCTCCAGCCGCCGCACGTGCTGGCTGACCGTGGACTGCCCCACGCCGAGCCGCCCCGCGGCCTGCGTGAAGCTGAGCGTCTGGGCCACCGTGAGGAAGGTCCGCAACTGGACGGGGTCGTACATACCGCCACGCTAGCCGCTCATCACGATTCACGATGGCAGTGAGTGCGGTGTGCGGGTTTCCCGATGAACGCCCACCGCCCACCATGAGGGGGAGAACCCCTCGCCGACAGCAAGTGAGCACCCCCGCATGCGCCGCCCGCACCTCCCCGACCGGCTGCCGCTGGACCCGTACGTCCTGGCCCTGCTCGCCACCGTGGGCCTCGCCGCCCTGCTCCCCGCCCGCGGCCCGGCCGCCACCGCCGCCGACCTCGCCTCCACCTCGGCCGTGGCCCTGCTCTTCTTCCTCTACGGCGCCCGGCTCTCCACCCGCGAGGCCCTCGACGGCCTGCGCCACTGGCGGCTCCACCTCACGGTGCTCGCCTGCACCTTCGTACTCTTCCCGCTCCTCGGCCTGGCCGCCCGCGGCCTCGTCCCCGGCCTCCTCACCGCCCCGCTCTACGGCGGCCTGCTCTTCCTCTGCCTGGTCCCCTCGACCGTGCAGTCCTCCATCGCCTTCACCTCGATCGCCCGCGGCAACGTCCCCGCCGCGATCTGCGCCGGCTCCTTCTCCAGCCTGGCCGGCATCGTCCTCACCCCCCTCCTCGCCGCCGCCCTGCTCGGTGGCGACGCCGGCGGCTTCTCCCTCGACTCCCTCCTCAAGATCACCCTCCAACTCCTGCTGCCCTTCCTCCTCGGACAGGCCCTGCGCCCCCGGGTCGGCGGCTTCCTCGCCCGCCACCGGCAGGTCCTCGGCTACGTCGACCGCGGCTCGATCCTGCTCGTCGTCTACGCCGCCTTCAGCGCGGGCGTGGTCGCGGGCATCTGGCACCGGGTGAGCCTCCCGCGGCTCGCCGCCCTGCTGCTCGTGGAGGCCGTGCTCCTCGCCGTCATGCTCCTCGCCACCTGGTACGGAGCGGCCCGCCTCGGCTTCGGCCGCGCGGACCGCATCGCCATCCAGTTCGCCGGGTCGAAGAAGAGCCTGGCCGCCGGACTCCCCATGGCCAGCGTGCTGTTCGGGGCCCACGCCGCCCTCGCCGTGCTCCCGCTGATGCTCTTCCACCAGATGCAGCTGATGGTCTGCGCCGTCATCGCCCGGCGCCGCGCCCACGACCCGCTGCCCGAACTCGCCGCCGACCGTGTGGCGGACGTCTCGCCCGCGCTCGAACGGCCCGCGCCCCGGGCCCGTTAACGTTCGGTGGTGACCTGGATACGCCCGCTCGCCGCGCACGCCGAACGCCCCTGCACGCTGGTGGTCTGCCGCGGCTGCTGCTGCGGTGACCCCCGCAAGAACCCCGGCTCCGACCACGCCGGTCAGCTCGCCCGGCTGCGCGAGGCCGCCGCCGCATCCGGGGGCCGCCTGGCCGTACGTACCAGCGAGTGCCTCGGCCCCTGCGCCCAGGCCAACGTCATCGTGGTCCAGCCCACCACCGAGGCCCGCCGCCGCGGCGCCCGCGCGACCTGGTTCGGCTGGGCCCTGGACGACACCGCGACCGACGAGATCATCGCCTGGGCCGAATCCGGCGGCCCGGGCACCACCCCGCTCCCGCCCACCCTGGACCTCCACCGCATCGACCCGCCGACCCCGAAGCCGGCCAAGGACTCCCCGCGCCGCGTCCGTCGGGGGCGCTGAGGTGCAGAACCTCGCCCGCGCAGTGATCGTCCTGTTCGCCCTGCTGGTCGCTCTGGTGATCCGGCTGGCCCTGTCCCTCGACGTGGAAGACGGCAAACCCTCCGTTCCGCTGACGGCGCAGGACGTCACGGGCACGTGGCAGGGCGACCACGGAGCCCGGCTCGAGGTGCTGGCCGGCGGCCGGGTCCGCATCACGGAGCTCTCGGGCTGGAGCTGCGGCCAAGGCCCGCAGCCGGGCACGTTCACCGGCGAGGGCAGCTGGACCATCAACCAGCGTTCCGACGAGGACCCGGGGATCCTGATCCTGATCAAGTTCACCGCCGACGGAACGCCCGCAGTGCAGACCTGCGACGGTCGGTTCACGCCCCGCGGCGCCGGCGAGGGGGGCACCGCAGGAGACGGCAGCGACGTGCGGGCCTCGTTCATGGGCAGCTACGAACAGGGCGGGGAGCTGTTCCGGCGTACTGCTACAGGGTGATCCGCTCCTCGCCCGCGTAGATGTTCATGTCCGGTCCCCGCAGGAAGCCGACCAGCGTCATCCCCGATTCCAGGGCAAGGTCCACCGCCAGCGAGGACGGCGCCGAGACGGCCGCCAGCACCGGGATGCCCGCCATCACGGCCTTCTGCACCAGCTCGAAGGAGGCCCGGCCCGACACCAGCAGGACCGCGCCCGCCAGCGGGAGCCGCCCGGACTGGTACGCCCGGCCCACGATCTTGTCCACCGCGTTGTGCCGGCCGACGTCCTCCCGCAGGTCGAGCAGCTCGCCCTGGGCCGTGAACAGCCCGGCCGCGTGCAGTCCGCCCGTACGGTCGAAGACCTTCTGGGCCGCGCGCAACCGGTCCGGCATCGCGCTGAGGACCTCCGCGGACACCCGTACCGGATCGGCGGCGATCCCCGGGAAGCGGGTCGCCGTACGGACCGCGTCCAGGCTGGCCTTCCCGCACAGGCCGCAGGAGGAGGTGGTGTAGACGTTCCGTTCCAGGGTGATGTCGGGCACCGGGACCCCGGCGGCCAGCTGGACGTTCACCACGTTGTAGGTGTTCGAACCCTCCTCGGTCGCCCCCTCGCAGTAGGTGACGGCCTGCACGTCCGAGGCGGCGCCGAGCACGCCCTCGCTGACCAGGAAGCCCACTGCCAGGGCGAAGTCGTCGCCCGGCGTCCGCATCGTGATGGCCAGCGGTTTGCCGTTCAGGCGTATCTCCAGCGGCTCCTCGGCCACCAGTGTGTCCGGCCGGACACCCGCCCCGCCGTTCCGGATCCGGACGACGCGACGGCGCTCGGTGACCCGTCCCATGGTGATCAGCCCACCCCTTCTGTTCTCGCCTGTGTTCTTGCCGGCTCCCGACAAGCTCATTGTCCCGGTTCCGCTTCCGGCGACGCCCCCGGCAGGTGGATCCTCGGGAAGCTCCAAAATCCGGGGCCGGAATCCTGTCGGGTCACACGCACACGTACCCACCAGTAGCAGGCGAAGCTGGGTGATCCTGACTTCCGTACAAGGGGGGACCCCGCCCATGACCGGTTCACGCGTGGTGGCGCTAGGGCACTACCAGCCCGCGAAAGTGCTCACCAACGAGGACCTCGCGGCCATGGTGGACACCACCGACGAGTGGATCCGGTCCCGCGTCGGCATCCGCACGCGCCACATGGCTGGCCCGGACGAGCCGGTGGACGAGCTCGCCTACCAGGCTGCGGGCAAGGCGCTGGCCGGCGCCGGCCTGACCCCGGACGACATCGACCTGGTGCTGGTCGCCACGTCGACCGCGATCGACCGTTCGCCCAACATGGCCGCGCGCGTCGCCGCCAAGCTGGGCATGGGCGGCGGCCCCGCCGTGATGGACATCAACGTCGTCTGCTCGGGCTTCACCCATGCCCTGGCCACCGCCGACCACGCCATCCGGGCCGGCTCCGCCACCCGCGCCCTGGTCATCGGCGCCGACAAGATGACCGAGATCACCGACTGGACCGACCGCACCACCTGCGTGCTCACCGGTGACGGAGCGGGCGCGGCCGTCGTCGAGGCCTGCGAGGAGCCGGGCATCGGCCCGGTCCTGTGGGGGTCGGTCCCGGAGATGGGCAACGCGGTCCGGATCGAGGGCTCGCCGCCGGTCTTCGCCCAGGAGGGCCAGTCCGTCTACCGCTGGACCACCAGCCAGCTCCCGCCGCTCGCCCGCAAGGTGTGCGAGAAGGCCGGGATCACCCCGGAGGACCTGGCCGCGGTCGTCCTCCACCAGGCGAACCTGCGGATCATCGAGCCCCTCGCCGCGAAGATCGGCGCCGTCAACGCCGTCGTCGCCCGCGATGTCGTCGACTCCGGCAACACCTCGGCCGCCAGCATCCCGATGGCCCTGTCGAAGCTGGTCCAGCGCGGCGAGATCCCCTCCGGCGCCCCGGTCCTCCTCTTCGGCTTCGGCGGCAACCTCTCCTACGCGGGCCAGGTCATCAGCTGCCCGTAGGCGTCGCGGTGCAGCCCGGGGTCCAGCGGACCTCGGCTCCCAGCGTTCCCAGCAGCACGACGACGAGCGCCACCAGCTGCCAGAGCCCGGAGGCGCCCGTGCCGACCGGGACCGTCGCCAGGACGAGCACCAGCGCCGCCGCCCGGAACCGGGCCGGGCCGATCCCGAGGACGGCCCGGAAGGCCAGGTCACCGGCGAGGTAGACGGCGACCCCGCCCGCGAGGGCGAGCGCCGGGCCGGTGTGCAGGTGCTCGCCCAGGTGTCCGATGGTCTTCTTGACACCGGCCGCGAAGGCGGCGATCCCGAGCAGCATGGGCAGGAAGGCGTAGTAGTAGGCGAGCATCGCCAGCTTGAAACGGTTCTCGGGCGGTGTCTCGGCGAAGACCTCCTCGGCCCGGCCCTCGTCGCGCACGAAGTACATCCACCACAGCGCCGACGCGACGGCGAGTGCGAGGAAGGCGCCCCCGGCGATCCCCAGGGACAGCGGCAGCGAGCCGGTCCCGATGCCGATCGCGATGACGGACTCGCCGAAGACGATGATCAGCAGTAGCCCGTGCCGCTCCACGAGGTGCCCGGAGCTCATGCCGCCGAGCTGGTCGCTGACGGTCGTCACCGCGGTCACGGCCTCGGCGGGCTCCGCCCCGCTCGCCGCCACCCGCTGCACCAGCTGCGGCACGGCGAACTGGATCAGCAGGGCGAGCATCCACAGCCCCCAGGCGGGCGGCCCGTCGAAGAACCCGGCGGCCAGCACCGACAGCGCGCACAGCATGTTGGGGAGCGCGAACCAGAGCACTCCGGACCCGTGCGCCTGTGTGTAGAGGGCGCTGTGCACGAGGACCACGAACACGTACCCCAGGCCGAAGGCGATTCCGCCGGCGCCGAACGCGGTCGGCACGGCCAGCGCGCACACCAGGAACGCCCCCATGGCCAGCATCAGCAGCACCCGCCGGACCGTCCGGTCCGGCGGCACCTGGTTGGTCAGGTGTGCGTAGCCCCCGTACATCCAGAACAGGACGGTGAAGATCAGCACCACCTGCCCCGCGCCCCGCAGGCTCAGGTCGTCCGCCAGAAGCACCGTCAACTGCGTGATGGTGAAGACGAAGACGAGGTCGAAGAACAGCTCCAGCGTGCTGACGCGGTGCTCGGATTCCATGCGCGGCTCCCCCGGACGTGTGCGCAGCCATCCGACCGCCCGGCTCCCCCTGATGTCCAGCCGGTATCAGCATCCGGAAGTGGACGCGATGCATCCCCTTCTCCCCGCCGTCGGGACCGGGCCGCCGCCCCGACGGTGGCGAGACAGACCGTCTCGCTACGGCCTTCGGTGCATGCGTGCAGGTCAGCCCGGCGTGGCGGAGGATCGCCGCCCGGATAAGTGGTCGGAGACCCGCCGATCCTTTGCTATTGTTGTCCATGTCGCCGCGGGAAACCGGGGCCGACCACCTAGTCCGGGTGGCGGAATGGCAGACGCGCTAGCTTGAGGTGCTAGTGCCCTTTATCGGGCGTGGGGGTTCAAGTCCCCCCTCGGACACAAGAAGCAGGAGCCCCACACATAGTGTGGGGCTCCTGCTGTTTTCCCCGGGGGGCGGAGATGAACGCGGAACGGGCGCCACTGCGGTACGCCTGCGACATCACGGAGGACGACCTCTGGGAGGTCTACGAGTTCCTGTACCCGCGGCTGGAGGCCCTGGAAGCCGGCCACGCTCCTGGCACCGACGAACACAGGGCGGCCGATGCGCTGGCCCGGATGCTGTCCAGCGCCGTGCTGCACCTGGAGTGGGACGTCCGGGCGCGGTTCTGGAGGCCCTACCGCAACAGGCGGGGTTCCACGCCGGTCCTCGTGTGGGCGCCGCCGCCCGAGGCCGTGCTCAACGCCCAGGACGAGTGGCGCCTCGACAAGATTCGTGAGAACTGGAACGCCCTCTGCGACGGCCTGCAGGTCTGGCGCGACTGCGAAGGCTACGACCCCGAACGCTGGCACAGGGTCGAGTTCCGCGACGCCATTGCCGCGGCCGAGTACCAGCGGCGCTGCGAGGAGCTCGGCCTCAGGCCCAGGAAGCCCTCCTGACCCCCTTGTCGGCCTGGCGGTGGAGCCGGCGCCGGCCCGTCGTCACGTACCCAGGACCACCAGACCCGTCGGGTCCGTCGGGCGGGTCAGGCTGCCCGGGGTCACCGACGTGAAGGTGTGGGGGAGGGACAGCCGGGGGGTGGCGCCGTCCGGGGCGGCTTCGAAGAGGTAGGCCGCCGCGGTCGTGGTGTCGCTGACCAGGTGCGGGCCGTGCGCTGCCGCCGCGGCCTCCGCGAGCGGGGTGCGGAAGAGCAGCCGGAGCTGGCGCAGGGTCTCGGGGGTGACGGGGGTGACCGGGGCCCGCAGCGGCCGGGGCTCGGGCCGGCCGGGCGCGGAGCCGGGTTCGACGGCGGGGGCGGCGGGGGCGTCCGGGGGGATCGCGCCGGTCAGGAGCAGGGCGAGGAGGATCGGTACGGCCTTGCGCCGCAACGCCGCGGTGGCCGAGCGCAGTCGGTGGGCATGGGCTGCGGGCAGGGACAGCGCCAGGCTGCCCGCGGCGCCGCCCGTGGCGATGGGAACGGCCGAGCAGACGACCCCCGGGGAGTACTCGAGCAGGTCGAAGACGGGCGCGCCCGGAGCCACCGCGTCCAGCGCCGTGAACAGGGCCCGGCTGTCGGTGATGGTCTGCGCGGTGAGCCGGGCGGGCCGGTGCCGGGCCACGTGGTCGGCGCGGCGGTCGTGGTCGAGCTGGGTCAGCAGGCACTTGCCGACCGCGCTGGCATGCGCGGCGTCCCGGAAGTCGACCCACTCCCGGACCGGCGGGGTCGCCGGCCCGGCCGCCATCTGCGTGATGTGGACCTCGCCCCCCGCGTACCGGCTGAGGTACACCGCGGCGCCGGCGCTGTCCCGGGCCAGGGCCAGGGTGCGCTGGAGCTGCCCGGCCAGGCCGTGGCCGCCGGGGGCGGCGAGCCGGTCCAGGGCCGGGCCGCGCCCGTACACCCCCGCCCCCGGCCGGTACGCGTACTCCTCCTCGCACAGCATCGCCAGGAGGGGGCGCAGCTCCGCCTCCGCGAGGCCCGACTCCCGCGCGAGCTGGCCGGCCCGTACCCCCAACGGATGCTGTTCCAGGACGCGTACGACGGCCAGCGCACGGCGGGCCTCCGCCAGCGCCTCGCCCGTACCGCCCCGTACGGCGGTCCCGCGGGCCGCGGCCGTCAGCGCGGGGTGACGCAGCGGGCCCGCGGCCGGCCGGGCCGCCGTCACCGGCGCGACGACCGTGACGGGCTGCTGCGGCAAGAACGCGGCGAGCACCCCGGACAGCCCCGGCCTCGGCAGCGGCACCGGGCCCAGGTCGGGATCCTCGAGCTGGTCGACGTAGCGGAGCACGGCCGCCTGCGTGCACAGCCGGACCTCCCGCAGATCCCGTCGGCCCCCCGGCCGGAAGCCGCGCCGGCTCAGCTCGCGCGCCCAGTGCCGGGCGTCGTGGTGCTCGCCGCGCCGGGAGTGGTCGAGGAAGAGGCAGTACGCGGCCGCGGAGGTCCGCGGGCTCCCGGAGCCGGCGGCGAACTGCCACCAGAAGCGGGCTCCTTCGCGCAGCCCGGCCAGGTGCAGCAGGCAGCCGAAGACGGCCGCCCCGGCCAGATCGGCGTGTCCCTCGGTGAAGAAGGAGTCGAGGTGCGCCGCGGCCCCGGGCGCGCACGCGGAGGCGAGGCAGACGGCCTTGAGGTCGCGCCGGGCCCGTTCGGCGTCGAGCGGGCAGTCCCGGGCGGGGTCGCTCCAGCCGTGCACCGACCGGCGCCGGGCGCGGTGTCCGGAGGCGGTCGGGTGCGGTCTGGCGCGCAGCAGCCGGGCCTCGGCGGCGCCGAGGTCGTAGTACCGGTAGCGGTCGCGGACGCCCGCCCGGGCCAGGAACTCGGCCAGGGAGCGGGGGACCGGGTCGCCGTCCTGCCGCTCCTGCCGTTCGTAGCGCCTCATGATTCGGCTGGTTCTTCGGCTGATTCGGCGGATTCTGCTGATTCGGGCGACGTGGCGGATGCGGTGGACGTGGCGAGCAGGCGGGCGAGCCGCCGGTGGGCCTGTCCGAGGTAGGAGCGGACCGTGGCCTCGTCGACCCCCATCACGGCTGCGGCCTCACCGGGGGTGCACTGGAGCCCGTACCGCAGCAGTACGGAGTCGCGTTGCCGCTCGGCGAGCCGGGAGACGGCGGAATAGAAGCGGATGGTGTCGGTCAGCACCTCGTACTGATCGGCGTGGGCCTCCTTGAGGGTGGCCTCGAAGGCGCTGATGTCCATCGGCTCCGGTCGTTGCTGCCACGGATGGCGTCGGCGCTGCCGGTCGACCAGGCAGTGCTTGAGGACGGTCCAGGCGTAGGCGTCGAGGCGGTCCATGTGGAGCATCCGCAGCCACTCGCCCATGATCGAGTCGAAAGCGGCGTCGACCGCCTCCTCCGCCGCCGCGTCGGAGCCCAGCTGCAGATACGCGAAGCGCATGTACGCGGGCCGCCGATTGGCGTGGAAGGCCCAGTACGACAGGCGCGCCGTCGGATCCCACTGGCTCATGGGAGTCGGCCGCCGACGCCGGCTCGGTAGTCCCACGGCCCCACCGGACTCCTCCGGTCCGCCATCGTTCACCGCTCCACCTCATCCCCTGTGACGAACAGGAAAGCAGCGCGGGCGCACTCGGAGGGCGCAGAGAAGAAAGCTGGAAGCAATACGTCGCGGATGATCGACCCGTGATCGATCTCGATCACGCACGGCTCCAGCCAGCACGTATGCATATGCCCGCTGACGGTGCCAGAGCAGGTGTCGCTGTCGCCGCCGTCGCCACGGTCGTCGTTGCCGTCGCCCGGGCACCGGTCGGGTGCGCCGCGGTCCGGCTGTAACATGTGCCTGATCGCGAGGGCCGTGACGGAGAGGTCACTGCCCTCGCTTTTGCTTTACGTCCACCCATGAACAAATGCGGCGCGTGGCCTCGCGGCGGTTCGATACGATGAACCGCATTCACAATCCGTTACGTCACGTTGTACCGCACATAGGAAATGGAGCATCCGAGGATGGCTCGACACCTGATCACCAGCGCGCTTCCGTACATCAACGGGATCAAGCACCTGGGCAACATGGTCGGGTCGATGCTTCCGGCGGATGTGTACTCCCGGTACCTCCGCCAGCGCGGCCACGACGTCCTCTACATCTGCGCCACCGACGAGCACGGCACCCCCGCCGAACTCGCCGCCAAGGAGGCCGGCGTCTCGGTCTCCGAGTTCTGTGCGCAGGCCCACGACGCCCAGAAGGCGGTCTACGACGGCTTCGAGCTGTCCTTCGACTACTTCGGCCGCAGCTCCTCCGCGCAGAACCGCGAGATCACCCAGCACTTCGCGCGCAAGCTGCAGGAGAACGGGTTCATCGAGGAGCGCGCGATCCGGCAGGTGTACTCGCCGGTCGACGGCCGTTTCCTGCCGGACCGCTACGTCGAGGGCACCTGCCCGCACTGCGGCTACGACAAGGCCCGCGGCGACCAGTGCGAGAACTGCACCCGCGTCCTGGACCCCACGGACCTGATCGAGCCCCGCTCGGCCATCTCCGGCTCCACCGAGCTGGAGGTCCGCGAGACCAAGCACCTCTTCCTCCTGCAGTCCAAGCTCCAGCACGAGGTCGAGGCCTGGGTCGCCGAGCACGAGGAGGAGTGGCCGCAGCTCGCCTCCTCCATCGCCCGCAAGTGGCTGACCGAGGGCCTGCACGACCGCGCCATCACCCGCGACCTCGACTGGGGCGTGCCGGTCCCGGCCGACACCTGGCCCGAGCTCGCCGCCGACGGCAAGGTCTTCTACGTCTGGTTCGACGCCCCGATCGAGTACATCGGCGCGACCAAGGAGTGGTCGGACCTGGACCCGGCGAACCGCGACTACACGTCGTGGTGGTACGAGGCCGAGGACGTCCGCTACACCCAGTTCATGGCCAAGGACAACGTCCCGTTCCACACGGTGATGTTCCCCGCCACCGAACTGGCCACCCGCGAGCCGTGGAAGAAGGTCGACTACGTCAAGGCCTTCAACTGGCTGACGTACTACGGAGGCAAGTTCTCCACCTCGCAGAAGCGCGGCGTCTTCACCGACCAGGCGCTGGAGATCCTCCCGGCCGACTTCTGGCGCTACTTCCTCATCGCCAACGCGCCCGAGTCCGACGACTCGTCCTTCACGTGGGAGCACTTCCAGGCCACCGTCAACAAGGACCTCGGCGGCACCCTCGGCAACTTCGTCAACCGCGTGCTGACCTTCTCCCGCAAGAAGTTCGGCGACGAGGCTCCCGCGGGCAGCCCCGCCGGCGAGGCCGAGGCCAAGCTGGGCGAGCAGATCGCGGAACTGCTGGCCGAGTACGAGGGCCACATGGACACCCTCCAGTACCGCAAGGCCGCGGCCGCGCTGCGCGCCCTGTGGTCGGCCGGAAACGCCTACCTCGACGAAAAGGCCCCCTGGACGGAGGTCAAGACCGACCTGGAGGGCGCCGCGCTCACCCTGCGCACCGCGATGAACCTCATCCACCTCTACTCGGTGGTCTCCGAGCCGTTCATCCCGGCCTCGGCGCGCGCGATGCGCTCCTCGTTCGCGCTCGCCGACGACACGGCCACGTGGATCACCCCGGAGCAGGCGCGGTCCCTGGACGCCGTTCCGGCCGGCACCCCGTTCACCGTCCCGCCGGTGCTGTTCGCGCGGGTCACCGAGGAGGACCTGGAGTCCTACCGCGAGCGGTTCGGCGGCAACCCCGAGGCCTGAGGCCCCGGAGGCCCGAGGCACGGAGGCCCGAGGCCCCTTGAGGGCCCGGTGACAGCCGAGTGAGGGGCACGACCCGCTGGGGTCGTGCCCCTCTCGCATGCCCGCAGGGAGGACGGGGGAGGGGCGACGGTAGGGGAAACCCCACCGCGGACCGTCCACCTGGCCGTGCAGACCCGGCCGGGGGCGCGCGGCTGGAATGGGCCCATGATCCCTTCCCGTACCGCCCGGTGGGCCACCGGCTGGTTGCTCTGGTTGCTCGCCGCCGCATGGGCGCTGTCCTTCCCGCTGTTCTCCTCGCTGGCGCCGCACCGGCTGTGGGGCTGGTGCGCCGCCACCGGATACCTCGGGGCCGCCGCGGCCACCGCACTCGGCCGCCGACGCGCGGCGCTCGCCGTCGCCCTGCTGGGCGCCGTCGCCGTACCCCTCCTGTGTCTGGTCCTGACCGGCCGGGGGCAATCGGAGGTGACGGTCATCGAACGGTCCGGACGGCTCCTGCTGGAGTCCGGTCGGCTCTACGTCGACCGGCCCGGGCACGTCGAGGAGTACACCCCCTACCTGCCGGGCATGGCGCTGCTCGGGGTACCGCGTGCGCTGCTGGGGGGCGACGGCGGCGGTGACGGCTGGGTGGTGCGCTTGCTGGGGGACGCCCGCATCTGGTGCGCGGCCGTGCTGTTCGGCTGCCTGGGGGCGGCCCGGCGGCTGCTGGTCGGTGGGGCCGGCGGCGGGACCGGCGGCGGACCGGTCGATGGGGCCGGCGGCGGGCCGGTCGGTGGGCCGGGCCGGCTGCTGCCCGTCCTGGTGGCCTCGCCGGTGGTGGCCCTGCCCCTGGCGGTGAGCGGGGTGGACCTGCCGCTGGCCGGGCTCTGCTGCCTGGCGCTGGCAGCGGCCGCCGCCGGGCGGCCCGTCCTTTCCGGGGCGGCCCTCGCCGGGGCGTGCGCACTGAAGTGGACGGCGCTGCCCGCGGTCGCGGTGGCCGTCGCCCTGCTCGCGGTCTGCCGGGGCGGGCGGGCGGCGGTGCGCTGCGCCCTGGTGGCGTTCGGCGGTACGGCCCTGCTGGTGCTGCCGGCCGCACTGCTCCAGCCGGCGGAGCTGTGGCGCCAGGTGTTCGCCTTCCCCACCGGGCGGGCGGAGGTGCCGACCCCGGCGAGCAGCCCGTTGCCCGGGCGCCTCCTGGCCGAACTGGGTTCCTGGGGCTGGTACCTGACGGTGGGTCTGCTGCTGGCGGGGGGTCTCGCGGTGACCCTCTCCCTGCTCCTCCGGCCGCCGCGTACGGTGGCGGCCGCCGCGGACCGCCTCGCCCTCGGCCTCACGCTGGCCTTCCTCCTGGCCCCGGCGGGCCGCTTCGGGTACCTGGCGCTGCCGGTCCTGCTGTCGGTCTGGGCCCGCTCGGTGGCCGTACCGGGCGTCTCGCGCGTGGTGGCGGGCTCGTACCGGCTCCGACCGTCGGACGGGCGGCCGCGGGTACGGAACGAGCGGGAGGGAGGACGTTTCGCCTGACGGCCCCTGCGCATTGGCTCGTTGCACTAGCCTTCGCTCCGTGGATCAGCTGATCGCCGAAGACCCGAGCCGTATCGGACCGTACCGCTTGATCGCCCGGCTGGGTGCGGGTGGCATGGGCCTGGTCTACCTGGGCCGCTCCGAGGGCGGCCGAACCGTTGCCGTGAAGGTGGTCCAGCCGGAGTTCGCCGGGAACCCCGAATTCCGCAGGAGGTTCGCGCGCGAGGTGGCCGCCGCACGGCGGGTGGGCGGCAGCTGGACGGCGGCGGTGCTCGACGCCGACACCGAAGCCGCCGTGCCCTGGGTGGCGACCCAGTACATCCCGGGGCCGGACCTGCAGACCGTGGTCGCCCGGCAGTTCGGCCCGCTGCCCGAGGACTCGGTGCGGACCCTCGCCAACCGGCTCGCCCATGCCCTGCGGGCCGTGCACGAGGCGGGCCTGGTCCACCGCGACCTGAAGCCGTCCAACGTGCTCGTCACCGTCGACGGGCCGCGGGTCATCGACTTCGGCATCGCGCGGGCGATGGAGAGCCTGACCGGCGACAGCCTGCACACCCGCACCGGCATGCTGATCGGCTCACCGGGATTCATGTCGCCGGAACAGGTCCGCGGTCTCGAACTGGGCCCCTCCAGCGACGTCTTCTGCCTCGGCGCGGTCCTCGTGTACGCCGCCACGGGACGCATGCTCTTCGGCGCCAAGAACTCCGGTCTGAACGCCCACCTCTTCCGGATCGCCGAGGAGGAGGCGGACCTGACCGGAGTACCCGAGTCGCTGGTCGAACTCGTCGGTGCGTGCCTGCACAAGGACCCGGCCCGGCGTCCCACCCCCGAGGAGGTGGCGGCGCGTACGGCGGCGGACGCCGCCGGGGAATGGCTTCCGGGCGCGGTGCTGGCCCAACTGGGCCGACATGCGGCGCGGCTGCTGGACTACGCCCCGGCGTCCCCGGCAGGAGCCGGAGCCGGCGGCGGGGCCCCTGCCGAGGGGACGCCTGCCGACGGGACGCCCGTCGAGAAGACGCCCGTCGAGAAGACGTCCGTCGAGAAGAAGCCCGTCGAGAAGACGCCGGACCCCCGCCTCGTGCCGGCACAGTCCCGGCAGGAAGCCCCGCCGCCCGCGACACCGCCCGCGTACGCCCCCACGGCGCCCGGTCACTTCGGTCCCGCGGGCGGCTTCGGTCCGCCCCCGGGCCCCCTCCCCGGCGACCCGTCCGTCCCCGCGCCCCCGCACCCGAGGCGCTGGTGGGGCCTCGCGGTCCTCGCCCTGACGCAGCTGCTGGTGCTCGTCGAAGCGACGCACTTCAACCTGCTCGTTCCGCAGATCCATGCCGACCTCGCCCTCAGCGCCGACGGCCTGGGCCCGGTCTTCAGCGCCTACCTGGTCGCCCTCGGCGGACTGCTGCTGCTCGGCGGACACCTCGTCGACCTGCTCGGGGCCCGGCGGATGCTGGTGGCCGGCCTGATCGGATTCGCTGCGGCCGACGTGCTCGGCGGCGCGGTCGGCAGCTCCGGACTGCTGATCACCGCCCGCGCCCTCCAGGGCGCCTTCGCCGCCCTGCTCGTCCCGGCCGCACTGTCCCTGGTGGCCACCGGATTCACCGACCCCCGGGAACGCGGGCGGGCCTTCGGGATCTACGCGGCGGTCGCCGCGGGCGGCGGTGCGTTCGGCGTGTTCACGGGAGGGTGGCTCGCCGAGACCCTGGACTGGCGCTGGGCCCTGTGGTCGGTCGTCCCGCTCGCCGTGCTCGCCCTGATCGGCGCGCTCACCCTGCTGCCGGCCCGTCCGGGCCGTACCGGAGCCCGGTTCGACGGACTCGGCGTACTCCTCGGCACGGCGGGATCCGCCGCCCTCGCCTACGGCCTCGCCGAGGCCCAGACCACCGGCTGGGCCGTCGTCCCGAGCCTGCTCCTGCTCGTGGGCGGCATCGCGCTGCTCGCCGCCTTCCTGTGGTGGCAGACCAGCACGTCCGGCACCCTGCTCCCGGCGTACGTCCTCGCCGACCGGAGCCGCCTCGCCTCCCTCCTGGCCGTCCTCTTCACCGGCGTCGCCCTGGTCGCCCTCCTCCCGGCCCTGGGCTTCTTCGCCCAGCAGATCCGCGGCGAGGGGCCTGCCGCGTCCGGGACGGCCCACCTGCCCCTGGTCGCCGCGGCCATCGTGGCCGCCACCCAGGTCTCCGCCCGCCTGCTGCCCCGTCTCGCGCCGCGCGTCCTGGTCCTGCCGGGCCTGGTGGTCACCGCCATCGGGCTGGCCCTGCTGGCCGGTGCGGGGGGTGCGTCCACCTACGCGACCGGGGTGCTGCCCGGCATGCTGCTCACCGGCGTCGGCCTGGGCCTGGCCCTGGCCCCCCTCTACGCCACCGCGACCGCCGGGGTGGCCCCGCGCCACGCGGGTGCGGCCTCGGCGGCCCTCGGCGCGGCCCACTACCTGGGGCAGGCGATCGGCGGGGCGGTGCTCGGCACCGTCCTGGTGAGCCGCCTGGGCCAGGTCTCGGACGACACCGATGTGTTCGCCCGGATGCTGGGCGCCTACACCACCACCCTCTGGTGCGCGGTCGGCGCCCTCCTGCTCGCGACCCTGCCGGCCGCCCTGCTGCTCAGGCCCGGCACCCCGCGCGGGGACACCCCCGAGGCCGTCCCTTCCGGATCTGGCCGAGCAACGGCCTAGATCTCGTGGAAGCCGCGCGCCGCGTCGTAGACGTCGGCCTCGATGAAGACCACGACGAACCTCGGCACGACGCAGTGGACCTCGACGCGGTCCTCTCCCGCCGCGCGGGTCACGGGGTCGTTCAGGTAAGCGAGGTGAGCGTCGTGCCGGGCTTCGTGACCCGGTGAACCATTCGGGTCGCAGTACTAGGCCTCCTGGCCCGACAGGTGGGCCAGGACCGCCAGGACGCGGCGGTTGCCCTCCGTGGCGTCCAGGTCGAGCTTCATGAAGATGCTGGACGCGTGTTTGACGACGGCGGCCTCGGTGATGAACAGCCGGGCCGCCAGGGCCTGGTTGTTGAGGCCCGAGGCCATCAGGGTCAGCACCTCCCGCTCCCGCGGGGTCAGCCGGGCCAGCGGCCGCTCCTCGGACTGCCGGCTGAGCAGGACCCGTACCACCTCGGGGTCGATGACCGTACGGCCCTCGGCGACCTGCTGGAGGGCGTCGAGGAACTCGGCCACCTCGCCGACCCGGTCCTTGAGGAGGTAGCCCAGCCCGGCCGCGGAGGCACCCGTGAGCAGCTGGGTGGCGTAGGCCGTGGCCACGTACTGCGAGAGCACGAGAACGGGCAACGAGGCGTCCCGGGAACGGAGTTCCAGCGCGGCCCGCAGACCCTCGTCGCGGAAGCCGGGCGGCATCCGCACATCGGTCACGACGGCGTCCGGTCGCTGCGCCTCCACCGCCCGCACCAGCTCCTCGGCGCTCCCGACGGCGGCGATGACCTGGTGGCCGCCGCGGGTGAGGAGTTCCGTCAGCCCCGCGCGCAGCAGTACGGAGTCCTCGGCGAGGATCAGCCGGAGCACGGGACCTCCACCCGGAGTCGGGTCGGTCCGCCCACCGGACTGGACACCACCAGCCTGCCCTTCAACATCGCCACCCTGTCCGCGAGTCCTGCCAGGCCCGCCCCCGCGCCGGGATCGGCGCCGCCGCGGCCGTCGTCGGTGACGGTGAGAGTGAGCCGGTCACCCTCGACCTTACCGACCACGGCGACGCGCGAGGCACCGCTGTGCTTGGCCGCGTTGGCGAGCGCCTCGGTGACGGTGAAGTACGCCGTGATCTCGACCGATTCGGCCAGCCGGGGCACGTCGAGGTCCACGGTCACCGGTACGGGATGGCGCAGGGCCACTTCGGCGACGGCCGCCGCGAGCCCGTGATCGGTGAGGACCTGCGGGTGGATGCCCCGTACGAGGTCGCGCAGTTGCTCCAGGGCGACCTTGGCCTCCCCGCGCCCCCGGGCCACCAGGGCGGCGGCCCCGGCCGCCTGCGGGATGCCGCGCAGTTCCAGCTCGGCGAGGCCGAGCGTCATGCTGAGGGCGACCAGCTGCTGCTGAGCGCCGTCGTGCAAGTCCCGCTCGATGCGCCGACGTTCGGCTTCGAAGGCGTCGACCAGGCGGACCCGGGAGCGGGTGAGCTCCAGGATCCGGTCGGCCTCCACGCGCGGTCCGAGCAACAGGCGGGCGGTCTTCACCTGGGCCGCGGCGAGCAGGGCGCCCGCGTACGCCGCCACCAGCATCCCGGCCAGTCCGACGGCCGTGCCGCCCAGGGCCTCCAGCGGCCCGGAGACCGGCCGGCCGGGGACCAGCATCACGTGGTCCGGGGCGATGGCCCAGACGATCGCCGGGGTCGCGACGAGGATCAGGGCGAAGGCCAGCAGCGTGATCACGGCGAACCCGGCCGCCCCGAAGACCGGCCCGAGCAGGGTGGCGTACGCGAACTCCCGCCAGGTGGCCCGTTCCCGCAGCCGGGTCCGCAGCCAGGCCGCTGGCCCGGCCCCGGCGAGGGAGGCGTGCGGGTCCGCCACGGGCACGGGCTCCACCCACCGCAGCCGCCACCGCTCCAGCGCCCCCAGCGGCACCACGGCGACGACGGCGCCGAGCAGGAGGAGCAGTCCGATCCCGACGACCGCCAGCGCCATTCCGACCCCGAGGAGCAGGACGAGGACGACCAGAACGGGATAGCCGATGAGGAACCCGCTGCCCAGGTACGCCCAGCACCGCCAGGGCCACCACGAGCCGAGGAACCGCAACGGCCGGCGTATCGCGGCCAGGACGGCGACCGTTGGAGGGCCGGCCGGTTCGGGGAGGGGCGTGGAGTCGGACATGTCTCCCCAGCCTAGGGGGTCGTTCCCGTGGCGCGATCGTCGGTCGGCGCTGACGAGGACCTCGGTGACGCTGTCCGGGCGGCTTCACGCATCGCCCTCGTCCAAAGACGGCGAAGGCCGTGTGGCATCCGTCGACTCACCGCCCTCCCCGAGAAGCCGGGCGGCTTGCCCGCGGGGCCCTCCGGGGCCGGTGACGGAGCCGGATCGGCGGGGGCCGGGGGAGCCGTGCTCAAGGGGTGCCTCGGCTGTCCGGTTCCATCCGCCACCATCCCTGAGAGGGTCCGCCGGTCCGTCGGTCCGCTCCCCCGATCATGGAGCGGGGGCGGTGCAGGTGCCGTGGTGGGCTGCGCCCGGCGGGTGAACCGGGGCGCTGCGGCGGGTGTCAGTCCCCGGTGCGTACGAAGGTCCGCACCGCGGTGTCGAAGTAGCCCCGGGCCTCGTCGCCCTGGTGGACCGGCGAGGACACCCACACGTCGTACAGGCGGCCGTCCTCCTCCCAGCACAGGTCGCGGGTGTGCCGGGGGCCCTCGGTCGTCGAGAAGCCGTCCCAGGTGAACAGCCAGAGGGCGGCCTGCCTGCCGTTCTGCGAGGTGGTCACGACCTCGGCGTCACGGTAACCGGGGTTGGTCCCCGGCCCCTTGGCGTGGGCCCGCTGATGGACGGCGAGCGGGCCGCCCGACTCGGGCTCGGCCACCTTGATGCCGATGCGGAAGGCCTCACCGGGTGACATGTAGAAGATCCGCGGACCTTCCACCTTGCGGGTGAAGCCGAGCGGTACGGCGAGCGAGAATCCCTCCGGGTCGGTGACGACGCGGTAGCCGGCGGGCGCGGGCTCGTCATCGGAGGAGGGGGAGCCCGTGTCGATCCGCTCGCCGAGGGCGCCGGTGGCGGCGGTGGCGGCGGTCCCGGTGGCGGGTGTGTGCGGCCGGCCGGCCGCCCCGCTCGTGGACGTCTGTCCGCCCCGCTCGCCGTCGTTCACGAGCAGCGCGGCGGACACGCCCGCACCGGCGATCGCGGCCATCAGCAGACCGGCGATCAGCGCCGCCCCCGGCCGCCGCATCCCGGGGGCGCGTACGGGCCCGGGCGCGGGCACGGCGGCCGATACCGGCATCGGCGCGGACACCGGGGCCGCGCCGGGCCGCGTCGGGTCGTGCGGGACCGGAGCCTGCGGGGCCGGGGCTTGCGGCGAGGAGGCCTGCGGCGAGGGGGCCTGCGGGCCCGGAACGGACCGTGTCGGGCCGTACGGGGCCGGGGCGTACTGCGTCGGGGTGTACTGGGCCGCCGACTCCGCACAGGCCCGCAGCATCTGCTCGGCCCGCTCCGCGTCGAGCCGTCCGGCCGGATCGCGCTCCAGCAGCCCCCGCACCACCGGCAGCAGCGCGCCGCACGCCTCGGGCGGCCGGATCTCGTCGAAGACCACCGCGTGCAGGATCCCGCCGAGCGAGTCCCGCCGGAAGGGCGAGGCGCCGCTGAGGGCCGCGCACAGCAGGGCGCCCAGCGACCACAGATCGGCCTCGGGCCCCGCCGGCGTCCGCCCCGACATCCGCTCGGGCGCGGTGTATTCGGGGGACCCGACGAACGACCCGGTGGTGGTCAGCGTCGTGGCGCCCGACACCTGCGCGATCCCGAAGTCGGTGAGCACGGGCCGCCCGCCCGGCGCCTCCAGCAGCACGTTCGCCGGCTTGATGTCCCGGTGCAGCACCCCGGCCGCGTGCGCCGTGCGCAACGCGCCGACCAGCGCGATCCCGATCCGGGCCGCCTCGGCGACGTCCACCGGGCCGGTCCGGGAGAGCCGGTCGGCGAGGGAACCGCCCTCGACCAGTTCCATGACGATGTAAGGGAGTTCGCCGTCCTCGACGATGTCGTGCACCACGATGATGTGGGGGTGCTTGAGCTGCGCGGCCGCCCGTGCCTCGCGGAGCGTGCGCTCACGCTGGTGCCGGGCCTCGTCCTCGGACAGCGCGAGGTCGAGCGCGACCTCCTTGACGGCGACGCTCCGGCCGAGCAGCTGGTCGGTGGCGCGCCACACGATGCCCATGCCACCGCGTCCGAGCTTGGCGTCCAGCCGGTAGCGCCCTGCGATCAGCCGGGCGTTCGCCCCCTCGGTCCCCACGGCGACATCATGCCGCATCGCGGATCAGCACCCGTCCACGGCGTGTCGAAGCCGCCCATTGATCGTTTCTTCAGCGGTAGCCCTTACTTCTGCTGCGGATTTCGGGAGGCGCGCGGTGACCGCTTGGCAGTACTTCGCCGGGGCGGGCCTGGTGGCGGCGCTCTGCCCGCTGCACGGCCATGTGGCGGTCGCGGCCGACGGAGACGGCTACGGAGACGGCCACGGCCACGGCCACGGAGCCCGCGTCGACGTGTGCGTGCCGGCCGGGCAGCCGGAGAGGCCGGTCTTCCGGCCTCCGTCCGGGGGGCCCTCGGTCCGGGTGGTCGAGCCGGGCGCC
Organism: Streptomyces sp. NBC_00273; assembly: GCF_036178145.1. Taxonomy (NCBI): domain Bacteria; kingdom Bacillati; phylum Actinomycetota; class Actinomycetes; order Kitasatosporales; family Streptomycetaceae; genus Streptomyces; species Streptomyces sp. NBC_00273. The sequence continues at coordinate 2,411,482 of NZ_CP108067.1, read as the reverse complement.
GACCGGCCGACCGTGCGTCACCCGGGGCGGCCCGTGCAATCCACCACCCCCGTCGAGCGGCCCGTGCGGCCGGCCGAGCCGGCGCGGCAGCGTCCGCCCGGCGCAGCGGTGGAGCCTTCCGCGGAGGCAAGGGCCCGGGGGTCGGAGCCGCCGGAGCCCGCGGCGGGTCCCGAGGGCCGGGACGAACCGGCGTCGGCCGACGCACCCGCCCCGCCCGCGGCCAGGGCCGCCGCCGCACGGGTGAGCGCCTTCCACGTGCGTCCGTACCGCTCGGTGGCCCTGGAGCGGCGCGGCCCGGGCGGGATGTCCACCATGACGCTCATGGTCGTCGTCACCACCCCGGCCGTACTCGCCGCCGCCGCCCTGCGCCCCCGTTCCAAGAGCCGCGGCTGACCGCCGCCTCTCCGCCCCTCCGCCCCCCCCGTCCACCGATCCGTCGAACCACCGATCCGTCGAACCACCGATCCACACCGGGAGAACCCACGTGTCCGAATGGCTGGTCCTGGCCATCGCCATGGCGCTCGTCTGCGCCCTCGTCCTCGCCATCACCGCGATCCGGCACCGCCGGGCCGCCGACGACGAGGACACCAGCGAAACCCCCGATGTCATCGAGTACATGACGATGATGGTGGGCGTGGTCTACGCGATCGTGCTGGGCCTGGCCATCGCGGGCGTCTGGGAGGCGCGCGGCGCCGCCGAGGACAGCGTGCGCCGCGAGGCCCAGGCCCTGTACGAGGTGACCCAGCGCGCCGACGTCTACCCGGCGGCCGTCCGCGACCGGATCCGGGGCGAGGTGGACGCGTACGTCTCCCACACCGTCGCCGTGGACTGGCCGCTGCTGACCTCCGGCGACAGCGCCTCGCCCGAAGGCGCTGCACTGCTCGGCAAGCTGCGCACCGACGTCACGCACCAGAGCCCGGCCAACGAGCTCCAGGCGCAGGCCTACCAGCCGCTGCTGGACCACATCGCGACCGCCGACGACGCGCGGCACTCGCGGACGCAGAGCTCCGAGTCCACGCTGCCGGGCGTGGTGTGGTTCGGGCTGCTGGTCGGTGGGCTGGTCACGGTCGGACTGATCTTCACCCTGCAGATCCGGCGCTCCGGACGGGAGTTGCTGCTCGCCGGGCTGTTCAGCGCGCTGATCGTGTTCCTGCTCTTCATGGTGTGGAGTTTCGACGCGCCGTACGGCCGGGAGGGGATCGACTCGGCCGCACCGTTCCAGGACCTGTTCCCGGCCACGGCGTCGGCAGCCGTCGCCAGCCGCTGAGGGCCGGCGGACTCCCGGTCCGCCGCTACGCGGTGACCTCTCGCCGGACCGCTTGCACCACCGGCGAGTGCCGCAGTGCGTGGGAGATCCGCAGCAGGTCGCGCGGGCCGTCGGCGACGTCGAGGACGGCCTCCTCGTCCTCTCCGATGACCTTTCCGTCGGGGTCGGCGGAGCGGGCCCGTACGGCGGCCGCGACCATGGCGGCCTCGGCGACGGCGCGGGCCGTCTCGTCGTCGGCACCCGCGGCGACGGCGCTCTCGTAGGCGCCGTCGCCGAGGCCCTTGTCGAAGTACGGCCCGAGGTGCAGGAAGCCGTCGTGGATGTCCGACTCGCGCTGGATCACCCGTAGTTCCGCCGCGGACCACCAGGCCATCTGGACGGAGGGGGTACCGCAGGGCGCGGAGATCTGCACCTCGTGCCAGAGCGGGCCGAGCCGGCGGTACGTCGCCCAGGTCTGCCAGTGGTCCGACAGCCGCTGGCAGACGAGCGGCACCACGAAGCCCATCGCGCTGATCAGCGCCCCGAGCGAGGCGAGCGGCGGGGCGGCGTAGGTGCTGAGGTCGTCCAGGTTGTGACCGGACCAGCGGGCGACGACCGCGGTCATCTTCGTGGCGTCGTAGGAGAGGTTGAAGATGTAGCCGGCGACGATGATCACCAGGCCGACCCGCAGCCAGCCTCGGACCTGGAGCGACCAGCGCCAGCACAGGACCATCATCACCACGGCGGCCACGGAGTGCGCCAGCAGGTAGAGCGCGATCATGTGGCCGATGTAGGGCGTGTTCGCGTAGTAGGTGTCGAAGTCGCGCAGCCGCTCCACCGGGGTCTTGCCGAGGGCGAAGAGCATGATCAGGGAGAGGACCACTGCGCTGTAGCCGAGGATCCAGTGGCGCGAGACGAGCCGGGTCTGTTCGGGCGGGCCGCCCCGCCAGTTGACCATCAGGACCAGGCAGGAGGCGCTGAACGCGGTGATCAGGCAGTAGACCAGGGGGGCCGAGACGTTGACGATCCCGGTCCAGCGGTTGACCGCGGCGATGGTGGGCGGGGCCGCGAAGGTGAACACCGCTCCGGCCAGGGTCAGCAGGGCGACGACCGACCGCAGGAGGGGATCGCGCCAGTTGTGCCGCAGGGCCGGCAGCTTGAAGGCGAGTGAGACCGCCATCGCGGCCGCCGGTATGTAGTAGTCCTTGCCGTTCAACGCTCTTTCCTGTGCCCCCG